>NZ_JAZSAF010000049.1:0-4349 GCF_045601785.1 Fibrobacter sp.
CCTGTACCGGCCGAGCACGATGGCCGACATACGGCAGTACCATCCCAAAGCCCGCCGAATGGTGAGCCACAACCGCCGCTGGTGTTTCATATTCCACGTAGAGGATGATATGGTCATTGTCGACCGTATCCGCCCGTCCAAGATGATAGCCCGATGAAAACAAATATCCATAACTCGCTGATTTTTACCCCCCCCCCACGAATTGCACAAGTAACCGTCGGGAGGCTTTCCTCTTTGTTTTTAATTCATTTGCCTGCATCTGCCGCAATGTTGCGGCGGGGCGGGATGGTTTTATTTTAAAATCACAAGCCTATGATAGCACACGGATTCAGTAATTATCAATTTGATGTTTATAGTGAAGCTCGAGCCTTGGAAATGCTTTTGACAGATATCCCTAAATACACACAAGAGCTCAAAACAAAAATAGAAGAAGAAGCAATGTCAATAACAGAGTACGAGGATGTGTATGATGAAGATGCTAAGAAATACATCACAATTCCATGGCATCCTACTTATGATACGCAAATTTTTGACGATATGCAAAGGACATTTATTTTGTCATTGATTCCAAGGATTTATTCATTCTGTGAGACCAAACTCCGTGAGTTGGCTATAAATAAGAAGAATCCAACAAAAAAAGAAAAGAATGGGATGTCTGATATTTTCGGATATTATAGTCGATTAGAACATGAATATAAAGTTGTACTGCCCCCATTAACTTCTATATGGACACAATATGAATCATTTCATAAGATCCGAATTCAACTCACTCACTATGATATAGCAAAACCAATACAAAATATTTCATATGAATACATTCGTCAAAACATCGAACAAGTAGAACAATTATTATTGAATACTGATAGAATTATAAAACCAAAACCATCAAAACAGCTTTAATATGAAGAAAAAAACACCAATTTGTTTATTGATGCTGTTATGCATACTATCACTTACAGGGTGCTACAGTACGACTTATCTCTCAAATGGATATGGAACAAGATACTGCGTTTCTGTTAACGCATGGGGGAATTATAACCTCGTGGGAAAAACATTTTATATCACATCGGGCGATGAAAACGTATCAGATAATGACCTTGAATTTGCAGAGTATAAATCATATCTCGAAGAATCATTGGTTCTTTCGGGGGCTAAGCCCACAAAATCTGAATATGAAAAGAAAAATGCCGATATGATTATATTGATGAGTTATGGAATAACGAATGAATCATACAATGAAACAGTACCTATTCCAATTTGGGGACCAACAGGCATCGCTTCTGTTAGTACCACAAGCACAACACGAGGGTCTGCCTATGGCACAGCTTCGGGTAGTGCCTATGGCAGTGCACAAACCTATGGTAACACTACATATGGCAGCGCGTATGGCTCAGCATCGGGCAGCGCGTATGGTAGTTCAACAACAAACACACGGACAAATGTGAGGTACAACTACGGTGTTACAGGAGTGACTAATGTAAACAGGCATGTGGAGAATTATCGTAGATTTATCAACATTTATGCCTTTGACAACAAACATACAGATAATCCGACCATGTTATGGAAGACTAATCTAGTGAGTGAAGGATCCTCTAGCGATGCGAGGAAAGTATATCCTTATATGTTTTACTGTGCATGGGGAAGTATGGGGGTTAATACAGGAGAATGGAAAGAAGCAACAGTGTTTGAGAATGATTATAGTTTTGTCTGTTGGAAAGATAAATTATATTCAAAATACAATGTTACATCCTGGCCTAGATATTCGAGAAAAAGTTCATCTATAGTTGACGTGGCATTTGTTATAAGAAATCCTAGAGAGACTATAGTTTGCATTAGAAAATCAGGATGTCCCGATTGGTATAGTTTCTCGAATGAGATTTACATAACTTGGGGTGATAATAACATTGGCAAGTGCCAAATATCCAAAATTGATGGATATGAATTTGGTACGACAATTCACAAAGAATGTGGAAACAGATATTACTTATTGCATTTTCCTGCAGGTATTCCATCATTCTACGGCAGTTTTAACATTATTGAATACACCAATAAAAAACATACTGAAACAGGTTTTGTCTGGCAAGAATTACAAATCAAATAAAACATATATGTCATAAACATTTCAATGCAAATCGACCAAATCTCCATCGTGCGTATGACAAATCGGTTTTGAAAACGGACGATGTAATGCTGCAATAGGGCCAAACGGTTTTGAAAACGGCTGTCGCGGGTTGCGAAAGGGCGTTTGAAAATTGAAAGAGGGTTTTGCGGGGGTGCAAAAGGGTGTTTTGAAAATAAAACAAGGTTTCGCAGGTTGCGAAAGGGCCTTTCGGAATGAAAACAGGGTTTTGCAGGGTTGCAACGGGGTGTTTTGAAACGAAAACATAGTTTTGCAGGGCTGCAACGCGGCCTCTTGGAATGAAATAATAATAACGTAATACTACATAGATATGGAAGCAATCAAATTTGACGAAAAGTCATTGTCGCGGTTTCCCGTGGCGTTTTATTTCAGCGCCGTGGAGGCGTTCGACAAAAGAATCATGGTGGCGGAGTGCGCGTTGGACCGTTTCCGCGAGATGCGCGACGAGTACGACCGGCTGTTTAAGGCGTTCGACGAGGCGTACAAGCGGACGCAGAAGAGCGAGCTGACGGCGAAGATTGCCGCCCTGGACAAGGAGCGCGACGGCTATGCCTACGTGATGCAGAAGGTGGCCGAGGCGTGGGCCGCGAAACTCGAGGACGAGACGCTGGCGGCGCACGGCCGCAGGGTGGCGCAGGTGTTCCGCGACTACGGCTTCCGCACGTCGGAGGCGCTGGTGGCGGAGAACGCGAAGATTCACAATATGGAGCAGAAGCTGGCGGACCGCGAGCTGACGGCCGACCTGCAGATGATGGGCCTGACGGAGCTGAACCGCCGCCTGCTGAACCGCACGGAGCAGATTGAGCAGACGATGGGCAAGCGCAACGAGGAGAAGAGCGACGTGGTGGTGGGCGAGCTGAAGGCGGCGCGCGAGAAGCTGGACGGCCACTACCGCGCTTTCATCACCTACCTCAACGCGGTGCAGGAGCTGCAGCCCGAGGAGAGCCTGTCGAAGGCGGCGCAGTACTACAACGCCGACCTGGCGAAAATCGACCTGCAATACCAGCAGAGCCGCAAGAAGGGCGGCAAGGAGGACGAGCCGCTGGCCGCCACGCCGGAGCAGCCGGAAGCGTCGCTGTAACGATGCGAAGATACGAAACCCATCCCGAAAACGGCCTTGCAATGATGCGAGGCCGTTTTTGGGTTTCCGGAACGGTCTTTGCAATGATGCGGGACCGGTTTCTGGCTTCGGGCGGCACTCCGCATCATCGCAAAGCCTGTTTCCGAACCCCGGACGCCGTCTTGCAATGATGCGGGACGGAATTCGGCGAAAAGGAAGCGGGGCCGAAAGCGGACAAATCTGTTACGATGGGATGAAAAGATTGTTACAAGTCAAATTTTCATAAAATCGTCATACCGTTGTAATATCGCCAATCTATTTTTGCAGCGTGATTAAAACATACGATATTATGAACAAAATGATGATTTTATTGGCGTTAGCCACTTCTATCAGTGGCGTGGCGCAGGAAAGGAACGCTGAAATCGGGGAGCCGAAGGGCAAAGCGATTGTGGAGGTGTTCGGAAATTTCCACACGGGCTTCGGCTCGGAGAACGACAATCGGGGCTTTGAACTGGACAGAAGCTACCTGGGTTATGAATACAAGCTCGGAAGCGGGCTGTCGGTCAAGGGGGTGCTGGACATCGGCAAGTCGGCCGATGTGAGCGACTACCAACGCATTGCTTATATCAAGCACGCGATGGTGTCGTGGGAGAGCGGCCGCCTTGCGTTGAACGGCGGACTTATTTCGACAACACAATTCAAGTTTCAGGAGAAGTTCTGGGGCTATCGCTACATCTGGAAGTCTTTCCAGGACGAGTACAAGTTCGGCAGCAGTGCCGATTTGGGTCTCTCGGCAGCCTATCGGTTTGCCGACTGGATTTCGGCCGACGCCATTGTGGTGAACGGCGAGGGTTATAAGAAGATTCAGGCAGGGGACGGTCTGAACTACGGCTTGGGCGTGACGCTCACTCCGGCCGAAGGTTTCCAAATCCGCCTGTACGGAGGCTTGAACGAGAGCGGAGCGGAGGGGCGGAAGAACACGGCAAACCTGGCGGCTTTTGCAGGCTCCCGCCACGAGCGGTTTGCCGTCGGGGCCGAATACAGCTATATGGCCAACACGTCGGGCGTGGCGGATGCCGACCTGAGCGGCTACTCGCTGTACGCTATGGTAAACCTGCCCAAGGGCATATCTCTGTTTGTGCGGTTTGA
>NZ_JAZSAF010000050.1:0-6910 GCF_045601785.1 Fibrobacter sp.
AGGCCTATCCGCACAAGTTCAACCGCACGCACGATTCCAAAACGCTCAAGGAAAACAAGGAAGCCCTGATGGCGTCGGGCGAGGAAGTCGCCTTCGCGGGTCGCGTTGTCCGCTTCAACCGCAAGGGAAAGATGTGCTTCATGCACCTGAAGGACCGCTATGGCCGCCTGCAGGTGGTTTGCGCCCGCGACGAGGTGGGCGAGGAAAACTACGAAGTCGTCAAGATGACCGACCTCGGTGACTTTATCGGCGTGAACGGTTTCATGTTCGAGACGCAGACGGGCGAGTACTCCGTGCACGTGAAGAAGGTGACGATGCTCAGTAAGGCCGTGCGTCCGCTCCCGGTGGCCAAGGAAAAGGTGGACGAAAACGGCAACAAGGTTGTGTTTAACGAGTTTGCCGACGTGGATACCCGTTACCGCCAGCGTTACATCGACATGGCCTTGAACGACGACGTGAAGGAAGTCTTCATCAAGCGTTTCAAGATTCTGCAGGCTATCCGCGAATACTTGATTGAAAAGGGATTCATCGAAGTCGAAACTCCGACGCTCCAGCCGATTTACGGCGGCGCGAACGCCCGTCCGTTCACCACGCACCACAACGCCTGCGACATGACGCTCTACCTGCGTGTGGCTCCGGAACTCTATCTGAAGCGTTGCATCGTGGGCGGCATGGAAAAGGTTTTCGAATTCTCCAAGAACTTCCGTAACGAAGGCATGGACCGCACCCACAGCCCGGAATTCACCGGCCTCGAATTCTACGAAGCCTACGCCGACTACAATGACATGATGGTGCACTTCGAAAACATCTACGAACGCGCTTGCATTGCGGCCAACGGCACCACCAAGATTGACTATCAGGGCAAGGAAATCGACTTCAAGGCCCCGTGGCCCCGCTACAGCATGATCGAGGCTATCGAGAAGTTCGGCGGCCTCAAGGTCAACGAGATGAGCGACGACGAAATCAAGGCCAAGATGGAAGAGCTGGGTGGACATCTGGATGGTGAATTCAGCCGCGGCCGCGGTATCCTCGAACTGTTCGAGCTTACCGTGGAAGACAAGCTCATCCAGCCGACGTTCATCAAGGACATGCCCACCGAAAGTACGCCGCTCTGCAAGAAGCACCGCACTATCGAAGGGCTCATTGAACAGTTCGAGCCCTACGCTAACGGATGGGAACTGGGCAACGCCTATACCGAACTTAACGACCCCATCCGTCAGCGTGAGCTCCTGGAAGACCAGGTGCGCCGCGGCCGCGGTGGCGAAGGTGAAACCCACCCCATGGATGAAAACTTCATGCACGCTATCGAATCTGGCCTGCCTCCTACCGGCGGCGTGGGATTCGGTATCGACCGCATGGTCATGCTCCTTACCAACCAGCAGACCATCCGCGACGTGCAGCTCTTCCCGCTGATGAAGCCCGAAGCGTAGCTTCGCAGTAGACAGTGGTTAGTGGTTAGTAAACAGGATCTCGTTCAGGTTTGTAATGGCTCAGAGTTATAAGGACTTAGTTGTTTGGCAAAAAGCGATTGATTTAACAGTCGCTGTTTACCAATTGACAAAACGGTTCCCTAAAGAAGAATTGTTTGGGCTTGTTTCTCAGATGAGGAGAGCTTCTGTTTCGATAGCAAGTAATATTGCTGAAGGTGAAGGTCGTAAGTCTAAAAAAGAATTTGCACATTTTTTAGGCATTTCTTTAGGATCCAAGGCTGAACTCGAAACGCAATTGATTTTGTGTGAACGAGTAGGTCTAGCTTCGAATTCAGAGATATCTTTTTTAAAATGTTCATTAGATGAGGTTGGGAAGATGCTGGCCAAACTCAAGGAAAGGCAGAATTCCAAATCCAAAGAATCCTAACCACCAACCACTAATCACTAACCACTACTTCCTATGAATAAACTTGAGTGGCTCATCGCCTGGCGTTACTTAGGGGCTCAGCGTAAGAGTCTCTTTGTCTCGCTGATTGGCATTTTCAGTATGCTCGGAGTTTCCATCGGCGTGTTTGCGCTGGTGGTGGCCCTTGCCGCAGTGAACGGCTTCGAAGAAGAAGTCACGGCCCAGATGATTGGTAAAGACGCACACTTCGAAGTGATGGCTTACAACGGCGATTTCATTGCGCCTTACGATAGCCTTATGAATGAAGTTCGCGACCACGACTCCCGCGTGGTGGCGTCGTCTCCGTTCATCATTTACAAGGTGGGCGTGAGCTCCAAGAAGGTGAATGACGGCATTGTCATTTACGGTATCGATGCTGAAACCGCCAAAGGCGTGACCGACATCCATAAGTACATCAAGTGGGGCAACTACTCGGTCGATAGCCTCGAAGACTTGAGCGGCGCTCTCCGCCCGGGAATTATTCTCGGTTCAGGCCTTGCCAACAGGCTTCGTGTGGTGGTGGGCGACAAGCTTGTGCTCCAAACATTCCAGAGCCCGGACGCCATGGTCACCAGTGGTGGCCCGAAGATGATGATGTGCGTGGTGAGCGGCATCTTTGAAACGGGTACCTACGAATACGACGGTAACCTTGCTTACGTGGGCATCCCGGAATTGCAGAAGTTGCTTGGCCTGGGTGACGTGGTGACGGGTATCCAGTTCCGCTTGAACAATCACTGGCTTGCTGGCGATGCTGTCGACAGCCTTTCCAGCTGGCTAGGCTACCCCTATTATGCGATGGATTGGAAGACGAAGAACATCACGCTGTTAAAGTGGATGAACTACGAAAAGTTCATTGTGGCAGCGGTGATTTGCCTGATCATCTTGGTGGCTGCTTTCAACATCATCAGTAGCCTTATCATGGTTGTCATCGACAAGACAAAAGAAATAGGCATTCTCCGCAGCATGGGCTTCAGCAAGGCGGGCATTATGCGTGTGTTTATGCTCATGGGAAGCTTTATCGGCGTGGGCGGCACGATTGTCGGCGGCACGATTGGCCTGGTGCTTTGCAAGCTGCAAGAGGCTTACCACTTCATCAAACTCCCGGGCGATGTCTACGTGATTCCCTACTTCCCGATTTCGGTGCATATCATTGATGTTCTTTTGATTTTTGTCATTGGCATTGCGCTATGCGTGGCGGCGACACTTCTCCCCGCATGGAAGGCTAGCAGGCTCGACCCCGTAGGAGCGATTAGACATGAGTAGAAGTAAACAGTGGTTAGTGATTAGTAAACAGGATGGATTGTTTCAGATATTT
Source organism: Fibrobacter sp. (assembly GCF_045601785.1). Lineage (GTDB taxonomy): Bacteria > Fibrobacterota > Fibrobacteria > Fibrobacterales > Fibrobacteraceae > Fibrobacter. The sequence goes on from NZ_JAZSAF010000050.1 coordinate 3,191, forward strand.
CCTAACCACCAACCACTAACCACTAACCACTAACGTATGCCAATGAGTTTATTACAAACCATCGATCTTCGCAGAGTTTTCTCCGAGACGGGTGAAAAGCTTGAGATTCTCAAGGGCGTGAACTTCTCCATGGATGAAGGCGAACTAGTGGCCCTCACGGGATCTTCGGGTTCGGGCAAGTCAACGTTCCTCAATCTGGTGGGAATGCTTGATACGCCAACGTCGGGTGAAATCCTTTTTAAGGGCAAGGCGCTTTCCAAGTTCAACGATGCCGAGCGTGACCATTACCACCGCGTGCAGGTGGGATTCGTTTTCCAGTTTCATCACTTGCTGAGCGAATTCACAGCGATTGAAAATGTCTGCGTGCCGGGGCGAATCCTCGGGACGTCGGATGCGGAATGCCGCGACCGTGCAGCGATGCTTTTGGAAACGGTGGGCCTCAAGGACCGCATGAAGCATTTGCCCAGGGAACTCAGCGGTGGAGAACGCCAGCGCGTGGCAATTGCCCGAGCGCTCATGAATCACCCCGATTTGGTGCTTGCCGATGAACCGAGCGGCAACCTGGACGAGGCGAATTCCGCAATGCTTAATGAATTGATAGGCGAACTCAACGAAAAGTTCAACCAGGCTTTCTTGATTGTGACGCATGACGAAAAATTGGCTAGTTTTGCAAAAAGACGTGTCGTGATGCACGGCGGCGTCATTCAGTAGCTTAAGGAGAAATATGTCAGATATCAACGGTATTTTTTCGAAGAAAGCAAAGGCCGTGTTGCAGGCAGCCCGTATTGCGGCCCGCAACTTGGGTAGCGACAGTATAACAACGGAACACCTGCTCCTAGGCCTTGTTCGTGAAGATTCTGGTTTCGCGGCAGAGACATTGCATGCACTCAATGTCAACTTGAATGATTTGGGTGAAAATATCCAGCGCTCGCTCACAACGAACGGCGGCATTATGACGGTGGGGGATTCCCGCGGGTCGCTCCTTTCGTTTACGGCACGTTGCAAGGCAGCCCTTTTTAATGCTGCAAAGATTGCGAAAGACGAAGGCGACCAGTACATTGGCCCTGAACATCTGATGCTTGCGATTTTGCAGCAGACGGAATCTCCCGCAGCAGGGACTCTTTCGACATTTGGCGTTTCCTTTGAAAATTTTGAAAGTGCTCTGCGTCAAATCAAGAATGAGGCGATGAACGGTCAGTCGTCTGGTGAAGATGCGGAAGGTGACGATGGACGGTTTGTAAATGGTCGTGGAGATACACGCCAGCAGGTTCGTGCACAATCGCGTTCCAAGACGCCTATATTGGATCATTTCGGTCGTGACTTGACGGCACTTGCCAAGCAGGGCAAACTTGATCCGATTATTGGACGTGGTCGTGAAATTGAACGCCTGATTCAGATTCTTTGCCGCCGCAAGAAGAACAATCCTGCTCTCATTGGTGAACCGGGTGTGGGTAAGACCGCCATTATCGAAGGTCTTGCCCAGAAGATTGTCCAGAAAAAGATTCCCGAGCTTCTGATGAATAAGCGTGTGGTGACGCTTGACGTGGCTGCAATGGTCGCCGGTACCAAGTACCGCGGTCAGTTCGAAGAACGCGTGAAGGGTCTGATTATGGAACTTCAGCGCGTGGACAATTCGGTGATTCTCTTTATTGATGAATTGCATACCATCGTGGGTGCAGGCGGTTCCGAAGGTAGCCTCGATGCGAGCAACATTTTTAAGCCGGCGCTTGCCCGTGGCGAGCTCCAGTGCATTGGTGCGACCACCATTGACGAATACCGCAAGTACATTGAGAAGGATGCTGCCCTGGAACGCCGCTTCCAGACGATTGTGGTGAATCCGCCCAATTCCGAAGATTCCATCCAGATTCTGGACGGACTGCGTCCAAAGTACGAACAGCACCACAAGGTGCATTATACGCCCGAAGCCATTCGCGCTGCGGTGACTCTTGCCGAACGTTACATCACCGATCGTTTCTTGCCCGACAAGGCAATTGATGTGCTCGATGAAGCCGGTGCACGTGTTCGTCTGAATTCCATTCGCACTCCGCAGGACCTGAAGGAAATGGAAGACGAACTTGCCGCAGCGACGCAGAAAAAGGAAGAAGCCATTGCGGAACAGCAGTACGAAACGGCGGCATCGCTTCGCGACAAGATTGAAGAATTGACCAACCGCATCGAGGAACGCCGCGAATCCTTGAACAAGGAAGATTCCGCTGATTATCCCGTTGTCGATGAGAACGAAATTCGCGACTGCATCAGCAAGATGACGGGGATTCCTATCAGTCGCCTCGCCGGTGAAGAGACCCAGAAACTTTTGAAGCTCGGCGACGAAATCAAGGAGCGCGTGATTGGCCAGGACCAGGCTGTTGATGCCGTGGTGAAGGCGATTCGCCGCACCCGCGCGGGCATTCGTGACACCAGGCGCCCGATGGGAAGTTTCCTATTCCTTGGACCGACGGGTGTGGGTAAGACTGAGCTTGCGAAGGTGCTTTCACAGAGTCTGTTTGGCAGCGAAGATTCCATGATCCGTATCGACATGAGCGAATACATGGAAAAGCATAGCATTAGCCGCCTGATCGGTGCTCCTCCGGGATACGTGGGCTTTGAAGAAAGTGGCGGACAACTCAGTGAAAAGGTGCGCAAACGCCCTTATTGCGTTGTGCTCCTCGATGAAATTGAGAAGGCCCATCCGGATATCTACAACCTGCTTTTGCAGATTTTGGATGACGGTATCCTTACCGATAGTTATGGCCGAAAAATCAACTTCAAGAACACCATCATCATCATGACGAGTAACGCTGGCGCTCGCGAAGTACGCCATAGTTCTGGCATGGGATTCACCAAGATGGGCGAGACCGACGACTACGAACGCATGGAAACGGCGATTCGCGAAGAAGTCAAGCGTGTGTTCTCTCCGGAATTCTTGAACCGCATCGATGAACAGATCGTGTTCCGTCCGCTTTCCAAGAAGGATCTCACTTCGGTGGTCGATATCCAACTTACATCTCTTCAGAAGAACTTGTCCGAACGGGGAATTCTTCTCGAAGTATCGGAAGCGGCCAAGGAATTTATCGTGTCGAACAACTATGATTCTGCGTTGGGCGCGCGCCCCATACGCCGCTCGATCCAGAACCTGGTAGAAGACGAAATTGCCGAAGGCTTGCTCCTTGGAATCTACAAGGACTTCTCGACAATCTCCATCGATGTCGAAAACAACAAGCTCAAGTTCACCTCCGAGGCATTACCTAGTTAGGAATGTGAAGTGTGTGGTGTGTAATGTGTAATGAATTTAATTTCACATTACACACTACACATCCCACATTTTTTATATTTACCCGCGAAAAAATTCAACAATCAAACCCAAGAGGTTATCACAATGGCTAAAATTCCTGCAGTTCTTATCTTCGGCGCACCGGGTTCCGGCAAGGGTACCGTCGGCGCAAAGCTCGCTGCTACCACTTCCCTCAAGCACATTTCCACGGGTGACATCTTCCGTGGCATTGCTCCTTCCAGCGAATCCGGCAAGCTCCTCGCTTCTTACTCCAGCAAGGGCCTCTTGGTTCCGGACGAAGCCACTGTCGAAATTTTCGGCCGCTTCATCGAAGGCCTCATCAACACGAACAAGGTGAACCCGGACAAGGATACCCTCCTCCTCGACGGTATTCCCCGCACGGTTGCCCAGGTCAAGCTCATCGAATCCGTCGTCGACGTGAAGCACAT
>NZ_JAZSAF010000051.1:0-23638 GCF_045601785.1 Fibrobacter sp.
ACATTGTCGCCTGGAATTTGTTTCAGCGGTTACCGAGAGGGGGTCATACCCGTTCCCTTTCCGAACACGGAAGTCAAGCCCCTCATCGCCGATGGTACCTGGCCCACGGGCCCGGGAGAGTAGGTCGCCGCTGGATTCACGCCCCCCGGAAGGTAAACCTCCCGGGGGGCTTTTTTTATATACCGCTCCACTCCGTTTCGCTCTCGCCGCCACGGCAAGTCGATACTTGCCGCTTGCGGCTCACGCCCCCCTGAGCAAACGCTCGAGGGGTCCTTCTTTTTTCACCTCTGTAGGTCGTGTTACTGTTTCCTTATGTCCACATGTGTCCACGCCTATGTAAATTTCTGCGATCCTCTTTCATTTAAAATGGATATTTTGGGAGCGTCTTATTGCGGTTTTCTCAACGATTTGTCTTATAGATTCCCTTTTTTTGATCTTTATTGGAATAAAGAATTTACTTTATAGACTGGAGTTGTTTGCGATTAAAGGAGTTGTGTTTGATGAAGCACAAGTTGTTCTGTCTTGTATGGTTGGTTTGGGTTGCGGTTGCGCAGGCAACGCTTACGTTGCATATTCAGTCGCCGTGGCGTAACGATGCTTCTAAGGATGGTTATTTCCTGCATATTCTAGGTGGGGCGGGTGGAGGTTATAACCCCTCTTTTGGCGCGGGTTCCTCTACAATTACGACTGACGAAGGTGATGGCTGGTACAGCTACACTTGGAATAAGAATGTGTCCGATTTTCAGGACTGGGAATCCTTTACAGTAAGCATCTATCCGAATACCGCCGACAACAACTACAACAACAATAATGGTGAACAGTGGAAGGCTGGCGGTGAATTCAAGATGGGCACGCTGTTTGGCACCGACGTAGAGGTGTGGCTTTACACGGATCCTTCTGACAAGAGTTACACCAAGTCTTTCGTAGCTCCGGGTTCCAAGATGGTGTGGTTCAAAAGTCCGTGGGGGAACCACGCTCTGCCGCAGATGATTTTCGGGACCGATTCCGTGATGATGCGTTTTGCCTACGATGACAAGTCGAGCTGTGGATGGTTCTATGGGGCGGTAAGCCCGGCGATGGTCAAGCGCAATCCGCTACAGTCCGTGCACTTTATCCGTTTGAATACGCCGTATATGGCATACCCTGCTGCGGGCGTGGTGGAACTCTCCGATGCATTTGCGACTCAGGACACGGTCTTTGTCGATGGAACGGCGAATGCCCCAGAAGCAGCCCTGAAGATGGGCGCGCTTGGCGAGTGCTTTGATTCGACACGCGTGCTGCATGTCTATCATCCCTGGCGGACCAATTCCACTTTCAAGGACAGCGCCGTCTACATTACCATTGGAAACAACATCATCAACAATCCCGTGGCGATGGAGAAGGATACATATCCCTACTGGTACCATTACGATTTTGAACCTGCTACGGTCAATTCGGCGAACTGGAGTTCTTCGATGGCTCAGTTCAACATTTACCGCCGCCAGAACGAGTGGCCGCAGGTGACCTACTTCAAGGACGCGAACCGCCCGCTCGCTTCGGTACTGTTCCCGACGGGTGTCTACGAGACATGGATTTTTACCAACAGCGGCGGAACGCTCGACATTTCGTTTAGTCCGCTGGAACCGAAGACGGTCCGCCTGATGAGCCCATGGGATAATATGAGCCCGACGATGATGGTCGCCGAAGATACGGTGCGGCTGGGTCCGATTGCGGCAAGCCCCTACGATTCTACGCAGAGCGACACTTGCGGCTGGTATCAGGGGACCTACTACAAGCATACGGAACATTGGGATGTGCAGTTTAGGCAGTCCTTTGGAACGGAATTCTATAGCCTAGAAGGCCTGATGGGCGAGGACAAAGGCTTTGGCACTCCGATTTCGCTGGACTCGATGATGGCTCTTTACGACACGGTGTGGGTGTATCCGTACCCGCTTTCGAGCAGCGCTCCGAAGTTCAGCGAAATGTTTCCGGGGCGTCTTGGCATTTGCCCGACGATGAAAATTTCGGCGATGATTCTCGACTGGGCTGGCGAATCCTATGATGACTCGATTGACATTGATTTTGGCGGCATTTATGGTGGTAATGCCTACACGACCGTGGTGCATGGTGGTGAGGAGTACAAGACCTGCGGTGGTCATGTGCTTGGAATGGTGGAGGAATCGCTGAGTAGCCTTGGTCTCCCGCTGCGCGTGGATTCGACGCTTTTCCCTTGGGACCAGTGTTCTGCGGGTCGTGAAATCGACAGGTGGTTTATTCCGGAAACGCTCGCGGTGCAGAATGGGCGTGCCTACACGAATGCGACTTGCCGCGATATCGACCTGAAGCTCGATGCCGAAGGCTTTTGGCTTGCCGATGTGACGGAATCGCCGAATGGCTGCAACGACCCGGTGAATCCGGGCTTCTACCCGATTGACGATTTTGAGTATCTTGATTCGGCAAAGACAATTAGGAATCCGAAATTCGACTGGGACATTCAGGGCTGCAAGCACAACTACAGTTTCTCGATGAAGATCAACGCGCAGTTCAAGTACATCAAGGGACAGTACTTCGAGTTCCGTGGTGACGACGATGTGTGGGTGTTCATCAACAACCGCCTGGTTGTAGACATTGGCGGCTGCCACAGCCCGGTGGAAGGAGCTGTCGACTTGGATACGCTCGGCCTTGTCGAAGGCAAGGAGTATCCGTTCCTGATTTTCTTCTCGGAACGAAACGCCACGGGTTCCAACTTCAAGATGCGCACTTCGATCAACTTGCAGACACAGAAAACCTATTTCCCCGTCGAGAAGTCGAATGCGAAGGGAATCATTGAATACGAACTGTTGCAGTTGCTGATTGACGAGTCGTTGAGCTGCGACGTGTCTGCTGTGACGAAAATCGATACGACCTATGCGCAGTCGGTGTTTCAGCTGGTTGGCGGAGCTCTCCCTGCCGACGGAGTGCTCTTGCAGCCGGGGCTCAACTATGGAGGAATTTTCATCAGCGAGAACATGGCGTCATTTTCCATTGACACGTCTGCATTCGTGAACTCCCGCCAACTTGCTCCAGGCAAGTACGTGCTGATCTGCTACCTCGCATCGGACCAGAGCCAGTACCAGATGATTCCCTTTACCGTTCCCGAGTACCCGCTGCCGGACATTGGCTTTGTGGATGTATTCCATGTGACGGATTCGCTCTTGTTCGACCCGAAGGGCTACACGCTGCGTGGCGATGTCCTTGGCAGCGATGGCGGCAAGAACGATACGCTCCTTGCACATGTGACCTACCCGGATACGGTTCCGATAAAAATCGTTCTGTTGTTTGGCTCGACGCCGTGCGGTGACATGGTGGCGGGTGCGGATGTGAACTGTGTGGCAAACCTGAACTTGAAGACGACTTATCCGCTGAGCTTCTTGGACAAGAACAATCAGCGTGTCACGACAATTTCGACTGATTCAACAGGCTATGCGTCGTTCTACGTGGTGGGGGATTCCGCGATGGTCGATGCCTACTTTGTGGTGGAAGGCGATGCCGTTGCAAATCGGCTTCAGTGGTCTGACATTCACTTCAAGGAACCCCCGGTGCCGTTTGCGATGAAGTCGTCCATGTTCGATGTGAATGGCGATGGCATTCCTGATAGCTTGTCGATTCCCTTCAACAAGCCGTTCGACAAGGTGGTGCCCGATACGGTCTCGTGGTCGTTTGGCGGCACGGAATTCCATACGACGGCTGGTCAGGAAAATATCTGGCCTCTCGTGGAGGACAATTCGGTCATCACGATGTTCAACGAAGAGGGGCTTCGCGCGGACGTGTTTACTGGGGAGACGGATAATGTCTATTCGGGATCGCTCCTTTACCACTACACTTATACCGACGAGGATTCAGGCGAAGAGGTGAAGCTTTCGATGAATACCACAGTCGAAGACAAGGTTGCTCCCATTGTCCTTGGTGCAACGATTGAACCGCTGTCGAATGATGTGAGCGTCGTGACGATCAACTTGAGCGAAGCGGCAGACAAGAGCGTCGACGGAAAGGGGGCATTTGTATTCTACCGCGACACGGCGAACTTCATGGATTCGCTTCTGGTGGCAAGCTACGATGTGAGTGCCAAGGGAAATGTCTACAAGCTGTACTTCCAGCGCTCTGCCCAGACGACACTCCCCGAGGTGGGCGACTATGTGCGGCTTTTGCCGGGCGAACTCAAGGACTTGGCGGGAAATGCAGCGCATGTGAACAATCCTAGGGTCCGCATCGTGGGTGATCAGCGAACCGAAATCAAGACACCTGGTGTCGTGACCATCCGTGGCGAGGACGAGTGGCCGTATGCCGATGCGATCGTGCCGATATCGGTGCCGACCAATATGTCGATTCAGGACATCATTGACAGCCTGCACAAGCCGGGCATGCTCGTGAGCTTCAACCTGGGTGAGCTTGCAACATCGGTGCTGATGGATTTGCCAAGTGGTGCCGACAAGGATTCCGCGCTTGCCCTTATCCGAATCAAGTGGGAAGGCTACTACTACTCTCACCTGGGCAGCTTTGTGAACAAGGCGGAAGGAAGCGTTGCCTGCAACGACAAGACCGTTTTCTACAACTCGTCGGATCCGTCAAAGTCTAATTGCTACGACAACCCCGGCAACATTTTCTTTGAATGGAACGCACGCAGCGAAAAGGGCCGCCTGGTCGGTACGGGGGCCTACATTTCGAAGATGAAGGTGAAGGTGCTGAACGGAAGCGAAAAGGCCGGTGCAAGCGACAACACTTGCACCATAGGAATTCGCCGCGGAAACTAGGCGTGGGCCGCGTAAAGCTCGAGTGTTTCTCGGAGCTTAGATGCCACGCCGTTGATGGTGTTGAAGATTTCGCTGAGTTCGCCCTGGATCTTGTCAAAGTTTTCAAGGTTCACGAACAGGTCGTTGCGGTATGCCTTGTTGGCCTGGTAGAGATCGCGAAGCGAACGAAGAATTTTTCCTTGCTGCTCCATCTGTGCCTGGGCTTCCTTCTTGCAGGCTTCCAGTTCGGCCTGTTTCTTCTTTGCGACTTCGGGATCGTTCTCGCGGAGAATGTAGGTCGGAAGCGTTGCGAAGTCTTCGAACTTTCCGGGGGAGTTGTTGTTCTGCCTAGAAAGATTGTTGCGTAGGCCGATACCCTTGACTGCGGAATCGATGGAAATCGTGCAGCTGGATGTGCCGTGGAAATTGCAGCGCACGTGCTTTTCTACTTGACGCAGTTCGTTGAAGGGGTTGAAGTCTTGGTCCGTTTCGATGTAGTGCAGCGGAACATACAGCGGAGTCTGTTCGCCGGCTACGGTGATGCGGTAGCTCAGGCAGGGCTGTCCGTTGAATTCCTTGGTTTCGTACAAGTTGTTGGAACTGTTGAAGAGTCCCTTTACCTTGTGACAAAGGGTTTCTGCGTCGTAGGGTTTTTCGAGTGTCTCGGCAAGGTCCTTGAGCATGACGGCCTTGACGATTTTGTCAAAGTTCTCGATGATGGCGTTGTTCGAGGTGGAACGTCCCCAGATGGGGGTTCCTAGGAACAGGGCGTCGGAGAATGTCGTCTGGCTTCGTCCGTTGAAAAAAGCAATGGTGCGTGCGATGTTTGCAAGCGAGAGCCATTTGCTGATGGGGACGTAGATGGCGTTTTCTATGCAGAGCTCAGAGAGTTTTCCGATGATTGCCATGGTATCGGCAGAGAGCGTCACCTTCTTGATCTCTTCGAGCCACTGCGTCTTTTCTTCTTCAGAAATAGTCAGTTCCTCGGGTACCTGGAAGTATTCGCTTTTTTCACGGTTCTGCAACAGCGAGCATAGTGCATCCGAAGAAAGGTTTTCGGGCATGTAGATGGTGAGCGTGATGTCGTCGGCGATTTCGGCACGCCCCATGGCGTTCTCGGGGCGGATGTCGCTAGAAAGGATCAGGGTTGTGTTGGTGCGGTCTTGCAGAGCGTTCCGGACATTGTCCTTGGTGACATCGTCAATGGGGTTGAAGTTCGGGAACAAAATGACATCGTAGCTGTCGATGTTGGGCAGCTGCTGCGTGCGGTTGTTCATCTGCAAAAGACGAACCTTCTTGAATGCGGAAAGAAGTCGGCGTATCAGGAAGTTCTTTCCCGAACCCGTGCGACCATAAAGATAAAAGGTCTCGTTGTTGACTGTAGCGAGAAATGCCAGCTGAAGGCGGTCCTGCCTTTCGGGAAATCCATGGCAAAGGGCCTGCATCAAATTCTGGATTCGTGTGGAAAGAGTCATGTTCTAGTCCTTCTTTTTCCGAAATATAAAAACTAGGCGGACACTAGATGCCGATAGAATTCAATTTTTGTAGGGCGGATGGTGAAACAAGGGTCTTTTGCGATGCCACATAGACCCGCGTATTTCGCTGCACAAAACCGTGAGGGAGCCGTGCAGCGTCCTTTTCGCTGATGATGATTGCGGAATCGGGATCTTTTTGAAGTGCGAACTCCAGTTTTTCCTCAAAATTTTTGCAATGGTCTCGGAATGCGCTTAGCCGTGCGACCTGGATGCCGTATTCCTGGACGTCGAGCATGAATCTTTCCGGAGCTCCGATGCCGCAAAAGACGGTTGCCTTTTGGGTATTGGGAAAATCCCCGGCAACAGGTGATGATACTTTGTCCAAAACGAAGCGGATGTCCGGCGATTCGCCGCTGCAATGGAGCGTGATGGCTGCCTGCGGACCGTTTTCATGGTCCTTGGCGAGACTCCGCATCTTGCCAAACGGCCAAAGGTCGGAAATCTTGCGGGGTGTGTTTTCCCATTCCAGGATGATGGTGGTCGCGTTCACTAGGCGGCTGTCTTCGAAGCCATCGTCGCAGAGTATGATGTCGAACTTGCTCGCCTTGTCGAGTTCATGGGCGGCCTGGTAGCGGTTCCTGGTCGCAAAGACTTCAACAAGGGCGTTCGTGGAGAATTTTTCCCGCAGCATCGCAATTTCGTCGAGGGCGTATTCGTGGCAGAGGAGCGCCACGCGTTTTCCTTGGGATGCAAGCTGGTTGCAAAGCCAGATGCAGAAGGGAGTCTTTCCGGCACCACCGGTACGGAAACTCCCTACGACGACGAGCCTGGAATTTTCAAGCGGCTTTCCCGGTCTAAGACAGAGTCTGTGGTGCAACCTGAAGGCGCAGCGGTAGAGTATCGCGGCTATGAAAAGGGCGGGACGAAACATGTTTTGCAGAAAGGAAAATGCCCGCGGCGCATTCCGATCTGGTTGCGGGGCGGGCAAGACAATTTTAGAGGCAGTGGCGTTTCTGCTGCAGGAAAAGGTCTGCGAGTACAAGTGCTGCCATGCTTTCGACAATTACCGGGGCGCGAACCGCAACGCACGGGTCGTGGCGACCGCGGGCGGCGAGTGTCCCGTTTTCTCCGCCGCGACCTGCCGTTTTCTGTTCCTGCGAAATGGTCGCGGTGGGCTTGAATGCCATGCGGCAGTAGATGGGCTCGCCGTTGCTGATGCCGCCGAGGGATCCGCCCGCGTTGTTGGTGCGGGTGTGGTAGGCGTGGCCATCGAAGTAGAGTTCGTCGTTGTGGCGGCTCCCGTTCATGCGAGCCGAGGCAAAGCCGCTTCCGATTTCGAAACCCTTGCAGGCGGGAATGCTGAGCATGGCCTGGGCGAGCAGGGCGTCCAGGCGGTCAAATACCGGTTCGCCAAGTGCTATCGGCGGATTCTTGACCAAGAGGCATACGGTGCCGCCAACGCTGTCGCCGTTTGCGCGGGCGTCGAGTACGGCGGCTTCCATCTTGGCGCTGGCGTCGAGGTCGGGGCAGCGCACGGGCGAGGCTTCGATCTGCTCGAGAGTCAGCTTGTTGAGATCTAGGGGGCCGCAGTCAACTTCGCCAATGGAGTTCACCCAGGCGATAATTTCGGTGCCGTTCACCTGCTTCAAAAGTTTCTTGGCGACTGCACCCGCCGCTACGCGGCCGATGGTTTCGCGGGCGGAGCTGCGTCCACCGCCACGGTAGTCCCTGAACCCGTACTTCAGGTCGTAGCACAGGTCTGCATGTCCCGGTCGGTACCATTTGGCGATTTCGGCGTAGTCGTTGCTGCGCTGGTCTTCGTTGAAGACGGCGAATGAGATTGGCGTTCCGGTCGTTTTTCCTTCAAAAACGCCAGAAAGGATCCTCACCCGGTCCTTTTCGTCGCGGGCGGTGGTCATCTTGCCTTGACCCGGACGGCGGCGGTTGAGCTCCGCCTGGATGTCATCTTCGGAGATTTCGAGACCTGCGGGGCAGCCGTCAAGGACAGAACCTACGGCCGGACCGTGGGATTCTCCCCAGGTCGTTACGCTGAAAATTTTACCAAAAGTGCTTGCCATGTCTCAAAATATAGATAATCGGCGCTTTTTCTAAGAAAATACCTGATAAGGACTTACCAACTAAAAGAAGTTTACTATCTTTTACAATGGATCTAGGAGTATCCTGTGAAACACATTGGATTTATTATAACGATTTTGACTTTGCTGCTTTCTCTGGAAGCTGCTGCCCAGCGTTATAATGACTTTGCGGGAATTCCCTTTGGAGCGTCCCGCGAGACGGTCATTGAAGAAGTGATGAAGCTGGGGTATGAGCCTTACGGTCAGAGCGGCGAAGGCGAACGTGTTGTCATTCCCGTGTTCATGTTCGGCGAACTGCCTGTGCAGGTCGATTTCATTTTCAACAAGAACGACAAGTTCTATTCCTTTGAAATTCGCACGGGTCGTGTGGAACGCGCCCGCCTGAACAAGTCGTTCGAAGCGGTTGCCTACATGTCGGAACAGTTTACGCTGAAGTACGGCAAGCCGTCTGGAAATCCCGCCATTGACGAATCTTCGACCCTTAAGGAAAGTCTGCTGAACCTTTACCAGCAGTGGTTCTCCCAGAAGGTCCTGAACATCTATACGGCCCTGGTGCAAAAAGATGGCCGCTACTTCGCGGTCGGGTCGGTGACGCACCGCAAGCTCGCTACCGAAAAGGGTTCGAACTCTAGCCGCGCCAAGGACAAGATCCCTTCGGGCAAGCCCGTTTTCTAGTCTGGAAGACTCCTGTTTATGTAATTCGTCAAAAAGAAAACCGGCTTGCAGGCCGGTTTCTGTGTATATGCAGTAAGTTTCCTTGGCTATGCCTTTAATTTGTCCAAAGCCTCGTTCGGGCCGATCACGAACAGCACGTCGTTTTCCTTGAGGACGTAGTCGGCGATGTTACCGATCTTGGGGGTCGGTTCCAGCGGGTCGCGGATGGCGATGACCTGGATGCCGTACTTGTGGGTAAGGGACAGGTCCTTGAGGGTCTTGCCGAGGAAGGCTTCGGGACATGCGATTTCCACGATGGAGAAGCCTTCCATGAACGGCAGGTAGTCGAGCATGTTCGGGCGGTTGAGCCTTTCGGCCAGGGAAATTGCCATGTCGCGTTCGGGGTGGAAAATGTCTGCCACGCCGAGCTTTTCAAGGATAATCGTGTGTGCCGGGCTACTGGATTTTGCAATAATGTGCTTGACGCCCAGCTCCTTCAGGTTCAGCACGGTCAAAAGCGAAGCCTGCAGGTCTTCGCCGATACAGCAGATGACGCTGTCCACCTTGGAAAGCGGTAGCGACTGCAGCTGCTTTTTGCGGGTGCCGTCGGCGACGACCGCCTGTGCTACCTGATTCGAGATATCCTGAATCTTTTCGGGGCTCGGGTCCACGACCATCACGTCGTGTCCGAGTGCGGTCAGGTGGCGGGCCAGAAAGTAGCCCGTATTGCCTAGTCCTATCACTACAAATTGTTTAGAAGCCATGAGTTAAAGATAGTTATTGGTCGCCCCATTTATTGGCGCCGACCGATTCGGAACTCCCTACAATGCATCTAATGGAACTGCCTTGCTCCTTGTAAAAGGCTTCTTTTTTCCAGTCGCCGAACTTGTACTTAAAGAAATAGGCATAGCTGGCATAGTCCTCTTTCTCATCGGCAGTCCAGTAGGCGCCTGTCATAGCGTAATCGTAAAAGTCGCCATTGTAGAAACGGTAGCCGCTAAAAGAAAGGGTTTCGGCAAATTGGTCAGAATAAAGAGCCTTTTCCCATTCGGCTACAGTAGGGAGTCTGGTGCCGGGCGGACACACGCGCTGAGCATGGTGCCAGGTGTAAAGGCGTCCGTCTTTTTTGCAGTGGGGTTTCTTGTTGTAACAAGCGCTTTGCTTGTCTTCGTAGTTCAGGTTTTCGGCTAGCCAGGTCTGTCCGCCGACGGTAATCGTCTTGTAGACCTGGTTGTCGCGGGGATCGGTGAATGAGTCGGGGGCTGCAGCCTGCGAGTTACCGGTGTTGTCAGGATTTTCCTGCACGGGCGAGGTGTCCCAGGGGGAACGTTCCCAGACCGATGTCGCGTGAACCATGACTATGGAAAAAAGCAATCCGGCAAATGCTGCTTTCATTTAAAATCCTAACCCTTTTTCTGTTTTAACCCACCATGATGTCTTCTTCGGCGTACCACATTCCCTGTTCCTGTTTCTTGGCGACGGCGGAAATCAGGAAGAGAGGGCCCATGCGGCCAATGAACATGACCGTGCAGATGACGATGCGGCCCGGAATGGAAAGCTCGGGGGTGAGCCCCATGGAAAGTCCGCAGGTGCTGTAGGCCGAGACGACTTCGAAGAATACCTTGAGGAACGAAACCTGCTCAATAGAGTTGCCGGCGGCCTCGGTTTCGAGCAACACGAGCGTTGCAACGACCACGACGACGATGGCGACCACGAAGATTCGCACGGCCTTATCGACCGTGGTTTCGGGAATGGTTCGACCAAGAATCTGGGTCTTGTTGCGGCCCAAAAGGCGGTTGAAACCCAGCAGGAAAATCACGGCAGTGGTGGTGGTCTTGATACCGCCACCGCAGCTACCGGGGTTCGCACCGATGAGCATGATAATCACAAAGAAGAACAGCGAGCCCACGCTCAGCGCCGAGGTGTCGATGTTATTGAGGCCCGCGGTGCGGCTGGTGAATGCCATAAAGGCGCTGGATTCCAGCTTTTCTCCGAAATTCAGGCCAGCAAAAGTATTGCTCCATTCGCTGAACATGAAGAAGGTGATACTCACGAGAACGATAATCAGGGTAAAGCCCGTGGCAATGTGGGTGTGCAGCGACACCTTGCGGATAGCGCGCTTCTTGAAGTCGAATACGTAGCGCATTTCGGTAATCGCGAGGAAGCCGAAACCGCCCGCCAGCGCAAGCACGCAGGTCGTGATGTTCATGAGCGGGTTCAGCTGGAATCGTACCAGAGAATCGGGGAACAAGGTGAAGCCCACGTTACAGAAGGAGCTGACCGCCTGGAACAGACTGCAGAAAAGGCGGTCGTAGAGTTCCATATCGGAAAACTGCGTAAAGTACACCACGGCGCCAATAGCTTCAAGCCCGAAGGTAAAGGGGAGCACAGCCTTTAGGATACGACCCGCATCGACGTTGCCTTCCTGCGTGTAGTTCGCAAGGAGGGCCGACTGGTGGTTGAATCCCGGGTGCATACCGGCAAGGAGGATTATCACGGTAGAAATCGTCATGATTCCAAGACCGCCCGCCTGCATTAAAACCACTAGTACCCAGTTGCCGAAGGTGGTAAAACTGGCGCTGATATCGATGGTGGAAAGACCCGTGACGCAAACGGCAGACATAGCCGTGAAGAAGGCGTCAAGAACGCCTACCGGTTCACGCTGAGCAAACGGGAGCGACAACAGGAGTGCTCCCAAAGAAACCAGCGCGAGGTAGCCGGACACGATCATCAAAATCGGGTTGCCCGACTTTTTCTTGACCTCGGCCTTCTTTTCCACGAAGTCAAACGCTTCGTACCTAGAACGTAACATGCGGACAAAGATAGTAATTAGTAGACGGTAGGAAGTAGACAGTGGTTAGTGGTTGGTGGTTAGAGGTATTTATCATCCTGTTTACTGACCACTGCATACTAACCACTTTTTCTACATTTGGCCGCGTATGAAGAACTTGCGTGCCATTTTGATGCCGATTGCGATTTTGCTCGGAATTTTGCTCCCGCAGGCGCACGTGCTTTCGCCCCTGATGCCTTTCTTAATCGGTACCATGATGTTTTTGACGTTTGTGACGAAAATTCCGCCACAGACGCATGGTTACACGTTTAAAATTGAAATCCGCGCCCTGGTGGTGAGCCTGATTCTGGTCGCCGCTATCGCGGGCATCGTAAAGCTTTTCGACCTTCCGCGCGAGGTCCTTTTGGGTGGCGCCATCATTGCACTTTGCCCGCCTGCAAACGCGGCCCCTGCCATGGCCAAGATGCTCGGCGGTTCGGCCTCGCTTGCGCTCAAGATTTTCTTGAGCGGAAACTTGATCGCGTGTTTTTCGATTCCGCTGGTATTCGGTTACCTGACCGACACCGATGCGGGTCTCTTCGAAATTGCGATGAAGATTTTCAATACGATTCAGCCCATCATCAGCATTCCGCTTGCGTTTGCGCTTGGCCTGCGGGCATTCTACCCGGAACTTGCCGACCGTGCTGCCAAATACCAGAAGTATACCATGTTCGTGTGGACCTTCTCGGTGTTCGTAATCTTGGCGAAGGCAAGTTACGACATTCGCGAAATGGGATTCACTGATTTGTGGAATAGCGGAAAGCTCCCCATGATGGCGGGCATCTCACTCATTCTCTGCATTCTTCTTTACGCTCTCGGCTGGTATGTGGAAAGGAACCGCCGCCCCATCGAAAGTGCGCAGAGCATGGGCCAGAAGAACACCACGCTCGTCATTTGGATAGCTACTTTGTACGCAGGCCCTGTGGTGGCACTCGCCCCTACCTGCTACGTGGTGTGGCAGAATCTGGTGCTCAGTTATCTGAGCGCAAGGATCAAGCCGAAAACATAAATACCCTGCGAAGGCATGTCTTTAAGAAAAAAAAACGTGGAAGATTCCTGCGTTTTTTTATTTTTTAATAAAAAAGAAGGAGAATATATGAGGAGTGTCAAGGGATTCTCAATATTTGTTGCCGCATTAGCTTTTGCAACTGCCGTTTTTGCCGCCAACGGTACCATGAAGGGCGACGGTTCTGCCGAAAAGCCTTTCCAGATTGAGGACTACGAAGACCTGAAGGCCATCGGTAAAGGGGCTTACCTCTATTCTTCGAACTATATCTTGACAAAGGATATCGACGCTTCGGCCTCCAAAAATGAAATGTGCAACGAGGACGGCTGTAACGGCTTTATCACTATCGGCAAGAAGAAGGATGCCGCCGACAGCGTGGCGTTTTGGGGAACTATCGACGGCCAAAACCATACGATTAGTAGTTTGACAATCTGGCTCCCTTGCGAACAGGATGTTGGCTTTATCTACGCACTTGTCGGTTCTGTCAAGAACTTGAATTTTGACCATCTCCATGTGACGGGGAGGGTGAGTGAATCCAACCATGTGGGTGGCGTTGTCGCAAGGCTTGTCGGTACGATTGAAAATGTACATGTGACGAACGGTTTTGTTCAAGGGAAGAAGCGTGTCGGTGGAATCGCTGGATGTGCGATGAGGGCTATCGGGTATTCCGATATGAAACCTGCCTTGAAGGATGTTTCGTTCCAAGGAGAAATCAAGGGTGCGGAACGGGTTGGCGGAATTGTGGGTGAAACAGACGAGGCGACAATCGATAGCGCCGTTGCCGATGTGAATATCATTGCTATGGACGGGCGTGTCGGCGGTATTGTCGGGTTCAATGACGGGCGTATTGCTAACAGCCGTTCCAAGGGAACGATTGTCCCGGGAGAATCCGATGTGAATAATGTCGGTGGCATCGCCGGAGAATCCGAAGGTGATGTTCAAATGTGCGTGTCTACAATGGACTTGGTACGTTACGGCTATGAATTCGATGAAGATGTTGGCGGCATAGTTGGCGATAACGATAAGGGAACGGTATCCCATTCGTATGCCATCGGAAAGGTAGAAGGAGAACGCTATGTGGGTGGCGTTGTCGGGAGCGGTGGCTTTGTACAGAGTTCGTTCGCCATGGGCGAGGTGCGCGGAAGCTACAAGGTCGGTGGCGTTGCAGGTGCCGACGCTTCCATTTTCAATTCCTATGCGGCAAACAAGGTCTTGGGCGATTCGCTTGTAGGCGGGCTTATTGGATATTCGCCCGATACAATTTTTAGCTCCTACTGGAATACCGAAATTTCGGGACTCGATACGAGTGCAGGCGGCACAGGGCTTTCTACCGCGAAGATGGTGAAACTCTCGTCGTTTGCGGGCTGGGACACCTTGGGCTATGACGAGTATGTCGTTGACGGTACGGATACATGCGAATACTTTATATATGCGGGAGCCTGCTATTCGCTGACGGGAAACTTTATTCGTGACTGGAACATAGACGAAGGCAAGACTTTCCCGTACTTGGCGAACAACCCCTATTCGAAAAAGTCGTTTATCCCGATTGCGACTCCGACTGTGGCGGCAAAGTGGCAAGAGCAGCCGCCTGTTGCCTCGCTTACCGAGGTCGATGGCGAACTGGTCGGCAAGTGGCTTGGCTGGGTGAATCTGGGCGATAGATATGATACCGTTAGTGGCGATTATACAAGTTTTATATTAAGGAGAGATACGCTCTATTATGGTTATAGAATCGGCGTGGTAAACGAAGGCGATACCGTCTGGGGTACGTCGAGCTACGTGGCTATCCCGAACAGGATTGAAATATCGACATACGGGCAGCTCCAGAAGATCGGTCACGATATTGCGTACCCGCTTATCGCGAATTACGAACTGACTGCCGATATCAATGCTGCGGGCCAGAAGTTCATGCCTGTCGGCGACAGTGTGCATGTGTTCTATGGAAAGTTTGACGGAAAGAATCACACCATCAAGAATTTGGTAATAGACGAACCGAATCGCGACTTTACGGGCATGTTCGGGTATGCCGAGAGTGCTACGATTGAGAACCTGACGCTCGAAAACGCGAAGGTGGTCGGTTCCTGGGTAGTGGGCGCCCTGATCGGTGAAGCATGCGATGTCGCTGTGCGGCATGTCGTTTCCTTGAACGGCAATGTTGTTGGCGAACACTCTGTGGGAGGCCTGGTGGGTTCCGTTATTGCCGGTAGCCTGGAATTTGTCGGGACGACCGGAAAGGTCAAGGGTACGGAGAATGTCGGTGGTATTATTGGCGATATGGATGGTCGGTTTGCCATGACCGACGCCTTCTCTGTTAATGTCATCAAGGGCTTTGAAGATGTCGGTGGTGTTATCGGCTACAATTATAATTACAGCTTTAGTGAAACGAAACCGGTTGTCTATCGCGTTTACTCGGCAAGCGTGATCAAGGCTCCGGAAGACGATGTTGAAGGAATCCTCGGGCACGGAAGTAGCCGAACGGCAGATGACAGTACATGTTTCTTTGACAGCACTGTTGCAGTGATTGCCTATGGTGGCAAGACGACCGCGGAGATGCTGCAGCAGGCGACTTATTATAGCTACGATTTTGAGTCGGTCTGGGAAATCCAGGAAGGCGTTTCTTATCCGTACTTCAAGGGAATGGACCCGATATTGCCGGGCATGCTCGAAGACGACGGTACGGTAAATGTGCTCGCCGGCGCCGGTACCGAAATAGTTCCCTACAGGATTTACGATTACGATGACCTCAAGTATATCGGCAAGTACGAATACGGGCTTGATAAGCATTACAAGCTGATGGGCAATATCGATGCCGCAAAATCGTTCAGGGAGAACTGCAATGCCGACAGTACCGTGTGCAAGGGCTTCGAACCGATTGGAGAATTCAGCGGCGTGTTCGACGGCAACAACAAGGTTATTGCGGGCCTGACAATCGACCGCCCCGACGAGGATTCCGTGGGCCTATTCCGTGCGCTGGCAAGTGGCGCCAGGGTATCGGGAATAGTATTTGATACGGCTTCGTATTTTGGTGAAAGTTATTCGTACAGCTCTGGCGCAATCAAGGGGGCTATCCGCGGCAAGAACTATGTCGGTTCCGTTGCCGGTGTCGATAACGGCGCGGAGATTGAAAGGATTTTTGTGAAGAGCGGCGTCCAGGGCGTGGACTATGTGGGCGGCATTGTCGGTAAAAAGACGGACGGTTCCATTTCGTTGAGCGCATCGAGGGATACCGTTTCCGGTAAGGATTATGTCGGTGGCCTTGTGGGCGGCATGGTGAGTTTGAGATCTCCCAACAGCGTTGCGGATTGCTACTCGTTGGCGACGGTCCTGGGCGAACAGAATGTCGGTGGCTTGATTGGTTACTCGAATTCTGCCTTCGTGACGAATTCCTTTGGCGCGGGCAATGTCGCAGGGACGTCATTTGGCGGAATTGTTGGCAAAGACATCAAGTCGCTTTACTCGTCGGTGTATTACGACAGTACGCTTTGGCTTGTCACCACGACGGCGGGGGGAGAACTTCGCAATACGCGCCAGATGCTCAAGCAGGAAGCCTACCAGGGCTGGGATTTCGACAACACCTGGAAGATGGTTGCCGATACCACCTACCCCTACCTGACCTGGATTACAAAGAGCTATTATATCGGTAACAGGATAGAGCAGAAGTTTAAACCCGATCAGTACAGGGATTCGACAATGATGCACCTGGCGGGTTCCGGTACCGAAAGCGACCCGTTCATTATCAGGACCTATAGCGACCTGAAATCGATTGGCTTCGGCAAGTACAAGCTTTCGGCGGTTTACCGGCTGGGCAACGATATCGACGCTTCTGCCTCCAAAAACGAAAGGCTTGACTACTACTCGACCGGATTCAAGTCTATTGGCAGTGTCCGCCGCTACATTACCGGAATCGACATCCAGGATACTTCCAGGGTGTTTACGGGTAAAATTCATGGCGCCGGGCATTCCATTATGGGGCTGTACATCAACGCATCGCAGTATTCGTCTTATGAAGCCTGTTTTATTGATTCGATTGGCGAGGGTGGCGTTGTTGATAGTTTGTCCTTGATTGATTTTGAAGTTCATGGACAACACGCTGCAGGCGTTGCGATGGTGAATAATGGAACTGTCAAGGCTGTGTCCGTTATCGGGACGGTCGAAGTGTCTGATGATGGCGCGGGTCTTGTAAAAATCAACAACGGCACTATCGAAAACGCGTCGTTTACGGGAATGGTCTATTCGGAGAACAAGAAAAAATACTATGACGTCATATTGGCGGGATTTGTCAATGAAAATAGCGGCATTATAAGGGGTGCTAAGGGCAACCTGACTGTCAAGGGCGAAATACACAGCGGCGCAGGCGTTGCATACGAAAATACGGGAACGATCGAAGGCGCGAGGATAAATGCAGACCTGCATCTTAGCGCAGACTATGTAGGAGGTATCGCGGCTAAGAACAGCGGCAAAGTAATGGCGTGCACGGTCTCTGTGAGCATTGGGGGCACGAGTTCCTATGTAGGCGGCATTGCTGGCTTTAACAGCGGAATCGTGTCGGCCTGTTCTGCAACGGTGGGCATCGAGATGACGGGTTCCTATGTGGGAGGCCTTATCGGGAAAGACGAAGGAATTGTAGAAGAATTCGATGTGTCGGGAACGGTAAAAGGCCTTGACTATGTCGGCGGATTTATTGGCGAAGCCGATGGCAAAAAGGACTTTGCCTCGCTCCATACAGCGATGGATGTAACCGGCAGACGTTATGTGGGCGGACTTTTCGGCATGACTAATAGGAATATTTCCAAGTCATATGCGACCGGGAATGTCAAGGGAACTGGCGAGAGCATAGATGCTTACAGTGGGGCTGCTGTCGGTGGGCTTGTCGGCTTGACTAGCGCAGATGTAGACAGCAGCTATTCGACAGCCTCTGTCGAATATGGCGCCGGGCTGATCGGCGTGAACAGGGGCACAATCACCAATAGCAATGCATCGGGAAAGATTGTTAACGGTGCGGGGCTGGTCGGTGACAATAGTGGCGTAATCCGCGATTGCTACACAACAGTCCACATTGAAGACGGGGAGGGATTTGTCCGTATGAACAGCACCAATGCGGTTATAGAGAATTGCCACTCGTCTGTTGTTATAGAATCGAAAACAGAAGGAGCGGGATTTGTCAATTACAATACGGGCACTATAAGCAAATGCTATGCGACGGGTTCACTAAAGTCTTCTTCTGGTTGGTATGTCGCCGGGTTTGCGGTAAGCAACGGTGGCACCATTACGGACAGTTACACTACGATTGATATTGAAAATGGGGATGCGGGCTTTGTAAATAACAACGAACTTTCCGGTGTGATTGAACGTTGCTATGCGACGGGCTCCATTCGCGTTTCCAGGGATGGCGCCGGCGGATTCGTCTTCAGGAACGACGGTACCATTAGGCGGAGTTTTGCTACAGGCGATATATTCGAGGAGACTGAAAATGAAAATATCGATTGGGCAGGAAAGCTCAACAACATCAGCCTGTTCTATGTCGGTGGTTTCGCTTCGGTCAACAACACGCATGGAATCATCGAGATGTGCTTTGCTACGGGCGATATCAAGGGCCGCTTTAACCATGCAGGCGCATTTGCTGGGAACAACAAGGGTGCTATAAACAATTCCTATTCTACGGGTAATTTGAAGCGCCGCGTCAAATACCTTGGAGATTCGTCTGCAACGGCTTCGAATATGCTGGAGATAGGCTCCTTTGTCGGGTATAACGAAGGCAAGGTGGATTATGACTATGCCACGGGATATTTTGAGGAGTATGACGGATCTCGCCATTGCTCGACTCGAAAAAGCGATGGTGGCGGGGTTGCCTTCTACTACAATAGCGATTCCTGCGCCGTCACGGAATCCGCGTGGGTGGGTAACGATGTGAGCAGTGCGGACTTGCGCAAAAAGGCTACCTTCAAGGGTTTCGACTTCGATTCCGTCTGGTACATCGAGGATGGCAAGAGCTTCCCGTTGCTTCGCGGGATGCCCAATGTCCCGTATGTGGGTGCGGAAACCCTGAAATACGGCAAGGGCGAAATTACCGCGGAACGTATCCTCGGAACCTTGCGCGAGAGGGCTGTCGTGGCGGATACTTCTTATGCCCTGGTAATCATGCCCGATTCTGCAGGCAAGGCTCTGCTCGATTCGCTTGAGAAGCAGGGCAAGAAGGCCGGTGGCGAATTCGTTTTCGATTACCGCGTCGGCGTTGCAGTCACGGGCGATACCCTCTGGAGCAAGTACGCAAAGGCGTCCCTCTCCTTGGAAGAAACGATAGGTGTCGTCGCGCCGCAGGTCGTGGACACGCGCTTCAATGCGGTGTTGAACGGCGACCATGTCGCGCTCCGGTTCGGGCTTGCATCTGCCGGTGCCGCAAAGTTCAGCCTGTTCGACATGCAGGGCCGCGTGGTACGTTCGTTTAATCTCGGGCGCCGTGCTGCCGGGAGCTACTTCGAGACTCTCGCGGTCGAAAGTCTTGCCCGTGGCCGCTACGTGGGCGTGCTGCAGGTTGACGGCAGGGTGGCGGAGAAGGCTCTGTTTCTCAAGAGGTAATGTATGACCCCTTCGGAACTTGTCAAACGCCTTTTGGCCGAACAGGATTTAAAGTACCGCGACTTTCATGCGTCGCTGTTGCCGAATATCGACAAGAAAGCAATCATCGGCGTGCGCGTGCCCACCATGCGGAAGATTGCGAAGGAATTTGTGGATTCTGCAAAGGGCTCCGCAAGGACAACTCGTTCGGCGGCTGGTTCTGTGACGGATTCAACGGCTGCAAAAACCGTGCCGGCCGATGTCGCCAAGTTTTTGGACAAGCTACCGCACAAGTACTTCGAAGAAAACCAGGTACACCTCTTCGTGGTAGAACGCATCAAGGACTTTGACGAATGCCTGCATCGCATCGAACAGTTCTTGCCCTACATTGACAACTGGGCCGTATGCGACGGTAAGTCACCAAAGGCTCTGCTTAAGGACGAGGCGCGCTTTCTAGCGAACATCGAAAAATGGCTCAAGTCGTGCGAACCTTACACGGCGCGCTTCGGCGTGAACATGCTCATGACGTTCTTTTTGGATGCGCGATTCGACAAGAAGTTTTTGAAGTGGGTCGCGGCGATCGATGAATCTCTGTTTAATGACGACGGTCGCGCGGAATGCCCCACCGACCGCTACTACGTGCAAATGGTTATTGCCTGGTACATGGCAACCGCCCTCGCCAAGCAGTGGGATGCGGCGTTCCCCTACATCAAGGGCCGCAAACTTTCGCCCTGGATTCACGCAAAAACCATCCAGAAGGCGTGCGAAAGCTTCCGCATCACCGACGAACAGAAAAAGATTCTGCGTGGGTTGAAGTAGAAGCTATTTGTCGCTCATAATCGCGACGAGGTCCGTGTTGCTCAGGTTCGTCTTTTCGTTCAGGGCGGCGGCAATCGCGGTAAGCATTTTCTGGCAGGCCATCATCAGGTTGTACACCTGTTCAACGACATTCACTTCGGAAAGCTGGTAATAGTAGCAGGAAGCCTGAAAACTCTGGTAGTCCGGATCGCTTCGGTAAAGTTCCATCGGGAGTTCCTTCATGACAGTGTCCAGGTCGCAGGCGAAATTCTTGCGGAACAGGAAATCCGCCATGTGTCCAGCAATAGCGATGTGCGCAGATCCTTCGAGCGAGTTCCCGAGCATGTGAGTGACGCTCGGCTTTTCCTTGGAATTGTTGATTTTGACGTAATCGACGGGGCGCTTGAACAGGATGGCGATTAGCGCGTGGCCCGCTTCATGGCGGCAAAGTTTTTCATATTCCTGTTCACCGAAAAATTCTATTAAGGATTCGCGAGTTAAAATTTGTTCAGACATATTTCAATCTCTATATAAAAAATACAAATT
The DNA here is from genome assembly GCF_045601785.1 of Fibrobacter sp. Lineage (GTDB taxonomy): Bacteria > Fibrobacterota > Fibrobacteria > Fibrobacterales > Fibrobacteraceae > Fibrobacter. Next base: position 20,709 of record NZ_JAZSAF010000051.1, read on the forward strand.
TTGGATGACGGTGGCACGAGAAAAGAGTATATTAAAAATAAAGATTTGAGGTGTATATGGGAACAAGATTCTTATGCATATTCGCGCTCGCGTTCGCGGCGCTGCAATCCTTCGGCGCCGTTTATTACGTGGCCACCGACGGAAGCGACAACGCGGCGGGTACAAAAGACAAGCCCTTCGCCACGCTCAACAAGGCGAATACCGTGGTGCATGCGGGTGATACCGTGTGGGTTCGCGGCGGCATCTACGACCTGCGCGATACGGTCTTTTTCGCGCGGTACAAGATGACTGCGGCAATCGTCCTCACGGCAAGCGGCGAGAGCGACGACAACCGCATCCATTACCTGGCCTATCCAGGTGAGCGTCCGATTTTTGATGGCGCGAACCTCCCCGTAGCTGCTGGCATGGACCATAGCGACGGCACTCCCGAGGGAGCGATGTATACCTCGCCGATTGTGATTTCGGCGAAGTACCTGCACTTGAAGGGTTTTGATGTCCGCAACACGCCTATGAAACACAACTCGAATTCCGGCGTGTTTCTTTACGCGAGCAAGCACATTTTCTTGGAGCAGATTGACAGCCACCATAATGCGGGTCCAGGATTCTTCGCGAACGACGGCGCGCCGGATGGCGGCGGACACATCTTCTTGAACTGCGATGCCCACGACAACTACGACCCATTGGGCTGGCAGGGCGACGGCGAAAACGCCGACGGCTTCGGCGCGCATTATCAGAAACCCGGCGAGGGCGATACCACGAAGTTCATCGGATGCCGCTCCTGGTGGAACAGCGACGACGGTTTCGACTTCATCAACCAGGAATTCCCCGTGGTGCTGGAGAACTGCTACGCCATGGGGAACGGCTACAGCGACTACGGACTTGGCAACCCGAAGAACGGCAACGGGCACGGTATCAAAATGGGCGAAAGCACCCTCGGCGGCGGGCGGCATACCATCAAGTTCTGCGCCGCCTGGAAAAACAAGGCGACGGGCTTTTACGCGAATTACACCGGCGTGGGCAGCAAGTGGCTCAACAACACGTCGTACATGAACAAGGACCGCGAATTTGCCATGGCATCGACGCTCTTCGATTCCGAAGGGAACCGCATTGCCGAGGTGGCGCCCCTCACCGGCGACAACGCGCACGTGCTCAAGAACAACATCGCCTTCCCGAACAAGAATTCGCAAGTCGGGGAGTGCTGGGAGTATATACCGAGCCAGAACATCGACCGTTATGTGGAATGCCCCGCCGGTGAGAACAACACATGGAATCTGAAACTTGACCTGACGGTCGACGATTTTGAAAGTCTTGACGACCCGAGCATGACCGTCACGGGCAAGGATCTCTCGACGATTCCGGGAATCTTGGGACCGCGCAACGCCGACGGAAGTTTGCCCGACGTGGGCTTCTTGAAACTTAAGAAAGGAAGCCGCGCCATCGACAAGGGCGAAGATCTCGGATTCCTGTTTGCAGGTGCAGCCCCCGACCTCGGCGCGTTTGAATACGGGCTCTCAAGCAGCTCCGCAACCTCATCTAGTTCTGCCATGGGTTCTTCTTCTGGAACAGCCCGCATCATGCCGCAAAAAAGCTTTGATAGCGAGACGCCTGTACGCCCCAATCATTTGAATGGTTACCGCGACCTCAAGGGCCGCCACTACGACAAGCCGATCCGCTATCGCGTAATCTTCTAGGGCTTTTTGTCAACTAGCTAGAGAAGCGTCAGGAGCCATTCTTCTATGAAATGGCTTTCGAGTTCGTGGGCGTATTCGTTCGGGTGCCAGTTGTGCTCGTGCACCCATTGCTGTTTAAGAATTTCCTTTTTCTCTTCGTCGGGAGTCGGGTTCCTGGAACTGGAGCGCAACATCGTAATTCCATTCACGCCGCCATCCAGGTCAAGGTAGGGCAGGCCCCACTTGATTGCAACCTGTTCGGTCGCTTCGGGATAATCCTCGGTATCGCAACCATTCGAAATGATGATGCCGATCTTTGCCTTCGGGTAGTTCTTCGTCAGGTAATCGAGTGCCACGTTGAATGCGCCGTAGAAGGTAGTCGGGTCCATGTCGTCGATGTTTCCGATGGAAATTCTGTTGTGCGAATCGTTGATTCCGTAGTAGATTGTAATGATGTCTGCGTCCGAAAAGTCAGTCCGGTACATGATTCCGTTTTCCGGCTTGGTGAAGCCGTAGGTATCGTAATAGCAGATGGTGGTTCCGCCGGCGGAAATGTTCCGAACGTCGCAGCCGGTACGGTTGCCGATCAGGTAGGAGTATACGGGAGGTTTTCCGGCGTATGGTCCTTCTTGAATGGTGGGCTTGGGATTGAGTCCTTCGAAATCGCCTGCGCTAAAGCTGTCGCCCACAACATACCAGACGACGCCATTCAGACTCTTGCTACTGCTGCTTTCTACAGGTGTTTCGCTGGAGCTGGTTTCAACTGATTCGTCGGAACTGCTGGATTCAACAAGCGCACTTGAACTGCTCGATTCTTCTCCCATAGATAAGTTGCCCCACTCGGGACCTTCTACCGCCAAAACGCCTTCGGTCCATTCGCCTCTGTAGCAGGTGTAGAATTTGCCCTTGCCGTCAGTCCATTGGCGAGTCTCGTACATGCCTAAATCCTCGCACGGACCGAGAAGCTCTTCCAGCGTTTTTTCAGTGTCTTCGCTGCTCGACGAGATTTCTTGCGGATTGTCGCTAATGATGCTGCTTGATGACAGAAATGCTTCAGAAGAGGATAGCTCACCCGTATTCTCGGTGGAAGCGATCGAATTTTCGCTGGACGAGTCACTGCCACACGAAGCCAAGCAGAAAAGGCCTATGAGCAAGGCTATGATAAAGTTGTATCTCGTATAATTCATTTTTCCCCTTGCAAGTTTGCTCTGAATGAGACTTTCTGTATATAAATGCATTTTTTGTGGGACGCTGTCAAGT
>NZ_JAZSAF010000052.1:0-14303 GCF_045601785.1 Fibrobacter sp.
CGCCGCAGCATGAACGAACTCCCGGCCCGTAAGGAAGAAGTTCTCCATGCCCAGGAAGAGGGTGTCGAATTCTGCGTTCTGCAGAACCCGGCCAAGATTCTTGGCGACGAAGCCGGCCACGTGCGCGGCATGCTCGTCGACAAGTACGAACTCGGCGAACCCGATGAAAAGGGCCGTCCGCGTCCGGTCAAGGTCGAAGGTGCAAGCTTCGAAATCGAATGCGACACCGTGCTCGTTGCTATCGGTAACGGTTCCAACCCGCTTATCAGCAACACCACGCCGGAACTCTCCGTCGACAAGAAGGGTCACATCCTTCTCGAAGATGCAACCGCCAACAAGACCTTCATGGAAAAGGTCTACGCCGGTGGTGACATCGTGCTGGGTGCCGCAACCGTGATCCTCGCCATGGGTGAGGGGCGCCGCGCTGCCGCAGGCATCAATGAATTCTTGAAAAAATAAGCTTCGCATTACGGCGTCTCCCCATAGAGGATAACTCCACTAAGGGGCGATGCCCCAAGTGTCGTATAGCTCGCCCCCTCACGTATTACAATACGCTACGGGGGCTCGGCTCCTGGTCCTGCTCGCTTCTTTTTCAAGACCTAAAGCGTTATAAGAGGATGGCTTTGCGCCATCTTCTTTTTTTCTTCTAGCTTCGGCTGGGTTGAACGGACAATCAAATTGTTGATTTGAAAAAAGGATGGCTCTTGCCATCCTTTTTTAATTGAGTTGAAAACGGAAAGGAACAGTGGAGGGGTTAAGCGGCGAAGGGGTAGGGTCCCATGCTTTCCAGCAGAAGACTCTGCAACTTCTTCTTGATTTGCCCGACGCAGGCTCGGGTGCAGCCCATGAACCTTGCGACTTCGGCGTCGGTGCAGTTGAGTCCGTTTTCGCACACTTCGGCGCAGGCGTCCAGGTATTCGGTCAGCCTGGGGTAGGGGCTTGCGATGCGACGGATTGCCTGAATGGCGTCCTTCTGGAAGCATTCCTCCTCGATGTCCTTTTCGTAGGGCATGTTCTTGAGAATATTCCAAGAACGAACCTCGTCGGAGTCGTCGTCGTTGAAGGAGCCGCTTTCGCCCGTGAAGTCGACGCAGATTTCGTGGGCGCTGCGCTTGGAGTTGCGGCGCTTTTCGTCGTCCAGAAACCAGTAACCCTTCTGGGTGATGTACGCCATGAACGGAACGCCCATGGTCGTATCGAACATCTTCACGGCGTTGCTGAAGACATCGAAGGCGTACCCCATCATGTAATCCTGGCGTTCCTTGGGGGAGTACCCGTTCAGACTGAAGTCAGGTTCGACCTGGTAGGACTTGCCGGTCATAATGCCGGTGAAGCTCGTTCCGCAGATGTCCCACAGCTCGCTGATGGCCTTGTTGCGGACGTCTTCGCGGATGGATGTCTGGGCAACCTGGATGAGGTTGTTGATATGGGTGTTCTGGGTGGCGTTGTTGGTCATGTTGCTGCTCCTTTGCATGATTCAAAGACGACGGAATACCCTTTGTAAGGACAAAGGTCAAAAACAGTAATTAAAGGGGATTTATTTAGCCAAACCGAGGGCTAATGCTGTACGGGGGGCGCAATGGGCGTTAGGAAACGGGGAACAAACTCTTTTAATCACACACATTCTTTCCACATTTTCAAATATAGCATAAGGTGAATGTCAGAAGTTGACATTTTTAAAGATTTTTTTGTGGGCGGAATAAAAAACGAAAAAAAGAAAGCCCCCATAATATATATCATGGGGGTAGTGGTCGATACAGAACTCGAATCTGTGACCTCTACCATGTCAAGGTAGCGCTCTAACCAACTGAGCTAATCGACCGAAGTGAGCACAAATATAGTAAAGGCGATTGTGCTTGTCAAGGGGGTAAATTACCTTTCCGATTCGGGGACCCAGTACCGCAGTCTGCCGGAAATGTGGATCGGGGGGAGCGTGTCAATGCAGGCTCCGGTGCGGCAATCCTTAAAATAGAGCTCCAAACGGGCCGTCCAGAGCGAATCCCCGATGATTTCGTCAAATCGGATGTAACTGCTGTCGGGGATGAGCGGGGCTTCCGAAGAGAATTCCTCGCGCATCCAGGTGACGTACTGGTAGCGTCCGTTGAGGCTTGCCCGGTCGACGGGGGGCAGGTTTTTGCCGGTCTGGGGGTTGTTCACCATTAGCGAAATCTGGTCGCCTCGTTTGCTTTCTTCGAGCCGGGTGCAGAAATAGAAGTAATGGTGGCTGTTGTTCACGTAAAAGGGCGGTTCCACGTCGTTTTTGGCGAGTTCTATGGTATAGGGGCCTTCGCCGTTGTAGGTGTACTTGATGTAGCCTCCGCCCTTGACTTCCCAGCTGCTGTTGATGTCGCTGCAGGCGAGTAGTGCAAATGCGAGTGCACCTAGGGTTAGTGCAGCTATTTTGCGGAAAGTCGAATTCATGCCCCTAAACTAGAAATTATCTTTGTTGAAGATTTGGCTATGAATGAAATTCTCAACAATGGTTGCCCTCGCATCATCCGTAGGCTGGATGTGGAGACTCCTCTCGGGGTGGTCCATCTGGCGGGGTTTGCTCAAAAACCGGACCACCGCTCGGTTATTTTCGACATTCTGTCCGAATTTTCGGGGGGGCCTGTAACGGCATCGGACCTTCAGGAATCCAAACAAGATCCCCGTCCGCGTTTTTCGAAGCTCGACTTTGATGCAAACTGGACTCATTCGGCAGGCTATTGCGTCCTAGCGTTTGGCGCCAGAGGGTCGCTTTCGGATCTGCGCATCGGGGTAGACCTCGAACGCTACTCGCCCAAACGGTTACACTTGGCGGAACGCTTCTTTAGCGCCGAAGAAGCCTCCTATGTCAAGTCGCTTGCTGTCTCTGGCTCGATTGACCCTTATGGTGAAAAAACGGCCGAAAGAGAATTTTTTAAGTTGTGGTGCCGCAAGGAAGCTTTTTACAAGTGTGTCGGTGGCGACTTTTTCGAAGGAACACTCCGCCGCCCCCTGCTCAATAATCCGGTGCAACTCGAAAAAGCAAAATCCCCGATGCATGGCACCGGAGATTTGGTCAAAGTTCATTTTGTAGATCTAGAAGGCGACGCTGTCGGGGCGACGGAGCCCTCGGCTCTGTGCATCGCCGTTTCCCGTCGCTAATTTGGCAGCTCCTGTTCTCCGCTTGCAATCGGTGCGTCGGGAGCCTTTCCGTCTTGCGGCACTTCGAGCGCATACAGCGGAAGGCTAATCAGCTCTTCCTCGTCGACGAGCAGTCGAATGATGTACTTGTCTGGGCGCTTGATCTGCAGGCGCTGCAGGTTGAGTACCATGTTCACCGCGGCGGTGTCGAACCCCTGTGCTACGGGTTCCAACGGAAACTTCGACTGCATCGGCGGCACAATCGGCTTGCCGCACACATCCTCGAAGACGAGCTTCAGGTCGTGCATGCCGGCTTCGCTGCGGGAATAACGGATGCGGAATGCTGTGGAACACTGCGGAATCACCAGCGGAAACTTTGAAAAGATTCTGTCAAAAGCCCCGAGGATATTCAGGCGGCCGCCAGCTCCATTGGCGGTAGCGGCGTCACAGATTGCAGCGATTTCAATGTTCATTACTTAATCTCCCAGTTGTCGGCCACGTACTTCATTACGAGCGGGCCGTTGTTGCGGCTTGCGCCGCCCGCGTTTTCGCGGGCGAGCATGGATAGGTAAATTTTGCCGGAACCGTCGATGTCGAGCATCGGACCCCAACCACGCAGGAAGTAGCCCTTGCTGTCGTAGAAGACAGTGTTGAAGTAGGGCAGCTGGTTTTCGCCGTGCAGGTGCCACTTGTTGTTTTCGTACCTGTAGACGTGAACCTGTGAGTAGTTTGCCCTACCGTTGTCGTCGACTGCGGCATAGATGATTCCGTTGCGGATTACAAAACTCATGTGGTAGGCGATGATGCCTTCGGAAATGGGGGAACTAGCGAACTTGCTATTCTGCTTGATCCACGAAATTTCGGTGCTTGTGATAGTTCCCTTGCCCATGCGCGGACCGTAGGTGTCTACGTCGCGGCTCAGGAATCCCATGTAGATGGTGGATCCGTCGCAGACGAGCTTGGGCTGGCTTACGTCTGTTGCGCTGAAGCCGTTCCACTTGATTTGCGTGTAGTCAGTCTTATAGAGACCGTAGTAGGCGGTGTAGCCGGTCGTAATGCCCATCACGATCAGCTTGCCGTCGCCATTGAAGACGGCTTCGACTTCGCGGTATTTCTGGTTGCCGTCAAACTTGCCGAACTTGGCGTTTGTGCTCCAGGTACTGCCGTTGAAGTCGTACAGGTAGATTTTCTGGTCATCGCTGTTCAGCAGCACGACATGCGGGTAGGATTCGGATTCCTTGCTCACGATTTTGGCCGCGAGGACCTTGGTAATTGTTGAACCGACCGACGAGAGCGCCGAGGTTCCGCCCGTTGACTTGTAGACGGAAAGCTTCTTGGAACTTTCGAGTGCGCCGACATAGAAGTTTCCGCCGTGGGCATTTGCGTAGATCTGTGAGATGGAATCGGTGAGCGAGATTGTTCCTAGCGACTTCCATTCGCTACCGTCGAACCGTGCCGCGGCAAGTACGTTCTTGCTTGTAAGGTAGGCCACAACGGGCTTGTCGTTTACAATCGCCATTGCAGGCATCGTGTTTACGCTTGTCTGCGCAAATACCGTGTCCTTGCCTTGGTTCTGCCATGCCCTTCGGAAGTAGACCTTGCGGCTGACTTCTTCGGCGCGGTGGCGGCTATAGAATGCCTTGCTCGGCGAAGTGGTCGTAGAGTCACGGTAGTCCAGGTAGATGGTCATGGAGCCTTCGTAGGTCTTGCGGATGAACGCCGCGTTGAATTCGGCTATGCTTGTGTCGATGCTTCCGTCGCTGTTGCCTTGGTAGAAGTTGTCATCGACATTGCTGAATTTCCACCAGAAGTCCTGCATGTTCTTGTTGCCGAGGTCGCCCATCTTGGATTTCTTGCCGTTCCAATCGGTGGTGTAGAAGTAGAGCGCTTCGTCATCGACCGATTCGTCGCCGCTCCACAGATAGACTGTGTCGGCTGCAGAAATGACGCCGATGGGGTGGTATTGCATCATGCGGACTTCGGTCGTGTCGCTGAAGGTTACCTTGGTGCTGGTTTCCTGTGCCGACACGATACAGTACATGTCTTTTTCCTTTTCGGAGTAGGTTGAGTCCTTTCCGATGCGGAATGACTTGCCGTTTGCGTTGTAGTCGTACTTGGGTACGGACTTTTCCATTGTCTTGCCGGTGGCCTTTTCCTTACATTCCCAGGTGAACCAGTCGATTCCCTGCCACACGTCGTTCACCGACGCGTCGAGCTCGAAGGCATCGCCAGGGTTCAGGTAGATGAGTTCCTGCTTCACCCAGATGAGCGGGATTTCCATCGAGAAGTTGATATTGATCGTGTCTGTTGCGGTGTTGCCATCGTTGTCGGTGACACGGGCGACGCAGTAGAAGGTTCCCTGTGCGGCGGGCGCCTTCCAGACGGTATCGTAGTCGCTAACCTTTTTCCAGCGGCTGTCGATCTGGTCGGGTGTGCCGCAGCTCCATTCGCGCTTGTCGATGCTGCCCGGGTCGGAGGGCAGAGCGTTGTTGTCGTGGGCTTCTGCATTCAAGGTGATGTTGTAGCCTTCGCGGACGGTAAGGCTCTTCTTTGCAACCTGAATGGTTGGAGGCGCCAAGATGATGTCAATCTTGACGGTGTCTTTTGCGGTGTTGCCATCGTCGTCGGTGACTCGCGCAATGCACTGGTAGCCGTTTTGCGGAGTGGAGGGCATCGTCATCGTCGTTCTCGGAGTCGAAGTTGAGCTGTAGGTGAAGCCGATGTTTTCGGCGGATGCCGCGCCGCAGCCCCATTCATACTTGACGATAGATCCGAGCGAGTCCATGGCGTGGGCGTTGAGCTCCACGACGTCCTTGATGGTGACCCTGTTGTAGTTCACATAGGCAGTCACTGTGGGAAGGCCGACAATCACCTTGTAGGTCGCCGTATCCCTTGCGGTGTTGCCGTCGTCGTCGGTAACTTGCACCACGCAGTAGTAAGCGTTGGTTGCGATAGACGGCATACGGACGGTCGTCTGCGAAGACTGCATCTCGTCCCAGGTGGGGTTCTTGAGTTCCTTCAGGTTGTCGCTGCAGGCGATTTCGTACTTGGCGATGTATCCGAGCTTGTCAGATGCGTTTGCCTTGACGGTCTGGTTGCTGTTGATCTTGACGGTATCCTTCTTGGTGTTCAGGCTCACGGTCGGCAGGTCCAGTAGCGTCTTGAAAATAAGCGTATCCATGCCTTCTTCGTTGTCGTCGTCGATTGCCTTGAAAATGCAGCGGTAGTTCGATGTCTCAGAACCGGGGAGTTGCACCTTGAACTGCACGTCGGAAACCGATGCAGCCGGGCTACCGAAGGTGGTGTCGTTGTCGAAGGCGACATTGCCGTTGCTGCAGCCCCACTTGATACTGTTGATGGTTCCGAACCGGTCGTTTGCCGAAACTTTCACCGTCACGATGGAGTTGATCTTGTATTCGTTGCTATTGTCGTTGGTAGTCGCTTTAATGGTTGGGGGATCTGCGATCACGTTTACGATGACGGTATCTGAACCAGAATTATCGAGGTTGTCGGTAACCTTGACGATGATCTTATAGGAGCCAACCTTGCTGAAGGCGAGGTCTGCTTCTTCTGTGGTGGGGCAGGTGTAGCCGGCAGAAAGGTTGCTGCTGCAGGTCCACTGCAGGGTGAGAGACTCGCTTAGTTTTCCCTTGTACGGCTTAACCTTGAAGTGTAGTGGGTCATTGATACTTACAGTGCTTTCAAAGCCGGGTTCGGTAAAGACTACGGCAGGGTTGTCCCCTAGGATACCGAATTTGACTTGGCTCTTCACGTCGGCGCCATTTTCCTTGTAGGTCACCGTCATGAAGTAGTCCTTGTCGGGGCTCGCTGAGGAAATGTCATCGTATGTAAGCGTGATGGTTGCAGAACCGTTTTCATCGACGGAGGTCTTTTGCGTCTGGGTTCCGCCGCCGATGTCCCAACTCCAGGTGATGTTTTCTGCGGCCGGGTAGGCGTCGATGACTTTAGCCGTGAAGACCAAACTTTCGCCTTGTCCGATACGGGCGTTTTGGCCTCCGTTCACGTTCAAGCTGATCGACGTGGCACTGACGACGATCGTCTGCTTCAGGGTTGTCTTGTTGCCCGCCTTGTCCGTAGCGCTGTATTCAAACTTGTGCTGCCCGTCGGTAAGGTTGTTCAGGGCGATGGGACAATTGTACACGGCATTGCCGTCGCTCTTGGTACAGTTGAGCTTTTGGGATTTTCCGTCAATCGATGCAGAGACTGTATCTAGGAAGGATCCCAGGTCGCGTGCGTAGATGGTCTGGTTGTAGTTGCGAGTCTTGAGCGTGTCAATGTTTTTTACAATCAGAACCGGCTTGACGGTGTCCTTGAGTTCAATTTCGTCCATACGAATCAGGTTTCCCGATTCGATGACCAGGTCCTTCACTGTCACGGAATTATATTCCTTCACCGAGTCAGAACTTGCGGTGGCGGTGTACTCACCGACATCGACTTTCACTGTGTAGTTGCCTTTGTCGTCGGTCGTTGCATCAAAGGTCTTGTTGCCGTTGTTGAAGGCAACGCGGATTCCCGAATGCGAGTCTCGGCCCTGGTACTTCGCCGTTCCGGTAAAGGTGCCCTGCGCTGAGCTCAGGTCGCCGATGTAGAAACTCCATGGACGGCTGGTTGCTTCTCCAGTCGAGATGCGCTTCATGTGTACGACATCGTAGCCGTCTGTCACGTACATGTCCCAGTAGATGCGGCCCGTCAGCTGCTTTGCGGGGTTCTTGATGAGCGTGATGACGTTCTTGCCGTTCTGGTCGATTGGTTCGAAGATGTTTGATGTGAATTCGGCTGCAATCAGGTCGTCCTCGGTGAAGGCCTTCTGCGGGGGCTGGCCGTTCTTCGAGACCTGTGCATAGATGAAATATTTCAGGTTCTGCGGATTGTCGTCGTCTTCGCCTTCGTAGTAGAAGTAGAATCGGTCGTTAATGTTGTGTCGGTCGCCGTCCTGCGGGTAGATTATCTTGAGCCTTGGAATCCTGTTGAAGTGCAGGTAGACGCTGTCGCGGGTCTCGTTGTTGTCGTCGTCGGTAACGATGATGTAGATTTTCTGGTTGCCGAGTGAGTCAATCTTTGCGTCTTTGTTCTTGATGGTGATGTAGAGCGAGTCGCTGTCTTCGGATTTTTCGTATTTCCAGGTTTTGGCGTCTCCCTTTCCGTTTGCGTCCAGGTCAACCTTGATGCTGGTGACGGTACCGAAGGAGTCACTTGCAAGAATTGGGAAGGTGATGTCTCCGTCGTGCTTGGTCCACAGCGTGTCCTTGGGAACAATCAGCGTGGGCTTCGTGTCAATGACCCTGACCCAGGCCTTCCGGGTCGCTATTCCAGATGTGTCGGTTGCGTTGTTGCCATCATAGGCGACGAACTTGGGCTCATACAGCCCCGGTTTCTTGTAGACCCAATCCTTTAGAACGGCGTTCTTGCCGGCAATGGTGGTATCCTTGCCGTCCTTCTTGGAAAGCACCCATTCAAACCCGTAGATTTTATCTACAAAGTAGGGGAGCACACCGAGCAGGTACACGGTATCGTTTACGGTGACCGTCAGGGTATCGGCGATGGTATCCGCTTCGCTTACGGCGGTGTTTGTCATGGAGTCAACGAACGCCTGCACGTCCGGAATGGCCTCCTTGAAGACGAAAACGCGGGAGTGGTTGTTTTTCAGGTTCACGTTCTCCTTGACGGAAGATTCCCTGGAACATCCGTAAAAGGCGACCATAAAAAAGACGCCAAGGGAAAACAACAAAAAATGGGGTACACGCATAGCACATCCTCAATTAAATTCTACACAATATTTTCAGTTAAAATCTATCTTTTTTATTTGAAAAGCGTGTGTGATATAACGCACCGATGGAGTCTGTTTTATGGAAGAAATCCCTCTTTGGTATAGTCTTGCTGTTTTTTTTGTGTTGGGCGCCTGTGTCGGCAGCTTCTACAACGTGATTGTCTACCGCATGCCGCGCGGAATTTCGCTGGTGAATCCGCCGTCGCATTGTCCACTTTGCAAAAAGCATATCCCGCTGTATTACAACCTGCCTATTATAGGTTGGATTATTCTAAGGGGAAAAAGCGCTTGTTGCAAGCAGCCTATCAGTATCATCTATCCTATCGGGGAATCGCTGTGCGGGCTGTTGGGAGCTCTTGCCCTGTATGCGGCAACTGGGTTTTCCACGAATTTTACTGCCCCGGTCGCAAGCCTTGAAGTCTGGGCCGACGCATTGGCCCTTTTCTGGCTCCTGCTCGGTATTTATCCGGTGAGCGCAGTTGATTTTAAGTACAAACTAATTCCCGATTCCATTTCGGTGGGCGGCATTGTCGCAGGCCTTGTCATCTCCTTTATTCCGGGAGGCATGACGCCGGTTGAAAGCATTGTGGGCGCTGTCGCAGCGGGTGGTGGACTTTACCTGCTGGGCTTTATTGCTTCGAAGGTGCTGCACAAGGATGCCATGGGCTTTGGCGATGTGAAGCTTTTGGCGGGTTTCGGCGCTATCATGGGGCTAACCCGTGCGGTCGAAGTGCTGGTGGTCGCCTCGATTCTTGGCATCTTGATTATGGTTCCGTACGCAAAGATTGCTGAATGCCGTGCTGCTAAAAAGACTGCACAAAATAAGGCTTCGCAAAATAAAAAAGATTCCGCCGATGAAGCGGAAGACGAGGGCGCTGGGCAGATTCCGTTCGGACCCTTCCTTGCGGTGGCCGCTCCTATCATTTACCTTTGGGGCGACGCTCTGAAAGAAATTTATTTGAAGTTTATCTTCGGCGAATAATCTACTTCTGTATTTCGTAGAAGGCGTAGAGCCAGGCCTTGAGACGGTTCCAGTTCTTGTCGTTCTTGTGCTTGATGAAGTCACCGAAGGAGTAGAGTGCCAGGTTCTGTAGCGGTGTTTCGCCAATCTGGATGTCCTTGATTCCGTAGAAGTCTTCGGAAAGCTTCAGGTCGGTATCGCGGATTGTTTTTCCATCTATGGCGATGACAAGATGCTTCTTGTGGATGGCGAGCGAGTAGTGGTGACGCTTGCCATCGAGTACGGCCGCCTTGCCATATTCCACGGAATCGGTCGATGCGGAATCGATGCCGTTGTAGACTCTTGCGCAGAGTGCGGTGGAATCCTTGCTGCAGCGGCGAATGTTGAATCCGAGACTGTCGGAACCTGCGCTCAGTAGAGTTGCGTCTTCGGCGAGATTTTCAAGTTCAAACCAGAAGCTGATGGCTACACTAGAATCCTCGGTAAAAACGCTGTTGTCGTAGCGCATGTCAAGAACCGTGTCGGTCGCGGGGCTTGCTACGAACTGGCGGAGCCTGGAGTCGGCACGATCGAAGTTTTGCCACTGGATTTCGCCGGCTACGGCCGTGAGCTTTGCCGTGGTACTGATGTGCGGCAAGGCTACCCAGTACATAATGGAGTCTTCGGAAACCCAGTCGCCACCCTGCGATGAAACCACGTTGCCCTGTTCATCCAGGAAAACTTCGCTATAGTCGTGTTCATAATAAGGCATCGACTTGTCGTGGTTTCCTTTCTCCTTGAGCGGAACGAGCAACGAGTCGAGTTGGGAGTCGTCCAGCGAATCGAGTAAGTCAAATTCCGGCAGCGAAAAATCCAGGCTGTAGAGAATGTTCGCATTGGCGTAGTTATTCACGAACAATGTGTCGTCTTCCTTGAAGTTCCAGAACACGTCCTTCGTGACGAGTTTCTTGCCGTTGTAGATTTCGATGGTCTTTTCACCTTCGTCGTTTTCGACAATCGGGATGTTCTCGATGATGGCGTAACCGTTCTTGGCATCGCTTTTGGTAATCTGCTTGCATTTGAGCAGTCCCGTGATGCAGATGGTGTCGCCAACCGAGAGCGAATCGTAGTCGACGGATAGCTTGAGCGTCGCGGGTTTCTGGAGCCGCACATAAATAGAGTCTTCGTCGTTTGTCTTTAGAATCTGTGCACCGGCGAAACCTTCGGTCGAGGCGATGACGCTGTAGGCGCCCTTGACATCTTCGAAGACTGCGTATTCGTGAGCGTCCACGGTGACGGAATCGTAGAATTCCGTCTTTCCGTCGACGATTCTTGCCAGGGTGTATGTGACCTTGGCTGATTTCGGCAGGTCGTAGTCCCAGCTGTATCCGGTATTGAAGGCGATGGTGTGCCCCGATTCGGTCTCGGTGAGCACGCCTGCGGTAGAGGTTCCCTTGTCGTCTTCGGGGAGCGCGCATGCGCTAAAAAGAGCCGCCATAAGTAAGGCGAGCGCTGCAAATTTTGTCGTTTCTCGTCTTGTCATGGTTTACTCCAAATTTGAGAACAGGTGAATATTCATTTGGTACACGCCGTCGGCTTGTTCCTTGTCTTCGCCGATGATGCGCCTTGCCTTCCCCTTGAATTCCTGCAGTTCGGCCTCGAGCTTCTTGTATGCCTCGCTCGAGATGCTGAACGTGAGCGTACTCATGACGGTCGGCTTCTTGGGCGGCGTGATGAGCGCCTGCTTCGAGAGTTCAAAACACTGCAGCTGGTACTGCTTGATGAGTTCCGCGTTGTTGTACGGCCCGCTGCTGATGCTTTCCTTGGTGGGTTTCCAGAAGCCTTCTTCGTTCTTGCGGGCAAGCCCGAGGCGTTCCAGCAGGGCGAGCGAATCCTTCAGCTTGCCGAGAGGGACCTTCGGGAAAATCCTCTTCTGCACGGGCGCCATGTCGTCGCCCACGTCCATCGCGTCCAATATGGCGAAGAGCGCGCTGTGGTACCAGCGGCTATAATATTCGTAGGCGTCTTCATTTAATATATGCTGCGGGTTCGGGTGCTGTTTCAGCAGTTCCTGCATCGCGGCGTTGCGGGCGGCATCGTTTTTCGCCTGGTCGAGTTCCACCATCGTCTCGAAGTACTTCGCCTCTTTCTTGTCGAGTTCGAGGATTTCGATGAACTTTGCCACCATACGGGGGCTGACCTTCTTGCCCCTGAGGACATCGGCAAAGTAGCTGCGGCTCTTCTCGAGCCCGAGCAGGTTGCAGATTTCGGTACGCGTGAAGCCCGGTTCCGCCTGTGCGCGGGCGGTCTGGTATTCTTCCAGGAACTTGCGGAAGTGCGTAAACTGGTATATGTCTAAAAAGCGATTCATCTTAAAATCCGGGTGCCATACACACTTATAATATAGATAAAAAACCCAAAAAAGTGAGAACTTTTTTGAGAACATTTGCGTTTTTTTAGGAATTTTTATATCGAATCTATTCCCTCGAACACGATCTCGTCGATTTCGAGGAAGCTTCCGCTACTGGCAAAGATGCTCACGAACCCGATTTCGTGGGCGATATTTTTCCATTCCACCTGGTACACGGATGCATTCAGCTTTTCCCTGCCGGGCCTGAACACGAATTCCTTCCAGGCGGTGTCGGCGGTCGCGTGCCAGAGTGATTTCTGGAAGTTGTTGTCGCCAAGATCCTTGTAGTGTTCCAGCGCGAAACTGAAATCGCAGTCCCCGCGAACCTTCATGCGGATGGCGGTGAGCGCGCTCAGATCATAATAGCCCGTGTCAAGCCCGAGATGCGTGCCGAGAAGCACGTAGCCGGAATCGCCCAGGTCGAACTGCAGCGAAAGATGTTTCCCGCGAGCACCGTCCACGATGGCTCCGCCGAACCCGCCTACAGAATCGGGCTTAATCCAGGTTGCCGTACCCGAGGCGATATAGTACCAGCCGTAGTTCCTGTAATTCTTCGCGAGGTTGTTCAGGCTGTCGCCATCGTCGAAATCCTCGAAGACGTATTCGCGGGTCTTTCCGGGAACGTTCACGAGCGTGTCGGCTTCGGCTCCTGCTTCGAGCGAGAACGTGGCGACAGCGGAATCTCCGGCGACCACGGTGAACATGCCTGCGGGGACGTGAGCGAATACGTAATCGCTTCCGGAGCGCGAGGCCATGTAGGGGGTAGATTCCAGGCGCAGGAATTCAAAGACCTCTTCGTCAGTCGTCGCTCCCGTACGCAGAGTGAGCGATGCCGACGGGGCGAGCTCGATTTGCGTCGCAATTTCGGTCTCGGATATGGCGGGCTTGAATTCGCTCCAGTTCATGAGTGCGGAATCTGCCCCGGCGATACCTTCGACAAAGCAGTTCCCGCTGGAACATTCTTCTGCGAGCGAATCGAAGTGGGCTAGTCCCGAATCGTTGGCGACGGCACTATTGACTACTGCAAAATCTGCCTTCGAATACAGGGTAACACGCGCCTGAGGAATCGGATCGCGATTTACATCATACACCGCGACGGCAATCCCGTTCGTTGTCTCGCTCGTGGCTCCCGCAGTTTCGGAGCCGCTGTCGGAACAACCGGCAAGCATAGCCACGCCCAATATTAAACACTCCACAGCCCTTTTCATCGTTCTTCCTTTTTCATCATCGGGAACAACTGGAAATTTAACTGATAAACGCTGTCGCAAATTTGCGAAGGCATCGCATTGACCACATTTACGATGGATTTTCGCGTCTCGGCGAGGATTTCGCGGATTTTTTCAATCTGTTTCGAGTCGAGCGCCATCGTGAGCGTGCTGATATCGCGCTTTTCCTTGGGGGTATCGGCGATGGACTTGCGGGCAAGTTCCGCAATGCTCGCCTGGTAGTCGCTGATGCAGGCGCTCAGCCAGTGTTCCTTCGTCTTGAGGTGGGCCTCGGTAGGCACCACGCGGCCGTCCTTGCGGGTATGCGCGAGCCCGAGCTGCAACAGCGCGTCTACTGCGGCCTGTACCTGCGTGGCGGTGAGTTTCGGGACGCTGCTCTCGCCGAGCTTTGCGGCATCCTGCGGGCCGCGGTAGTCGAACACGTCGAGGGCCGAACGTATCATCGGGTAGAACCACTGCTGAAAGTAGCGGTAGCGGGCTTCGTCCAGCTCGCGGCAGGCGGCAGGGCGCATCTTCTGCAGTGTCTCGAAATGCTTGCGCACCTGCTCGTCGGTTTTCGCCTTCCCGTAGGCGACCATCTCGCGGAAATACTCCGCCTTGGCTTCCTTGAACCGGAAGAACTGCACGAAAGTCTCGATGCACTTGGGCGAAACGTGGCGCTTGCCCTGCAAAATCTTTACCAGGAGGCTCGCATCCATGTTGACCGCAGTGGCGAACACGCGGTAGCTGAACGTCGGGTCCAGCGACTTTTCCAGTTCGTAGAACTCCTGCAAAAACTTGCGGTAGTCGGAATAGTCGTATATGTTGATCTTGTTTTTCGAAAACATGGCG
>NZ_JAZSAF010000053.1:0-30136 GCF_045601785.1 Fibrobacter sp.
GTTGCCGTTCATAAGTGGAAGTATTCAAGATGATTCCCTCTCTGGAATTAGCACGCTTGATCAACTCCTCATGGGAACACTTGCGGCCTCTCACGGCATTATTGGCAGCGACTGTGAGGCTCTTGCGTTGTTGGGCAGTGAGGGAAGCCATGCGAGCATACATAGACTCACTTCGACCACGGCATATAGTGCCAGATTGCTTGAGGCGGAGTCTAATAGCTCCACGACTACACCCGAATCGTTCAGCAATAGCTTTCTCACTAATGCCGGACTGATAGAGTTTGATAATGTGATTAGTGTCGAGGTCAATACGGTTCATAATACCCCTGTGTATGATTTAGAAACTACATCTACATTATATGCCGCCAACGGTATAGTGTCAAGTAATTGCCGCTGCTACTTTGATGAGGTGTTAGTCTAATGGGCGCGATTAAAATTAGATGTCCTAAATGTGGGTGGATCTTAGGCGATACAGATAAAAGTATAGACTGCGTAATAAACTGCCCTAAATGTAATGCAGTAAAGGTAAAAATGAAAGTGGCGACCTTCGCCGAATATAATGATTTAATAAGAAAGGAGCAAAAAAATGACTAATCCAAATAATGCTGTCGGGACCAATGCCGCCTATGGTGGTAGAACCTCGGTGAATGCTTTTAACGATGATTTGTCGGCTTACAGCCGTGGAGTTCTATCTGGCTGGACTTGCTCGCCGAGTTCGGGTTTAACAGTAGCTCTTGGAGGAAATGGCACAAACCGAGATGTGGCGATAGCAGAAGATCCAGCAGGAAATAAGGCTACAATAAACAATATTTCAGGCTCACCAATAAACGTAACTTTAGACGCAGCTCCCGCTAGCAATTCTAGAATAGATTTAATTGTAGCCTATGTTGTTAATCCACCGGAAGGTACAGACACTATCGCGGATAACCCTGCGGCTTGTGGTATTATACCAGTAAAAGGTACCGCCGCTGCTTCACCAGTAGCACCTAACGATTCTACGATTCGTTCCGCTATTACTTCAGATGGGGCATCGGGCGCTACGGCTTATTATGTAGTTTTAGCACAAATCGCTATTGCTTCTAGTACTACCGATATTGTAGCGGGGAATATCGCCCAAGGAGCGAGCGCTAATATTGGAATAAACCAGATTGCCGATGGGGCCATAACGTCAGATAAGATAGATTTTACAACATTAACCATAAATAGCGGAACTATTCCGCAGGCTAGTACTATTACAATAGTAAATACCCCTGGCCGTTGGCTGGTATTCGCTTTTTGTACGACAACAACACCGGCAGATAGCGGGACACCAGGGTTACACTTGATGCTTAACGGGACCGTGATCAAAGAAACATATTGTGGCAATACAACCGAAGCTCAATGGGAGAATCTCGTAGTTTTTGATATAGTTACTTTAACGAACGGCGATTCTTTAACTTTGCTTGCAGACAAATCTAATATCCCGGCTTCACGCTCTGAATATATTGCAATTCGAATTTGATTAGTTTATTGACCCGAAGTCTATCTTGTTTGACATTAAAAATAAAAAATAATATCATAAATTCAGAATAACTATGAAAGGTTACTTATGAAAAAAGGTAAAATAATTTCACTTATAATAGCGATTGTAGTGGCTATTATTGGCTGCGTTACGGGAGCCGTAGTAAATATAAATTCTAATAATGAGAATTTCAACGCTACAATAGAATATTCAGAAGAACAGATCCCCGCGACCGTGGTTGATGACCAAGGTGAAATTATAAACGTAGAGGAAATCCAGGGTGAAGAGATCCCAACGGTAGAAGAAATAGACGGTGGAAAATTTGAAGATGTTGATACTGGCGTTTCAGAAGCTGACGGCGAATATGCTGATTTAGGTTGGGCTGAAACTTTTAACGTTTCTACACCTGATGCTTTTAAAAATGATACCCTCGGCAAGTGCATATCAGCGAATAACAAGTTTGGAAGTCAATGCGTTTCACTCGCTAGAGTGTTCTGGTGGAGTTACGCTGATAGAGATGTTTCTACATGTGGCACTGGTGCTGCAAAAGGTATGATGGATTGTGCCGAGCAAAATGCGGGGGATGATTTCTTAGTTTACTGGGCTAAGGACGAACGTCAGATTCAGGCTGGCGACTGGCTCGTCTTTAAAGGCGGTCTTTATGGCCATGTAGGTATGGCGCTTGGCCCAGTAAAAAATGGTTATGTGGCTTTACTTGGCGAAAATCAAGGCGGGAAAGCTTGCGAGGGCGGCGGTGCTGCTACTAATATTATAAATATTTCTACTAAAAATCTTATCGGCTTTTATCGCCCTAAAAAATATGTAAAACCCGCCCCAAAACCAAAACCCGCTCCGGCTGTTCCTGATACTGGTATCGTAAAATAATGATATAATACAGGTAGGCCTTTTAGCCTAATAAGTTATCTCCACACTACAAAACCACCTGAAACAATGCGAGGCAGGTGGTTTTTTGGTATAATGATTTTAGTACCTTAAAATCACGCGCAGATTCAAAGGGGGGTGATTCTTTGAAAAAGAAAAGACGCTACTATAAAAAGCAAAAGAAATGTGTTTCGAGGGAAAAAGAATCAAAGAACGATTGTCACCATATTCTATGGCAACGAAAAAAATGGAATAAAGGTTATCTAAGGAAGCTCAGGGACTTTTATTATTGCAAAGTCTATATTCCGAAAGATACTTTACACCAAGAAATTCATAATCGCATAAGATTTATCCCCGAACCAAGACCGATGAGCGCTAGGTTTGCAATTCAGCAACTCGAATTATTAGATTATTATGGCGCAATAAGCGATAGCGACAGCTTTGACAAAAGACTGAGGATCCTCATTGAGCTTTTTAGATATGTGGAAGATAATACCGCAAGCGCCTTAGAGTTACAGTTAGAAATTGTGCGTGATTATAATAGCCCTTCGGATTGAGGGGCTATATTTTACGACATTAGCTTTTATCTTTTCAAACGATAAAAATTATGCTATCATGAAAATATGAAGTTCTATGACGCTACAGTGCTTAAAGACGCTAAAAGCTCAGAAGAGCGTAGGTTTAGGAACATTCTTGCTAATTCAGGGCAGATTATGGAATCAGGAGAAATCCGAGATTTAGAAAATCTGTATGTAATGGGTAGGGACGGAAAACCAATAGCGATTAAAGCGCTAAATACTAACCCCGATAAACAAACAGAAGAATATACAGTAAAGGCTCAAGCTGACCACGGTACAATAATAGACGGCGAATTAGTTGATACGATTGAAAAGCAATTCGGGTCATGTAAAGTCTGGTTGGAAGCTGATGGGCTCCACGCTCGTATGTATTTTGCGAATGACGACAAATTAGCAGATCATGCGTATGCGATTTCTGAAGATGCCAGCTATTCAACTGGGATTGACTGGTTCCCAGACGGTTATTATGGCGTTGGATTGAATATAGAAGAACCAATTGGAATACTGCGGGAGATTTCAATGGTATTGACTGGTAATGATCCCCGCGCTAAAACCATTGACCATATAGAAGCTGAAACGGTGGGGGCTAAAGGTAGCGAAGCTGTCAAAGCTGATAATGGTGATAATAATAAAGAAAATGAGGAATCAGAAATGAGCAAAACTCAAGATGAACTCACTCCAAACGAGAACACTGCGATGAAGCAAAAACTCGCAGAAGATTTGGTAGAAAAAGTTGCTGAAGTAGTTGACGAATTTACTACCAATGTTCCAGAGAGTGAGGTACAACCCACAGCTCGTGATGAAAAATCAGATGAGCCAGAGGTTGAGGGATCAAAAGATTCTGAAGAAGCTACTGAAGCTGAAGCTCCAGCTGAGCCAGAAGCCCCAAAAGAAGCTGAGACTAAAGATACAGTAGTTCATAATATTAACATTAACCTTAGGGATAGAGCTGTGAAAAACGAAACTCCTGTTGTATCAAAAGATACTAAAGCCGAAGCTAAGAAAGCTAAATTCAACGCTATTCGCGATGCTCTCAAAGCTTCCAATTTCAAATTTGACGCAAAGTTCGCTTCTGCGTTAGAATCTAAAGACGCCATTACTGGTCTTGGCACTCCATTAAACATCACTAACATGTTTACTGATGCCATGGAGCACAATGATGGCATTTTAAGCTACATTTATCACATCGGTGGAACTAATGGACGTGGTTTAAGAAACAATGCCCTCGCTGGTACTGCAGATTATGGTAATGAAGCTCAAGGCCACAAAAAAGGTGATACCAAAGTTGATGAAGATTTGACTAACACTATTCGTGTCGCCTACGATAAAATGATTTACAAGAAACTCTCGCTTGATGCGATGGAAATCTATGAGAATCCAGAACTAATTGAGTTCCGTTCTCGTGAACTTCTTGATCAAATCCTTCTTTCGATTGAACGTGCTATCTTTATCGGTGATGGCCGAACCGCTCCTGGTGAAGGCGAAGCTGATTTACGCATGTTTGATGCTACTACTAATACCGGTCTTTATCCAATTGCAAGCGATTGTGCTGCAGAAACTGGCTATGGTACATTAGTTGCTTCTAGCTACACTGTAAATGAAGGCGATAATCTTTATGATGGTGTCGTTGGCGCTCGCCAATGGATTCGCTCTGAAGGCGACCAAATTTTGGTAGTAAAGCCAACTGTATTGACTACTGCTTTCCAAGCTAAGGTTGGTAACCGCTATCTCATCGAGCCAGGTGCGACCGCAGAAGACATTTTCCGCGTTGCCCGCGTATTTAGCCCAATGTGGATGGAATATGCTAATGATGACGCATATCTATTAGTCAGAAACGGTTATACCACTACCGGCGAACGCTCGCCAAGGATTTACCCATTCTTTGACGTTTCTACCAACGAAAACATTTTGCTCAATGAAATGCCTATCGGTGGTACATTGACAAAGTACAAATCTGCTGCTGCTATCAAGGGCTTAAGCACACCAAGCGCTTAATTAGGAGAATAAAATGCTGACGCAAGAGAATTACTGCATATACACTGGGCAAACCGTAAATTATTCCGATTCAGATTGGCAAACTCTAGTGAGTATTGCTAGTAAACGTCTTGCGTCGCTTTTATGCCTTGAAACATTCCCAGAATTGACAGATGAAAATAAAGATCTAGCCATGCTCCTTGCAAACTTTATCTGCGCAACTCTGAAATTCCAAGGCGCTCCAGACACGATAGAATCAAAAAGCGTGCGAAACTTTACAATTAACTTTAAAAGTAGTGCCACCAACGCTTTTGGCCAAATATATCACAATTATGAAGATATAATTGAAGCCTATAGCAATTGCGGTTCAGACATCAAAGTAGAGCGAAATGCTCGGCACTGTTGCGGGTATTATAACAATGGACTTCTCAATTTTTGAGGCTTTTCCGAATGCAATAATTTCTGGAATTTGGCAAATTGGTTATTGTCAACATGGAACTGTAGTCGGAAATGAATTTACTCCATTAAACAATATAGACGTAGTAATAGATGAGGGCTCAAGCTCGTCTATAAATTCTATCCCAGAAGCGCTACGTTCTGATTTGCTAATATACGCTTATCCGTGCCAAATGCCTACGCTAGATACTACTGCTCTCGTTTCGAGTTATATGCTTTACAATTCGGAAACAAATAAATATTACGAGATAGTAGATGCTGGAATCGGGAAAAACCAACATACGGGCTTAGTCGAACATATAGAATTAAAAGTCGTCCAAACAGAGGTTGTAAATGGCTAGAGTAGTAGCCGTTAAAGTGACTTGGGATAACTCGAAAATATCTTTGATGAATGACCGAGCCGTTAATGGTTTATTCAGATTAGGTTTTGATATTGCAGCCCAAGCGAGGAGGAATGCCCCATATCTAACCGGTGCTTTAAGAAGTACGATTAGAGTTCAAGAAACTAGCGACAAAAATACTTTACAAGTCGTTGCCGGTGGAGTTTATGGCGGCAAAAGCGTTCCATATGCATGGGTTCGTGAACAAGGGCCCAATAGAAACCCTGCCACAGAACATTATATGGAAAATGCCGCTAAAACCGTATTAGCTGGCGATTACATGAAAAAATACTTTGGAAATATATTATGATTACATTAGCGATATTAAACCAAATGGAGGCAGACGGAGTTGCTGACCTCGTTATTGACTCTAACTGTTTTTGGGAGCAAGCCCCATTATTAAAAGACGGGAAGCCCGCTAGTGGAGTTTGGCTTGTAACTCGTGGCGGAAGCGCTATGAACTCGCCAAAAGGCTATAATCTACATTCTACAGTTGATTTTTATGTAGCACTTGCAAATAAGCCAAAAACGGAATATGTCCATCAGCAGATACTTGAATGGATAATCAACAATCCTTGTTTTTGCGAATTGACCGACAGCGTCGGTGGCATTACATACGATTTTAAAAATGTGCGTATCAGACCGACTACTACGCCACAAAATTTTGTAGTCACGGAAAATAATTTAGTTGTAAAAATCGCAAGCGCAGAGATAATCTACGATATTAACTAATAATAAGAAAGGAAAATATGGCAGTTCAAAATATAACTCAACTTCGCCGTATAGTATTTCGCAAATGGGATGCAACCGAAAGCACTTGGGACGTTTTTACTCTTGAGCCAGATGACCTCGGTCAAGATACGGTGATGACTATTAACGTAGCTCCCCGTATGCGAAGCCGTGCATCTAGCCTTGGTAGCACTGAAACTGCAATTTCTGGCACTCTTGACAGCTTTGCTGGCTCTATCACATTCTTGATGGATACATTCAAGAATCTTGGGCAAGCTATCCAGAAATGGAATCAAGCGACTTATGAAGGCGCTGGATCCAATGCCGGAAATATCATCTGGGACGGAACGGACATTTGCGCCGAAGGTGAATATATGTCTGTTATAGCTCAAGGTCTTTGCGATGATGGTTCATCAGTAGACGTAGAGCTTACAAGATGCATTCCGAGTGTTGATGATGATATTGAGATTGGGACAGGTGATACTCCAACAATCACCCTTAATCTACATCCAATAATCTATAATTCAACTCTCCATGCGACTGACGGCTATCCACAGTATTCTGCAAGGCTAGGCGACTACGATTTAACTACTAAGATGCGTCTAAATGCCTCAACTGGCATTTACGCTGCACCCGCATCCGCCTAGGAGTTGAGATGACGGTGCCCGAATTGACTTTAAAGCAAGTAAAAGAAACTGCAAAAGTGAAAACTTTTCGGGCATCGGACTTTTTAACTGATGAGCAAATAGAAGAAGTCCATGAATCTAATATAAGAGGTAGAAAGCAGACTAGTTTTAACGAAATAGACGCATATATCGCTGAGATTTTAGCAAGATTCGGTTATGATACATATGTAGCCTGGAAATTCGGGGAGATAAGTGAAGAAAATATGGCAAAGTTTATTAAAGCCGAAAGGGCAAGAGAAGCGAGAAATCGTCTTAAAATCGAAAATATCATTGTTGCTAGCGTTTCTGGCGCGAATAACCCTACAAAGACTGGCCACGCTCCGAAAAGCCTAAAAATGGCAACTAAAATGCTTAAAAGCGAAGAAAAAATAGCAAAGGGAGGTGAATAATGGCTACTCAGGTTGGCGAAGCGATAATCAAACTCACATTCGACGGGAAAGATGTAAAAGCCGAGCTAAATAAAGTTGAATCACAAGTCGAGAAAACAGGAAAATCTACTGGGAATAAATGGGCCAGCGCTTGGACAGTAGCCGCCGGTAATCTAATTGCTAAGGGAGTCTCAAAAATTGCATCTACTGTAAGTAATACGATGGACGGCGCTATAAACCGATTAGACATTCTAAATAACTTCCCTAAAGTTATGACTTCGCTGGGATACTCGGCTGATGAGGCAAATAAATCTGTTTCTACAATGTCTGATGCGCTAGACGGACTCCCGACATCACTTGATGCTATGACAAGTGATGTTCAAAAATTAGCGGCAACGATGGGCAATCTCGCTTCTGGTGAAGTGAATGCAACATCCGTAGGGCTTGCGTTGAATGATATGTTCTTAGCTGGCGGGAAAGGTACAGAGGCCGCCTCACGAGCTATGGAGCAGTATAACCAAATGCTCTCACAGGGTCGTGTAGACATGCAGAGCTGGCGTTCAATAGTAAATGCCGCGCCAGGACAATTAGACCAATTATCAAAAGCTTTACTTGGAGCTAATGCAAACCAAGCAGATCTGTACCAGGCGTTGCAAGACGGATTAGTCACTTTTGATGATTTCAATGCGGCGATTGTAAAACTAGATAAAGAAGGCGGTGAAGGCTTTGCCTCGTTATACGATCAGGCGGTAGCAGGGACTGGCGGGATTGCGACTCAATTGCAAAACGTGACTAATACGATGAATAAAATCGTAGCTGCCGCGCTCGCTGGGAATACGGAAGATATGGCGAAATATACTGATCAGCTAGTCCAAAGGGTTAGCGCTGTGGCTCCGACACTAATACAAGGCTTTTCGAACGCTTTTGTGGCATTATTGCAAGCCTTGCCAGGAATAATTACCGGCCTGATGCCGGTGATTACTTCGGGCATGCAAAGCTTGCTACAAGGCACCCTACAACAACTTCCTGCAATTATTTCGGCCTTAACTGCCGCATTACCTGACGTTATTCTAGCAGTAGTAAATTTCTTAACTGACCCGGCAAATATTGGGCTGATTATTGAATCCGCAATTGCGCTGTTTATGGGAATCGTCCAGGCTGTGCCACAAATCCTAGGTGGGTTATTACAGGCTTTTGGAAACCTAGTAGGCAATATGTGGAACTGGATTACTCAAAGATTTGGGCAATTTGCCGCTGATTTTGGTAATTTTATCGGCGGAATCTTCAAAGGCGCTGTGAATGGTGTCTTAACCTTCATTGAAGGCTTTATTAACGCGCCGATAGATTTACTTAATGGTTTTTTAGGTCTTATAAATGACGCCTTTGGTTGGATTGGCGTACACATAGATTCTATACCTAGAATTAACCTACCAAGATTAGCACAGGGTGGTGTAGTAGATTCTGCGACTACTGCTATAATTGGAGAAGCTGGGACTGAAGCCGTGATTCCATTAGAAAATAATACGGGAAATTGGGCGGGACTACTCGCTTCGACGCTAGCTGAAGAAATGGAAGTCCAGGGGAATGGGCGAGAGATTAACGTTTATATGAATAATAATATAAATAATAGGCTAGATGCCGAAGAAATCGGTAGCCTAATGATTCAAAGTATTAGGAGGGCTGCATGAATATAGATCAAATAGAAACTAAATGTTTTATTTTAGCGCTTTTCATAAGAGAAGACGGCGAAAGATTTTTGCTAGGTTCAGGGGCCTATGACTTTAAAGACTCGCAATTACATTTTGTGGCCAATGAATATAAAAATGATATTGTGGAGGTCCAAGGCGATGACGGTTTACTCCTAGCGGGGCAAGTTAGACGCAGCTCAAAGCAAGACTTTGACGGTTATATTGGCGATGCAACAGTGAAGAAACCAGATGTAGAAAATTACCGCACAGATTTCTTGGCATTTTTTAGAAAAGATTTTTATTATACTGTAGTTTATATATTCCCAGACGGGACGGCAATACAAAGGCGAAAGGGCTTTATTGTAGATGCTCCAGAAGTAAAAGAACTATACCAATTCTACCCAGAGTATCATGTAGCATTAAATTTCGAAGATATAAACTATTATAGCTATTCTGAAAATGAAGAAGGTGAAGAAATATATATGATGAGCGCTCTGATTCCAGTTTCGGCGGGCGGATCATCTGGCGGTTTAGTTTGGGATTCTGTAGGGAATGAATGGGATTCTGTCGGCTCTATATGGGAAGAAAGCGGGACTGCTGGCCCGACTACTATATCGGTAGGATCCATAGATAATGTTTATCCTATGTGGGAGATTAAAGGACCCGCGAATAATCCTCAACTAACTTCATTAACGGCTGGGATAACTTTAACTTATACCGGGAATGTCAATAGCGGTCAAACTTTAATTATAGATATGTTCAATAAGACTGCCAAACTAGATAATACTAGCGTGATAAATAATATCTCTGGCGATTGGGTTTATTTCAAGCCTGGCGATAATCGTGTAACTTATACTACGATTAACCAAGATTCTACTCCAAGTACAATTTATTGGCAGGAGGTAGTCGGGTGATAAAGACAGCTAATTATGAAGTAAACTTATATCTAAACGGTATTTTGATAGGAGATGTGAGAAAAATCGCAGAAAATCTTTCATATTCCCGTAAAAGAACTAAAATAGGCGTTGATTCAATAGATTTTACCATAAATGATGTTCTATTAAATCGCTGGTGTATTGAGCGTAATACGAATATAAATGAGATTTTAAAACCGATAGCATTAGAGTGCCGGCTAAAAAGAAATGGAATTGAAATAATTGGCGGTTTTCTAGCTACAATGCCCGCTTATTCTCCTCTAAATAAAAGTGCCGACTTAACATTACATTTTGACGGATTTTTAAATCTTTTAGGCGGTGTCTTTATCCGAAACATTAGTAATAATTTACCGCTTGGGACTATTACTGGGCCAGCAGGGTCATTAGTTTCTTCGATGATACTTCTTGGGAATAATATATCAGAAGATGCCGGAAAATCTTTTAACTTTATTCCAGGAAATATTGAAAGTTTAGCTACTATTATTCATACCTTTGATAATTATAAAACTATTAAAGATTGGATTTGTGACAGATGTGATAATACGACTGGTGCGGGGCCGTTTGATGTCTATTTTCATGCTGATAAGACCTACGATGTCATTTCTGACAATCATTTTGGAGATGTCATATCTGACTGGGTGGCATTTTACCCAACATTATTAAATAATACTTCGGTTACCTCAATATCTGCTAGTGAAGTAGGCGGTTTTGCTAGTGCCGAAATCGGTATTGGCTCTGGCGAAATTTCAGCAAATCCCGACGAAAATACAGCGCTTTATACCTTTGCTATAAATGCTAATAAAGTTTTAGAGTATGGCTACGCCGAAAAACTATACCAAGAGAGTAGCATTTCTAAATTAGAAACATTACAAAATAATATTAACGCTGATTTAGATAATGCTTCGAACCCGATATGGCAGCCAGAAATTACTTTACACGGTAAACAAGTAGAGCCGAAGCCGACAGGTTCGAATAAAATTTGGGTTGGCGATACAATAACTATAAATAATAGTTTAGATTTAACCGGTATGACTAATGGCAAATTTAGAGTAAACGAATTAAATGTTGTTATTTCTGATACTGGCGATGAAATAATAAGCCCGGTATTGGAGAGAGTTAATGCATAATGGCGAATATCAAATAGACCGCTATATTAAAGAAATGGAAGATGAAGTGCTCGCACTTAAAACAGCGCATCAAAGACCGCTAGGAACTTTAGATTTTTTTAAAAAATCGTTATCTTTTACGGTGAATTTATCGGAATCATACGGAGTCTATGCGGTTGATTTTATAGTTGTTGTAAAAATTGCAACGCCTACTACAAAGCCTCCGATAGTTCAATGTGGCTGGAGCACACCAACGGGATTTTTAAAAGTAGATTTCTTAGATTTTAGTGTAAGCTCTGATTATGAAACTTATTCTTATAAATTAGAATTATTGACAAGCCAAACTATTGACTCGGCAAATATGAATTTTACGGCCTTAAGCTCGCAGCCAATAATTAGTGTAAATTGGAGTTACTCATGATAATCGGTGATTTGTGGCCTAAAAAAATAAATGATTTAAAAAGAGAAATTAGAAATATTAAAACAGCTCATTTTAAAACGGCCACTACAATAAATACAATGACAGATACGGCCCAAGTAAACTTTTCTTTAACTTATGATTCTTTAACTGGGCAAGCTTATAGTACGCAACGCGCAATAATTACTTTAAACATTTTGGACGGCTCTGAAATGGTTAGCGCCTGCTATTTATTAGGCACTACCCCCAGTAATTTAAATGATAGATTTGCTTTTATTAAAAGATTAGACTCTATAGAAAATCAAATTCGCTATGATATAACGGTTTATTCGCAAAATACATCAGATATTGAAACTCTTGCCGGTGGTGGATCCGTGAATCTAAATTATAATATTCAACTCGTAGGTAGTAGCAGATTTAGCACGGCAATAGAATATAAAAATATTTTAGGAGGGACTTCGTGATAATTTATGATGAAATGTGGCGCGAATTAAAGCGCATGAAACAAGAGATTTTAGATCTAAAACAAATAAAAAAAGCATCTAGTGCCTCAAAGTATTATATCTTTACCGAATCGAGCGGAAATTATTATAATTATTGGAAAATTACTTATAAAGATGGTTCTCAGCCGATAATTTCAGAAGTTCTATCTTATTCAGATACTTCTTTATCTGCGCCGAGTAATAATATTCAATATCTTTTTAGTTTTTCACAAGCGATAAATGATATTACGATCTTATCTACTCGCGAGATTTTGAATATTGAAGGTATAAGTTGATTTTTATCAAAAACTTTGTATAATATAAGTTGGTAGTTATTGGTTTGTATGACCTCCAATACTCCCCCCTTAGATAATCCTTTCGTTATTACATCTGAGGGGTTCTTTTTTTGTAATTTTTTTAAAAAATATATTATAATTAGAGTATGTAGCGTAATAAGAACTACTTGCGCTACAACTAAAGATGTGATAATATGGAGGTATAGTTCTTATTACGCGACCTCTGATTATTACATCAGAGGTTCTTTTTATTAAAAGTGGTTCGGAGGTAGCCCATGGCCGTATTTAGAATAAATAAAAATAAAAACTACACAGTGATGAGTAATTATCATTTAAAAGACAAAAACTTATCGCTAAAAGCCAAAGGCTTATTAAGCCAAATGCTTTCACTGCCCGATGATTGGGATTATACAGTGGCAGGCTTATGCGCTATAAATAAAGAAAGCAAAATAGCAATTAAAACCGCTTTAACGGAACTTAAAGAAAATGGTTATTTAGAAGTAATCAAGTTAATGCCGGATAAAACTAAAAGTGGGCGCATTGAATATATTTATAATATTTACGAACAACCTAACCTAAATATAGAAGAACAAGGTATAGAAAATCTATATATAGAAAATCAGCCACAATTAAATACTAATATATTAAATACTAATAAATTAAATACTAATAATATGAGTATACGCGCACAAATATGTGCTGAAAAACTTAAAAATAAAATATTAGAAATATACCCAAATAATGCGGGGGCAAAGAAAAAAGATTGCGTAAAAAGATGGGCCAAAGATATAGATAAAATGAACCGATTAGATGGTAGGAGCTGGGAAAATATAGAAAAGGCTATTGAATGGGCTATGAAAGATTCATTTTGGCAAAAGAATATATGGTCTGGCGCAAGCTTAAGAAAACACTATGATAGATTAGAAGCTGACGCCAGAGCAGATTTTATGAAACATGGTGTTATAACAGTAGGAATATAACATAATAATGTTGATTTTTATTTGAAGTGTGGTATATTATAAATAATAATAGGCGAAAGGAATTAAGATGAATAAAGAATTAGAGAAAAATTATTACAATTCGGACGGCAACCAAATTATAAATGAGGTCATAGATGGTAGCGGCAGAACCCAAACTATAAAATATGGTCTTATAAAACTCATGGGTGAAAAAAAAGAATATCGTGTTTCTTATAAAACACTGTTAGATATAAGTACCCTTAAAAAGACTAATTTTAGCAGCCAAATTAACATACCGGAAATAAATATGAGTGTGTTAATTTCACAAATAGTGATGATGAGAAGCGAAACAGAAGATATTAAAATAGTAGATGATTTTACTAAATTGCCCACCGAAACAATATGCCTAGATGAAAATTTTAATATAATAAACGGCCCAAAGAGAAAAATCGAAAGAGAATACGAGAAATATTACCGGGCTACCTGCCATTACGTTATAAGGGACGGCGTTAAACAATATTATTTAGAGCCAAGCCAAATAAAAGATTTATTAACTATGGTAAAAGACGAGGATCCAGACCATCCACACCGAGTCCAAAAAGCTCTACGATATGGACGCGATATTTTTTGAAATTCACGATAAACAATATAAGACAAGTAGTAGAATATCATAATATGCCTTTATTCGCATTTTAAGGCGCCTAGGACGCGTTCTATATATCAAAACGATAATCATATCACCTTTTGAATTACAATAGCTTTAAAACGCAAATAAATGCGAAATTCACAAAATGACGATTTTATGCTAGAATAATGTTGAAATGGATATTACGTCAATTATAACTACAAGCATCACAGCGATTGCTACAGTTATAGTGGCTTTATCTAATATATATATGAATTCTCAGCGAAAAAAAGACAAGGAAGAAGCTAGACAAATAGCCGAGAGAAATTCAGCGAAAACTTCAATTCAAAATATGATTACGCAAGATATTATTCGAGCTGAGATCCTTAAAAAGATGCCAGAAAATAGAGAGAATATTGAAAAAGAATATATAGATTATCATGAGAATGGCGGAAATGGTACTGTAACGAGGCAATATTCAGAATATTTAGGCTGGTACGATGAGCAAGAGAAAAAGTTGCAAAAAAATAAACGCCGTGCTACAAAAAAGGCATGAATAAAAAAATATCGTCTGATTTTAACCCACTAGAAGATGACGAATGTATAGTATTTTCTGATTGGTTAAAATTAAATAATATTCCTCATTGCCATGTCGCAAATGAATCGCGTAGTTCATCTAAAAGCGCCATGATTCGTGGGGCTAAATTAAAGCGTATGGGGCAAAGTAAAGGTGTTTGGGATTACGAAGTTTTTATACCGATTAAAGGGATTGACGGCAAAGTTGATTGTTATGAGCAAGTAAAAATTGAAATGAAGCGTAGAAAAGGTGGGACGGTCTCTCCGGAACAAAAAGTTTGGGGCGAGATTTATGAATTAGCTGGAATCCCTTGTAAAGTTTGTAAAGGCGCTGACGAAGCGATTAGATTTGTTAAAAATTATTTGAAAAGTGATTATTTTTGATATAATGAAACTGTAGATATAAGTGTAGCCTCTTGTTACTTATATCTAACGCTAAATAACTTCATTCTAAAATAAAAATAACTGCATAATACTTCACTTTAACCTACGCTTTTCTCTCCACAAGAAGCGTAGGTTTCGCTTTTCAAATAGGTTAAAGTATGGTATTATGGGGTTATGAAATGCCCACAAAATACGCCGATTGTAGGAAATTTGCAAACACTTAGCATAAATCGTGGGACAACCCTTAGTCTTAAAGCTCAAAGAATAAATTACAACAGCGAGCCGATACTAGAAAAAGCTCAAGAAATCTATTTTGTGGTAAAAAAACGCTGGACTGACCAAGAAGCTTTAATTATTAAAGATTTAAATGATATGACCTTCACAGAAGACGGTTATTATCATTTTACAATAAATCCTACCGATACCGAGAATTTACCGTATGGAACCTATGTGTGGGACTTTACGCCGGTTGAGAATGATAATGCTTACAGAGCGAAACCCGCGCATGGATATTTTGTCATCGGAAATTCGGCCGGCTGGATCATTAACGAAACGGAGGACTAATGGAAATTGAAAACCAAGAACAAGAGATACAGATGAGTCCCGAATTATATCTAGGGGTTGTTAGTCTTGTTACCTCCGTAAATGGGCAGATTGGCGATGTAGTTCTAACCGCAAGTGATGTAAACGCATTGTCAGACACTACTTTATATGCGGCGGCTTTATCATTAACTATAAATCCTACGACCTATGTCTTAACCGGCCAATTACTAGACCAAAATGGCGATAACCTCGGCGAAGCTCAAAGTATAGATTTGCCATTAGAAAGCATGGTAGTGGGCGGCGAATATGATTCTACTACTAAAAGCGTGATCTTAACATTAAAAAATGGACAGACAGTTGCTTTTTCTGTTGCCGACTTGGTTTCAGGGTTACAAGCAGAAATTACTCAAAATAATAAACTAGCTTCTGATTTAGTTGATGATACAAATCAAACAAATAAATTTATTACTGAAGTTTTATTAGATAAATTGAACGATTTAGTTTTAATTAAAAGTATTGGTGACGGTTTAGATTTAGATGCTAATGGCGAATTGAGTGCGCCAGAATTTACTGGGACAGACGGAACTGCGGCTGGAGTTGCCGGGATTGTGCCTGCTCCTGCAGCTACTGATGCAGATAAATTTCTAAAATCAGATGGCACTTGGGACGTAGCAGGAGTATCACCTGTTCAGACTACGGGCACTAGCACTACAGATGTAATGAGCCAAAAGGCTACTACCACGATGGTTTATTCTGATAAAAATACTTCTACCTGGACTGGTGGCGGAGCAGTATATATAGGAAATATAAATGCAAGCCAAGTTCGAGTGCCAGATCCAAGTACAAGTGATAGACACTGGAAATACTTTTACGCACTCCCAGGCGATAATACAAAGCTTCCAAGCAATAATACCATAGCAATTATGGGGTACACGGATTCGATAAATGCCACCGGAATAGCATTAGGGAGTTCTACAGACCCGGCAATCCTTTTTGGAAATTCCGGAGTGGCGATTGGAGTGGGCGCAAAAACGGCGCAACAGAGTATTGCTATTGGCACAGGCGCGCTCGCTGGCGACACTAATACTAACGAAACTGGGCAGATTGCGATAGGGTCAGGTTCAAAAGCCTCTCAAGCAACGTATTCAATACATTTAGGAGCGAATACGAGCTCATCTTATGGCGTTCGAAATATAAATTCAACTTCCTCTATCGCTATTGGTAAAAACTCATCAGTAGGAGACGCTTCAACCGGCTATGCGAATTCTGTAGCTCTTGGCGCTTATTCTCATGCTACGCGGCAAGGTGAAGTAAATATTGGACTGGTAAATGGAGAAACTACTGGCGGATATAATAATACTGCTTATCGTGTCATCGGTGGCGTTCATGACGGGCAACTAGCGCAGGATGCCGTGACGGTAAGTCAAGTAAATGCTACTATAGACGCTATAAATGCGGCTTTAAACACGAGTATTCCACATATCGGCGCTTAAATCAGCTATATTTTCATAAGTCTTTTGTTTACAAATGGCTTTTGTTTGTGGTATAATAAAAATAATAGTAAACGAAAGGAGCTTATTATAAATATAGCAGTTCAAAATAAATCTAAAAATGGAAAAGTTTTTGTTCGAAACTTATCCTACCAAAAGTATTGCGAACAGCAATTAAACGAAATAATCAAAGAAATGGAGGGAATAAAGAAAAATCTATTAGATATACAAGAGGATATACGCGAGGAGCTAGAAAAATATGAGTAAAATTGAAGATTATGCTAAAAAGATATATGATGAAGAATTCCCAGATTTAACCGATGAAAGGAATCTAAAATCATGTACGGGTTAGATTATGATTATACCGATACGCCTAGATTTGAGGCGGAACAAGAATTAGAAAAGAAATTTATAAGAGGGGAAATCGAAAGGAGAAGCGAAAAAAATGAGTGAAAAAATAAAAAAAGAGCCAAGCGAAGGATCCTCTAAATTAGTTTTTAGAAAACTGATGCCAAATGAGATTGAATGTCGTATCGGGCAGATAAAAGAAAACGGTCTAACATTATTACTTTATAAAGACGCACGAGTTGATATGAATATATTAGACGAAACCGTGGGGCCGCTAAACTGGAAGCGAGAACACGGCCGGGATAATAGGAATTGTATTGTCAGCATCTGGGATAGAGATAAAAAAGAATGGGTATCTAAAGAAGATACTGGGACTGAAAGTAACACTGAAGCCGAAAAGGGTCTTGCCTCGGATTCATTTAAACGAGCCTGCGTGAACTGGGGAATTGGAAGAGAATTATATTCAGCCCCGTTTATTTGGGTTAAAAATGGTGATGCGGCGATAGCCCCAATAGGCGGAAAATATAAATGTTTTGACAAATTTAAAGTTGTTAAATTAACGTATAAGAAAAATGGCGATATAGATGGATTGGCTATTAAAAATACCAAAACTAATCAAGTAGTCTTTACTCAAATGCCAAAAGAAAAGGAGGAAAAGTAATGGTACACCCAAAAAAGGGCACAAAAGCTTGCGAACAGGCCACAAAAAGGTGGCGCGAATCTATGATTAAGAAATACGGCTCGGTAGAAGCATTTAAAGCACAGTTAATAAGGCAAGGTTCAAAAGGTGGCAAAAACGGGCGTACTATTATGATGGATACCAGAGAAGCGGTTTCTCTCGGCGAATATACACTATTTTCAGACGGTGAGATTTTAGGTAAAAATGGCAAGCCAATGACACCCCAAAAAGATGAAAAGGGCTATTTAAGAATTAGGCTAGATTATGGCGATGTTGATAAATACGGAGCTTCTACATATAAAGTCCATAGACTAGTAGCCGAAAACTTTATACCCAACCCACTAAACAAGCCACAAGTTAATCATATAAATGGTGATAAAACCGATAACCGTGTAGAAAATCTTGAGTGGGTTACAAATACCGAAAATATAAAACATGCTATTGAAAATGGATTACAAGATAATACTTCCAAACAAATGAATAAGTTGGGAGGCCAAATAAAAACTGCCTATTCAGAGGGCTATATTATAAAGGATATAGCAAAAAAAAATAATATAAGTGAAAAAACGATTATGAGGCGATTGGGCGAATTTGAAGCAGAACCAATCACTACTTTAAAATTAGGTAGAAAAAAAGTATATTTTTATTATGATAAAAGCCGCAAGAAATATAGAGTTGAAGCAAATGATAGAATACCAAAAGGAAAACAGTTTGATACTAGAGAAGAAGCGCAGAAATATGTAAATACTTTTTATAAAGTAGGTGGCTTTGCCTCTAATCCTGAGCTTGCAAAAAAAACAGGAAGGATTGGAGGAAAGATTTCTTGCCGAGGAAGTGCATATAGCACCAAATGGAAAAAGAATAAAGAAAAGATACTTAAAATGTATGATTCTGGAGATTATGCAATGACCGAAATCGCAACAAAATTCAATATGCCTTATGGGGCACTCCGAGCTAGGATCCGAAAGGAACGAAAATGATAAGTGCGATAAGCTTTCATGCAATAGAGCGTTTACAGGAAAGACGAAACCTGACCCATCTATTAAGGCATTGTAACAAAATAAGTAAATGGAATCTCCCGAGCGACGGAGTAACTATTCACAAAGGCTACAAATATATCACACGGGGGGGGGGTCTTACAAACTGTTTACCCAGATAAAAAAACCATCAAAGAATATAACAAAGAGAAAGGATTAAAGGAGTTACAAGATGGTAACAAAAGCCTGGTTTAATAATTTATCATTAAAAAATAGATTAAAAGTTCAAAAATTTGCTCTGATGCTTTATTCTATGGAGGAGTTAAAATGATCGAAATAATTGGCGGGATCGTGTGTCTTATATGCGTAAATCATGGGAATATCAATTCATGTATAAATAAGCACCGCAAAACAGCGGGCGGTTATAGATGGGAGGCATTATGCGCTTAAAAAATAAGGAAACTGGAGCAATAGTAGATTCTATCCAACCAATATTGGGCAAGGATGGATACTCCATAAAAGAGCTCAATGACGAGTGGGAGGATTATAAACCGAAGGTGTTTTATTATATCAATGAGAATGGTGGTGTTCTTCGTTATATACCATCTGATCCTGAAGGAGAGGACGAAACATATATAAAATATCAAAAAGAAATCGGCAACTACTTTGAGGCACGAGAGGAAGCTGAGAAAGCAGTGGAAAAACTCAAGGCTTGGAAACGGTTGAAAGATAAAGGGTTTAGGTTTACATTAACTCCAGGGACAGGTTCATTAGATATAGTTCCAGGCAAGTTCCAAATAGAAATCAACGCCGATATGCCTGCAAAGTGGTTTTGTTGTGATGCCGTGCAAGAGGATTTAGAGGTTTGTTTTGGAGGTGATGAATAATGGACATAGAGAACTTAAAGAAACAAGTACAAGATGCGTTTGATAAAGACAGGGTTGAACAAGAAAGACTAATTATTAAAGAGATTGGAGGTGAAGAATGAAGTTCATAGAAAAGTTATCTCATTTCAGGATAATTTATAAAAGATTATACGACCTAGAGTTAGAAAATAATAAGTTACGGTTTGAGATTGAAAATCTAAATTCAAGGATAAAAACATGGGAACATCGTCAGGTAATAATAAGAGAAGAAATTGGACGTGAGGTTATAAAAAACATGAATGAAAGAGTGTATGTCACGAGAATAGAGTCTGATGGTAAATACCTAGTGTCTTCTCCAAAGAAGGAGGTAAAGAATGAATAAATGGGAACCATATTTTAGACCCACTACAAAAAAGCATGATTCGGGATTTCGTTGTTTCGAGTGTGGTTATCTTGTAATGGGCAATAATAGAAAAGCCGTGAAGAAAGTAGTTATTGCTCGTGGAGTAGACCATATATCGAATTGGCTGTTTTCACCATTGGACGAAGGAACGCAATTTGATATGGATTTGTTATGTGATGGAAATATAAGAATTTACAGTTTCGGACGGCCGATATTTTGGAGTATCCCGGGGTTTTCCGATGCAAAAATAACGCTTCATAAGGAAGAGGCTTTTTGGCAGGAATACGACGAAATGGACGTAATTTGGGAAAAACAGAATCAGAAAGGAGTTGAAAAATGATTAGTGGTGCGAAATTATTACTTATTTGTATAACAGCTATTATTTGTTGTTTTACGATAGCTTGTGGTATAAGTGATATGGGAAGTAAAAAATGAGGATTAAAGACATAAAACCTGGCGGATGGATTAGGTATAACGATGCTTCAGGCACTCCAGAAATAGGGAAAGTTACAGCGTTTGAATACGATAAAAAATGCACAAATAACTATTGTCTCTACCTAGAGGGGCAGGATTACGGTAGACTATTTGAAAGAAAAGACTTCAAATACTCTGATGATGTAGCTGACCTTATCAAGAAAGATGAACGAGTGATAAAAATTGCAGGTCATTATATGTTAGGCAAAAGTTTTTCAAAAGAAGAATTTATAAAGGAGGTGAAGAATGAGTAGACCAAAAGACTTGAATGCCCCATCGCGTTGGAATATGCGAATTTGGGATGATTATAGAAAAGAGTGGCTATGCCAGAGTGATAAAGATGCCCTAACTTATTATGGGTTTGACATAACTGGTGGTGAAACGACAGAGTTTCAAGGATTACCAAAATGGCATCCAGATAGACACTTGATTTGGGAACAGTCCACTGGGCTTAAAGACAAGAACGGCAAAGAGATCTATGAGGGGGATATAATTAAATGTTATTCGCAAGACACTTACCCAATAGGGAGAGTAATGTATTCAGAAGAATATGCAGAATACGAAATAGTTGCTTATGACGCAGACTCTCTAAGAGATTATTCCCTTGAGCACTTTAGCCCAATAATTAACAAATATCTTGAGGTCATTGGAAATGTGCACGAGAACCTAGAATTGTTAGGAGGTGGAGAATGAGCAAAATAGATGAGCTAGAGAAAAGAGTTATGCATTTAGAAACCGAAGTGGAGCTATTAAAAGAACTTGTCAAGCTCCAAAACAAGTGCCCAGGGAGGATTGTACCTACATACCCACCAACGCCATTGAACCCTTATTACTCGAAAGAGCCAACTCTTGAACCGCCATACAAATTTACTTGCGGAGGTGAAGAATGAATAGATTTAACGAGTTATACGAACTTCAAAAAGATTGTATGGTGCTTGAAAAACGAGCTAGCGATCTGGGCCTAGATACCATTTCGGCCGACTTGAGTGATGTTTATGATCGGCTTGGCGAGATAATATATCAAATGGTACTAGGTGGCGATATAGTTGAAGGTAAAGCCTTTGGAATAAAGTAAAAGCAGGAGGAATATGGCGAAAGAAATCATCTATCGGAAACTAACGGAGCTCAAGAAGCTACCAAACAATCCGAGGACAATAAAAAAAGACGATATGGAAAGGCTTAAGAAGTCAATCAAGGATAATCCTGACTATTTTGAGGCCAGGCCGATTATTTTAAGCAACAGAACCGGCGATTTGGTCATATTGGCCGGAAATCAGCGTTATGAGGCGGCTAAAGCGCTCAAGATGGAGGAAGTACCGACTTTTCTTTTGGAAGGGCTGACAGAGGCTAGAGAACGTGGAATAATCATCCGTGATAATGTAAGTAATGGTGATTGGGATATGGATGCGCTGGCGAATGAGTGGGATACGCAAGAATTGAGCGATTGGGGATTGGATTTAGATTGGGAAGAGCCAGAGCAAGAAGTAGTCGAAGATGAAGCGCCGGAAGTGAATGAAAAGGAGCCTGCGGATAGTGAGCTTGGTAAGGTCTACCAGCTCGGCGAACATAGGCTAATGTGTGGCGATAGCACGGACGCTGGGAGCGTGGCTATTCTGATGGATGGCGAGAAGGCTGACATGGCGTTTACTGACCCGCCGTATGGAGTAGATGTGGTAAGTGATGGTGGCAAAGTTGGTGCTGATTTTGGCGTAGCAAAAAAAGGGGTATATTCAAAAGTTATTGCAGATGATACGACAGAAACGGCTGAAAAATCTTATCATATTTTGAAAAACTTTTCTCAGAAAATGATAATTTGGGGTGGTAATTACTTTGTAGATTTTTTAGATTTTAGCGATGGATGGCTAATATGGGATAAAAGAGGCGATACTGGTATTAGGAATACTTTTGCAGACGGCGAGATGGCTTGGTGTAGTTTTCATACACCAGTTAGAATTTATAAACAACTCTGGAATGGTATGATTAGGGAGGGTGAACACGAACAAAGAGTTCACCCAACTCAAAAGCCAATTAAAATGCTCGGAGAGGTATTAAAAGATTTTACAAAGGATAGCGAAACTGTCTTAGATGTATTTGGCGGCTCTGGCTCAACTCTTATCGCTTGCGAGCAACTTGGACGCAAGTGTTATATGATGGAATTAGACCCGAAGTACTGCGATGTAATTAGAAAACGCTACTGGAAGTTCACGACTGGTAGCGAGGAAGGATGGCAAGATGGAACAAAAGCTGTATAAGGCCGTAGATTCAACTGTTTTCGCGCTTACAAACTATGGGCCAGATAGAAAAATGCATCAAGCAATAGAAAAGTG
Organism: Fibrobacter sp.; assembly: GCF_045601785.1. GTDB lineage: Bacteria > Fibrobacterota > Fibrobacteria > Fibrobacterales > Fibrobacteraceae > Fibrobacter. The sequence goes on from NZ_JAZSAF010000053.1 coordinate 23,131, forward strand.
CCTTATTGAGGCTGAAAAAAAGATTATATCTGATGAAATCCGGAGAAGTAAGAGGACAGATAAGAAAACAAGCAAATCTGGAGTCAAATACTTACATAGAGCTGTTTGGGAGTATTATTATGGCGATATACCAGTGGATAAAGTCATCGACCATATAAACAGGAATAGATCTGATAACAGAATAGAAAACTTACGATTGGCGACTTTTAGCGAGAATAGGCGGAATGTAGACCCTGAATTCAACGAGAAATGCAGAAAGCAACTCATCGATTATAACTCCCAGGATTATGGGAAATGGTGGATGAATAAAAGCAAGAAAAAAGAACGCTCTGAAAAACTATCAATCTCTTGGAAAAACAGACCATATATTGAGAAGAAATGCTTATTGTGTGGCAAAAGTTTTAAGTCGAAACATAATGTTGCACAGTATTGTAGCAAAGAGTGTAGACAAGAAAATTATTTTAGAAAGGGAGTAAAGCTATGGCAACAAAAGACTACGAGGTAGGATACAAAAAACCACCAAAAGAAAGACAGTTTGGCCAGCCAAATGGTAACAAAAGGCGAGAAGGATTTTGGGATATTGAAGCGTCGGCGCGCTTTAAGCTGGAGCAGATGCTGAAACTATCCGAGGCGGAACTCCGTTCGCTGGCACAAAATGCTGATGCGCCACTATTCGAGCGTAAGCTGGCGACTTGTATTGCCAAAGGTCAATGGAAAGAAATTGAGGGTATGATGAACCAGGTATATGGTCAGCCCAAGCAAAAAATAGAAACAACCGTTACTGCGCCAAAGCCATTGGTAGATCTAAGCGAACGCAAGAAAAATGGCGAATAAGCAAGCTTTTTGTTATATAATAAGAACACATCTGTGATGTATCTTCGGAGCCGTCACTAGCTGTACAGTGCCTCGGTCTGGATTCGTTCCCGCCGAGGTTTTTTGTGATATAATAAAGATGCCCCTTGTCATACCTGGGGACGAGTCAGGGAAAGCCTGAGGGAGTCTCTCCTCCTGTAAAGTTGGGTAATGGCCAACGAGAGAATCAGCGCTGTAAAAAGAACCGCCCACTGGAAGGTAGTTATACATTCGGGGCGGCTCTTTTTATGTTGAGGACATAAATGTCCCCAACATGGTATAATGTAGGTAGCACCTGACACGATAGTGTTAAGCCACTCAACTAGCAGTAGTGGGACTCGAATGAGCAGGCGCTCCATAAAAGGGACATAGTAAAGGAATGTGGCTGCACGTTCGATTATGCCCCTTTTTGTGCTATAATCACTTTATGAAACAAACTGCAGCCAATATCTATTATTTCAGACGAATAAGTAGAATCGGAGGTACAGAACAATTCTTGTATGAAATGGCCAAAAAATATTATAAATACGATTTAGCGATTCTATATGACGAAGCAGATTTTGACCAACTAATGCGGTTAAAAAAGCTGGTAAAATGTATCCGGCGCAAGCCAAATGAAAAATATTATGCCGAGAGAGCCTTTTATAATTTTAATTTAGAAGCGCTGCCACAAATTGAAGCTAAAGAACATATATTTATCTGCCACGCTATTTACCAACAAATAGACCAAGTGCCGCCACTAACGCACCCTAAATTAACTCGCTGGATTGGTGTTAGCAAATATGCATGCGAAGAATTAAAAAAATATGGTGAGTATTTAGGCAAAGAAATAAAGCCCGAATTATGTTATAACCCTATAAGTCTTGAAAAGCCAGGCAAAGTAATGCGTTTGATTTCGGCTTGCCGGCTTGACGATAAAGTCAAAGGCGGGGCAAGAACCCTAAAGCTGATCCAAGCGCTTGACGATTATTGCCAAAAGACCGACAACCATTATTTATGGACGATTTATACAAACACTGTTAATTTTACTATACCTTCTGAGAATGTAGCTTTAATGCGGCCAAGAATCGATGTGCGGCCATTTATAGCAGACGCGGATTGGCTGCTACAGTTGAGTAATGATATGGAATCATACTGCTACTCTATAAATGAAGCGCTGGGCTATGGCCTACGCATAGTGAGGACGCCATTATCGGTAGCTAAAGAATTAAAAATACCAAAAGAAGCTGAGTTAGTATTGGAATATGATGCAAGTAATGTTAATGAAATAGCTGAAAAGATATTTGAACCGAAACAAGATTTTGATTATAAATTTAGAAAAGATGGCTGGGACAAATTATTAGTGAAAAAACCTAGCCAATACGTATTTAAAGAAGAAAAGATAAAAGTAAAAGCATTAAAAAGCTTTTATGATCTAGAATTAAAACAAAATGTTTCTAATTGGACACCTGCATGGGAAGTTACAATTCCAAGAGCTAAAGAATTAGCAAATAAAGGTTTAATTAGAATACTTTAAAAGAAAGGAGCAAAAATGCCAGTAATAGCAGTTAGAAGTGCCGGAGGGAAAATTATTGGTTATAGATGGGGCAGTAAAGGCAAGATTTATAAAACCCCAGAAGAAGCCGAAGCGCAAGGCCGCGCAATAAGGGCAAGCGGATGGACGGGCGATGATAGCCAGAACTACGGCGACTAAAAAAATCGAAGCTTTAATTTTTGAGCCGACATTTTATAAAGTCATACAAGGCGGCATGTCGTCAAGTAAAACTTTTTCAATCATGATACTACTAGTGGGCTATGCAGAGAGCTATCCCAATTCTCTCATCACCGTAGCTGGTATGACCTACAACCATCTTGCTACCGGCGTGATGCGTGATTTTAAAAAAATTATGGTAGAAACAAATAGGTGGGACGAATCATGCTTTAATAAATCTGCCAAAATCTATACTTTTAACAATGGCTCCCAAATTGAGTTCTTAAGCGTTGATAATATGACCTCTCGTGGACCGAGGCGTGATGTTTTGTTCGTGAATGAGGCCAATGGTATCGACTATGAAACTTTCGACCAACTAGCTAGTCGTACGAGGGATTTCGTGCTTTTAGATTATAATCCCAGCGCCAAATTCTGGGCTCATGAGGAGCTGGTAGAAAAGCAAAAAGACCGTACTTCGTTTGTAATTTTAACTTATAACGATAATGAAGCTTTAGATAAGCAGGAAAAAGATAATATTGAAAGTCGTAAACCGAAGCCTGGTGAAGAACCGTCTAACTGGTGGGTAGTGTACGGAATGGGGCAAATCGGAACGCTAGAGGGCAATGTGTATCAAAACTGGATAGCAGAACCAAAGAAACCAGATGGCTATATTTTGAAACGTTACGGGGTGGACTTTGGTTTTTCGAACGACCCTACGGCCGTGGTGGCTATCTACGAGAACGAGAATCATGAAATATTTGCAGAAACTATGATATACGAAAAAGGCCTTCTCACTCCTGAGCTTGTGGAAAAGATGAAGGAGCTAGAGCCAGCGCTGGCTGTCTGCGATAATGCACGCCCTGAGATAATCGCCGAGATGAAGCGGTCTGGGCTCCGGGCTATAGCTTGTGATAAGACAGCCGGTGAGAAGATGAACGGCAAACGGTATAATATCGAGCTAGTACAACGTAGAATCATCCACTACTTAAAGAGCGACCAAGACCTAGAGAAAGAGTACTTGTCTTATGCTTGGAGAAGAAAACGCTCTACTGGAGAATGGCTAGACGAGCCTGAGGACGGTAATGATCACGACCTCGACGCATTATCTTATGCGATAAGGGACATGGCAAAGAAGCGCATCCAATTTTAGTTGTGAAAAACGAGGATTCGGAGGAAATTGGGGATTTGGAGAATAGCTGAAAATATAATCTGAATTGCACGAAAATTATATTGACAGTGAATTGCGCTCATGGCTCAAATATGATATGCTAGAACTAGCTAAATAGGAGCAAAGAGCGATGTTACACTTTAACGGACTCGAACCCATAGACTTTAAAGGTCATGAGTGCGAGCCTAAAATTGACGCTGAAAAAAAATTGCGTCTTTCAGCTATAAAATTTGATACGGCCGAAGACATTAGGTATGCCGATGAAGTCTTGGCGACTTGTTTTGACGACGAGTTTGCAAAGAACTTTATTCGTGAAAAATTAAGTGTAGATGATAAAGTAGTTTTGAAAACTTATCTTGTAAGCGGCGAAACTGGCTTGAATCGCTTGTCAGATGTTACAAACGGTGCAATAGAAAAATATATAAATCGTGCGTTAGAAGGTATAAATGAAAAAGAATAAAGAAATAATTTGCGTTTATCAGGATTGCATACTATGTGGCGATAAAGGAAAAAAGCTCAAAAAACTAATATTTGATAAAAACTTAAATGTCCGTAAAGTTAGTTTTGCTTCTGAAGAAGGTAAAGACTTAATTCATACCGCAGTATTTGAAAAAGGAATTGGTGGTTTGCCATTTTTTACTGATGGAACGAAATTTACAAAGACTTTGGACGAATTCATAAAACCGAAAAAGAAAGGAGAAAAAGATGGGGTGGCTAAGTAATTTTAAAGATGCCGTCAGACGTAAAAAATCAAGAGACTTTGCTCAAGAGCTATCAAACCAATTCTTTTTAAGCCCAATTTGTTCAGATTACGAAAATTTATTTGCCCAAGTTAGACCGTTAATAGATGAAATGAAAGTTGTTTTTCCGTATGGTGTAACTGATAGAGGAACTAAATTGCCAATAACAAAAACTCCCGAATTAGCATGGCTGAAGAATCCTAATGATGAAATGGGCTGGGCGGAATTTGCTGATATAATGTTCGCTACTTGGCTAACAGAAGACGAATTGGATATTCATGTTTGGAGAACTAAAACTGGTAAAGTAGAAGCTTATACGATAATACCGCCTGAGTGCCGTATTTATTTAGGCTATGGACGTTGGGAATGGCAGGTTTTAACTACTGAGGGTATTAAGATTCTTGAAGAAGATGAGGTGATGAGGCTGAGATTTAGCCGTAGCCCACGAAATATTCAAAAAGGCGTTTCGCCGGCATCTGCTGCAAGAGTTTGGGCGCAAATAGATGATTTGATTGCTCAATACCAAAGAGCTTATTTTGAAAACGGTGCTATTCCAGCTACTATTACGTTTATTACAGCTAGCTCTAAAGAAAAATACGAATCTACTAGACGAGAACTAGAAAACAAATTAAAAGGCGCTAGAAATCATAATAAAACTATATTTGCGTGGCGACAATTCGATAACGATACGGGGCAAAGTGTAGACCAAGTAGAAGTTAAAACAATCCAAGGCAATAACTCTACATTGGCAATTAAAGAAATCGTAGATATTGTAAATGACCGACTCAATAAGTCTGTTGGAGTTTCGAACTTCTTGCTTGGAGACGATTCTAGCGCGAAATACGATAATGCAGAATTGTCAGACCACCAATTTACTAAACGTAGAGTTTATCCAGCGTTAATTAGCTTTTGGAACCAATTTCAGCATGAATTAGAAAGAATCCTAGGTGGCGGCCTTGGCTATGGAATTAGCTTTGATTTAGAGATACCCGAACTGACAGAAAGAGTAAAAGCAAAAGCTGAGATTGGCAGGATCCGAAGCGAAGCTTTAGAAAATCTTATTTCGGCGGGTGCCTCTGGCGATGCCGCGGTAGATGCCCTTGGGTTGCCAGATTCGTGGAGACCGGCTGCTAATGGTATGTATATTAAGGCTATATCTGGTGGGTTGAATGCTCCAGTAAATATAGATTATTCTAAGCCCGCAGCGATAGAAGCCACCGTTGATAAAAAAGCCGAGGATAAATCAGGTTTAAAAGATCATGCCTGCAAAAATAAATGTTCTTGCAGGCATTCTTTAGACGCTTTGCCAGAAATGACGGCAGATGAAAAAAAGCTTTATGATTTACTTATCGCATTAGCAGATTCTATTATAGACCAGGATAAAGAGTCTATGAAAGTTGAATACGTTATAGAAAGAATGGTTGAAATTCTTGAAGAAGACGCGCGTAATGGCGAAAAACAAGGCGCAGACGCACTCGCTCTGCTCGCTGAGGGAGATGTCGCAAATGAGATCTTAAATACAGTTAGTAAAGGCCAGTATTATGTTTCTGAAACACTAAAAGAGCGCATATCGCTTCGTGCAAATCGACTCGTAAGAGGTTTCGACGAATATACTAAACAGCTCGTAGAGGAAACTTTGGCTGGCTCGGAATCTTTATCGGCTAGTCAGATTAAAACAAAATTAGCACAAATTATGCCAAGGACTAGAGCGGAGCTTATCGCTAGGAATGAAACTCTATATGCTATTCGCTCCGGGCGTTTAGAACAAGATGAAAGTTTAGCAGAAAAATACGGCTTGAATGTTGAGCTAGTCTGGCGTACTTCTGGCGATAACAAGGTATGCCCAATTTGTGCAGCTATGGAAGGGCAAACAGTAGAGTTAGGCAAAGCGTTTAATGACACCGTTAAAACTGATGATGGCGAAGTGCTAGGTTGGGAGCACTCAGTTTGGAACGATAACGGCAGAATACCAGATGCCCATGTAAATTGCGTGCTAGGAGATACTAAAGTATTGGCTGATGGAGTTAAAGTTGCCACAAAGATGAATTACTCAGGCGAGGTCGTTAAGCTTAGCACTAAGAATGGCAGAAGTATCACCACTACCCCGAATCACATATTGCTCACTACGAGAGGATGGGTTTTGGCGAAAAATATCACGAAGTCCGACCAAGTAATCGCATATAGTGATAGGGTCAAACCGTTTGTGGGAAACAACACAATAGACGGGAACATACCCACTATCTCTGAGCAATTTATCACGGCTTCTGAATCTGATGGCGTGGCCGCCCGTAAAATGCCAGCCACCACCAAAGATTTCAAAGGCGATGGTATTAAAGATGAGGAAATCGATGTTATATTTGTCGATGGCCTTTTGAGCAACAAAGGGAATACCTCGTTTGACAAGCTCAAAAGAAAGTTGCCGTTCATAAGTGGAAGTATTCAAGATGATTCCCTCTCTGGAATTAGCACGCTTGATCAACTCCTCATGGGAACACTTGCGGCCTCTCACGGCATTATTGGCAGCGACTGTGAGGCTCTTGCGTTGTTGGGCAGTGA
>NZ_JAZSAF010000054.1:0-29025 GCF_045601785.1 Fibrobacter sp.
GCAAGCGCCATAGTCGCCATTACAGATTTCATAAAACTTGTTTTATTCTTCACAAAAATCATTTTCAAAATTCACTATAGATTGCTTCGTCACCTTACGGTTCCTCGCAATGACGTTCTTTTATAATAATACAATATTTTCCTTTAAACTCACCTCAACCAACTTAATTCGGCGTAAAATTAAAATGCAACACCAGCGAAGGGGCCCTAAAATTCGGCGGAAGTTCCGGCACCTTGGAAATCTGCACCGCGCGCACCGACAAATGGTCCCAGGTCTTGTTTCCGGAACTGCGCTTCAAGGTAATCGCCGTAATGCCGCCAAAGCGGTCCACCGTGAACTGCACCGTGGTCTTCACATCGCGACGCACGTTCAGGTTCGAAGGCGGATTGAAGTTGCTCATGATAATTTGTTTCAAACGTTCTAGATAAACTTGCATCAAGGGGTCCATGTCCACAGACCCGACGGGGTTTAGACTCGGGGCTTCGACCGATGTCGGCAAGTCCAGGTCATCGACAGCAAAATCATCCACCGGCTCCGGTTCGGGTTCAGGTTCCGGCTGCGGCTCTTCGACCGGCTCCGGTTCAGGCGGTTTTTCTTCGACCTTGGGTTCCGGCGGAAGTTCCTTGTTCACCTTGGGCTTGGGTTCCGGCTTGGGCTTAGGCTCAATCGGTTTGGGTTCCGGTTTGGGCTCCACCGGTTTAGGTTTCGGAGGCTGCGGGCGCGGCATAGCCTGCTGCACCTGCACCATTTCAAATACAGGAATCGGTTCGGGTTCGTGTTTGAAATTCACAAAGTGGACAGCCACACAGACACCCACGATGAGCAAATGGAACACCACCGCACAGGCGATGATCTTGACCATCATCCCATCGTCGTCAGACGAAAAATAGTGAATGTTTCTCTCTGTGCTCACCTAGTTCTGTCCCGGTTTTTCCTTGGGATTCATCGTCAAGAATCCGAGCTTTGTCACGCCCAGCTTTTGCACCTGAGTCACCACCTTCATCACAAGGCCGTAATTCACCGATTCATCGGCATTAATCACCACCGCCATTTCGCCGTTCCAAAGCGACTTGAACACATTGTTGAAGCTCCCGAAATCGACCATCATGTCAGCGATGTAGAGTTCCTCGTTCTTGGTGATAGACACCTTCAAGAGTTTTTCCTGCTCCATGGTCGGGGCTTCCGCCTTGGGCAAGTCGACCTTGACACCCTGACTCATCAGGGGGGCAGAGATGATGAACACGATAAGGATTGCGAACACGATGTCGATCATGTTCGTTAAGTTCATCTCCTGCTTGAGTTCTTTTCCGCGACTGCGCTTCACTATGCCTCCTAGCCAGCCACTTCTTCAAGGGCGAGCAAGTCGCCGCGCTTAAAGAGACTGAGCACCTGGGAGCCGAAGTTGAAGTACGAAATTTCGTTCTGACCGTTGCGGGAAGTGAAATAGTTGTAGCCGGCAGAAGCGGGAATGGCGACCACAAGGCCTGCCACCGTGGTAATCAAAGCCATGGCGATACCCGGTGCCACCACAGTCAAGTCTGCCGAGCCGTGCTGACCAATCTGGAAGAATGCAACCATGATTCCCCACACCGTACCCAACAAGCCAAAGAACGGAGCCAGGTTCGAGCAGGTCGCCAAGAAGCCCAGGTAGCGGTCTTCGGTAAGGCGAAGGCCTTCGATGGAGCGCTGGATGGTGTCTTCCAGGAGCGATGCACGGTGCTGGATGGAGTCGTAGCTCACAAAGTTACTGAACTTGGAGGCTTCCTTGAGCACTTCCGAAGTAAGGCTCTTCAGAGCGCTTTCGTCCGCCGTTTCGCAAATGGTCTGCAGTTCCACGAACTGGCGTACATTCACGAACTGGCGGAAGAACACCACATTGGCGCGCTGGTTCTTCTTGTTCACGATGTACTTCACGATGATGATGCCCCACGAGCCAAGCGACATCACAGCCAAGATGCCCAAAATGACAAGCGTCGTAATGTCGGACTGCATAAGCATTTGGACAAAAGGAACCGAGTTGTTCAAAATCACCTCCCGTTACAAAAATATAATCGTAACTTGTTGTTTGACAACAATATACAAAAAGTCGTCGGGCAGATATTACCGCCACGACGAAATCAAAGCTGAAATCGGCACCAAAAGCCGAAACCGTAACTTTGTTTACAATACGCCCTTACTGCTCGGGATACCCTTCACCGTGCGGCTCGGGGAAACCGCCATCGCAACGGCACGCGCAAAAGCCTTGAAAATGCTTTCGAGACAGTGGTGATTATCGTTTCCGTAGAACAGCTCTACATGCAAGTTCATGCGGGCATTTTCGCAAAGGCTCTTGAAGAAGTGCTCGAACATGGAAGCCTCGATTCCGCCCGCCATGGCAGCCGGAAGCTTCACGTTCCACACAAAACCGATACGGTTGCTAAAGTCAATGCACACGCGGCTAAGAGCCTCGTCCATCGGCACAAAGTAGAATCCGTAGCGTTCGATTCCCTTCTTATCGCCGAGGCATTCCACCAGCGCCTGACCAAGCACGATAGCGATATCTTCCATGCTGTGGTGCATGTCGACATGAACATCACCATTGCAGGTCAAGTCCAAGTGGATTCCACCGTGGACTTGGAACAAATTAAGCATGTGGTCTAGGAACCCGTTGCCCGAGTTAATCTGACCGGGCGTTGAGTCGTCCAGGTTCAGGGACAAGGAGATGTCGGTTTCGTGAGTCTTGCGAGTAATCGTCGAGCTACGCATAAGAGACCTTTACTTTACGATGCGACCACCATACACGCGGAAGCGCGTCACGCGGCCAAATTTCATTTCAGGAAGTGCCGTTTCCTTACCGTTCAGGTACATCTTGGCAATCGCCTTGGGTTCGCCGATCGTCACGCACAAGGTGTCGTTCGTGTTGTAGACCATCTTGACGCCTGCCCTAGAAATGTTCGCTTCCTTCAGGAAGGAATTCGCATCTTCACGGCGTTTGAGCCCAACCCAAGAAAGCGCTTCGCCGGAACCGACCAGCAAGAAGTTCGTCTTCGTGGTCTTCGGAGCATCGGCCGGTACTTCAACCGCAGCGGAATCCTTCTTAGAGTCCGAAGAAATAAAGATGGTCGCAGAAGCGGGCAAATCGGATTTTTTCACTGCCTCGTCAACTACGGCCTGGCTCACCGTCGCATTCACCGAGAAAAGCTTTTCGGCGCTGTCCCTTGCAGTAGAATCAGCCACCAGAGAATCAGCAGGAACCGCCTCGGCCCCATCAGGAATTTCCTGGGTCATCGAAGCTTCTTCTGCAACGGGCTCATTTTCGGTAAGGCTCTGTTCCTGTTTCTGCTTCAAGGCGATGGATTCCAAATCAAGGAAATGAGAAGCGACTAGGAACGCCAGTACGAGAAGCACAATCACCACGGGAACGGCCATGCTCTTCTTCTTGGTTTCGCCTTCCTTCAGCGGAGAAATTTTCTTGCCAGAAGAAACATCTTCAAAATCGTTGCGTGTAGGCGCCCCCACTTCCTTGTTGTAAGCCTTGAGGACCTGATTCACATCCAGGTTCAACTTGTTGCTGACCGAATGCAAGTAGCCACGCACATAGGCGGCCACCGGAAACGCCCGCCAGTCGGACGCTTCAATAGACTTGATATTTGCAACCGAGAGTTTGGTTGCCGCAGAAAGATCTTCAACCGTCATTCCGCGAGCTTCGCGGGCTCTCGCAATATATTCACCCAGTTTTTCGTCGGGCCGTTTTTCTTCAACCGGATTCGACATTATACCTCTACCTTCAATTCACCCAACATCTGGAGCATTCGCGCCACAGGCAGCCCCACCACATTGTAATAGCACCCCCGAATTTCCTTGATAAGCCTAGCCCCTGCGGTCTGAATCCCATAGGCGCCCGCCTTATCCATCGGGTCTTTAGAATTTACATAATTTTTTAGCTCCTGTTCAGAGCAATTTCTAAAAACAACCTCGGTTTCTTCGCACTCCGCCTTGATAATTTGTCCGCCATGAGCGACAGCAACCCCGGTAATCACCTTGTGCGACCTTCCGTTCAGGCTCCGGAGCATGTCGAACGCTTCCGCTTCGCTGTGCGGCTTTCCGAGGGGGTGACCATCCAAAAACACTAGCGTATCAAAGCCGAGAACAATTTCGGAGGGAAGTTTTTTCGAAACCGAAAGCGCCTTGATGGACGCATTTTCAATCGGGAAATCGAGCGGGTTTTCCGAGGTCGGCTTTTCTTCTTCGTTCGAAACGATCACCTCAAAATTCACGCCTATCTGGGTCAGAATTTCTTTGCGTCGCGGAGACCCACTCGCTAAAATCACTTTCGTCTTACCCATCTCACACCTCTCATTTCACACTACACATTGTTAATTCGTCTCCGTGCTGCCAGCGTTAAGCTTGATATCCGGCAAATCCCTCACGTAAATCGAGAAGCTCCAGCCCGCAGCGGGGCCCGTAGGAGTCCAGCTGAAATCTAGCTGCCAGCAATGCAGCGTCCGGTTAAAGGTAAAGCTATGCGTCACGAAACGGCCTTCGTTGTAGTTGTAGCGAGTGCTGTACGACATTTCCCAGTTGCGGGTCGGCTGTAGCGTGGCGCTGATACCCGTCGAATGCGTCACACGATCCTGGAACAGGTCCTTCGCTACGCGGGTGCTGCTGAAGCTGTAGCTATAGTCGAAGCCGAAGGTCCACTTGAGCATTTCGTACTTGCCCATCTGTGACGGAAGGCCTCCGTTAAAATCGCCGCTCCAGCTGAAGCGCTTCGAGAAATCGTAGCCCCAGTAGATGAGTTCGGGCATCTGCACCTTGTGCGGGTCGTCGGTGAACTTGTGGTACACGCTATGCCGCGTATTGATCGTGAACAGGTAGTCCGGCAAAATCTGGAAGCCGAACGAAGACGTAATATCCGAGAACTGCAGCGAGTCTGCCGCAAAGTTGTACGACACGTTGTGCCTTGTCGTCAAAAGGCGGCGCGTACCATACTGGTCTTCAACCGACTTCGCCGTGTCGCCCTTGCTCGTGTCGGCGACATGCCCCACGACCTTCAGGTACTTGATGTCGAAATCGTTGTTGAGTCCAAAGCCAACCGTCTTCTGCTCGATCTGGTAAGGCGTCTGCCCCAAGAGCGGATGCGGCGCGAATTTCTTGACCGTATCAATTTCAGGCGCGTAGGTATACGAGATGCTCGGCGAAAGCACGTGCCTTGCACCGGTGAAGCGTCCAATTTCTGGGACCCAGATACCGTAGAGTTTGGTATCGGCGGTAATGCTGTAGTTGTGGTTGTAGGCCACCTGGCCGTACTCGTCGTGCTCGGGGTCTAAGCTCATGTAGCGCTTGCGGTACTTGAGCGAATCGTTAGGATTAATCCAGCCCGTTCCAGTCCAGTAGCCAATGAAGGTTGCGCGCGGAGTCAGGTTGATTACATCGAACAGCGAGCCAGAATAGTCCAAAGAATATGTGCCTGTATAGCCCACGTATTCCGCCGTGGTGTCCTTCACGTTCACCGTGTCACGGGCCCGCTTGGTGTAGTAGTTGAAGCGGTTGTTGAAGCTGTAGTTGAACTTTTCCATGTAGCTGATGAACGAGCCGTCCTCGTAGGCTTCGTCATCTTCATCCAGTTCGAAAGTGAACAGCTGGCCGCTCATGCGGTACTGCACATCGGGAAGTTCGCGTTCAAGCATGTCGGTCACCAGGTTGTGGCTCTGGCGCGCCTTGACCGTCAAGCTCTTGTTCGTCCCAAAGCGGCCGGAATAGGTCAACTGAGCATTCGCCTGCTGGTTCAAGATTGTCTCTGCGTCAAGCGCTTTGTCCTTACGGATGCTCTGGCTCGAAACAAACGAGCCCGAACCACTCAAGGTCTGCTTTCCATCGGGTGTCAGGTTTTGGTTGTGCGTAAAGCGGATATCGTAGCCGCTGTTTGCCATGTCGAATTCTTCAAGGTAAGACGTATAGGAGACGTTTCCATCGAGTACGTAGCGTTTCTTGTAGCGCACCTCCCCCGTCAGCGTAGAGCGTTCAAAGCGAGCCTCATCACCTTCGATAATGTCGCCCTTGATCGTTCCGTCCCAGTAGTCGTTGGGCGCATAGTAGAAGCCGATGTTGCTCATGTAGTAGCCCTGCTTCTGGTCACCGCCGAACTTGGGCGTCAAAAGGCCCGACTTGCGTCCACTCTTCAAGGGCGCGACAATCATCGGGAGCACCGCCACCGGCACATCGGCAATGTTCAAGACCACCGGTCGCGCGGTAATCGTTTCCTTGGGTTTCACCACCATGCGCCGTCCGTAGAAATAGAAGTGCTGGTGCGTCGAATCGTTACAGGTACTAAAGTCACCACGCGCAATCTGAATTCGCTGGTCAGGAAGCCTGCGCACCTCCATGCCGTTGAGCTGCTGGTTGTCCTGGTAGGTGGTCGCATAGTAGATTTCACCGATGCGGCTTTTCATATTGTACTTGAGCCGCATGCCCGAAAGCGACGGATTCTTGGTTTCGCGAAGCACCGGGTCGCCCGTCGCCGCCAAGACGCTGTTCTCCTGGTCAAACAAGATGGTGTCCGCATCAAGCGTTGCCGTGCGGTACTTGAGCTGGGCGCTGTTGTTCAGGTTGAAAGTTGACCTGTCCACGTCGTAAACCAGGTCCACGGCTCGGTACTCAATCGTATCGACACCGCTCGTGTCGTTCATCCAGTCCACCTCGGTCGTATCTTCTTCGACCTGTTCCCGTTCTTCAAGCTCAAAGCGAGTCATCTCCTGGCCGAAGGCGGCAGGAGCGGCTATGGCGAACAGCCAAAATGCCCAAAAAGCCCAAAGGAAGCTATGGGTTCTAGATAAAATCACGTTGGGGCATAATGTAGAAAAATCCCCCCGACTAAAAGTCGAGGGACTTGCAAAGATCAATGATGAACAACCTATTACTTCAGCACGGCGTTCTTGCCAGAAACAGAACCGTTGTGGTCAATACGAACAAGGTAACGGCCACTCGGGATGTTTTCACCGTTCCAGCGGAGCGTGTTGAATCCCGGCTGGGCGTTCTCGGCGCGGAGGCTAGCGACTTCGGCACCGTCGGAGTTGAGCACGGTGATGATTGCCGTACCCGCAGAAGACAGGTTGAAGCTGATAGCCTTGCGGGTAAAGCCCTTGAGCGAAGACGAAGAATGCTTGTTAAGCGTCTTGGTCATCTTGGGGCCGAATTCGTTGGCGCGTTCCACATAGACGCCGTTCAGGTTCGTCGCCTTCACGCTCTGGTCGGCTGCGACCAGCGATCCCTGTTGAAGCACTGCCACGAGCTGCTTGTTGTTGCCTTCGGTGGCGCTTGCGAATGTTTCGAGTTCCTGGGCGTTGAATTCGGACTTGTTGTACCAGGATTCCACCTTGGCGCTTTCGATATCCTTCACGGTAATCTGCGCACGGCGGAGCGTTGCGGTATAGGTTTCACCTTCGCTTACGTAGGTGATTTCGAGCGGCTTGTTCACCACGCCGCGGAGCAAGGACTTGGAGGTCTCGATGTCGCCACCCTTGAGGCTCACACCGTCGACGGCAGTAATCACGTCGCCAGCCTGCAGCTTGGTTTCGGCTGCGGGAGTGCCGGGGATCACTTCGGCCACCTTGACACCATCGCGCATCTGGTAAATGGTCACGCCGATACCGCCGAATTCTTCATCGGCCATAATGGGGGCAGCCAAGAGAGCCGCAACAAGAGAAGCCTTGATAAACTTGTTCATAAATTCTCCTTATAAATCCATTCTCCCTAAATATATATTATTTAATCGGTTCGGCAAATCCATTTGTCAAGAAATCATTCTAAAACGGCAAAGCCTTGACAAAATGGGCAAAATTTACTATATATGGAGTATGATTGCGCTCTGAAATTGCGCATTTATCAAATTTCAATAAAAAATTTTCCATAAAAATCTTTGAGTCCCCCCATGAAAAAATTTTTGGGGATATTGTACCCTCTCGAAACCGGGTATGAGTTTCCAAAATTTTTTCAAAAAAGGTAACTCATGAACAAGAAAAACTACTTTCAAAACATTGCCCAGCGGCTCAACGGCAAAACCACTGACACCGAAAACTCGGGAACATGCTTCGCATTGCTCAAAATCATGGAATACTGGGTCCGTTTTTTGCAGGCGGACTCCGATTATCTGAACGTTGAGCCGATCGTCACTCTTATGAATTTTGAGACGCAGACCGAACTCGTCTACGCTCTCGCCAAGATCGAAGAGGAAAATCTGCGGCTCCCCGCCGCCGTGGCATCTAGGGTAAACTACTGCGGTCCCCACGGACGACAGTTTCTGAAAAAATATCCGAATGCGGACTACCATTTCGAAGTAAAGCACTGCATCAACAACATCAGGCATCTCACCCGCGATGTGTTCTCTGAAGAAGAATGGAAAAAATTCAAGAACATCATCATTCCGCTGTTCATGAAGTTCGCATGGAACGAACTGAACAAGGGCCTATCCGAAAACGACATCACGCTGGAACGAATCGAAAAACTGCAAAACATATCCCATCTGCAAGATGACGAAATCGAAGTCATTCTATATCTCTGGCTGAATGAATACGACGAAATGGACATCACTTCTAAAAAGAAGGGACCCACCACGGGAAACCGAAGCCGCTATATGGAAAAAGAATTCGATCTGATTCCTATCGCGACCGGGCTCTCCAAACAGAGGGTATCCGAATTGCTCAACGGCAATTCTCTTCTCGCAAAGCTCGGAATCATCAACGAGGAGACTGATCTCGATCGCGATATCATTTTCCATTTAAACGGACAGAACGAGATTACCAAAATCAGCAACGTAGAAATGGCCGAAGCACCCAAAATTCCGTTCAAGACTCTCGCCAAGGACCGCCCCGAAGCGGAAACGCTTGTGTATCTGTTCAAGAACCATGACTACAAGAAGCCACTCAACATTCTATTCTACGGTCGTGCAGGTACAGGAAAATCGGAACTCGCGAAGGCGCTCGCCCAGGAAGTCGGGCTTCCGATGTATGTCACTAAGACAAGCGACAAAAGCGAACGTTACGGAAACGATCTCACCAATCTTTCCGACACCATACTCCGTCGCCGCGTGCGCGCGATTCGTTTCATCGCCATCAACAACGAAAATGCAAAGACCATCATCTTGGTCGACGAAGCGGACCAGATGCTGAACAGTTTCGAAAAAGGCGCGCTCAACATGCTCATGGAAGACATCTACACGCCGATTATCTGGATTTCAAACTCCATGGACCATGTCGAAGAAAGCACCTGTCGCCGTTTTGACTATTCGATGGAATTCCAGAATTTCACGGCAGAAAAACGTGCCGTTCAGTTGCATTCCGTGCTGGAGTCGTTCCATGTACCTCATCTGATCAGCGAAGAAGAAGTAAACTCCATTGCTGCGGAATACCCGGTGACCGTAGGCGGCTACACCAAGGCCATCCAGAACGCCATTCCTGCAGCAAAGCAGAAAAAAATCAGCCCCATTGACATTATACGCCAAACGCTCAACGCACACGCAAACCTGCTAAACATCGTTTGCGACAACACACGCGACAAGATGACGCGCGCCCCTGCGTACTCACTCTCCGGACTCAACATTGACCAGAATATCGACGACATCTTAGAAATCGCCACGAATTTCAACGGAATCTGGAATAATCTTGACGGGAGCTCCGCGCAGTCGCTCAACATTCTCCTCTATGGAGCTCCGGGCACCGGCAAGACCGAATTCGTACGCTATCTCGCGCGCAGCCTGAACAGGAATCTAGTCATCAAGCGAGCAAGCGATTTGCTCGGAAAGTATGTCGGCGAAACCGAAGCGAACATCCAGGCGGCATTCAGCGAAGCCGAAGAGAGCAAGGCAATACTCTTCTTCGACGAAGCGGACAGTTTTCTCAGCGACCGCAACAATGCCGAGCGCAATTTCGAAGTGCAGCAGGTCAACGAACTGCTGACGCAGATGGAAAATTTCAACGGCATTTTCATTGCCGCGACAAATTTCAACGGTCGTCTCGACAACGCATCTCGTCGCCGGTTCGCCATCAAGGTCAAATTCGACTTTCTCACCCGCGAAGGAATCGAAACGGTCTGGGATTCGTTCTTTCCGAAGCTCTGCTGCCCCGAGCGAATCAAGCGAATGACGACTCTCGCTCCGGGCGACTTCGGCGCCGTATACAACCAGTTGCGCTACATGCCCGAATACAGGCTCACAGCAGACCATGTTGCAAAAGCGCTCGAACGGGAAATCAACGCGAAGGAAGGAGTAGAAAATAAAAGAAGGATGGGATTCTAAAATGTTCGGATATAGCGCAAAAGCCGCCGGCATTTTCGCCGACGGCTTTTTTTATGGTTAATTTTTTTTGCTGCTACATTTCCGCACCGCAGAGTCGATCCATAATGTAACGGATCTTGTCCTCGGTACGCTCCGCACGGTAGACAATATTTTCGTCCGCGCGACCAATGCGCTTAGAATAGTAGACACTATCTTGTTCCTGCAGCATACTGAATTCGCTCGACTTATAATAGCGCAGCAACGATGAATGATGTTCAATCCATTCCATTTTCATTTCGTAATCATAGATATTGATATACTTGTCCGGATTGCACAGATGCAGCATGCCGTTTCGAACCGGAGCATTCAAATCAATTCGCGTTTTGAAGACGAAGTCAACCATAGCGGACTTGATTTCGTCTACACTCTTGAATTCCGGCTTATTCGGCCAAGTCATAAAACGATGCAGAATGGAATAGACCAGCAACAGTTCCTTTTTCAGACCCATCGCAGAAATATGGGCATACCATAGACCGTCCTCCAAATTATAGGCATTCAGAGCACCTGTCCAGTCCTCCTTGATATCGGCATACTTGCCGAACTTACCGCAAGACGTCTTGACCCCGGACATTCCCAGAGACCATAGCCAGTGCAAATGAGCGACCATAACGAGCTCTCCCTTATGAGCTGCCTTCCAATCGGCATTCTTGAGGAGTTCCCTCAGAACGGCAGCCGGAGCATTGATGATATACTCGACGCACTTTTTATAGTCGCCAGCGCCCTTTTTACCGCAGAGCAGTTCCGAAAACAAAACCGGCTGACCGTTTTCGTCTTCGAGCGTTGCGAACTCAACCTGACCATAGTAGTCAACAGCGGATTTCGAGAAGTCTATCGCCTTACCTTCGAGAATGGTCTTTGCGATAAACGCATCGAACAAATTGTAGACGACTTCCCTGTCTTCGTCGAAGAAGCGCTGAAAAGAACGGATGTTGTTGGTGTTTGTCATTTCCATAATGGATCTCCTTAAAAAAACTTTTTTTGAAAAAAATTTTGAGAATTATAAGGGGTTTTGAGTAGATATAGTGGTAAAACCCCGAAATTTTCGAATTTCAGATAAATTAAAAAGCGGAAATTTTTATTAAAAATTTAAAATACCAAACCCATAAGCTATATAAATATAGTAAAAATTGCCATATTTGTAAAGGGGGCTAATTGTCAGGAATTGTCATTTAGACAAAATCTCCATTTATAACGATATAGAAAAAAATGGAGATTATTATGGATTCATGTACAGTCATTTTTTCTAACATGGGCGACACAGACACTCTAGTTCTCAAGCACATCTGGGAAGGCCTCCCGAATGTGAAAGTCGTTGAGGTCAACAACCACAACGGTCCCTGGGCCAAAAAAGTAGATTCCGCCATTCTCGCCGAAAAAGACACACTTATATTATGTGGCCACGGCTACCCCAGCGGACTCCTGTCGCCGCAAACGCACGGCGAACAATTTCTCGTTTCCGAAAGGAACGTACGCTACATCAAGGCTAAACGCGTCATCGGAATCTGGTGTTACGCATCGTCGTTCGCCAAGAGCGTCAACCTCAACGGATTTTTCTCGTCGATGTTCATCAGCAACCCCATCGAAGCGCACATCAACGACTGCACCCGCTCCGATGCAGCAACCATCACCCGCGAAGAAATTCTGTTCGGCCAGCGCCTGAACCAACTCATCGCAAGTGACACCCCCATGAGCGAATGGAAGGACAAACTGATCGACCAGGCCGACATGAGCATTGATGTCGTGAGGTTCAACTACAAGGGACTCACGTACTTGGGGTAAAACTCCCCTGCAACATCCCGGCCTGAACCACCGGAATAAAAAAAAGCCCGCTGGAATGAATGAACGCCAGCGGGTTTATAGTATTATATATAGTGTTAGTTAAAAATCATAATCACTGCCGAACATATACTCTTTACTAACCACTTTCGACATATTCCACTTGCTGATATCACCCTTGAAATGTGAATTATAGAACATAGATCTCATACTTGTCACGTTCGACACATCCCACTTGCTAATATCGCCATTGAATCGAGAATGGCTGAACAATCCGAACATATCCTCCACGTTGGACACGTCCCACCGGCTAATGTCACCATTGAACATGCTCCTCTTTTCCGCCTTTCTATTTAGCTCAGCAAAATCAACTGGGCCAACATCTTCATCACGGTCATAACAACCGAGCACAGGATCGAACAACCCGCTCATGTCCGTCACCTGCGATACGTCAATAAAATTCAAATCGCATTCGAGACCATTTTCTTCAATAGCCTTGTCGATTAGTTCAATGAGATGCTTTCTATCGCGAGCGATAACCTTAACCATCGTGCCTCCTTTTTTGAAAATTTTTTGAAAAAAAAAGATTGAAATTTGGGGGATACAGAGAAAAACTCGAAAAATCTTAATTTTTTCTCTATCAAAAACCCACAATTTCTATTAAAATCTATTTCACCAAAGCCGAGTAAATATAGTAAAAAAAGCCCTCCTTGTAAAGGGGGCTTACTGTCAATAGATGACACGCTTTAGTTTGAGAAGGCCATCTGTTTCCAGTTGGGCATATTCGCATAACGCGCCTTGTACGCCTTGATGAACACGCGGAAATCGATGGCCTTGTTACGCATGCGACGATCGTTCAAGAATGTCGGCGAACTGATCCAACGGAAAACTTCCTTTTTCAATCCCGATTTCGAAATGTTCTTGCCGTTCGCATCGTAAATCTTGATTTCGGGGAGCAGGTAACGGATGCGAGTCAGCACCTCGTCGCGCGTAACCTTGATATCCACCAGGTCGCAGCGGGTCAGAAGCGCAGAATCCTTCGAGGCGAGTTCCTTGCGAGTCATGTTCGAGACAAAGATGACGCTCCCCTCGAACTGGAAATGATTCGGTACGCCGGCCTTTCCCTTGTGCGCCTTGCTCCATTCCTTAAGGCGGGCAAGCACCTCCTTGCGCGTCTCGCAATCGAAGGTATCGACCATGTCGGGGCGTTTCGTGTTCCAGGAAATTTCGCGGGTACGGCCCGAATCGAGCGCTCCCTTGAGCACCGCGATGCCCTCCTTGCTCGAAAGCACGGAATCGCAGTCATCGAACACGCAAATCTTGTCGTAGTTCTTGAACAGGAACTCAAACATTGCGCTAGGCGTGCACTTGCCCTTCATAATCACGAAATCCTTATTCTTCTTGCCGAAATGCGAGAGGATTTTTTCTACCGAGAACGACTTACCGATACCGCCCGGACCAGTTACCAGAAGAGCGGGCGAAAGCCCCTTACCCACCACCATCACATGGGCATTCAACGTGCTGAAAATCGGGAGAGCATCCGCAATCAGCTTTTTCTCTTCTCGGTTCATCTTCACGCTGTCATCGACATATTCCGGCAGGGGTTCGTCGAAATCAACTTCGGGCAAATCTTCGCTATCGTCATCGGAATCCACCGCGGAGGCTTCCCGCCCCTTCGCAGATGAACGCGAGCCAGATTTCGCGGCAGACTTCGCACCACCAACAGGACCTTCGAGCAGCTCAATATCTGTGAAATTAAAGGACTCGCCCTTTTTCTTCAAATCAAGATAAATCTTTATCAGCTTCTTGATTCGCGCCGTCGTGTAGCTATGAATTCCCGCCTCACGCAAGAAATTCAGCGTTCGATCCACAGAAACATTAGAGTGGTAACATTCAATTATCGCTTCCACGACACCATACCGTTGACATTTGAAAGGCAGACTCAGTTCGTACGGTTCGTACACTCCATCGGAATGGCGCACCGTGGGTTCCGCCAATTCAACATCACGCGCCTGGTGCGGCTCATCCTTTTGCTTCAAATCCTTATAGATTTTTAAAAGAGAGATGATTCGTTCGCGATTGTAGCCGTGAACTTCGGAATCAATGAACGCATTCACAGTCTGTTGAATCGGATGGTTACCATTATACATCTTAATAATGGCTTCCACCGGCTCATACTTCCCGCAATAATTTTCAAGACGCACCAGACCATCCGGCGCAGGCTTCGACGTTTCTTTCTTTCCGAACCACAGAAATCCCATTTTAACCTACCTTTTTTAATTTTGTGGGAGACTGGATACAATAAACCCCTCCCATATTATCGCTAAACGGGAGGGGATTGTAAAAGCCCGATCAGGGCAGGCTAACTAATAATCTATAGTCTGAGAAATCCATTGCCGGAAACACAGCGACCTATTCTCGCTTTTAACGTCAACGAAATCAGAGCAGCCGATTTCGATATGAGTTTTACTTTCATCAGATGTTTTTGCCCTAACGACATCCCTGTTTATCGCGCCCGCCGGGACAACAACCAACCTAATTTTTCGTTCATCCGGATCATTCAGAATGATATTCCATTCTTCTTGCAAAAATGCGAATTCAGAATTGATCCAGTAAACATCCTTTCCTGCATTTCGCGACGCAAACGTCACGTTGCCACCAACGTTGGTGCCATTTTGACGGAGTAATTCAATTGCTTCTTTTTTATTCATAGTGTTTGTCCTTTTTTGAAAAAAATTTTGAAGTAAAGAGATTGAATTTTAGGGTATATAAGGAAAAACTCAAAAAATCCTAAAATTTTTCTCTAACAAAAACCAACAATTTCAATTAAACAATTAAAAAATCAAACTCATAAAAGTTGGGTAAATATAGTAAAAAATGCACTATTTGTAAAGGTCAAAAATTAACAAAAAAACAGCCCCATATACAGAGAGCTGTTCCATACTTAATGGAATTTCGCTATTTTGGGTAAGTTAATAAACAACTGTTGGCCAAATATCCCCCCCCTATAACCACTTTATAGAAGCATCAATATATTCATATTTATCTCAAAAAAATTTCCCACCCACTTTATCGTTAAATAGATGGGAAGAGAAAATTACTCTACATCTTCCTCTGCCTCAGCAAAGCCCAACAAAGAACTCATTTTTTCCTTAATCACAAAAAACCTCTTTACACTTTTACAACTCGCCTCAATATTGTAAAATTTTGGGCGCATTTCAGTATTTAAGGAAATAAGCTCCTGTTTCATCCCCCTCCCCTTTACAAGTTCCCCATAAAAACCGATATTACAGGTGTAAAATAGGAGAATTTATGATAGGTGCAATTATCGGTGATACGGTGGGGTCGATTTACGAGTTTGACAACATCAAGACGAAAGATTTTGAGCTGATCAAGGACGGCATTTCACCCACGGACGACAGCATTTTGACATTCGCAACAGCGGACTGGATTATGCGCGGGGGCGAAGTGTGGAAATACTACGTGGCGTACGCGAGCAAGTACGATTGTCCGGTTGGCGGGTATGGCGGTGGATTCACCAGGTACGTCATCGATGCCCGCGCTACGGGACAGGGCAAACCCTACGACAGTTGCGGAAACGGCTCAGCCATGCGCATCTCGCCGGTGGGTTGGGCATTCAACACTAAAGAAGAAATTCTTGCCAAGGCGAAGGAATCCGCGGAATGTACACACAATCACCCCGAAGGAATCAAGGGTGCACAGGCGACGGCTCTTGCCATTTTCATGGCACGCAAGGGGGCCTGCAAAGACGAAATCAAAGCGACCATAGAAAGCGAATTCGGCTACGATTTGAATTTTACGCTTGACGAATTACGTCCAGAATACAGTTGGGCTTACCCGGGTGCTGCACTTTGCCAAGGAACAGTCCCGCAGGCGATCCGCTGCGTACTCGAAGCGACGGACTACGAAGATGCCATCCGCAACGCCGTTTCACTCGGTGGGGACAGCGACACGCTCGCCTGTATTGCAGGGGGAATAGCGGAACCCGTATTCGGTATTCCGAAAAAACTGTACACTATTGGGATGAATATTTTAAAGCATTACTTCCCGGAACCGCACAAATTGGTGACGGATTTTGAGAAGAAATTCGGAAACCGAGTGCTCTAACTATTCGAACATCACGCCTTCGTCTTCATCGCTTTCACCGTCGTCGTAGTCATCCATAGACTTGTCGCCGCCGGGGACGATGATAAGGCCGAGCGTCACGGGGTCGCCCTTCATATTCAAGTAGGCTTCGAGCCACAAATTCGTGGAAAGGCGGAGCAGGCGAAGGTCGAGCATGGTGCCGCCCTTGTGGATGCTTTTCGGATTCAAATTGAAGAAAAGGAACTTCTTGTTGATGTACTCGAAGCGGTCCTGCTCGTAGTTGATTGCCCAATCAGAATTGCCGTCGTTTTCCTGACGGTAGGTACAACGGTCATTGTCGATGTCGCATTCGAAACTTGCGCTTTCGTGGTAGCGTTTGTTCCATTCGCGGCTAAAGGCACAGCTCTGCACGCGGCCTGCCCCGTTGCGTTGCTTGTTCAGCTGATCGTTGATGACCACGTAGTCCATCTTCTGATTTTTAACTTGTTCATAGACATTCATCAAGATGATGTATGCTTCGATATCCTTGGGGCATTTGCCGGTCAAGTTCACGTCTTCGTGGGCCTTTAAAAGAGTCTGTTGCAAGTCGATATCGATAGCATCGGGAATTTCGCTTTCCTTAATCTTGTCAAGAACCTTCTTGGGCGGAACAAAGACCACCTTGTCCCCCTTCTTGATGGCATAGCCAAGCTCATCGCGAACATAATCCAAGCACTGTTGCACATGAATGTGCACCGTATTGGAGCCACCCGACACAAAGTCCACGCCAATGCGCACGTTCCATTCGCCAGCGGTATTGCCCGCATTCTTGTCGATTTCGCAGAAGGGGTCTTCGCGGATGCCGTCAATAAAGATGACTTTTGCGTTAAGCTTGGTTACAAGAGAAGCTTCCTTGTCGAGCGCGCCCCCCAAGCTCCAAAAATTCGGATTCAGGCGAAGCACTTCGGCAAAAGCCTTGTCGCCATCGAGGGCGGGTAAAAGCGAATCGTTGCGGGCATTCTTTTCTTTCAAAAGTTCGGAATACTCCGTAACAACGGTCATGTTGCTAAAACCGTTTCGTTTGGCAGGTTCAGGCATCGCGGCGGCAAATGACACCGCCAAAAGGCAAATTACAGCAAATAGTGCAGAAATTTTCATACAGGAAATAAAATACAAAAAAAGATAAAAATAGGTTGGTTGAACTAGGTAGATTGCCGCGCTTCGCTCGCAATGACATTGTTTAAGTTCAATCTTCCAAGCTCTAATATATGCGGAATGTGATAATCCACCCAATCGGGGGTATCGGGGGTCGGATTCACAAAAATCGTCGTCCAGCCGCGTCGATGTGCAGGTTCCAGGTTACGGAGCGAATCCTCGAGCAGCACAATTTCGCGCGGATCCTCGGGCATTTCAACCCCCATCGCAGGGAGTTTTTCGGCAAGCCACGCCTCCATTTTTTCATAGGCGCTTTCGTGCGGTTTTCCTACCCAGCCGAGCTGTTTCAAGTCAAACACGGCATCAATCGCCGAATCGATCCCCATGTGGGCCATGCCCGCTTCGCTCCAATCGTGACGACCGTTCGTAAAAACGAAATGCGGACCTTTCAGGCTCTGCAGCAAGGCCAACTTTTCGGGAGACTTCTTGGGGTAAATCAAATATTCCGGCTCATGAATGAAATCGAAAAACTCGTCG
Organism: Fibrobacter sp.; assembly: GCF_045601785.1. Classification (GTDB taxonomy): domain Bacteria; phylum Fibrobacterota; class Fibrobacteria; order Fibrobacterales; family Fibrobacteraceae; genus Fibrobacter. The sequence continues at coordinate 17,864 of NZ_JAZSAF010000054.1, forward strand.
GGATCCGTGCCGTGCATGGCCATCAGCCCCGAAAGGGTCGTACCGAAGCGTTCCAGGTAATCGGTGCGCACCTTATGGGCTGATTCGAAATCACCACCCACCGTCTTTTGTACAAAAAGGGAAATGCGGTGGTCCAGCGAATTGATGACACACCGTTCTTCGGCGCCGTACAAGGTCAAGTCGTAATCAAACAGCCAAACCATACGGACTTAGTATCCCATGGCAAGGCCGCCAATCTGACGCGCAAGGTATGTCGCGTAGTTGTCCGTCATGCCACTCACAAAGTCGAGCACCTGATGGTAGGCTTCGGCAACCGTCACGCTTTGGCCAATTTTTGCTTGGCCAATGAGTCGCACAATGCGGTCGGCGCGGTAGGAATTATTTCCGTTCAGGCGGTAGTCGTAAACGCCGTTGATAAAGGCATCGAGCACGGTGGCAAGCGTCGTGTAGCTACCGACTTCGAGTTCGGTCTTGCGGCGGTCGGGGTAGATGCGTTCGACACCCAGGCGCTTTGCGATGCGGATCCCTTCCATCACGTCGGAGCGGGAAAGGTTCGTCAAATGCTTGACGCGTTCGCCACTCATGATGGCTTCGTAGTTGTTCACGAAAGTCACCGCCACATCGTCAATCAAGTTCTGAATTGCTAAACCGCGGACACTGCTCAAGAAGTCGCGGAAATTCTGACCGTTTTCCTGGAATTCGCGGTCAATATCCACATCGGGGCCGCACAAATAACTGAACATGCCTCGCACATCGCCGTAGCTCAAAATGCCAAGTTCAATGGCATCTTCTACATCCAAGATGCTGTAGCAAATATCGTCGGCCGCTTCCATCAGGTACACCAACGGGTGGCGCACCCATTTGCCCGTTTCCACTTCAGGAATGCCAAGCGTATAAGCGGTCACTCGATAAAGATCCGCTTCGGTCGAAAAAAGGCTTGTAGGCTGCCCAAACTTTGCAAGCTGCGGATACTTAATCATGGCACCAAGTGTCGCGTACGTAAGGCGCATACCACCATCTAAAAAATGGTATTCCAGCTTGCTCAAAATGCGGTGGCCCTGGGCGTTGCCATCAAAGTTTTCGAAGTCAGCAATCTCAGTTTCACTCAAGTCGCGAAGCGGTGCGGAATTACGGTTCTTGCGGAACCATTCGCGAATGGCAGCTTCACCGGCATGTCCAAAGGGCGGATTTCCGATATCGTGCGCAAGGCAGGCGGACTGGACAATCGTTCCGAAATGGTATTCGTTAATGTACTTGGGCAGATACTTTTTAATCAAATGATACACCGTAATCGCAAGGCTGCGCCCCACGCTCGACACTTCGATGCTGTGAGTCAAGCGACTGTGCACATGGTCATTCACCGAGAACGGGTGCACCTGAGTCTTGCGGCCTAGGCGTCTGAATGCTGTCGAAAAAACAATACGGTCGTAATCGCGGTGAAAGTCAGAACGGTTCGGGTCCAAATCGGCGGGGTGCCCGTAGCGCGTCGCAGAAAGCAAAGTATCCCATTGAAGCATGGACTAAATTTAGAAAACTTACTTACGGAGAATCGCAAGCGCTCCAATTGCAACCAAGTCTATTGCCACAAACGCCGTAAGCCAAACGACGGAACTCTGCTGAAAGCCGTAACTATGGAGTCCCACGCCGAGCAAATTCACCCCAAACCAGCAAAGGAACGTGACAATCACATTGAGCGCGTTCATCAGAGCAAATCCTCGCTGTGAAATAATTTTTCCCGCCCACAAATGAAGTGAGAGTAGCGCCCAAAGAATCACAAACAAAGCTCCACATTCCTTAGGATCAAAGCCCCAGAAGCGTCCCCAGGCAAAATCAGCCCAGATGCCGCCAAGGAGTGTTCCCAAAACAGTAAACACCATGCCGAATACTAGAGTTCCGTACATCAGCGAAAAGAGCGGTGTCATTCTTGACCTTCTGTACAGCACCAAGTGGGAAACCACTCCCGACAAAATCATCCCCGCAAAGCCAAGCGCTATCGAGAACACATGAAACGTCAAAAACACCGACGAGTTCAGCACCGTGGGAATCGGCTGGAAGGTATCACCCGGTTCCAACACGAACTTAGCAAAGAACAGCAGCACCGACGCCATCAATGTTATGGGAATCATCAGGGTGTAGGTGCGGCGCTTGCAGAATACAAACGCACCTGATTCAAACACCATCAGCATCAAAGCTACAAGCATCACAATTTCGTACAAGCTAGACATCGGAGGTCGAGCAGCAATGTAGGTGCGCAAAGCAAACATCACCGAAAGAATAATCGCAGTGGCCATGCAAAGGGCATTGGCGAAGGCATCTAGCCTTAGCGAACGGAACACCACGTTAAACGACGAGAGCAGGCAGGCAAGCAAGGCTATCACAAAAGCTACTAGCGCAAAGTTCAGCCCGTGGAACAGGACTTCTGCTTTGAGCCTGCGCGGGCTAAATTCAGAATAGGTCAGTGAATTCCTAGAAACAATCGAAAACGCCGAGCGGTCCGCCACCGATTCGTAAAGCAGCACATTAGCATAAAGCCGCCGAATTTCGGCCGTCGCCGGATGACGGTCGCTACGGGTCGCATACAGCCTAAGGATATCTTTCAATGGCGCAAGATTGGCATAGCTCACATACCGTTTTTCCAGCGGCAGGCGAAGAATCACCGAAACATCGCTGCGAAGCACCTTGAACAAGTCATAGTTCCGTGCCGTCTCAGGAGCAACCAAAATCTGCCGCACCACATCTGTCGCAGCAAGCTTTTTGTACTTCACACGTCCACTCAAGTCATCAAGAAATCCGCGCGCAAAGGAATCGAACGGACGCACCGAAGATTCCACCATAACAGGGGTATCCGGATGAAGTGCTTCCCAAATCGGAATCGCCCGTTCTGACGCATGGGCATCCATCGGCAACACCGCCAACAGTACAGCGAAGGGCAAGATTAGCAGCTTACCACCCTTCGGGGGCGCCAACTTGCACCGAACCTTCACCGCGTAGTGAATCACCGCCCCCAAAAGGAATAGCACCATGAACGCATACGGCACAAAGCGCAGAGGATCGTATGTAGCCTTGTACAGGTCAACCGACTTTCCCATCACACCATCTACCCTACCCTGATAATGGACTGAATAGGCGTAGTCCCTTTCATCTACGGCAACAGGAGTCACCCTAAGGCTGTCATCGACAGCAAAGAAAGAGACAGTCTCATTGACCGTCGACGCATCGCGATAGCCGTTGTATTCACGCTTGATCCCACTTTCAGCAATCCCCCCCACAAGCAAAAAAAGGAGTGCCAAATGCATGAGCCAAAGCCCGATATTCCTAAATCCTCGCGGCATGCGGAAAAACATCGACAAGGCTACATTCAGGGCGGCAAGTACGACAAGCGTCTTGAACGCTGGCAACGGGATGACACCCAGAATTAAAATGAAAAAGCTGCCAAAAAAACGATCAACCGCAACAGCCGCGGGCACCCCCGCCGACTCCGCATTCACCTGCGCGAGCACGCCCCAGAATGTCAGCAGCATAAAAGCTACCAGGAGTAGTGCCGTAAACTTCAGCGACGCAAGTTTTTTTAACGTGACAACGCATCTACCCATACAAACTTTCCTTCATCCAGTTTCTGTTCGCCATCAAAGCGATATGCCACCAGGCGACCATTCCCGCGGTACCCCGCCACACTAAAATCCAAGCAACAAACATTGTCGCGGATCAGTTTCGGAAGCCCCGTCAGCCAATAATGTCCAAAGAACACGGGGCGTTCGCCTTCGCCGTAGAAATTTCGCGAACGCACTTCCGAAGGAACTTCCGCCTTCACATTCATCGATACGCCCGGTTGGAAACAAAGCTCGCGGAAGTTCGCCTTGTTGGGGTCAAGCCACCAGGCAATTCGTGTTTTCACTCGTCGAACGCCTTCGGCATCCGTAAAATGCTCGCCCACGGGCAAATACATTTCGGGGCCCTTCAATACCGTGCTCAACGGCAAAAAAAGGCTGTCGTCATATTCGTAGTCTTCGTCGTTTGCGCGGGCGATGAGCTTGTCAAAATCGCCGTCCGCAAAACAGGTTATCCCCTCGCGCCTAATTGCCGCCACGGCGTCGACATCAAAACAGGCATGCTGCGCCCTGAACGAGTCCGTCTCCAAGAAAAAAGGCAGCGTCTTCACGAACTCGAGAGCATCCAGAAATTCCTGTTTGCATCCAACAAAACTCGATATCGTCCGCGAATGGATCGCCACCTTGTTGAAGCTGTGCTCGCGAAGGTAGCCATCCTTCATCCTTTCCAGATGGTGACCGCCACCGGCACCGTTCCTTTGCCAGAACGAAAGCATGTTGAATTCGTGGTTTCCCATGAGGGCAACCGCCGTTCCCGCATCGCGCATAGCTCGCACGAGTTGCAAGGTTTCGCGAACCTTGGGGCCTCGATCTACATAGTCACCCAGGAACACTACCGTACGAGCACCTCCAGGATAGCGGAAGGCACCCTGCGATTCCTCGTAGCCCAGCTTTTGCAACAAGGCCCGCAGCTCGTCGAAATGTCCGTGTACATCTCCTATAAAATCGAGAGAATCTGTCATACCCTTAATATAACTAATGCAAATAAAATTATCTTTGCAAGCAAGGAACCTTTTTATTTGAAACATGAATTTCTGGGAGTTGCTCACATCTGCCAAAACACAGGACTTCATCAAGGATGCCCGGTCTCGGAAGCTTGATGCACTCCAAGTGTCCACACGTCTGAACAAAGACGGCTGTTCCAACGAAGAACGGTCCGTCATCATGGATTACATGGCACTAGTTCCCAAGTTCCGCGAGAAATTCTTTGGTGAATCAGAACGAAAGGACAAATTTCTGCTCTGCGACAAGCTAGCTCTGGAGCAAAGTACCGCCCAAGATATCGGACGCTGGAAGGCAGGCCTTTGGCCTAGCGAAGGCTCAGTCCACGATTTATGCTGCGGCATGGGTGGAGACAGTTTCTTCTTGCCGAGGAGTTTAAAAATTACGGGAGTCGATCTCGACGAAAACCGCCTAGCGATGTACCGCTACAACATGGGCGTTCTCGGGAAATCAGCTGAGTCGCAATGTGCCGATGTCCGCGAAGTCGCCCGCAACAACGATTCCAACGGCAACAAAAAAAAGGACTACTTCACCATTGATCCCGCCCGCCGCGCCATCGAAGGCGAAAACCAGCGGGACCTGCGCAACCTGACGCCCACGCTCGAAGAAGTCGCCGAAATCAGCAAGCACTACAAGGGCGGCATGGCAAAGCTCCCTCCCGGATATCCACCGGCGGAAATTCCCGACGGAACCGAGATTCTTTATTTAGGCGGTCACAGCGACTGCCGCGAATGCCTCGTGTTGTTCGGCGCGCTCGCCAAGAACCCGGACACCGTCCGCGCAGTCATCGTGGACAAATCCGGCGAAACGCTTGCCGAATGGAGCCGCAAACGCGACCGCGAGAGCGAGACACTGGACGACGAGCTACAGGAAAAACTCGACAAGAACGACACCCTCGAAGGCAAGGACCGCACTTACCGCACGGCGACCAGCAGGAACGACCTGCCCCTCGGCTGCATCAGCCAATATATCTCAGAACCGGCGCCAGTCCTTATTCGAAGCCACCTCTTCAACCAAGCGGCCCTCGACTGCGACCCAAGCGCACACCTGATTTCAGAAGGCATCGCCTACGTCACCAGCGAAAAGCCGCTAAGCGCACCAGGATTTTCGTGCTACGAAGTGCTCGCCCACGCAGAAATTGCAACGGGCGCCGTGCGCGCCATGCTCAAGGAACACGACATCGGAAAAATAACACTCAAGCTCCGTGGCGTAAAGCTCGATCCCGATGCCGAAATCAAGCGCTTAAAGTCCAAAGGCAAGAATTCCGCGATTCTTTTCTACACTCGCGCCTATGGGGAAAAGATTGCGATACTAGCGAGAAAATTTTAAACATGTCTATAAAACTTGAACCATCTTGGCTGAACCTGCTCGCCGACCAGTTCGAGCAACCCTACTTCAAACAAATCAAGGAAAAGCTTTTGCAAGAGAAGGCGGAACACCACGTGGTGTACCCTCCGGGATCCCAGATTTTTGCAGCCCTCGATTTTTGCCCGGTCGACAAGGTCAAGGCGGTCATTATCGGGCAGGACCCTTACCACAATCCGGGACAGGCTCACGGGCTCTGCTTCTCGGTACCCATGGGAATCCAGCCGCCCCCCTCGCTCATCAACATTTTCCAGGAACTGCACGACGACCTGGGAATCAACCCGCCGCCACACGGGAACCTTGAAAGCTGGGCTCACCAGGGAATTTTACTGCTCAACGCATCGCTCACGGTGCGCGCCCACATGGCAGCAAGCCATGCCGGAATCGGCTGGCAACAGTTCACCGACACCATCATCAAGCGTTTGTCCGAAACCCGCGAAAACCTAGTATTCCTGCTCTGGGGCAGTTTCGCCATCAAGAAACAGGAACTAGTCGCAAAAAATCGCGGGCACCTGATTCTAACAGCGCCCCACCCGAGCCCACTTTCTGCCTATCGGGGATTCTTTGGTTGCAAACACTTCAGCAAAGCCAACGAATATTTGAGGAGCAAGGGTCTCGAACCCATCGACTGGAGCATCAAGTAGCGCCGCACCAGTCTAATTTTCTATATTAAACAACATGAATCGCAAGAATACTTTTGGCCGTCTATTGCTCTTTGTTGTACTGGGCCTGATTATCGGCGGAATCCTGGGCGAATGTCTCGGGGTGCTGTTTGGTCAGCTTGGTGAGTTGATGAATGCGGGTGGATACAACAACGTGGTCCACAATTTCTTCGTGTCATCGTTCAACTTTAACATCGGCTTTGGCGATAAGCCCGAACCTGTCGTCTTGGACCTCTACCTCGTCAAGCTGGCCCTTGGTTTTGGCATCAAGCTGAACGTCGTTAGCGTCATCGGCATGGTTATTGGTATCTACATAATGAAATGGTCCGGAGAAAGGTAATGTTTACTATTGACGAACTTCAAGCCAAGCTCGCTGGCGGTGCAACTGCAGTTTCACTCGCCGAAGAATCCCTCGCAAAGATTGAATCTACTAAGAATTTAAACGCCTACATTAGTGTTTTGAACGAACGCGCCTTGCAGAAGGCCGCCGAATCCGACAAACGCCGCGCCGAAGGCAAGACTCTCGGAGCCCTCGACGGTATTCCGGTTGCAGTCAAAGATAACATGTGCATCGAAGGCACTCGCACCACGGCCGCGTCCAAGATTCTTGAAAACTTTGTCGCCCCCTACACCGCTACCGCTATCGAAAAACTCGAAGCCGCCGGTGCCGTGATCGTCGGCAAGACGAATATGGACGAATTCGCCATGGGTTCGAGCAACGAGACCTCCTACTTCGGTAAGGTCGTGAACCCGCTCGATGAATCCCGCGTTCCGGGTGGTTCCAGTGGCGGTTCGGCCGTAGCCGTGGCCAGTGGCACGGTCGCCTGTGCGCTCGGCTCCGACACCGGTGGTTCCATTCGTCAGCCCGCCGCCTGCACAGGCGTTGTGGGCTTAAAGCCCACCTACGGCCGCGTCTCCCGTTACGGCCTCTTGGCTTACGCAAGCTCTTTGGACCAGATTGGCCCCTTCGGTGCAACCGTTAAGGATACCGCCACCCTCCTCGGCGCTATCTGCGGCATCGACCCCCACGACAACACCACCAGCACTCGCCCGACCGAAGACTTTACCGCTAAGCTCGACGCTGGCGTGAAGGGCAAGGTGATTGGCGTTCCGAAGGAATATTTTGGCGAAGGCCTCGACCCCGAATGCAAGGCAGCTATCGAAGGTATGCTGAAAAAGCTCGAAGCCGAAGGCGCCACCCTCAAGGAAATCAGCCTCCCGCACATCAGCTACGCCGTATCCAGCTACTACATCATTGCAACCGCCGAAGCAAGTTCGAACCTCTCCCGCTACGACGGCGTTCGCTACGGCTACCGCAGCAAAGAAGCCCGCAAGCTCTTTGACCTGTACGCCAAGTCCCGCAGCGAAGGTTTCGGCAAGGAAGTTCAGCGTCGCATTCTCCTCGGAAGCTACGTTCTTTCTGCAGGCTTCTACGACGCCTACTACGTGCAGGCCCAGAAGGTCCGTCGCCTGATTACCGATGACTTCAACAAGGCTTTCGAAAGCTGCGACGTGATTGCAAGCCCGACAATGCCGGGGCTCCCGCTCAAGTGCGGCATGAACGAATCCGACCCGATGGCCGTTTACCTCAGCGACATCTACACCGTGAGCCTGAACCTTTCCGGCCTCCCGGGCGTAAGCGTGCCGTGCGGCATGGCCGGCGGACTCCCCGTGGGTCTCCAGTGGATCGGCAAGCCGTTTATGGAAGCCGACCTGCTCAGCGTCGCCGCCGCAACAGAGCGCTTGAACAAGTAATTGCGACGTGATAAAATTTAAAAGACCTGTTCTTCGGAACAGGTCTTTTTCGTCTGCTAAAAAAACAATCTTAAATTTCGCAATCCTTAATTGCTGAAAGCGAACCTGCCGAATACGCCTTCTTGATACATTCGGCAACGGATTCTGCAAGATCAATAACTTCTTGCGGGATAGCAATGGAGTCTCCATCGCTACCGCTGCTATCAACAGTATTCGCCTTGACAATAGAATCAGCTACAGCTTGAGCAATAGAATCGGCTACGGCTTGAGCAACAGAATCCGCAATAGCTTGGGCGATTGAATCGGCGATCGCCTTTTCTTTGGCTCTGCGGTCTTCGGCCGCTTCATAGACTTTCGCCGGAACGCGATTCAATGTGACACCGTTCTTACTCACGACTCTGACAAGGCCGTCGTGGACGCCGTAATAGAACGCCGAGATGTTGCACACGTTATACGAACTGTCGGTTGCATTGAACACTATAATGTCGTAATACGTGGAATCAGCCACTTTGAGGGAATCCTTGAAACTCAGCTTATTGCCATTCTTTGTTGTCGCCGGGAAAACGGGATCGTCGAAAATGATTTTTTCATTCAGGGCCGGATTGCAACGGACAACTATGGAGACATCATTCAATTGCTGATCTACATAGAGCTGCACATCAATGCCAGACGTAAGCGCCTTGGCAGCATAGTACATCTCAGGTTGGTCTTTTGTACCGAAATCGACATGCTGATCTATCTTGTCGACAAAGTTGACCGTATCCGCCAAATAGATGACAGAATCTTCGCTGAAGCCCTTCTTGGAATCCAGCAACATCTGCACATCCTTGGACATCGAAGAACTTTCATCATCACCACAGGCCCAAAGAAGCGCCACAAAAGCAAGAAAAAGAACCTTTTTCATTAGTCGTCCTCCTCATTGATTGCAATGTAGCTACCGTCTTCCATCTCTATTTTCAAAATGCCCTTCTTTGTCTGGTAATACAACCTGGCACTTGATTCAACCGTATTTGTCTGATAATCGTTCTTATACGACTGTTCGTATTTGCGCCCCTTGGCAACAGCGACATCGGTATATGTGACTCCATTTATCTCCATCTTTTCGATATACGACGAATCGTGCGCGCTTTTGAGCGATTCCGGATTCCGAAGCGAGAAAACATACTGTCCAAACTCGGCCGTGATAGTTTGATTCAATTTGTCTTGCTCATTATAATAGAAAGTCGTCGTTTCTATAGAAAGGGAAATAGAATAAATGGGATACGCCGATTCCAGAATAGTATTCAAATGCTTAGTGCAAACATCATCGATATAGTTATCTCTATCAATGACAGCAAGCGAAAACTGATAGCCGTCCGAATGCTTGTACGGAATTGCCTTGCCCACTTTATAATTGCCAAATTCTGCCGCATACCCACTGATTTTCGAATTGTCGCTACACTTGTAATAATTGGGTTCAGTTGTTACAACGTCTCCGCATGCACAAAAAAACGCAAGCGAAAAATTCATCAAAAGCAATAATTTAGTACAAAATTTCATCATAGTACAAATATATATTCATTTTGAAAAAAAACATAAACAAAACGCCCCCGGATTTTCTCCGGAGGCATTTTCTAAACGATTACCGAAAGCGGAATTAGTCGCCCGTATGGTAGTTCGGGGCTTCCTTCGTAATCGTCACGTCATGCGGGTGAGATTCGCGGAGACCTGCACCCGTAATACGGACAAACGTTGCCTTCTTGTAGAGTTCGTCGAGGTTTGCCGCACCTGCGTAGCCCATCGCGGAATGGATACCGCCAATCAGCTGGTAAACGGTGTCGCGGAGCGGGCCCTTGTACGGCACGCGGCCTTCGATGCCTTCCGGAACGAACTTGCGCGGTTCCTGCACGCCGCCCTGGAAGTAACGGTCAGCAGAACCGGCCTTCATGGCGCCGAGAGAGCCCATGCCGCGGTAGCTCTTGTAGCTACGGCCATCGGCGAGGATGACTTCGCCCGGAGCTTCTTCGGTACCGGCAAAGAGAGAACCCACCATCACGGCGTGACCGCCAGCGGCCAAGGCCTTCACGATGTCGCCAGAGAACTTGAGGCCACCGTCAGCGATAATCTTCACGCCGACCTTACGGGCCATCTTGCCGCATTCCACCACGGCGGAGAACTGCGGGTAACCGACACCGGCCACGATACGCGTAGTGCAAATGGAACCCGGACCGATACCCACCTTGACGATGTTGGCACCGCACTTGGCGAGTTCTTCGACAGCTTCCGGCGTGCAAACGTTACCGGCGCAAATCGTGAGCTTCGGATACTTTTTGCGAACGGTCTTCACCATGTTGCGCACACCGATGTGGTGGCCATGAGCCGTATCGATAATCAACAGGTCGACGCCGGCGTCCACGAGGGCGGCGACGCGTTCAAGCGTATTGGCGGAAGTGCTGACAGCGGCACCCACGAGCAACTGGCCGTTCTTGTCGAGGCTTGCGTTCGGGTTGTTTTCACGCTTCAAGATGTCCGTCATGGTAATGAGGCCCTTCAAGGCGCCAGAAGCATCCACCAGCGGAAGCTTTTCGATACGCTTTTCGGCGAGGATTTCCTTCGCCTTGGCGAGGCTCACCTTCGGGCTTGCCGTCACCGGATTCTTCGTCATCACGGTGCGAATCTTTGCGTTCATGTCGCTCACGGTGCGCAGGTCGCGGCTAGTGAGCATGCCCACGAGCTTACCCTTCGAAAGAATCGGGAAACCGCTCACCTTGTTGCGGGCGCGGAGTTCAAA
>NZ_JAZSAF010000055.1:0-59352 GCF_045601785.1 Fibrobacter sp.
AGACCGATTTCGAATTCAATCTTGGAATTCCGGTAGGCCTCGAAATCGAGCGGCATCTTGCCGTCGGCCGCGAGGTAATTCAATGCGTGAAATTCCTTCTGGATTCCGATAAACTTGCTCGCCCATTTTTTGCCCTCTTGCAGGCGTGTCGGGAGAACGATAAACTTGAGCCTTCCCTGCTGGCGGGTAATGAAGTTCACCGCCGCGTGCGCACCGGCGGAAACGCCCGCAACGTAATTGAAGTCTATACCCTCGTCGAACCAGGTGTCCAGCACTCCTGCGCTGAACATCGTCTGGCGCGAGCCTCCTTCCAGCACCAAACCCGTTTTCACGCATTCCCCCTATTGTCATCCCCGGCCTGACCGGGCGGACAGCACTTAGAGCTTTGCTCTTTAGTGCGCATGGCCACCAAGGTGGGGATCTGTTCGGACGGAGTTTCCGCCGCCACCGGCAAAACCGGAGGTTCTGCAACGCCAAGAGCCTTCTGCTTGAGCGTCCAGACCTTCTGGCGGAAATACTCACTGCGTTCGGCCAGATGCTTCGAAGAAGGTATGCCCTTCACGCGCTCGATTTTTTCGGGCTCACCCACGACTATGCGGGTGCGGTGCCCTATCTTGTACACACCTTCAAGGCCCACCGAAAGCACGGGAGCGCCCGTACTGCGCGCAAGGAAAGCAAAGCCCGTCTTGAATTCGTTCAGCAGGCCATCGTAACGGCACTTGCCCTCGGGGAAAATAATGACGTTGTTCCCCTTTTCGAGTTCGCGCTTCGCTAGCAGCGCCCATTCGGTATCCAGGTTAAAGCGGTCGCAGGGAACCACGCACTTGACGCGCGTCAAAGCCCAGCTGAAATGCGGGTCTTCCACCTGATCCTTCGCCACCACGATGCTCTTCTTGTGGAAAAAGATGGCAAGCATCATGAGGGGGTCCCACATGCTGGTATGGTTCGCGATAATAACCGAAGGCGTCTTGAGCCGCGGGGACTTTACCGAACCCGCAAAAGTAATCTTCGGGCGGTACGCCACCAGCAGGTAAACGCGCACGGTGTATATCACGACCACCATGACGAACTGCATAAAAAATTCAAACAAAGGATTCTTTTTCTTACTAATCGCAGACATTACGTTCTAAAGGGAGATCCCCGCCTTCGCGGGGATGACATCTACTTATTTACCTAGAGATTCTTTCGGGATGGACGTAAAGGTCAAGGCGCCCTTCGCATGCACGTTGCCGTTCACCTTCACGATGCAGTCAAAACCAACGAGAACGCCACCGCCCTTCGTCTTATTCACGGTAATTTCGAGCTGGTCGCCGGGAATTACCGGCTTCACGAACTTGAACCCGTCAATCTTCAAAAGCACGTAGAGGTTCTTTTCCAAATCTTCCGCGGGCTTCTCGATAACGAGGGAGCAGAGCTGTGCGCATGCTTCGCAAATGAGGACACCCGGCATAATCGGAGTGCCCGGGAAGTGTCCCATGAAGTACGGTTCGTTCACGCTCACGTTCTTGATGCCGGTAGCGGATTCGTTCGGCACGAGTTCCGTGACTTTCTCGATCATCTGGAACGGCGGGCGCTGTGCAATCTTTTCGCTGATTTCGTAAATGTTCATCATAGGGAAAGTCCTCCGTCGAGCACGAACACCTGGCCGGTCACATAAGCGAACTGGTCAGAGGCCAAGGCAGACACGATGTTTGCGACTTCGTCGGCAGAACCGAAGCGCTTGAGCGGAATCTTTTCAAGGTAGCCCTTGCGGGTCTCTTCGGGAATCGCTTCGATCATATCTGTCGCGATAAAGCCCGGAGCCACGGCATTCACGCGGATACCGAAACCGCCCAGTTCCTTGGCTAGCGTCTGGGTCAGCGAATTCACGGCACCCTTCGTGGCACTGTAGACAGCCTGACCCGCGAGAGCGAACTTCGAAGACACGGAACTCATGTTGATGATCACGCCGGACTTCTGCTTGTACATCTTCACGGCCACCTGCTGTGCGCAATAGAAGTAACCCTTCACGTTCAGGTCGAAGCACTTGTCCAAGGTTTCGGGATTCATCATCATCAGGTATTCATCGCGGACAATGCCTGCGTTGTTCACCAGCACGTCAATGCGGCCGTAAGCCTTGAATACTTCGCGAACCATGACCTTTACCTGGGAAAGGTCGGCCACATTGGCTTTGTAAATCATGCCGTCGCCACCTTCGGCCTTAATCTGGTCCAAAGTCTGCTGAGCAGCCTCGTCGGAACTGGAGTAGTTCACCACAACCGTGTAGCCATCGCGAGCAAGACGCAAGGCACAAGCCTTGCCGATTCCCTTCGATGCACCTGTAACCAAAGCAACTTTCATAGGTCCTCCCACAGTTCGTTTCAGTTTATTTTTCATCGCAAATTTAACAAAAAAAACGGAAACGGCCTTCCCAACCAATCACAAAAGCGACAAAAATACAAAATCAAGGGGCGAAATGACAGTTCATTTGTTCAAAATAGCCGGGTACAAGGCTCCGCCACCTACAGACAAGCGTTTCACCCCTGTTCTCTACGACTTCGGGGCGTCACTCTTTTCTGGAGCCGTGGATTTATCAAGTTCGATGCTCGCTTCGGAGCCGGACTGATCAAGCCTCGTCCTTTCGCTGTAGAGCTTCTCAGATATATGCGTGAATGTTTCGACAATTTCCGGGTCGAAATGTCTGCCCGCTCCTTCGGTAATGATCGCCATCGCCTTCTCGTAGGTAAAGGGCTTCTTGTATACTCGTTCGGCGACCAGTGCATCGAACACATCGGCCACCGCCATAATTCTTGCAGACAGCGGGATGTCTTCGCCCTTGATTCCTGTCGGATAACCCGTGCCGTCCCACTTCTCGTGGTGGTAGTGGGCCATGTCTATCGACTCGTTCAGGTAATTTGCATCGATGGTATCGCCCGCATCTTCTACCATCTTCGTAAGGATTTTCCAACCTTCGGTGGTGTGGCTCTTCATGATGCCGAACTCTTCGTCGGTGAGCTTGCCCGGCTTGTTCAAGATCAAGTCGGACACGGCAATCTTTCCGATGTCGTGGAGAGGAGCTGCGCGCTTGAGTTTCTGCACAAACTCTTCGGTAAGCACGTCGGAGAACTTGCCTTCTTTCTTGAGCTGTTCGGCCAAGGCTTCCACATAGGCGGCAGTCTTCTTAATATGATTACCGGTGCTCTTGTCGCGGGCTTCGACGACTTCAGCGAATTCCATAATAATCACTTCCTGCATCCTGCGGATTCGTTCCGCCTGCCCCTGCACCTGCGAAATAAAATTGTAGGTGTCGGTGGCCATCGCCTGCAGAGAATCGTAAAGGTTTCCAATTTCGTCGAGAGACTGGATCTTCAGGTCGACCACGCGGTCTGCCGCAAGCTTAATCTGCTCGAGGTTCACCATTTCGTTATCCATGGAGCTTGCGATCATGGTCGTTCCAGAGAACTTCATCGCCGCCGTAGCCATGCGGTTCACGGGAATCACAACGCCGCGGTTCACCAGTTCGATAATGACGCTCATGATGATAATCGAAAGGCCAAAGAACAGCGAAAGCATCTTGATGAAGAACATGGCCTCGTCGGCGGAAATTTCCGTCATGTCAATGTCTGCAGCCACATAGGCAACGGTCCGTCCGCTCGAATTCTTAAGCGGAGTGTACACCGTGAGTAGCCAGCCGAACTGGTCGTCCGAAATAATCGGATCGATGGTACCACCGGCAAAAAGCGTCGGCAAGTAGGGCTCGAACGACGGATCGAACGGAATAATTTCTCCTGCGTATCCTCCCGGTTCCCCTTCGGCATCCAGGTCGAACACCACATGGCAGCCGTCTCTTTCGATCTTATAGATGTAGAGGAACCTTGTCTGCGGGAAACTTTCACGAATGCCAAACAAGATGCTCTCGATCATCTTGTATTCTTCGGCACTGTCCCCCATCGCGATGTATTCTTCGACACGGTCGGCATCCACAACGCGGGACGCCGCATGAGTCACGCCGGTCGCAATGTCCACGAATCTCTTGATGGAGTTGTCGCGGTAGAGGAAGAAACCAATGGTACAGGCTAGCGCTCCCAGGAGCACCTGAGCAAAAATAATCAGCACCACCACCTTGTGCAACAAGGAATGTTTCACGGTCTTCTTCGCGTGGCTGTTGCTCGAGTCGCGCAGGAACACCTTGTTCAAATGGTTCTTTAGGCGCCGCGGGATAAAGCGGAACAGGAATACGGCGGCGACAACCACAGCGCCCTTGTCAAACACATCGATGATGATGTCCGCGAGGAGTTGCGACACGAACTTGCTGTAGCCGAACACCTCGTGGAAAGCGTTTGCAAAGGGAGCGGTCACGCCCTGACCGAAATTCAGCCCGTAAAGGAAATAGGTAAAGAGCGAACCGACGCCGCCACCGATAACGGCAAACGACACAATGACGACAAAGAGCCTAGGAATGTTCGTGAAAAAGCGTTGATGGTAATAGAAGGTCGCCACAGCCGCAATCAAGATGCTGATGACCCCGTAGTACATGGTCTCGGGCTCGGAGATCCCGTTGATGGCATTTGACGCAAAGCCCACTATCACGGCGGGAAGGTTTCCGCCGAGCATCGCGGTTATAATCGTTCCGGTGCAGTCCAGGTAAAGGGGAATCCCCAAGGCCAGGGCGATGCGGGCAGGAATCACGTTCAAGAGAATTCCCGTCACGATCAACAGAAACGCAGACACTAATGTCGGATGGTTTCGATAATCAAACACCTTCATACCACACCTGCTTCTACATTACGATTTCCACAACCTTTTTATTGTTGGTGGCCCCCGTCACCACAGACACGTCCCTTTTGTGAACCCCAAAGTGCGATGCCAAAAGTTCGCAAATAGCCTCGTTTGCGGCACCATCTACAGGCGGGGCCTTCACCTCGACCTTGTAGCTGCCGTCGGGCTGCTTCACGACGCTTTCGCGCTTGCTTCTAGCATGTACCTTGATATTGATCTTCATCAGGCTAGCACATTTCCTTGGGGAGCCGACGGGCGAGCTCTCAGTTCTTCTTGCATTCGCTGGTCGTTTTCCATGGCGGAAAGCAGGTCTTCCTGCCCCTTGATCAGGGCGCGGCAGCGGATAAAGTAGTTCGTTCGCAGCTGCTTGAGCTGCTCGATTTCCATGCGGAGCTCTTCGGCTTCCTTCTTGGTGGATTCCACCTCGCGGACCGCACGGGCCTTCGCCTCGGCGACGATGAGTTCGGCTTCCTTTTCGGCAGACGCCTTGACTTCGTCAACGGTGCGCTGCATGGTGACAACGGCATCCTGTATGGTCTTTTCGATCTGGCGGTAGTAATTCACGCGTTCTTCGGCCACCTTGAGCCTTTCGGTCAGGTCCGTCCGGTCTCTGGACATCTGCTCGAACGCGCCCGCGGCCGTTTCCAAAAACGCCTTGACCTCTTCGGGGTCTACGCCGCCAAAATTCTTCTTGTGGAAAGTCTGGTTTCGAATATCCAAGGGTGTAAGTTCCATACGAATACCTGCAAAAAAAGCCTATTTCAGCCGTTATTAACCATTTGAAATATAAAAACTTGAAAATGAATCCAAGCTGGTCATCAAAAAATAAGATTAAAAAAGCCGAAATATCTTTTTATACACCCCATTTTCAAGCTATATTATCAGTATATGGTCAAGGCTATCAAAAAATTCTGGAAAGCTCAGGATACGCTAGAACGCAAGATGTTCTGGTCTATTTTGGTAGTTGTGACCATCGTTGCGACTTTTTCTGCCATTTTTACGGTTTTTGAAGGGTTCAACATCGCAGCCTCGCTTGCAAGCCTCGGTTGCGCAGCCCTTTGCTTTGTCATCGCGTTCATCGCTGTCAAGTCGGCCCTTTACAACCAGTGTTACCTGGTCATGTGCTGCATGCTCAGCTGCTTTCTCCTGCCGCTCCTGTTCCTGTTCTGCGGCGGAATCACCAGCGGCATGCCCCTGTACTGCATCACCTCGATGGCCCTCATCGCGCTCGCCGCTCGGGGCAAGGCAAAAATCGCCGCATTCATCATATCGATGGTGATTCAGATGGTTGTCGTGTACCTTTCTTGGGTCAACCCCGACATGGTATTTACAACACTTGACAGGGACGCTTCGTACCTCGACTTCATCGTGACCATTTTCCTGACCGGCATCACGTTATTTGCAGTGGGTTCGCTCTCCCTAATGGCCTACGCCGACGAACGCGAAAAGAACGCACGGCTCATCGCGAAACTCGACTACCTTTCGACGCACGACCCACTCACGGGGCTCTACAACAGGCGCTACCTGTTGCAGTATCTCGAAAACTTTGTATGGAAGCGCCGTAACGACTACTACCTCGCCATGCTGGACCTAGACAATTTCAAACAAGTTAACTGTTCCTGCGGAAACGACTTCGGCGACCACATCATCTGCACCGTGGGCAAGGCCCTGCAACGTTACGAAGACCAGGCCACCGGCGAATGCGTCGCACGTTTCGGTTGCGAAAAGTACATGTATGTAATCAACGCCGGTTCCGAAGTCGAAGCCTACGCCAAGGTGGAATCGTTCCGCAAGGCCGTTCGACAAATGCACTTCGAAAAATCCGTCGCGGTAAACGTCACGGTAAGCGGTGGGCTCATTCCCTGCAACAGCAAGGCGATTACCGATGTAAAGCAGTTGCTGTTCAAGGTAGACGAACTAGTGGCATCCGCCAAGAAACAGGGCAAGAACCAAATCCGCAACATGGTGGAAAATTAACGGAATCCCTGCACGGCAGGGATTTTTCGTTACGGCTCTTTTTCTATCTTTACATCCGTAAAAAATTTAAGAGGTCCATTATGACATTTGAAGAAATGTACGCCCTGGCATGCCAGCGCAAAAAGGAAATGCCCGAAGGCAAGGGAACTACGGAACTTTTCAAGAAGGGGCCGCACGCCATCGGCAAGAAGCTCGTGGAAGAAGCCGCCGAAAGCTGGCAGGCCGCACGCTTCGAAAGCCGCGACGCCCAGTGCCTTGAACTTTCCCAGGTGCTCTACTACGTGGCCGTGATGATGGCCGAAAAAGGCTTAACTCTCGAAGAGGTGTACGCTAAACTATGATCAAGGTAGCTCTCCCGAACAAGGGCATGCTTTTTGAGCCCACCCAGGAACTTTTGAAGGCCTGCGGCTACAAGGCTTCCAAGCCCTACAAGACTTTGACCCAGCTCGATACCAAGAACGGAATCGAGTTCTTCTTCCTGCGCCCCAGCGACATTCCCATGTACGTGGGCCGCGGCATTATCGACGCAGGCATCACGGGTATCGACTTCAATGCCGAAGCCAAGAGCCCGGCCGTCAAGGTGCTGGATCTTCCCTTTGGCGCATCCAAGATGTGCGCTGCCGTGCCAAACGAAAGCCCGGTGCAGTCTCTCGATGAACTCAAGAACTCGACCATCGCCACCAGCTTCCCGAACATCGTCGAAGGCTACTACAAGAAGCCGATGGATTTCGTGGTGCTCGAAGGTGCCGTCGAAATTTCGGTGAGCCTGGGTGTGGCCGACGCCATCGTCGACGTGGTGGAAACCGGTACGACGCTCAAGCAGGCAGGACTTCGCATCGTGGGCGAACCACTCTTCAGGAGCAACGCCGCCCTGTTCTGCAACCCGCAGAAGACCGAACTTGAAGAAGTTAACACACTGATCCGCCGCATCGAGGGCAAGCTTGTGGCCCAGTCGTACATGATGATCGAGTACGACTGCCCCGCCGAGCTCTTGCAGAAGGCCTGCGAACTGACCCCGGGTCTCGACGCCCCGACGGTGACCAAGCTGCACGGCCGTGAATGGTACTCCGTGAAGGCCATGGTCCCGCAGGAAGAAGCCAATTCCATCATGGACAAGCTCTGGGACGCAGGCGCTCGCAGCATTCTCCTGTTCGGTATCAAGAGCGCCCGCATCTAGACCATGAACTCTCTCGCTTATTTAGCACGCCAGCCCATTCTTGACCGGGAAGGCAAGATTTACGCCTACGAGCTTTTGTTCCGCGATTCCCCCGAAAGCGACATCGCGATTATTGCAAGCGATGTCCTTGCAACGGCGCAGGTGCTCGAGAACGTGCTGAACAACATCGGCATCCAGCGCCTGATCGGCAAGAACAAGGCGTTCGTGAACTGCAGCAAGAACATGCTGCTCGACAACCTGTTCGGGCTTTTAAACCCCAAGTATTTCGTACTCGAGATTCTCGAGGATGTCGAAGTGGACGATGCAATCGTCAAGGCAGTCCAGCGCTACAGGGCGCTCGGCTTTGAGCTCGCCCTGGACGACTTCATCTTCAACGAGGAGTTCATCACCCGGTTCAAGCCGCTGTTCCCCTACATCAGCTACGTGAAGATGGATGTCGTGGACAATTCGCTTCAGTCCATGGCAACCGCAGCGACTTTCTTCAAGACGATGGGTGTAAAGCTCCTCGCCGAAAAGGTCGAAGACGAAGCAACCTTCAAACGCTGCGAGGAAGCGGGCTACGACTATTTCCAGGGGTTCTTCTTTGCAAAGCCAGAACTTGTCACGGGCAGAAAGATCGACGCCACGTCGGCGACCATTCTTCAGCTTCTGCTCTGCATCAAGTCGCGGCCGAGCCTCGAAGACCTGTGCGAACATCTGCAGCAGCACGAAGACATCGCCCAGAACCTGCTTCGATTCGTAAACTCCGATGCACAGATCCGGCACAGCCGCATAAACTCCATCAAGGAAGCAATCGTCTGGGTCGGTATGAGCCGCATCCAGGAATGGCTGATGCTCATGCTGTACGCACGCCCCGAACTCGGCATGACTCCGCAGAGTTCTCCCTTGTTCCAGAACGCAACCCACCGAGCCAAGTTCCTGGAAAGTTTGGCCCGTACCATCGACAACGACAACGACGACTTCTGCGCGAAGGCCTTCATGGCGGGTCTCATCAGCCGCATGGACGCACTTGTCCGTGCCCCGCTCGAAACGATCCTGCCCGACGCCCCCGCTGACGACGAGATGCAGGACGCGCTTCTCAACAGAAGCGGTCGACTGGGAGCCCTTTTGCGCCTTGCCGACGCCGTGGAACTTGACGACCAAGACTCGATCCGCTCAAGCCTTTCGGAACTCGGCCTGAACTTTGCCCAGCTGAAACTCTGCATCAACGAAACCTACAACTTTAGCAATGAACATTGAGCCTGCAAGCCTTGAAGCGCTAATCGGGGAATTCTCGTCGCTCCCTGGAATCGGGCACAAGACCGCCCGACGCCTCGCCTACCATGTGCTTTCGAAAAGTACAGGCGACGTGGAGCGGTTCTCGGCAAACCTGCTCAATGCAAAGAACAAGGTCCACCCCTGTCCGCGCTGCTACGCCTTCACCGACGAAGACCTATGCCCCGTTTGCAAGGCCCGTGAAGGCGCCAAGTCCATCTGCGTCGTCGAGAAAAGCTCCGACATTATCCCCTTTGAACGCTCGGGAATCTACAAGGGGACCTACTTTGTACTGGGCGGCGTCATTTCGCCCCTCGACGGAATCGGCCCCGAACACCTGCACCTGCCCGACCTGGTGCGCCGCATCAAGGACGAAAACATCGAGGAACTGATCCTTGCCCTAGGTTCGAGCCCCGAAGCCGACAGCACCGCCCTTATGCTCGACCGAATGCTCGCAGGGATAAACGTCAAGCGCACGCGCCTTGCCCGCGGCATTCCCATGGGTTCAGACCTTGAATTTGTAGACGAAGTCACCATGCTGCGCGCATTCGAAGGGAGAGTCAGCTTATGATGTCGGAAGGAAAAAAAATGCAGGCCCCGAAAATAGCGAAGGGGCTAAAGGCGAACCTGCCGCCGAAAGTGAAACACCATGCTCCCGTGGTGGTGGGCGGCTACAAGATTGTCTCCGCAGAATTTGTGAAGGGTTCCACAAGCATCAAGCATCTGCCCGAAGAACGCCTGCCGCAAATCGCATTCCTCGGGCGCTCCAACGTGGGCAAATCTTCGCTGATGAACGCCCTAATGGGCAGAAAAGACCTCGTCAAAGTCGGAAGAACCCCCGGAAAGACCCGCGAATTGAATTTTTTCAAAGTCAACAACCAGTTTTTTCTAGTAGATTTACCTGGTGTAGGCTACGCAAAGGTCAGCAACAGCAAGCGCGACGAGATGGCGGACTTTATCCGCGAATACGTGGAAAAGTGCAAGGACCTGAAGGGACTCGTCTATCTGGTGGACGTTCGCCACGGCGGACACGCCATCGACATCGAGACGGTCGAAAACATCCGCGCATCGGGCTGTCCCGTGCTGATCGTTGCAAGCAAACGCGACAAGGCGAACCAGTCGGAACTTTCGAAGGGGCTGCGCTCTATACGGGAAAAATTCGGTCTCGACCAGAACCCGCTGAGCGTGAGTTCCCTGAAAAAGTTCGGGTTGGAGCAGCTGTGGCAGAACATTTTGGAAGCGATAGAGCAGGATGATCAAAAGGGCTAACAGAAACTCGGATCGGTTTACACCGCCCGCCAAGTTGTTCCACAACCTGGGACTGTTCCTGTTGCATCTTCCGGTGGGTCAGCAGGCCGCATTGTTCTTCAAGGCCATCGGCAGTCTGTTTTCCAATAACCGCAGCTTCAAGACCGATTCCAGAAACATCATCCTGCAGACATTCTTTACGGGTGTCGAAGTTTTCCCCATCCTGTTTATCGTTGCAACCTTGTTCGGTACCGTCGTCATTATCGAAGTGATTACCATGATGGGGAAGATGGGATTTTCCGATGTTGTCGGAAGCCTGATCGTGGTGGTGATTATCCGCGAACTGGGGCCCATTTTAACGGCGTTCCTGATTGCAGGCCGAAGCGGGTCGTCGCTCACGACCTACATCGGAAGCATGGTCATCAATTCCGAAGTCGACGCCCTTGCGACCATGGGTGTAGACCCCGTGCGCTACCTGGTGATGCCAGGCCTAATCGGTGGCTGTATTGCGATGGTCATCATGAACATCTTCTTTAGCACAAGCGCAATCGTAGTCGGATACCTCACCACCAAGGGGGCGATCCTCCTTAGCGGAAACGCCTTGAACATTCAGTTGACCTGGACCTACCTGAGCACCGAAATCCTGAACGCCATTTCGCTTTCCGACTTCGTGTTCGTCATCTTGAAGCCGCTCGTATTCGGCGCCATCATTACGACAAACGCCTGCTACCAGGCCCTGAACATCCAGCGCGATGTTCGCCAGGTGCCCAAGGCGACATCGCGGTCGGTCGTCAAGTCTTTCTTGTATGTCGTTATTGCTGACGTGTTCCTCTCGGTATACTACTTTGTTGAATACATGAACAACCTCTCTACGCTGATCTAATGTTTGACGAAGCCTTAAGAATGGAAGATGTCCACCTTGCCTACAGGGACATTGCAGGAGCAATGTTCTCGAAGCCGAGGACTCTGGGCTATTTTAGAGGCGAAGAGACCGACCCGCAAAAGGAACTCTTTTCGGACGTGAATCTTGTCGTGAAGCGAGGCGAGACCCTCTGCATCGGCGGTGGATCCGGTCAGGGAAAAAGCGCCCTGCTGCGAATCATCGCTGGGCTTGTCCGCCCCACAAAAGGCGACATCTTCTACTTCGGCGAATATATTCCGCCCGAACGCCTTACCGCACTCGAAGTGGCAAAGCGCCAGGTGGGAATGGTGTTCCAGAACGGAGCCCTGATTTCAAACCTTAGGGTGCGCGACAACATCGCGCTCCCGCTTCGTTACCACAAGATGGGCTCACCCGCCGAAATCGAAGAAAAGATTAACATGGCCATGGACCTGATGCGCGTCCGCGACGAGGCGGACCTGTTCCCGCACATGCTCAGCATGGGCATGCAGAAGCGCGTCGCCATCGCACGTAGCTGGGCCATGGACCCGAAGCTCCTCTTGATGGACGAACCCACCGCAGGGCTCGACAACTACAACCGCCGAAACCTGCTGCCGCTGATCGACAACATGCGTACGCTGTTCAAGACGACCATCATCATCGTGACGCACGACCTCATGATATCGAAGGAACTCGACTGCAACATCTGTTTTTTGCACCGCAAAAGGCTGACCGAGCCCAAGTCTTTTGACTACTGGCTCAATTCCAACAGCGAAATTTCCAAGGAACTTTTCCGCGACTTGCGCACAAGTGGTTAATATGTACCTACCTTTGCCCGACGATTTTCATGCCCACCTGCGACAGGGTGAACTTTTGCCCGGCTACGTACGCGACCTTGTAGCCCAGTTTGGCCGTGCCATCATTATGCCGAACACCATCCCCGCGATGACGTCAGCGAAGGCGATTGCCGAATACAAGGCGCAGATTCTCGACGCCGCGAAGGACATTCGAGCCGATTTCGTTCCACTGATGACCTTCAAGTTGAACCCAAGCTACACGGAGCAGGACCTGAAGGACATGATGGAAGTAGGCGTAGTCGCAGGCAAGTACTACCCCGCCGGAGTCACGACGAACAGCGCCGATGGTATCAGCGATTTCGAGGCGGTTTTTCCCGTAGTCGCGATGATGGAGAAGCTTGGGCTCGTGCTGTGCGTGCACGGCGAAGAGCCCGGCGAGTTCTGCCTAGACCGCGAGCCCGCATTCATCAAGCGAGTCGAGACGCTCGCCGAAAAATTTCCGAAGCTGAAGATTGTATTTGAACACCTGAGTTCTGCGAAGTCGGTCGAGGCGGTCAAGAGGCTACCCGCCAACGTGGCGGCGACCTTCACTGTACACCACCTGATGATGACGCTCGACGATGTCGTCGGGGACGCCCTCAGGCCGCACCATTTCTGCAAGCCCTTGCCTAAGCGGCCTGAAGACCGTGCCGCCATCCGCGAAGCCGCCTTCAGCGGGAATCCGAAGTTCTTTCTCGGCACGGACTCCGCCCCGCACCAGCTGGGGAAAAAGGAATGTCCGTGCGGGGCGGCGGGCGTCTACAGCGCACCGGTCGCCATTCCGCTGCTCGTGCAGGAATTCGAAAAAGCCGGTCACCTGGACAAGCTCCCGAACTTCATCGCAGGCTTTGGCGCCGACTTCTACGGAATTCCGCGCACCCAAAAGCAGATTGAAGTCGTCAAGGAATCGTGGACCGTCCCCACGCTCGTGAACGGAGTGGTGCCGCTTGCCGCAGGCCAGACGCTCGAGTGGAAAATGAAGCAATAGTAAGGGGCGCCCCTTATGAAAGAGTCTCGCGCTTCTAATTTCGAGTTGCTCCGAATCATTCTGATTCTTTTCGTCCTCGCGCTCCACTACAACTCCCCCTATCGACACGGCGCCTTCAGCTATATCGAAAGCGCACCCCTTTTCAACAAGTTCTTTCTGTACAGCATCGAGGCCCTCGCCCTCGGTGCCGTAAACACTTTCCTCTGCATCTCCGGATATTTCCTGAGCGAACGGAAGAGCGTCAACGTCCGAAAAGTCGTCTACCTATTTACCGTGCTGATTGCCTACAATGCCTTATCGTATTTGGCCTTGTCGATCGGAAGTGGAAACTTCACCCTAAAAAACTTTTTCCTTAGCGCAAGCCCCGTCAACTACTACGCGTGGCTATATGGCGCCACCTACCTGCTAGCCCCCTTCTTGAATCTCGTCTTTAGACATACATCTAACAAGGGACTCAACACGTTCATAGGCATCGCGGTCATCCTTTTCTCCATTGTCCCGACGCTCTCCGATTTCTGCCTGCCGTCACTTTTCAATACCAAGGCATCGTTCTCAGCCGTTTCCCTCTACGGTAACGGAAACGGCTACACGCTGGTAAACTTCGTCTTGCTCTACTATATTGGCGGCTATATCGCCCATCAAAAGGCCGGCCTAAAACCAATTCCTGCTGCGCTATGCTACATCCTTTGCACCGCAGTCATTTGCGCCATGATGTTCATCGACCACAGCAGGGCCATATCGTACTGCAACATATTTGCAATCATGCAGGCCATCTCGCTATTTCTACTGTTCAAAAACATCCACTTCAACAGCAGGATCGTGAACAGCATCGCCAGAAGCGTATGGGGCATATTCATCATCCACACGTTTTTCGTCACCCTGTTCGTTCATGCCTATCCCTTTGCACCGGCCGTTTCTGGTTCAATTCCGCAGCTTCTTACGCACTTCACCGTTTGCATAGCATCCACGTTCCTGTGCGCCCTGCTATGGGACAAAGTTTGCTCACTACTGCTTCGTCCCGTCAACGCCCTATTTGACCGGGTTAAAATCCTGAATAGGGAAATTTCGGTTTCCGCTCTTTAATCGCATTTTTTTAGTTCCATCACTATAAAATAATGTAGATTATATGAAGAACTATAATCTGGGATTCTTATGGCCTTTATCCGTGCAATCTTTTACTATTTGTTTATCGCCGTCGGTCTTTTTGTCGTCGGTATTCCTTTCATGTTCTACAAGGGAGTGCTTTGCAGGCGCTGGGAAGACAGTACCCGAGTGTGCATCCCTTTTTTCAATGTACTTTTCAAGCTATCCGGAATCAAGATCGAAATCGAAGGCAAGGAAAATATCCCGGACCACAAGAAATTCGTACTCGTCGCGAACCACCAGAGCTTTTTGGACATCAACGTCATTTGGCCCTCGATTACCATGACCTCGTTCATTGCGAAGGCGGAACTTTGGAAGATTCCCGTATTCGGCTGGGTGCTGAACAAGATCGGCTGCATCCCCGTACACAAGAACCCGCGCAAGAACCTGGGCATGGGCGCTGTCGTGAAAAAGCGCCTCGAAGACAACGTGACGATTTCGGTGTTCCCCGAAGGCCACCGCAGCGCAGACGGGCACATGCTCCCGTTCCAGAACGGAATTTTCCGCATGGCCAAGGAAAACAAGTTTCCGCTCCTGCCGGTGACGCTTGTGGATACGGGCAAGCGTCTTTCCAAGACCAAGTGGGCGCAGACCCCGGGTGTCGTGAAGATTGTGGTGCATCCGCTGCAGACACCCGAAAGTTTTGAGAATAAATCCGCCACGCAGCTGCGCGACGAGATTCACAACATGATTTCATCGGCTCTGCCTTACAGGCAAGCCGAAGCCGCCACCGCGGCACAAAAGGAGGCTTAGTATGGCTCAGCATTTACCTAGCGAAGATCAGATTATTGCAATACTGCGCGACGAACCGATGGTCGGTAGCCGCCTGCGCAGCGCACTCGGGCTCCCCAAGAAGCAGAAGATGGCTTTCAAGCAGCTGCTCGCCGACATGGTGGACCGAGGCCTCTTGAAGCGCACCAGCCACAAGGAATACCAGCTGGGAGACGGCGAAAGCGTCGAAGAAAAGCGCGAAAAGCGAGTGAAGAAGATTGCGGAACAGTCCCCCGAAGACAACCGTCGCCCAGGTGCCCGTAGCCGCCGCCAAAACGACAAGTCTACCGAGACCCGCGTAAAACGCGGAATACTCCACCAGACGGGCGAAGAAGAATGGGAAGTACACGAACTCGAAACCGGCAAGGTGTACGAGATGTGCCACCGCAGGCAGGCCCCGGGCAAGGAAGGCGAAACCATCAGCTTTACGCTGTACCCGCACCCGAAACTCAAGCACAGCTACTTGGCAAAGGTCGACCGCAGCGCCGAAGCCATGAACATCAGCTGGGACGAAGTCAAGACCAAGTTCATGGAAGACGCGAACTTACCCAAGGACTTCAGCCCCGCTATCAAGAAGTATGTGGACAGCGTCAAGGAGCCGTGCGGCAAGGACTTCAAGGGCCGCGTGGATTACAGGCAGCTCACGATTCTCTGTATCGACCCCGAAGGCGCCATGGACCACGACGACGCCATTAGCGTGGAACGCACCCCCAAGGGCTACAGGCTGGGCGTGCACATTGCCGACGTGAGCTACTACGTACCCGAAGGGAGCGAACTCGACGAAGAGGCTCTGGAAAGGAGCTACACGCAGTACCTGCCGTGGACCGCCGTGCCGATGCTCCCGGACAAGCTTTCGAGCAATGTTTGTAGCTTGCACCAGGGCGTGGACCGCTGCGCATTCACCTGCATGATGGAACTCGACAAGCACGCGAACGTGCTCAGCTGGGATTTCCACCGCAGTATCGTGAAGATTACCAAGTCCATCACCTACGAGCAGGCGATGGAAATGATGAAGAACGGCGACGACGACATCAAGGCGCTCGCCGAGGTGACCGCACTTTTGAAGCAGAACCGCACCAAGGACGGCCTGCTGGAATTCCAGAGCACCGAATTCGGCTGCAAGTTCAACGAGAAAGGTGAACCGGAAAAGATTTACCCGCGCGTAACCGACGAATCGAATTCGTGGGTGGAAGAATGCATGCTTATTGCGAACAACTGCTGCGCGAAGGAACTCAAGAAGCGCAAGCTCCAGGGCATTTACCGTATCCACGAGGCGCCAGACACCAAGGACATCATGGAACTGTACTACATGTACCCGGACCTGTTCAAGGATTCTCCGGTGATGTTGCGCGACCTGGGCAAGCCCCGCAGCGGCGACACGAACCTGAACCCGACGGCATTCAAGCTGTACGAGCATTTGGTGAAGCGCGCCCAAGGCGACGAGACGCTTACGAACCGAATTCTGCGCAGTATGCAGAAGGCGCATTACGACAGCAACAGCTTCGGACACTTTGCGCTGAACTGGCAGGACTACGCCCACTTTACGAGCCCGATTCGCCGTTATGCCGACTTGTGGTGCCACCGCGAACTGGCGCGCAAGGGCAAGGAAATTACCGCCGAACGCAAGAACAGCGTGATAGAAGTCTGCGACCTGATTTCGGCAAACGAAGTCAAGAACCAGAAGACCGAACGCATCGCCATCAAGGTGTGCAGCTGCTGGATTTTGAAAAGCCACATTGGCGACGACTTCGAGGCAACTGTCTCGGGCATCGAAGAATGGGGAATCTACGTTTCTATCGCAGACCCCATCGCCGAAGGCCTGGTGCGTTTCCGCGATATCGCAGGCGACGACTTCTACGTATTCAACCCAGACCAGGGACTCGCCTTCGGCAAGAAGAGCGGGCGTACGTTCCGGCGCGGCGACAAGGTGCTGGTGCGCCTTTTGCGGGTAGACCCGCTGCGCGGTCAGGCGGACTTCAGCATTATCGAAAAGCTCTCTAGCGAACCGAAGAAGCGCCGCCGTCAGGGAGAATCTCGCGACGTTCATGAACGCGCTGACCGCGCCGCCGCGGCGGAAGCCCTCGGCTACGTGAGCCAGCCCGACAATGACTTTGACGACGATGTTCCGGAATTCGTTTCGGCGCACAGCCACATGAACCGTGGCGGTCGCGGAAAATCCCGCGGCGGCAGGTTCGATTCCGACGCTCCGAGCTTCGAACGTTCTGGCCGCAGTTCTCGCGGCAAGGGCGGAAGTTCTCGTAGCGCATCCCGCGATGACCGCGAAGGATTCCATGTTGCAAGCAAGCCGCGTAGGGGCGGCTCCCGCAAGGGTGCCGGTCGCAGCCAGAGCCGCGGACGCGGCGGCAGAAGGTAATCTATGTCCAACGGTAAAATCATTCTCTACGCCAGCTACCAGACCGGGGAAAATCTCCCCGGGTATGTTCAGTTTGCGCTAAAGCACCTCGCCGAGACTGACTTTACCGTCGTACTACTCACGAACAAGCGCCCGCTTTCAGCCGAGACGATGTCGTTCCTCGAAGACAACGAAATCACGCTTTACCTAACCGACGGGGACGGGAATGACTTCGCCATGTATCGACGTTTTTTAAAAGACATCGCCAACGGGCGCAGCAATCTAGCCGAGTTCAACACGATTACTCGCCTGTTGCTCCTGAACGACAGCATTATCTATTTCCAGAACAACTTCGACAAATTCATTCGCCGCGCCGAATCGAACTCCGCAGATGCCATTTCACTCACGCAGAGCGATGAGATCCGTCCGCACCTACAACCGTTCTTCTTGTACCTAAAGCAAGAGGCACAGGGCGCTTTCTACCTGCATCTTCTCGAAACACCTGAACCGAGACCCAGCAAGGAACACCTCTCCATGATGGAAGCCCGCTTGGCTCGGGAACTCGGCTTGGCCAGAGCCTTTGATGAAGCGGAGGTGCAGACCGCGCCCCTTTACCGAACGCAACAATGCGATTTTTCGTCCTACCACGAACTTATTGCGCAGGGGGGCGGATTTATACATCGTGCACTTCTGCAAAAAGAGTTTAATGCCCATGACAAGGCGAAACTCCTGCGGCACGGTGCCTATAAAACGCTAAGCACTGATTACTCCAAGCTGATCATGGATGCAGGCCTTGCGCCCGACTTTAAAGAAGAGTGGCTTCCGAGGCCACGCAGAAGCGCAGTCATCCGAAAAATCGAACTTTCCGTACTGAATGCCGCATTGAAGGTGCTCCCGCACAAAGCAGACTAGTCTTCTAGCGAAGAAGCCTTCTCCACCTTAAAGAATGTCGTCACCTGGATGGAATCAGTCTCTTCGATTCCTTTTTCGTAGTGTGTGTAGCCCAACGTCCACGTGACCGTGGTGTCCGATTGCAGCTTGGACTCGTTCATAAAATTGTAGCCAATCGTTACAGCGTAGTAAGTCTGCGGCCACCGCGACAAGCTATAATCCAACTTTATTCCCATGGGGCGTAAACTAAGCACCAAAAGAGGAAAGTCCTTAAAGGTTAGTTCAGAACTTACCGTCAGATGATTCTTTCCACCCCACTCCGGATCGCGGACATCCAGCGTATCGAAGAAGGCGCGCATCTCGGTAGAATCAAACGGATGATCGCCCTGCATATAAATGTAGTCGGGCGGAATGTAATCCGTTTTTCGGGAATCTCCATAGTTCAGGAAGGTCGTATCCGATGTGGCTACAAGGACCTCCTTATGGTAGGCGTCGTGGTAGACCGTATCCGTTTTGCAAGCATAATAAATCGCGGAAACGATCTGTCCGCACGGATAAAGTGCGAGAATTGAATCGGTAATCCTGTAAAAAGAGTATTCGTTAACCAGGACCTGGCCAACCCATTGGCAGCTAAATGCTTCGTCATTAAATTCGCAATCGATAAACCGAGAATTCCGTGTGACCGTATCGAGTACACCCGTCTTGTTTTCCCTATATACAAAACTCGTGTAGGAATCCGTAGAATAGGTAGTGTCGTAGACCGTATCCTTGTAAACCACCAGCGTGTCGCGGACAATAACCGTATCGATTGACGCTACGAGCGAATCGACAGGCGCATCTTTATTCTGCAATGAATCGGGCTCATCGGCAGGAGGATTCTGCGCATCGGGATTTTCGCGCCCGGGATCTTCGGCGTTGGAATTTCCGGCATTTGGATTTTTCGCATCAGGACTTTCTGCCGTAGCGCAGTCTTCCTGGACATCTTCGCAAGCCGTCCCCTGCAGCACCGTGGCCGTTTCGTCCAGAGAACAGGCTGCCATCAACGACAGCAGCGTTCCACAGAATACAGGCAATATTTTTTTGAGCATTTTCATAGTTCCTCCCATTTCACCCCTAAAATAGGTTCTTTCGGGAGCAAATGAATGGGGCTATTGCCTTTCCGCAAAACCCTGTAACTGCCGTCACCTATTTTTGCTGGAACGGCAAGCGTTCTTCTCCCCTAAACGCAAAGATCCCCGACATGGTCGGGGATTTTATTTACTTTACCATGATCTTTGTCGCCTGCTGCTGCGAGCCTGCGCGGACGCGGAGCATGTAGAGGCCAGACTTCGGAGCGTCCAGCAAGAGTGCGTTCGTTCCTTCCACAGCCCTTGCATTAGCCGTCGCCATCACATGGCCCTTCATGTCCATGATATCCACGCGGGCACTCTTGCCGGCAAGGCCGGTGGCATCGAAGGACACCTGCAGCTTGCCGCCGAGCCTTGCCATGCGCAGGCCCTTCAGCGAGCTTTCCGCCACGACGCGGTTTGCCGGGGCGACGCGCACGGTTGCGGTCTTCGCGGTTTCCTTCAGGTAGACCTTCAGCGGAACACCTTCCTGCATTTCGGTGGTGTTGCCATCCACCGTCACGTAGACGCGGTAGCCGTAGGCCTTCACGCCGTCGATACCCACCAGGCTCAAGTAGCCAATGCGGTTGGTGGAAGCAGAGATGGACACCGTCCATTCCATGTCGTCGCTGAATGGCTTGATGGACTTCGCAAAGGCGTGCTTGCCATCGACAATCGACAAGTTCACATGGTCGCCCATGCTTTCAGGCGGCTCTTCGGCGTTGAACGGATTCGGGCCCGCACCAAGGATATTCCATACGTCGCGCTTGCCGTTCTTGTCGGACAGCACCGCCTGCAAGGTCCAGCGTTCCTTTGTCGCAGTCTTTGCAAGCACGCGCTTCAGGAGCACCGGATTTTCCGGATCGCCAACCTTTGTCGAGTCCACATCAACCGTATCGGATTCCTGTGCGAATACAGGCTTTGCAGAAATGTTCCAAGTCGTCCTCTTCGAGACCTGTACCCAAACAGCTTCATAAGGCTGCATGGTCAGAACACTGTCGTAGCCACCCGTCTCGGCATTGTAGCGCCAGAAGGCCACTTCCGATTCTTCGTCAACATCCTTAAGCTTGTCGGGGTTGTTCGAATACAGGTCAACTGCCCAGCCGTGAGGGTTGGCAACCAGGTTCCAGCCCGTGCTCACGCTATCGAGATCCCAGACAATGTCCTTGCCGTCGTCATCGACATCCTTGCGCAGCACCAGCGGGCTACCCTTGAGAGAGCTGTACCACGCACCGCGAGTCGAAACAACGGAATCGCCCACGCTGAAGCGCTTATACTGCCAGAATTCACCCGTGCCATGTTCATCCCACCAGTAGAAGATCTGGTCGTTGGTATCGATCTTCGAAGTATCCACGGCGGCAATCGAAAGCATCTGCCAGCTGTCGGCGGCAATCGAGGCAATTTCGTTCACGACCGAGAATTCCCTTTCGTATTCAGCCACTTCAAGCGAGTCTTCGAGAACCAAGGCAACCTTGTAGTTGCCGGTACGCTTGGCACGCAGCACCACCTCGTCGGTATAGCCCATGGCAACAGAGTCGCCCAGCAGGCTATCGACAACAACCGAGTCGGTCGCCATGTCAATCAGCTGCACCCTAGCAGAAACTCCGCGGGTCACTTCGAAGTCGCTCGCCTTGAAGCTCAAGCGAATAGCGTTTCCACTCTGTACAAAGCTTGTATCGACAATCTGAATCGGGGTCTTGTTGCTCTTTTCGAATACAGCTGTAAGGAGAGCGCCTTCCAGGCTGCCCGGCAGATGTTCGCCTTCGTGGAGGATCGACATCACCTTTTCGTTACGAGTAATGGACACCGAGCCCAATTCGTAGCTCGAATCCGGAGCAGAGCGCACCGTCCATTCGAGGCTTACGATATCCATCGGAATAAGCATCGTGCCCTTGTCGTTAAACTTGTGGACCGCTTCGCCGCTGCCCGTATTTTCGACAAGCATCACGGATCCCTTATCCTGCTCGATAGCGACACGGGTAAGTTCGCCGGCGCAGAGTTCGAGGCTATCGGTAAAGCGAGCGTACAGGTTCACCTTCGTCGTATCGTCCAGATTCGGATAAGTTGCATAGAGCTCATCGGCGAGGGCGTCGCCCATTACCGTGTAAGAGGTCTTGCCATCCGGCTTTACGCTCCAGCCCGCAAGGCAGCGGTCAGAGTTGTAGACCATAGCCGGGAGCATCGTTTCTTCAGCCGTTGCGATAAAGTCGCCTTCGGACTTCCAGTCGTCACCCAAAAACAACGAATCCTTCGAGGTCACGTTGAACACCAGATGGAATCCGATGTACTTCGCAATAACGCTGAAGGTCAGCGACTTAGGCATTTCATTGAGATTTCCGTAGAAATCATTTTCCGTGGTATCAGCACCAGAAGCAGATGCCCACACCAGCGGACGTTTTCCCATCAGGAGCCAGGACGGATTCGGTTCGAAATGACCCGTCGCGATAATTTCGTCATCGGGAGCCGTCGGAATCTCGAGGCCATCCTTGCCCACCACATAGGCAAATGTCGAGTCAGACACTTGCTGCACAATGGTCAGGGTACCCTGCTTCAGGCTGTTCGACACAAGTGTGTGCGTCGGGACGGTCGCCTTCGTATCCCACACGGCGTAAAGAACCGGATAAACATCTTCGAAGAACTTCATCTGGTATTCTTCAAAGGCGTACTGATCGAGCTTGGCTAATTCGGCAGGAGAGAGGCTGCTCTTGTAGGCTTCGAATTCCTTCATGCGCTGTTCATACACCTTGTCGAGATTCTGCTTGTAGGTTTCATACTCTTCGACAAAGCGGTCGTCGATTTCCTTGTAAGCTTCGGAAGCCGTTGCATTCTTCTTGAAGCTCCAGCCGACAAGCTTTGCGTCGCTACGGTAGGCTCCCTTCGGGAGCTCGTCGCCATAAGAGGAACCCCACCAGCGGAATTCAAAGTCCCTGCCGTAGAACACGTCGGCACCGCCCGCATTTACATCGAGAACGACTTCAAGAGAGCCGATATCGCCCGATGCCTTGAGACGAGTGTCTTCCGAGAAGGTGCGAGTCTGACCCATCCAGAACGTTTCATTGATTGTTCCGTTCGGCGACACGACATTGATGTAGGTGTACTCGACCTTATCGGATTCCGAGATGAAGTCGACTTCGAATTCCAGGTCATCTTCCTTAGGAATGACGATCGAGCTACCGCCAGTAACGAAGAATTCTTCGGAGTATCCATAGCTAACATTCGTGAGTTTCACCGAGCCTTCGGAAGCCTTGTTCTCTACAGACACCATAACCGTCTCTCTGTTGCTACTGGGCGCCCACACGGCATACAGTGTATCCGGGGTATCGAAGGTTTCGCGGGATTCGACATGCTTCTTATAAGCATTGATGAACTTGTCATTCCAAATCGTCAGGATAGGATCGCCTTCGGCAATATTCTTCTTGAACGACCAGCCCCTGAGCACGGCATTGGTGCGGTAGATTTCAATCGGCAAGGATTCGTCTTCTTGCATGTTAAACAGATCGGGGTTGTAGTCGCGACCATAGAACACCGTATCGGCATTTGCGGCGAGCACAAGACCCTTGCTGTTCAGGTACACTTTCGCATTCAAGATGGTGTTCGCGTAGAATTGGAATTCGGCGCCGTTAGTTAGATAACTTTTGATATTATCATATTCATCCATGACGCGGATGTCATCATCGTAGAGCAAGTGGTAAGCATGTCCCGCAGTGAACTGCACCGTAAAGGCGAGATCAGCCGCATAAGGCACCGCCATTTCCTCGCCCGAGACGCTATAGGAGTTGCCTGCGTTCACCAAGGTGAATGCACCTTCGGCAGCGGTGTTGTTCGTCTTCACCGTATACACCTGCGGGTCACAGTCGCTATCCATTTCAGGAGTCGTCCACACGGCATACAGCGTAGAGGGCTTTTCTCCTTCGATAGCCCTGTAAGCCACGATGAAGTCTTCGTTGAGTTCCTTGAAGGAGTCACCCGTTCCAGCCGCGTCAAAGGCGAAACCTGCGAGGCACTTGCCGGTCTGGTAAGCAGATGTCGGGAAGTAGAAGTTGCGGTCACCCGTGAAGTCGTAATCCTTCTCGCTGAACCAATCCGTGCCGTAGAACACTGTATCGCCTGTTGCGGCATTCGCGTTGAAGGCGAAGTGGTAAACGTCTTCGGAAGTTTCCACAGCAATGTGCGTCGTCTGGGTAAGTTCAAACGTTCCGCCATTGGCGATGGAATCAATGATGGTTCCATTTACATCGACCAGCTTGACCGGGCGGCCATTCTTGATCGTATGTTCGTTGTCAGCCACAAAGTTCACACTGAAGACCAGATTTTCCTTGGCAGGGGCTTCAAGACCACCGCCTACCTGGAATTCGTTCTCTACGCCAGTAGCGATGTTCTTGAGCGTGAGCGAGCCTGCCTCGTCAGAATCGAAGTAGATGGTGTATGTGCCGGTCTCGTCGTCACTATCCCAAGCGGCATAAAGCGTATCGGACTCTTCCGGAGTTTCACTCGATTCGAGACTCTGCTTGTAAGCTTCCACAAAGGCGTTGTCGAACTTCGCATGCGCTCCAGAGACTGTACCAACCGACCAGCCCACAACCTTGAAGCCCACGGCATAGACATTAGTCGGGAGTGTATCACCATAGCTCGTAGGCGTCCATTCAAAGCCAGCGAAATCAGACGGATAGAAGACATGATCGTCTTCAACCTTCAAGACAAAGGTCTTCGTCTTGAGTTCAACAACCGCATGGAGCTGCTGGGTTTCAGCCGAGCCCGTGAAGATGTAGGATTCGCCATCGTTCACCCTTGCAAGGGCTGTTTCGGTATTGGCGGCATCGTATACATCTACCTTTCCGGTGTAATCGAACGCGGCATTTTCAGTAAAGGTCACCTTGAACTTTAGGTCTTCTTCGGCGGGAACAACGAGGCTCGACAGGTTGTCAAATTCATATTCGTTGTTAATGCTATCGCCGAACGAATTCGTCAAGACGAACTTACCTTCGGTAGTGTCGTTTGCAGCCGTAATGGTATAGGTTGCACGCGGTTCAGAGCAGTCGCCCCACACCGCATAGAGCGTGAGAGGAGAACTGTAGTCTTCCGCCTTGAACCTTGTCACGAAATCTTCACTCAGTTCATTATAAGTTACCGTCGGGTCGGAATCTTCAAAGGCAAAGCCTTCGAGGCACTTGTCCGTGCGGTACAAGGAAGTCGGGAACTTCAGGGACGCTTCGGCATCGGAAATGTCGTATGCCTTACCAGCGAACCAGTTTTCACCGTAGAACAGTGTTGCACCATCGGCATTTTCGGCGAAAGCAAGCTCGAATTCCGTCATCTTCAAAGTAGGATCGGCAATGAGTTCTGCATTGCGCGTAAAGATGTAGGCGTCACCATTGGTATGGCTTTCGGTAATTTTGCCCATCTTTATGCTGATGTCGTTAGTACCGTAGTCATCGTAGGTGTCCTCTGCGGTGAACAGCACATCGAACTCAAGATCGTCTGCGACAGGAATTCCAAGAGAAGACTCATCTTCAGCAGCAGGGACCGTGTAGGCTTTGCCCGCATTCGTCAAGGTGAAGGTACCTTCGGTCGCGCTATTGGTCGTTCCGACCATCACAAATTGCTGCTGGCACTTTTCACCCGGTTGATACCACACGGCGTACAGCGTATCCAGCGGACGACCGAGCTTCTTGTAATCGGCAACAAACTCAGAATCGATTTCCGTATAGAACTTGACATCCGGCATCGTCATGGTGTAACCCGCCGGGAGAGGTTCCATCGGTTCGAAGTAGAAACCTGCAAGGCAGTTGGACTGCTGGTACGCAGAAGTCGGGAAGCGGTGTCCATTTTCGGCCATGCTGTAGGTTGCAGTCGATATCCAATTTGTACCATAGTAGACAACCGCGTCATCATCCACATTGATGTCGAAGACAAATTCGTATTCGTCGGTTGTCGGCGTCACGCGAACTTCGATCGAGCTAAGGTTGAGATAGGTTTCGTCAATGGTCACCATTTCACCATTGTCGATTTGCGCAACGACGCCAAAGTCACCCATCAAGGTGATCGGCTTTTCGGCGGCTGCAACCGAGTGGGCGCTGTCGGCGGTATAGTTCACGGCAAAGGCAAGGCCTTCTACCGCAGGGATTTCCAGAGCACCAGGAACATCGATTACGACCGTATCCCCGTCGACCACCTGGGCAAGCGAGAGCTTACCCGCAGCAGCCGCTTCGGAAGACAGGTACATGCTGATCGACGGAGTCTCATAGTTTTCTTCCCACACGGCATAGAGCGTAACAGGGCCTTCGAGTTCCTCGTGGCGGGTCACTTGTTCGACATAGTCGTTGTAGGCGTTTACAAAGTCGTCATCGAAGTTCTGGAAGGCTTCAGTGGAATTGCCGAAGCTCCAGCCGCTAAGCTTTTGGCCTGCACGGTAGATGTTACCCGGCAGGGATTTGCCAAAGTCGTCGGCCATCGGAGTCCAGGTCGAACTGTAAGCGGAACTGTAGAACACGTCGTTATCTTCCACCTTCAGAACGAAGTTGTATCCCACCGCTTCGGTAGCGATATCGATGGCGTAAGTCGGCACACCTTCGATGTCTTCTGTCCTTACGTACCAAATGTCATGATCTACATCTCGATCGGCACTGACAGATTCATCGGAGCCAGCCACCGTGTAGGTGAACATGTATTCAGCATCTTCTGCAATGCGGTAGCCGATCTTTGCCTTGGACTTGGATTCATCCATATGGAAGACGAACTCGTCGCCCACCAGCGAAATACCTTCAGTGGTAATCTCATGAGGCAGCGAGTCTTCGCCAAACATCTGGTACAGCGTAACGGTCGTGTGTTCGGAACCGTTCTTCAGGACCACCGTCGGTTCAGGCAGAGTGCATTCCTGCCAGATGGCGAAGAGTTTCGTCGGGTTGTCGGAATTCGTGCTGAAGTCGCCAAAGTGGTCGGCATCGAGCACCTGGTAAATGGAGTCAATACCCGTAGTGAAACGGTCTGCCGACGTAGTGGACCAGCCCGCAAAGCACTTGTCGGTGCGGTAGGGCTTCCAGAAGGCAACCGTGTCGGCATTCGATTCAAGTTCAACGGAGCCCGCCGTGACAGCACTTGTCGGCAGGTAGGTGTTCGCGGAATCTTCAGCCGAAGAAAGCGACAGGTCGTAGGTCACGTAAATCGGGGCAAGGTTCACGAACTTGGCGTTGAACACCAGGTTTTCCATAATGTTCAGCGAGTCGCCGTCTTCGAGTTCGGCAATGATGTAGTTGCCGTTCTTCGAAGTCTCGTAGGTCAACTTGTCCAGCACATAGCCTTCAGCAGGTTCCACCTGGACAATAAACTTGACACCCGTCAAGACGGTATCGCCATTTCCATTGTCGTTGTAGGCGGCAGGGACATGCATATAGAAGTTTCCGTCGTTCGGACTAAACGAATGCGTGACCACCAGCTGGGCAGGGTCATCTTCGCTTTCGGGAGCCTTACCCAACTTCTGGAGCAGCTTGATCGTACCTTCGCCTTCGACATTCAGGAACTGGGTAAAGTAGTTCTCAGAGCCATCGCACAGGTAGTCACTCCTTTCGACATCAGGAACAAGCGTGTTCACAAAGCCATCCATCTTTTCAGTCGAAGTCATATAGGCAAGTTCATACTTGATGCTTGCCGTAGGCTCGCTTTCTATGCGGTCAGACTCGTCAACCTTCCAGGAAATGCGGCAACCTTCAGCATTGTAGACAACAGGAGCCTT
Organism: Fibrobacter sp.; assembly: GCF_045601785.1. Lineage (GTDB taxonomy): Bacteria > Fibrobacterota > Fibrobacteria > Fibrobacterales > Fibrobacteraceae > Fibrobacter. The sequence goes on from NZ_JAZSAF010000055.1 coordinate 27,112, forward strand.
AACGTCGTCTACGGTAATATCACGCATCGAGCCAAACCAGTCTATTACATAGTCGCCATTAACCAGCTTGTTCGCCACGAACACTTCGGCATCGGAGGGCATCGCGAAGTCCACGTTGTAATGCAGCTGGGTGTACCTGACCGTCAGATACATCGAATATGACATTGGCATCTTAAGCCTCTTGGTCGTAGAATCATAGCCCCAGCCGTCTTCGTCAAGATACTTTCCATTTTCGACATCAGCAATACTATAAGGATCAATTTCCATAGAATAGCCCGGATCCGGCTCATATTCCAACACGAATTCAAGGGTGTCATCGTCACCCAAGAATGAGGCAGGGGTTTTCCAAGTCAACATAGATCCAGCATCCGTCGGTGTATCGAGCGACGTTCTCTGCTTAAACGTCAAATCCTTCCAGGTCTGCTTCAGCACGACATTTCCATGGTAGTCGGTGTCATAATGGGGTAAATTCGGCAAATCAACAGTGATATAGTTCCTGTAATACCCTCTATTATCATCGATTTCCCCTGCAAATGGATAAATAGTCAAGGCTGTCGCAGTGGGATTATCTTCAATAAGGTATCCGAGAAGTTCCGAGTTGAACTGGGGCTTCTGCGTCGTGTGCATAAGCGATGAGACTATAAAATTCGAACGCCAATTATCCAATTCATAAGGTTCATCGAAATCCGATTCCGTCTTGACATCGTTCGCCCAGAAGGCCTCGTTGAAAATATATCCATTGTTAAACACATACACTTTCGGGAACTCTCTCGCCGGTCCCACGTTCATTGTTAGCGAGCCAGTTTCTGCGTCAACTCGGTCATACCAGCTTTTTCCTAACACCACGGTGGAATCCTTGAAAGAACTGATATCGAAGGTGACCGTGTAATCGATAAACGACATGTCATCAGGTACAATGCGCGTGTTTTCCGTAAGGAGGCGTGTTTGCAGAACCATTTTGCTTTCTGCACTATTATACTCACCAATTTCACTATCATTAAATTCAAGTTTAATAGAATTGACTTCATATCCCGGATTAGCCTGGAACGCGACATCCATCGTTATTTCATCAAAGTACCCTGTCCAAGGGAACGCAATAACGCTATCGGAACTGTGTGTCAAAGTAATCTGTTCGCCCGCCATACTGAAAGTTTGCGAGAGACTTATCGTCATCGGATGGTCGTTTTCACCACATCCATCTATAGCATTCTCTTCAGGGCAGCCAATCTTAATACGTTGGTAACCAGGAAAATTACCCGTTGGCGCCACTTTCCACACAGGTTTCAGCTTTATCGTTTTGTCCTCAATGGCGATTTTCCCAGCAGCTTCTGCAGCCAAGGCTGCTACAACCAAGTCAGCAGAGAAGGTTGGGAACACCTCGTTGAGTTCGGATTCCATCACCCCCATACAGAAGGTATCTTCGTCCTTAGCGTTCCCCTCTAAGCAATTAGCTCTTTCTTCATAGAACGTCCATCCCGAAACAACATAAGTTTTTGGAGATCCCTCAAGAGAAGCGGCGTAAAGCACAGGCAGCTTCTGGGCAGACTCACCAACCACATAAGATGCCGGAAGGTCAAGATCTTTGTCAAGAGCATAAAGTTCATACCTATAATTAGTAGTGGTCGAAGCATTTACGGACACTGCAATATGTTCCCAGCCCGTAGTATCAAGGGCAACCGTATAATCGGCACTAATCAGATCCACATAGAAACTTACTTGATGCCCTTCAGTCGTAAGAATGCCGTCTGTATATGGAATTTTCACCGAGCCAATTTCTTGAGACGACAATTGATAATACGATTCACTGTAAGTTGCATAGCCTTCTGCCGGCACCGCATGAATTTCAAAGGTGAAGGGAACATAGTTTTCCGCCACAGCTTGCGACAACGACACCTTCGGAACAGACAGTACAAACTGGGTCGGGTCTTGTTCGTTCTGGACCATTACATGCTTGATTGTATCGGCAACGTCATCATCACCCGTAACGCCGATAATCTGGCGAAGCTCCAGACGAGTCAATGCATCAGGATTGTTGACTGTGGCTTTTATCAAGAAAGCGCCCTCCGGGGCATCGCCACAGAGATTTGGATTATCATCCGGCGTAAAGTAGACCGGGTAGAGGACCATCTCGCTTTCATAGTCTTGAGCAACAGACTGATCGAACTGCCTGTAGACCGGATGTTCCCCGTCATAAGTTGTTGCTTTAGACCAACCAACGCAGCCATCCAAGGCATAGAGCTTGGGCATATCCAGATCAGCATCACCCAGGCCATAATTCTTAACATCGGGCCAATTTTCACCCGTATATTCATCGGCGACATAGTAATCGACACTCGTTACGCCCACAGCATCATTATCTGTCGGACGCTTAAAGCCAACCAAGAATCGTTCATAGTCGAAGCTTATATTAAAGCCTGCGGAATTAAGCATCGAAGTGTTGATAGTAAGAGTCGTGTCACCCTGTTCAGGGGCATTAAGGGCAATCGAGCTATTTTCGCTTACGCCCTGTTTGAAATCACGCTGAAGCTCAATGCCAGAAATTTTGAAACCTCTTTCAATAGCGGTACTCACAATAAAGGTCAGCGTATCGTCTACTTCCGGCAAGGTGGTATAATGGGAAACATATCCACCACCATCATAGGTTGTCACCATGGGATGTGCAATCGTATCGCCTTCACCCAACACCTGTTTCAGGACCACGTATCCGGGGAAAGCAGCCAAATCCTCATCGTCTACAGAAGCCCAGTACGAGAAGTCGAGAGTGTGCGGAGTTGTACAATTGTCCGAATTCCAGGTGCCATAGGCAGTCGTATTGTAATCTGCATCTACAACGGCGCTGTTCAAGAAACTTTCGTTCAGCACATAGGTGCCAGGCACCGAACCGTCATCGACAGGCGACCAGCCGCCAAATGCCGGACATGTCGTCGTGTAGACCTTGGGGAGATTGCCGGCTTCGACCGTAACATTGCTCTTGGGATTATTCCAGCCATTGCCAAAGAACAAGACCGAGTTATCCGCAATTTCTGCAGGAAGTTTCAGATCGAAATTGACGGTGTAGTTGATGGGGGTATAATTGGCAGCAACCCTCAAATTTCCGCTAGGTCCATATTCCGTCGAGACCTCTTGCTTTGCCAGGGCCAATGCAGTCCTCACATTGTTCAAATTCACCGTATCGGTTGCAGTCAGATTGTTAACCGACAAATGAAGCCTCACATTCGAAAGCATCTTCTGTAAAAGGTTCGCCACCGAGCCAAAAGCATGGTCTTCCGTACTTTCGTAAATAGGTTCATGGACTTCATCAAGTTCATAGGTACCATCGTAATACTCATAAGTCGCAGTGTAGGTCCCCTCTAGTTCATAACCCACCTTCTGTTCAAAATCGTAAGCCCTTACACCCATGGCACTGGGAATAGTAACGTAATAATTCGTATTGGGGCTAGAAAAGACGCGCACACTCTCGCCATCGGCATCGACACCGTACGCATCAATGGTGGGGCCGTTTGATACATATACATCGAGATTTTCGCTAGATCCCGATTGATAATTAAGCTCAATCTTGGATACAGCATTGTCCAGACCACGGATGAATTGTGAAATTTCTGAGACCAGCCAGATTTGAGAATGATAAGTCCAACTCGCCGGAAGTTCAATTTCTTCATCGTTTTCATCATACAGTTTCACCGAAAGTCTCAGCTGCGTAGCATCGGGAACTTCATCTGTACCACCAAGATCTACTACGAGAGGGAGGAGCTGATACGATCCGTCATCACCCGAGCTAATCGTATTCACCTTCGGAGACATAAAGATAAATGTCTTGTCGGTCTGCGATTCAAACGGAGTACATGAAGTCTGTCCCGTGCAATAGTTGTAGGCAATAGAAATGTTCTGAACTCCCTTAATGGTCAAAGGCTGGTCAGAACTAAAGGCCACGTTTGCAATCGATGTCACATCCCGTCCAGTTCCATCAACCAGCATCAGGGAACCCGCTTCTGCACCGGAGCTCATTTCTACCGCCGATACCAAAGCATTCAACTTGTTCACAAGTCCAGAGCTGACATGCTGAGTCGCATCGGTATAGCCATAGATTGCCTGATAATAACCATAATCATCATCAAAGAAATACGCGTTCCACCTTTCAAAGCCCAAAGTCGACATCTGAGTAGAATTCAGCCCCCAAGAACCATCCCAATCAATACTTACCACATGGTTCGGCAGGTGTTCATCATCGGCAAACGTGGGGAATTTATCATTCAATCCGTCAGCTCTGGTCCACACATTATGTTCGTCGGCATTAGGCGTTTCACCGTCTTGAACAACCGGATTCTTGTTCATCAATGCCGCGAACATGTCTGTCTTCATATCATCTTCATCGGCAATACCATTACGAACAACCCCAACAAGTCTAACGACGACCGGATCTTCTCCACCGCCCTCTTGCTCGGTAGAATATGCAAAGTAATCCAAATAGTAATACATGTCATCACTATGCATATAATGGCCCATGGCACCATCCGTAGCCAAAGCACCAGATGCATTACGTACGTTGCCAAAGACATCTTCATCACCACTTTTCCAGGAATTTGCATTGTAGCCGTTTCCGATACCCTGCACGATAACATCCGAGCCAACGTGATAGTTGTTATACACAACTTTAGAGTTCGCACTCAACGAGCCGACAATGTAACCTTTCAAAGCGTCATCAGAACCACTAATAGATCCCCTAGAATAGGTATTCTTTATAGTTAAACTGTTGCTGGGGAGATTCACCTTACCAAAGATTCCACCTACATTTGTACCACCACTGATGGATCCTTCGAAGCCAAACCTTTCAAGAGTCTGTGACGATGTACTGTAGTCCTCAACAAACAAGCCCGCGAAGCCACCGATATTCACTTCCGTTGCACTGGAGGCGTTACTGATAGTAATGTCAGAAATTCGGAATGTATTGGGAAGAGACTCTCTACCGCTTACAAGCTCACCAACGACACCACCCAAAGAAACAACCGTACTGCTAGCAATAGAGGCATCCGCAGACACAGTGTTGTGGGATATCGTTATGGTAGCACCGTATCCGCCCACACGACCCATGCCAGCAACGACACCCGCCTGCACAGAAGCGGTCGCAACCACTTCCTTTGCAATGATGGTTGAATTTGTTATGGTCACATTCGACAATCTCGAAGCATAACCGTAATCAGAATTATTTAAATGACCGGCAAGGGCGCCCACAGTGTTACCGACAACGGTCGCATTATTGACCGTCACGGAGCTCCAGGTAACTTCGCCTTTTTGGCTTGAACCAAGGACACCCGCGCTGTCACCACGCACATAGGCATCAACAAACGCGACAGACGAAATTGAATTCACATCAGCCTGCAAAAAGCCAGAACTATCCGCTGTTATGTGGCAGAATCCATAAACCGTATGTCCGTAGCCTTCAAACTCTTTTGTGTATAGAGCGCTGAAATCAGACATCACACAAGCATCGGAACCACTGTCGTAGCCGCCCAGGTACAAGTCAGAGCCAAGCATTATGGTACTCCAGTTTCTTCCCAACTCTTCTTCCACTTTAGCAGCCAACTCAGACCAGCACCTATAGTCGTCGTCACCCGGAACAAACGCACCCTGAGAAATTGTACACGTCTGGGAACTGCATTCTACACGGAAATACATTCCATTGTCAAGGCAACCGGCATTGTCATAGGACACCGTGGAACCAGCAAAGTATGGCGTGACGGTCACTTCTGCAAACGGCATAACAAAGGTCGCGGTATTGCCATCTTTAGTCGTCTCTACAACATTCCCATTTTCATCGACAACGCGAACACCGCTGAACACATTACCATCCTGGGGATTTGCCGTCAGGGAAACAACGTCACCAGGCTTCGCATTTTCAGCGATCTCCACCGAGCCGTTTCCGACCGAACTTGCAGTAGCGATTGCATAATCAACATATTCTCCCAGCGATAACGTCAAGTCAAACCCGCTGTACGAATATCCGTTAGATTTAAAATAAAGAGTCATTATTCGCGATGAACCAAAAACGTCCCCAACATCGGTATCCGAATAACCATTGTCGGGCCCTATCATCTTTTTGAGGTTGCTGGCATATGCAGCGCCGTCATAAACGGACAGGCTGGCATCGGCGCTTTGGATGGTTCCCGACAGCCTAAATACATAGCCTTCGGGAGCCGTCAAAACCAGGTAACCGTCAGCCCCTGCCTTATGGGAACCAGTTCGACCACCGTCATCATACACCTTGAACGACTGGACGTTACCCGGAATCTGGGCATTCGTCGTACCGGTCGCAGGCATGTTAATATAGAGTCCGCCATCAGCGGTCAGGTCATTTGTATATGTCGGAGTAACCGTAACATCGGCATAGGGCATCGTGAACACCAGCGGATCGTTGGAATACCATTCACCACCGGTAAATTTTAACGCCCTACCATTTTGTTCGGCAACAGATATTCCACTCATCAAATAGCCGGTTAACGGTTGAATATTCAAGGTTACCGTTTCTCCCGCAAGAACATCGGTCTCTGCCGTACTGATGTTTCCGCCTTGCCCCTGATTTTCAAAGGTTATTTCGTGTGCAATAGATGCGGATGCCAATGTCACCGTAAGGTCTAGGCCTTCGTATGCATAATTTATAGCGCTATTCCGAAAACGGATCGTCATTGTACGACCAGAACTGGACCGCATAGGAACATCTCGGGGTACACCCCAGTCTGAGCTTCCGAAACTAGACAGCAAGGGTTCTCCGCTCGCATCGCCGTCATAAACAGTCATGGACGCATTGTAATAGTAGTGCGACGTTATGGTTCCTTCCACCTGCAACACATAACCTTCAGGGGCGGTCATGACCAAAGAACCATCTAAAGAAGCACTTAATGTGTAATTACCGTTCTTGCCACCATCATCGTAGACCTTGAACGAAGTCACGCCAGTTCCAATTTCCAAAGTGTTGGTTCCTGTCGTAGGCAAATTGACATAAAGCGAGCCATCATCACCGTCTTCTGCCAAGGAGACTGCATCCGCCCAAGTCGCCGACGCAGCGAACAGGACCATCAGGATGGACATGAAAAACGTACTAAAACTCGGAATCTTCTTCATAAGAAATCCTCTAATTATTTTCGAGGTAAAATATAGTTTTCTTACAGGAGGCTTACAGAATGGTGTCAGTCGCCCAGCAAGTTCCATCACAAGCAAAATAACGCCCGTTTTCTTGTACACCGGGCGCATCTTAACGAATTAACAATTTATCAACAAACTATTAACAATTGAATTTTGTATAGGGAATGTGGGGTCCAAAATCAACATTTTCTTCAAATCCAGCGTATTAAGGAAAAGGGAGTAAGCGAAAAACCGAACAAAAGGACCAACATGCCTGAAGAAAACAAGCCTACCAAGCCCTACATCGTCACAAACGATGCCGGGGAGGAGTTCTGCTGCCCATCTACCCGCCAACATTCCGCGCCCTGATGGACGACAAGGACACCATTCGCGATGTGCTAAACAGCCTGCTCGAGTTGGACCACGACCGCGAAATTGTGGACCTGAGCTACGAATTCGAAAAACACCTTGATGTGTTCATACCCGGTGACGAGACAACAAAACTCGATGTGTGGGTAACGACAAGGGACGATCGTTTCATCAACATCGAACTGCAGAACCGTCAGCATCCGTTCTTTCTTGACCGCATGCAACTGTACAATTCCTACCTGATGCTACGGAGTAAGCACGACTACAACAAGTCGGACACGTTTCTCGCACTCTCGGAAAGGGAGCAGAAGATCCGCTACTACGAGCTTCCCGAAACGGTTTCCATCTGGCTCTGCAATTTCGGAATCTTAAAATCCGAAAACATCTTCAAGGACACATGGACAGTCTACAGCCAGAGCGACATCAGGGAAGGCGGAGCCCTACCCATTTTTCCAAAAAATAGATATATTATAGTGGACTTGCTCAAGTTCGCGAAACTTCGCAAAGGAGCGAACTCCCGCGAGGACTTCTGGCTAGGACTTTTAGCCTGGGGACCGCTCAGAGTCAACGACACAGACGACCCGCTTTACGCTAAAGCCATTGACCGCCTGCGCGTAAGCCGTGCGAACCCGAAACTTATAAAAACCTTGGAGAAAACCATGTTCGACAAACATGCAGAAGAAGCAATCCTTGCAGAAGCGGAACTCAAAGCCGAAGCCCGTGGTGAAGCGAGAGGTGAAGCGAGAGGTGAAGCTAGGGGTGAAGCTAGGGGTGAAGCGAGGGGTGAAGCGAGAGAACGTTCCAGAAATGAAGAAACGAGCAAACGCAGGGCAGAGTATCTCCGTTCGCAAAATGTCCCTGAAAACATCATTGCAGAGATGCTTGCCGTCAAGTAGATTCAGTCAAGCCAAAACCCCGAGCCGCCTGGTTCGGGGTTTTGAAGAGCAATAGTATATAATTCTGCTAATCCTTGACGCAGCGAACGGAAAGATAACACGATTTACTCACCCATTTGTCAGCACCAGCAATATCTGCATATACATACCAATGGTAAATAAACGCGCTGTCCCTTTGAGCGGTTGTCCAAAAATCAGATGCATAGCCAACAAAGCGATCTTTGCAATAAAAGGGAGCAGGATGTGCAGAAAAACCAAACTCATCTTTTGCCCCCTTCCAGCGTTCAAAACCTTCCGCCTGCAGCGCATATGCAGAATACCCCACTGCTTCATAAAGAGCTTCCCATTCTACAGAATCGGGCAAATGCCAATCTTTAGGGCATATTCCACGCACTGGAGAAACCGCCGAGCATACTTCACCGAAACCACAACCCTTGCCGTTGTCGCCAAAAGCGGCTACACTGTCCATTGCCGTTGCCCATGTATAAAGTTTTCTGTACTTTTCACAGCTGTCCATATAGCAATGATAATTGGAATCCACTTCATAGTTCAGGTTTTCGGCCATCCATATCTGATTTCCAATTTTCACCACGCGATAGATATTCGAATCCCTTAAATCTCTAATTTCGTGGAACGTCCATTCTCCTGCAGAGCACTTTAAACTTCTTACAGAAGCATCTTCATTTGGGAAAACGAAAATATCGCCTTCGTTTGCCCCAGAGCAATCGTCCACATTGAATTCCTTCATCCAGAAATTGCGAACGTATTTTTCAAAATTAGGAACAGTCTTCGACATTTTCCAATTTAGAATATTATTACGGATTTTCGGAAGGCGTCCAGACAAATCGGCATTCATCGCCCAACTTGCGATTTCTGCCCTTACAGAGTCATTGTTACCCTTGCCGTTGTTCAAATAGTTAGGAATAAAGTTATAGTCTTCATCGATAAGACGCTTCACACTAGCAGAATCCCTCAGCAGAAGGATAGAAACGGCTAGCAGCACCGCATCTGACTCAGACGACCCAAATATGTTCATTTGCTCAAAATCAAAAATATCTGTATCATCAACATGGAAATAGTTCAATATTTCACCATGAGCTTGTTTTTTCGCCTGTTCCACGGACATATTCTCTTTAGACATCAACCAACGAGTGCGCGAATAATCCAAAGTTGTGAGAGCATTGACATATACTGTTTTATTTTTTTTGATATCAACCATAGCAAGCAGTTTATCATAATACGAGTTTCCATAGCGCAGTTCACCCGTAACTTCATTGAGATAATCTCCTTGCACAAGAAAAGACGCATATTGACTCGTAAATTTGGCTGTCGGAAAGCTAAACCGTCCCTTATCATCCATTGGAATAAGAGAGCATGCTTCCCCCAGAATACAAGCTTTCGCCCCCTCGACCATAGGACCTTTCTGCGCATAGACAATAATCGAATCCGTCGCCATACGGGCTTGCAAATCCAACGTCACCGACTGATTGCCACACACTATCGTCACCGTGGTATCCGTCGCATCGGCAATGGTACAGCCAACGCCATCGACACCGTCTTCACCATCTTTTCCATCAGCGCCCTTGTCTCCAGGCTCTCCCTTGGCGCCATCATCGCCATCGGCTCCATCTTGACCATCGGTACCATCTTCACCATCTGTGCCGTCTTTGCCATCTTTTCCTGCAGCCCCCTTTGTACCGTCTTTGCCATCCCTGCCATCCATACCATCAGCGCCATCATTTCCATCGCGACCATTCCACACAGTGCCAATAGAATCGCCATTGCAGAGAATCTTGATGCCAGATCCATCCGAAAGTTTCTTTGTTTCGCAGGAGACCTTTTCGCTCACATAGACCTTACTAACGCCCTCGTCTACATAGATCGTATCATTGCCCAGTTCGGACATGCTCACCCACTCGCCATCTACGCAGATGCGAACGGGAGTTTCTCCTTTTACAAGGGCCTGAGAACCTTCATTCTCTGAAGTACATCCAGGCAAATCAGAAATGGTTTTGACCACAGACATCTTTTCTTGGACAACCTGAGTCGTTTCGTCACCACAGGCAGCCAAAAAGAGTATAGCGAAGAGACCAAGAACCAGACCGATACGGCAATCAAGTTTCATGCTTTCACCCTCAACAAAATCATTGAACATTCTTAATACAACGGACGGAATAACCCGTACTCTTAGACCAGCCATGGAAAGAATAAGTATCCGGAAGCAAATTCCAAAGATAGGCTTGAGTATTGTTAGATTGAGTCGAACTCCAGAAATTGGCATCATCACTAACAAGGTAGAATACTCCCCTATAGTAGGTTCCTGCAGGAATCGCCGAAAATCCATAAGCATCCGTCGCTTTGGGCCATGCGGCATGGCCTCGCACCTGCATAGCGTGAATATTCATTCCCATTATTTTGAACAACACGTTCCATTCCAATGTGTCAGGCAAGTGCCATCCTACGGGACAAGACTTCATTGCCGCATACCATGTATAATAGCGGCCAAACATTTTGCTCGAATCGGAATCACAATCATCTTGATAGCAGTAATTTTCAAAGACCTCTCCGTCTACCCGGTATTCGAAACTCAAGTTTTCCGCCATCCAGGTTTCGTCTCCAACCATTACGAACCTGTATACATGATGGTCTCGCTCATCACAAAACTGGGTTTCCGGATTATAGGAATTCGGCCCACAAGCAGCCTTGAAGATTCTAATGACATTTTCGCCACAAGTAATTAAAATTTCCCCATTGGTATGTTCTGTCAAATCACAGCTACTCCCATTCACACCATTTTTTCCATCAGCACCTTTTTCACCGGTGTCTCCTTTTACTCCCTCAGCACCATCTGCCCCATCTTGTCCATCTGTTCCGTCCTTTCCGTCTACGCCATCTCTTCCATCTTTGCCGTCTGCACCATCAGCACCATCTACACCGTTTCGTCCATCTTCTCCATTGATTCCATCTACTCCATCTCGACCATTCAACACCGCTCCTATAGAATCGCCATTGCAGACAACCTTATATCCCGAGCCATCAGAAAAAGTCTCTATTGTGCAGAAATAATCTTTGCCTACATAGATTTTCTCGACATTTCCATCGAGGTAGACCGTATCGCGCTCCTGATCAAGTACGCCTACCCATTCCCCGTCTACACAAGCGAACATCGTGCCAGATTCTTTCACCAGAGCCTGTTCGCCTTCGTTTTCATCGGAGCATTCCGACAGGTCGTCAACAGATGCGACAACAGGCATTTTCTCTTGGACAACTTGAGTAGTGGATTCTCCGCAAGCAGTCAAAAGCATAACCGCAATCAAAGCCCAAAGACAGGGGCCAAATACGCGTAAATCCAGAATTGCCTTAAGGCAATTGAGCGAAAGCTTGCATCCCATAATGAAAAATGTAATAAAAATAAAAGAAACCCGGGCCAGAAGGTCCGGGATTCGGGGTTGACGAAAAGCGGGCGCCGAGCCTACTTCACGATTTCGGCGTCCTGCACCTTCTTGCCGTTCACGGTCTTGGGCGCATTATCGCCATCGCGGCGGATAATCTTATACTGAATGATGCTCCAGAAGTTAGACACAATCCAGTAGAGCACAAGGCCAGACGGCATCACCGCGCTAAAGAGGAACATCATGGCGGGCATCATCCACACCATCATCTTGGCCTGTGCGGGGTCCATGGCGCCGTTGCCACTCATGGTCACCTTGGTCTGGAAGTAGGTGGTGACCACCATGATCCACGGAAGGAGGGCGAGGCCATCGGGCATGATGAACGGGATGCTGATGCCGTGGAAGATCACGTCGCTACGGCTGAGGTCGGTAATCCAGAGGAAGGCAGGCATGCCGCGGAGTTCGACGGCGCGACCGAGCACAAAGAAGAGGCCCATGAAAATCGGCATCTGGATAATCATCGGGAGGCAGCCACCGGTGCAGCTGGCGAGCGGGTTCACGCCGTTCTTGGCGTAAAGTTCCATGATGGCGGCCTGCTTCTTTTGCGGATCGCTGCGGTACTTCACGTTGATTTCGTCGAGCTGCGGCTTGAGCTTGCTCATGGCAGAAGTCGACTTGAGCTGCTTGATGGTAAAGGGCGTCGTAAGGCCACGCACGATGAAGGTCACGAGAATGATGGCGACACCGTAGTTCGGAATGATCGAATAGAAGAAGTTGAGCAGCTTGAGCAGCCACTTGCAAATCCACACGAACCAGACGCTGGAACCGGGAAACCACTTGGAGCCCGTCACGATAATCTTTTCGTAGCCCTGGCCGAGGGACTCGACGACATCCCACTGGAGCGGGAGAACCATGAGATTATAGGCAACGGAGTCGCCACGCACGGCGTCTGCAATGGAGAGGCTGTAGGTACCCGGATCAGGAATTTCTTCGGTGGCGACCTTGATGTGCTTCGCGTTCACCTTGGCGGGCACCGGCTTGTCGAACTGCACCGACATCGCCACGTACTTGCGGCGAAGCCCCACCCAGTAGTAGTTTGCCTCGTCGAACGCCATGGCGTCGGAGAATGTTTCGCGTTCGGTGATTTCGCTGTTCTTGAAGATCACCTCGCTAAAGAAGTAGCTGGTGCCGCCGAAGCTCTTGCCCTTCGGAATCACTTCGGTTTCGCGCATGCCGCCCTTCCAGGAGAGCTCGTAGTTATCGACGCGGAAACCCTTGAAGCGGTTCACCTGGCGGACCGCGACGCCCGACTTGGTAAATCCGTAGCTACGCACCAGCTGGTTGCCGTTCGCGTCGGTAAAGACGAACTGGACTTCGGTATCGTTCTCGACATTGATCCATTCCGGGGCATCGACATCGAACATGACTTCGGAAAGGTCCGCACCGCCGAGTTTAAGGTCCAGGGCGCCGAGCGCGGTATCCTGGATGAGTTCGGGGAAATGGTTCGCGGAATCCGGCAGGGCCTTGACGATCACGCTCTGGACCTTGCCGCCCTTGTTGGTAAGGGTCATGATGAACTTGTCAGTTTCGACCGTGACCGTGCGCGGGGCAATGACCTTCGGAGCCGGCGCCGTGGCGGAGTCTGTGGATTGCTTCGCTTCGCTCGCAATGACGTTAGCGGAATCATTCACATTGATGTTAGCGCTATCGGCAGCTACGCTTGCTGCACCGAGAACCGGGGCGGCCTTGACTTCAGCGGTTGCGCCGGGGAGTACGAGTCCGTTTGCAGACGGGGCCTCGGAAGAATCGACCACCTGGGCGGCGGCAGCCTTCTCGGCGGCCTTTTTCGCCTGTTCGGCCCTGGCCGCAGCCTCGTTGTTCGCGCTGGTCGACATGAACCACCAAATCATGATGGCGCCGATAAGGATCGATCCGACGATAGTATTCTTATTCATCACTTTTCCTTTTTGGGCGGGACCGGGTCGTAGCCGCCCTTGCAAAACGGGTTGCACCTTAAAATTCTAAAAACCGCAAGATAGAAACCTTTGAACACCCCGTGAACCTGGACAGCCTCTATCGCGTACTGAGAGCATGTCGGCTGGAACCTGCACACCCCGTGAAAAAAATAGGGGTGAATCAACTGGTACAGCCGGATGGGGGCTATCAGGACAGCCTTTGCAGCCGCGTGAAACCTGCCCCAGAAGCCGCTATTCATTGGGCATGGCCCCCAGGTCGAGCCCCTCGGTCCATTCCATCTTCTTAAAGACCTTGAGCGCCGACTGTCGCATGCGTTCCGAGGACACCTCCCCGGCCTTGTCACTCACGATGATCATCGCCCAGACGGGCTTTGCAATGTGGGGAACCCTTTCAAAAAACAGGGGCCGCAGCAATCTACGGCACTTGTTGCGGTAAACGGCGTTGCCGTTTTTCTTTTTTGCCAAAAAGCAGAAACGACAAAAACCGTCCGGGCTTTCTATCCAACGCATCGAGAACGACGGCGTGCGGATGAACTTTCCATGGACGGCTACTTGCCGATAAGCTGGCTCGTTGGGCAGCCTATAGGAGCGCAGAGCGGCGATATGCCACCCCCGACTACTTCTTGTAGATCGTATCGCTCACGGTCAGGCGCTTGCGGCCCTTGGCGCGACGACGGCTCAGAACAGCACGACCCCAACGGTCTTCCATGCGGGCACGGAAACCATGCTTGTTGGCGCGCTTACGATTATGAGGCTGGAATGTTCTTTTCATTGTAGTAACCTTTATTAAAAGTCAAATTTTTTGAGTCACAAAATTAGAAAAATTCCTAGATAAATCAAGGGGTCGGGCCAAATGTAAGCAAGATTTACCCACATTTTTGAGCTTTCCCCAGCGGGCCTTCCAAATTATCAACAATTTATCAACAATCGCGTAATTTCGGCCCCACCGCGGATGCACGTACGGGCCGCACGGCCTATGCTTGTGTCTAATTCTATCAGAAAGTCTTCTCTACGAAGATCATTGTCGGCATATGGGTTCTCGTCGGGATACCCGACGGGATTGCAAAGCAGCAGATGGCATTTGCCCTGCAAATCCACGAACATCTTCTTGATGGCCGTATGAGTATGGCCAGCTTGGTAAATGCTTCCGTCATCCAGGTTTTCAAGATACGGGGCTCCATGAAAATAGAAGAAGTTCGAACACGGGTCATGTATGTAGCGTTCCGCCATCCCGAATTCCAATGGCAAGAAATGAGACATCATAATCTTGGGCTTCTTTAAAGAAAGTTCACGCAGCACGACATCGTAGTGCTCCCACAGACGTTTTGGATTATTACGCATGTAGTTCCAATGGCGACCGTCGAACCAGCGTGTAGACCAAAGCATCTGATTCAAGATTTCCGAAGTTCCCGGCGCATGCATGTACTTGAAATCGCACATACCCATGCATCCGGCAATGCCGTCCTCCATGCAATTTTCTAACAGGCGAATGTTCGGAATCTTTGCGGACTCTTTCAAGAAAAAATCCATCTTGCTTTCGGAAGTTGGGAAGTCTTTTTCAGCACCGAAAACTCCCGCCCTTTCGGTAATGATGTCATGGTTGCCAAAACATACATAGACAGCGCTGTACTTCAACTCTCCTCATCCTCTTCAGTAGTGCTACATTCTTCGTCATACATTTCTTTATGTGGGGCATATTCGTTCGGAACAACATACGACAGGTATTGTAAAAAATTTCTGTAATCCTCTTTCGCGAACACGCTGCCCATGCCAGAAACGCCTTCAAGTACGACATCTGAGTAGCGGTCCAGAACATGGATGTTCCGTTCATGGCGAAACATTAACCTGTACAACATTGCGGCGGCTTGATCCTGATGCTGACTCATAAGTTCATTAAGCCCAGCTATTGATTCCAAGAGTTCCTTCGGCAACTCAAGTTCTTTCTCGTTTTCTGCTTTTTTCTTCACAGTAATTCTCCTTTATTTGATTGTTTCTCGCTTTAGTCGGGACAACAATTCCTCAAACATGTTCCGGTAAGCATCTACATCATCGAGCCGGACAATGGTCGTAATCTTGCTGCCGGCATCCTTGCTTGAAGCTCCGCAATGGTACAGCTTTTCGCTTTTGGTCTTAAAGTCTATAAGAATGTAGCGGTCGTGGAACTTGTGCGCAGCAGAAACCTTGTCAATCGAAACGCCCGGCATCTCGGCCCGATAATCGGCAAGCATATCGTCTGTCATGCGGCTTCCACCGAGCAAGTCGCTGAAAATCAGGACGGAAACGCCTTTGCGCACATTTCGGAGCAAATTCAGCGTTTTAACGTCTACATAGTTATCGACAATCAGCACCGACTTCTTCGCCATGCCGTAGATCTGCGCATAGGCGACATCCGCCTCCAGCTTGTGCCCGTTCAGAATCAAGAAGTGCCTGAAAGACGAAGGATCAACGAAGTTTTCCATGACCATCCGGAGGTCCACATTGATTTTCCCCAGATCGCTCCTGATATCGCGAACTTCGCCAGAAAGTTCCTTTACTTCGGCGGAAACGGCCGCGATTTCATATGTATTTTGAGCAGTCTGCGCAGCAATCTGGGCGATTCCCGCAGTTCCGAGCAGTTGATGGTTTTCCGCAACGATATAGTCCTTCATTTGCTTGAAAAGGCGAATTAGGGCCATACTTTGACGAATCGCCAGGTCACCTTTTAAAACCGTCATAAGCATATAGATGCCCTGTTCGGTGAAGGCATACGGCAATTTTCGTGTTCCACCCCAACTTGATGTGCATTTTTTGCACATCAAGTTTTGCATTTCATCCTCACTCAATTGAAATCGGAAATCCTCCGCAAATCGATCAATGTTGTTTTTCACCTGACGATTAAAAAATCTCGTCTCGTATCCATAAATCT
The DNA here is from genome assembly GCF_045601785.1 of Fibrobacter sp. Classification (GTDB taxonomy): domain Bacteria; phylum Fibrobacterota; class Fibrobacteria; order Fibrobacterales; family Fibrobacteraceae; genus Fibrobacter. Next base: position 43,766 of record NZ_JAZSAF010000055.1, read on the forward strand.
CGGCCAGGTCGGCATCGAGCATCACCTTGACCCCGCGAATGGTGTATATCCGCGATTTGAGCAGGGTTTCGTCAATAAGTGGGAACTCCGCGACAGCCAATTTATCAGTTTTTCTTGCCATACAGCCTCCAAGTGGTCACAATTTGTGACCGGTTAATTTTTAGAGGCGTTCTTGCGAAACTGGAATTCCGGTTAAACAAAAACGCACCAGGCCGAGAGCAGCAGAAATGAGCTTGCTTATTTCTATTGCCGAGGCCAATGCGTTAACATTGATAAATGAAAACGCACCTCACCTTTCTATAGCGAGATGCGTTCAGCGGTAATGTACCTAATATCGGAAATTCTGGCAAGGGGAGTAACGAAATTTTACATTTCGTGCTTAGCTTATTCTTCTATATACGTGAAGGACTGCGGGGCGGATGCAATCCCGTATTCGGCGAGCGTCCTGGGCTCCTTGAACCTGCGCAAAGTCCCCAGCTGGAAGGCGTATGCGACAGTGCGGCCCGCAAAGTAGTCCATGAACTTTGCTCGCGATATCCCCGCGCCGGCATGCGTTTGTTGCCAGAGCCTTTGGGGAGAATCTTGCAGCACGCCCTTCACCTCGACCAGAGCCACCACCTTCTTCACGGGAGTCGTGGAATAAATCAGGATGCGGCCCACCTTGCGCTTGGCGACGGACCTGCGGAACTCGAACTTCTTCGAGCCCTCTAGAATTCTGCTGACATATTCCGGCTTGATGGAAAGAAGGATTGTAGACATGGGCAGGTGTTCACAAATCTAACATTTATTTCCCGGATGTGGGCGTTCCCCGCGCACGCGCGGGGCGGGCTATATGGACGGCTACGCCGTCCGCGGCTTCACTCGGTCATAAAATTATGCAAGCATAATTTTGCGGCACTCGTTTTGCACGCTATCCTAGGGGCAATCGCCTGCACTTTCGCTTGCCGCTCGCCTCCTAGAACCAAGCCTCGCTACGCGAGTCTTGTCCCCAAGGGGTCACTATCCCTAACGCAAAATGCAGGAAAAATATTATATATTTCCAAAAAAGGCAATTCCAAGCATGTCTGAAAGGAAAATGGAATGATCAACAGATTCTTTTACAAAGCCAGTTTAGCCGACTTCATAAAGTCTTCCCCGACAAATATTCTTGGGGTTATTGCAAAAGATGATGAGGGCGACAGCGTCACAGAGCAAAAGCATGCATGGCTAGCAGAAATATCAATCCTTCAGAAAAGCCTGGATTCATGGAAACAAGAATCTGCCGAAATCATTTTTGAATACACCATTCCACGACTCGGCAAACGAATCGATGCAGTCCTTTTACTTCAAGAAAGAGTCTTTGTAATTGAATTCAAGGTTGGAGAAACCGAATTTCTACAGCATGATGTTGACCAGGTTCTAGACTATGCCCTTGACTTAAAGAATTTCCATCAAGGTAGCGTAGATAGGTTTATTGTACCAATATTAGTCGCAACAAATAGCACTGAGCAATCGAGAACATGTCAAACATCTCATTACGATGATGGCATCTATGAGCCCTTAATGACAAATCATGCGAATCTTGGTGAAACAATTCGCTTGGTTTTGTCGGAACCCATTCCGCCCAAGACATACGCAGTCGCCTTGGATGATTGGGCACGCAGCCGATACGCTCCGACGCCAACTATCATCGAAGCTGCGCGTACGCTTTACATGAATCATAGCGTAGAAGAAATCACTCGTCATGAAGCAGAGGGCGAACAGTTAGAGCGCACCACACAATACATTCAGCAAGTAATTCGCGATACCAAAGCGAAACACGAAAAGAGTATATGCTTTGTGACGGGGGTTCCAGGAGCAGGCAAAACACTTGTCGGACTCAATGTAGCCATTCAACAATCCAACGAAGATTTGGCGGTTTACTTGTCTGGCAACGGTCCTTTAATTGAAGTTTTGACAGAAGCCCTGACTCGAGATAAACAAACAAAGGAAAAAGCTCTCGGCAACAAGATTACAAAGAAAGAGGCTGAACGCGAAGTAAAACGATTTATCCACATAATTCATCGTTATCGCGATAACATGCTGGGCAAAGTAAAGATTGTCGGTGATCGATTGATTGCAGATACCACCACTGAACTCGAAGATGAAAAAGCCGGTTACGGTGAAGTGGAAAATATCGCCATCTTTGACGAGGCGCAACGTTCTTGGGACAAGGATCATATCGCCGCATGGCTCAGTAAAAAGAAGGGGCTTGTCGGCTTCCCCATGTCTGAAGGTGAATTTCTTATATGGTCCCTTGACCAACGCAAGGATTGGGCCGTAATCATTTGTCTTGTCGGCGGCGGTCAAGAAATCAATACCGGGGAGGCAGGCATTGGCGAATGGATTCGCGCCCTTAATGAAACATTCCCTGAATGGAATGTATACATATCAAGCCAGCTTACCGCAAAAGAATATGCAGAAGGCAAAGTAAAGAAACTGCTGGAAGCCAACGAGCACGTTGTATATTCAGAAGATTTACACCTTGCTGTTTCCATGCGCAGCTTCCGCGCCGAACGCCTATCGAGCATGGTGCATTACCTATTGGATTGTGACGCTGAGAAAACGCGCGAAATCTACAGAAGTTTTTCCGACCGCTATCCGATTGCGCTAACAAGAAGTATCGAGACAGCCAAGAAATGGCTGCGTCAAAAAGCCCGCGGTAACGAAAGATATGGACTTGTTGTTTCATCAAAGGCTTATCGTTTGAAACCCTTGGCAATCGATGTACGTTGCAAGCCCGATACCGTTCACTGGTTCTTGGATGACATCAACGATGTACGTTCTTCCCTGTTCCTGGAAGACGCCGCCACGGAATTCGATATCCAGGGACTGGAATTGGATTGGACCGGCCTTATATGGGATGGCGACCTTCGCTATAACAACGGCACCTGGGATAATTTTGAGTTTAATGGCGGAACTAAGTGGAATCGCGTCAACAAAGCGGAACGCAAGATGTACCAACTCAATGCCTACCGCGTTTTGATGACCCGCGCCCGTCAAGGCATGGTTATTTGCGTCCCTAAAGGTGACCCGAAAGATTCGACAAGACTCCCCGAATTTTATGATGACACCTATAATTATTTGAAATCGCTGGGATTGATTGATATTGACGCAGATAGCATATAAGAAAAAAATGCAGTTTTTCTAAATCCGAAGTATCACAAAATCATACCAAAAATCCCCACTTGAAAAATCAAGTGAGGCAGAATAATTTATTCTTACGGTCTTGCCTTTCTTTTACAATAGAGGTCCTTAACAGAATTAGAAAGCTGTTTTTCTAATTCCGAGTATTTTTTTTCTTCTTTAACCAGTTCATGGATTTGTTTAGATAAAGAGGCGATCGATCTATGGATAGTATTTTGAGAATCAAATTGTGGTATTCCTATATAGCGAAGGACATCAATCCCTCGGTTTGTATTAATCGCATATCCATCGATGATCTTTACCACAATGGGAGAGTTGATTATGCCGCAAACATAATACGCATCATCTTCATTATCAAGCCCTAACATCAAAACCTTAGAGTCAACCACAATAGTCTTATCTTCAACGAACATTTTCTTATCAGCATTTGGCACGCTGTTGCAATATGTACTAACAACCACTGCGGCCATACATCCCGACTGTTCTTTCCATAGAACCTTATATGGAGCAAACGTGTACGGTCCAATATTATCTAATCGATAAAACGGGTGAATTTTCGGGTTAAAAAACTTTCCATTTTTTTCTCTTGACGCCTGCAACTCATCATGAAAATAAGACCCGGGGAGTATGGCCAGACTATCGGTTGCGCTTCGCGCTCCCTCCAGGGTGACATTAGGGCCACTGAGCCGGGGCTGCAGGCAGGGGGAGGCTTCCCCCGCTCAGGATGACAAGAGTTGTATGACGTCGTTCTCGCAGAAATCTTTGCCGAGGGCTTGCCGGTAGCTCGATTCCAGAGCCTCTCCGGGGGTGCAGTTTTCCCTGAACAAGGCCATGCCGCTGTCCAGGCATTCCATGTCCAGCTCGAGGGGGGCGCTTGACCCATGCGAGTATCGCGCCGCCGAAAGTGGTGTTATTATGGATACTATTCCAATTTGGAATAAGCCATGGTGTTATTTTCCACAAAAAAAAGATCTAGTTTAGCGAAAAGCAACAATAAAGGAGATGAATAACCCATGGATTTACGTCAAATTTTTCTGAAAATTTTTGATAAAAAGGCTTTTCAAAAAGCTCGTGTCAGCGAGTACGGTGCGGGCCATCCATTCTTTAACCTTTTCAATACCGAAATACCAAAGTCTTTGCAAACAATTGTCAACGCCTTTCAATCAAAGCCAACTGGTGTAGCGCAAGCTCTTTACCGAAACTCAAACGCATATTCTTTTGTCGGAAGCATCGGTAAAGGAAAATTGGCCGATATATTTTGGTTCTGCATTTTGGATCGCAAAATAACTGACGATCCCCAAAAAGGCGTCTATATTGTTTACCTTGTCTCCCACAATGGAGAAAGCATTTATTTATCCCTAATACAAGCCATAAACGGTGCCATTGGGACTGAACCTGAATGCGAAGAAGCGATTCGCAAATTGAAAGCGGCTCGTGGAGGCTTAATAGAGAAAATTGAGAATAGGCTTTCCCTAGCCCCAGAAAACTATGCGGAAGGTTTTACAAAAGGCGCAATAGACTTATCGATCAGTAACGAAAAAACCTTTTTTACGGCAAAGGCATATCAAGAAGCTGCACTCTATAGTAAAAAATATAGCTGCGACTGTGTGCCAAGCGAAGAAGAACTCAGAAAAGATTTATGGAAGATGATAAAAATATATGGAAACTATCGTGCGTCATTAACTAACGTGACCCAGCAATAAAAAACTCTTTACATATCTTTCAATAAAAACGATAACAGAAAAGCAAGGGAGCATCGTCTCATGACGTTACAAGAAAAACTCAATACAATCCGCGAACCTAGAATCCCGGAGATTGAAACAGGCTCTTCGGAAACCATCACCGAATTTTGGGACACGTTTGTCGCCCCGAAGCTTATTCCTGTAGAATATGTAAAAGAATGGTGGGAGATCCTGAAAAGATACATTGAAGAGCCTGACGCTCTTTTTGCCATAAGAACTTTCGGGAACGGCCGCGACTGGGACCGCGATCTGCGAAGAGGTTTCTACAACATCGTCACCAACGATACATATAGGTTCTTTTATACGGACAACTTCTTTACGGCTTATTTCTATAAAATGGCTTATGACCGCTACGTCCCCAGTTACGAGGACTTCAAGGAAACTATGATTTCCCGAAAGTTTCCTGCCCGCTTTGGACGAAGCCAGCAATCAGAAAGAGATAAAGCAGCAATATCGCTGGCAGGAAAAGATCCGTATATCGCCAACGCAGGATATAAAATTTCCCATATCGTAAACGCAGGCGCAGATATATGGGATGGAAGGAAATCGGCAAAGATCTCGGATATCTGCAAAAAATTCTTCCCGCGAGGCGAATACGAAGATTGGACGCTTCACGAGGATCCTTCGGGAAACTTTTACGCTAGAGATATTGAAGTTGACGAACACGGGAAAGAACTGCTTAAAGCGCATTTCCTCCGCCTAACCTGCCCCATGAACTTCATTTTGACACCCAAAAGGAGTCTGCAACAACTGCAAGTCCGCGTAAAGCTAAACGACATTGGCGAATCTGATCAATTGCAGAAATTCGCAATGAAGAAATACCATGAATTATATGGTAATATGTACGAAGATTTTTTGTCAAAAATTGCGATGAAGCCTGATTTCGACATAAATACAGTAACCTCAACAGGCGATTTTATTGTCGGGATTCAATATGGCACAACCTTCGCACAGGCTACACCTCCTGCACCAACGGACGAAGAAAAAACAAATCAGCCTCGACGCCCAAGAACCCGAGCAGCAGCTAATCAATCCGAGCAAGAATTTAGGGATTGGATGATTAACGCAAATGACATTAAACCAGGAACAGCGGATAATTACATATGCGCCCTTCATCGTATTCTGGAAGATGCAGATAACGTCGAGTTCGATACATTTGCAGATTCTATTCAAGACATCGCTTACAAATACATGCGTGGAAACGATAAGGAAGCACTAGGCGACACATACTCCGGGTCTGGAAGAGGTGTCATCAATCAATTGGTTGCTTTCATGCAGGAACACTAAACAAAGCAATGTGAGCGGGGCGTTGCGGGGCCGTCGTCATTCTTCCATCAGTACCGCGATGTCGTCCTTGTCGAAGTCCTTGCCGAAGGCTTGCCGGTAGCTCGATTCCAGCGCCTCTCCGGGGGGGGCAGTTTTCCCTAAACAGGACCATGCCACTGTCCAGGCATTCCATGTCGAAACAGATGCGGCTTATAATCCACTGTAATGGAGTGCCTTGCCGGCTTCTCTTTACTCCAATTGGGGATGCTGTTGTTTTTTTCCAGTTGCGAACAATGGAACATGCCGCTATTGTATTTCAAATTCGGAGCATTCCAGTTGCCGACATCGCCGTTAAATTTTGAATTGGCGAACATATAGCTCATGTCGGTCACGTTGTATACGTCCCAGCGGCTGATATCGCCATTGAAAGCGGATCCATTGAACATCTCGCGCATGTCAACCACGTTAGACACGTTCCAACGGCTGATGTCTTGGTTAAAATGCGTTCCGTAAAACATGTAGCTCATGTCGGTCACGTTAGACACATCCCAGCGACTGATGTCTCCGTTGAATTGCGAACCACAGAACATATCCTTCATCGTTGTTACTTTTGACACGTCCCATTTGCTAATATTCCCATAGAACCGCATGTTTTTAAACAGTCCTCTCATGTTCGTAACACGCGATACGTTGATGAAGTTCAAGTTGCACTCTGGGCCTTCTTTCTCGATGGTTTCTGCGATAAGCTGATCCAGATGAGCGCGGTCGCGTGCGAGGACTTTTTCCTTTTTTCCTGATTTTGCCTGTATTGTACCATTGAGGAAGCCCGTCATGTCTTGTACCATGGTCGTATTCCATCCGCTAATGTCTCCATTGAATTTGGACCCAACGAACATATAGCACATGCTGATTACATTTGATACATCCCAGTTATCTATGTCTCCATTGAATTGGGAATGCGCAAACATGTTATTCATGCATTTTACTTTCGACACGTCCCAGCGACCGATATCTCCGTTAAAACTGGATCTCTCAAACATATGACTCATGTTAGTTACATTAGATACATCCCACCCGCTAATATCGCCATTAAAATCGGAATTGTAGAACAAGCAGCCCATATCGGTCACATTTGACACGTTGATTTCATTGAGATTACAATTGTTTCCGTTTAATCCGATCATGGCGGAAACTAGCGCATTCAAATGAATAACATCCCTGGCAACAATTTCATTGGAACTGTTTTTTGCGTTCTCGATTACTTGATGGAAAAAGTTTTTGATCCAAAATTCGGCTTTTGATGTTTTTTCAAAAGAAGAATTTTCGAAGATATTATCTATTGAGCAAAGATCATTCATTTCCCAATTGCTGATGTCGCCATTGAATGCTGCTTCCGAAAACATGTAGCTCATGTCAGTCACATTGGACACGTTCCACCCGCTAATATCGCCTTTAAATGGAGAATTACGAAACATCCAGGAGATATTTTCAACATAGGTTACATTCCATCGGCTGATGTCGCCATTGAATGCCGCTTCCGAAAACATGTAACTCATATCTGCCACATTGGACACATCCCACCGGCTAATATCTCCATCAAATTGGCTGCATTCAAACATATGACTCATATCGATCACTTTGGACACGTTCCACTTGCTAATATCACCATTGAATTCGGGATATCGAGAAAACAGGTATTTCATGGTCGATACCCGCGAGACATCAATAAAATTCAGGTCGCAGCAGGGGCCGTCCTTTTCGATTGCCTCTTCGATGAGCTGTTCAAGATGTTCCTGGTCTTTTGCAATAATCATTTGGAATCTCCTTTTTTTGTGTTTAGGATGGTGTTATCTCCAGCTAGGGGTAATTTCCTCGCCGTAGATTTCGTCTAGTTTCAACAGGTGCAGGGCAGTCTCGAAGACTGTTCCCGATTCTGCCGGGCGGTGACGGCGCTTCCATTTTTCCAGTAGCAGGCGGAAATCGTGGCACTTGGATTGCGGGTCATGCTCGAGCTCGTAGAGGTCGCTTTCTTTTCCGCAGGCGCTGCAGTAGATGCGGCTTTTTTCCGGAAAATCCGGGAAATCGTCCGGCAGGCTGCAGAACATCGTAAACGGGTGTTCCACGTACGGAATGAAATACGCGTCCTCGTTGCATTCGGGGCAGGCGGTGCGCATGCAGCGCGCACGCCAGGCAAATGCGAGCGAGCCGAGCGTCACGCCCCTTATCCCATGCACCACGCCGATGGAGTCCATGGAGATGTCCCTGAGCGCTGGGGTCTTCAGGATCTTCTTCCAGTTTCTCATGATAAGGGGGAAACTGTCCCAGAAGAGCTTGAGCCGTCTTTCCCTTTGTGCGGACACCTCCTTTTCGTAGGCGATTTCGTGCTCGCTCACGAGTGGCACGCCCGCCTTTGTCCGCAAGAAGTAATGACTGAGCGTTTCCCTGCGGTTGCAGAACCCTTCGCTTTTAGCCGTTTCGGTATCGGCGAAGCAGTTCAGGAGCACATAGTTGCGCTTAGTTTCTGCCATGGACATTATTCCTCCTTCTTGTAAAGCGTTCTCAAGACCCTTCCCAGTTTCGCATCGGAGGGGCTCCAGGGCACATCGACTTCATAGAAGCCGTCCCACATGCGCTCCCCGGTACAGCGTTCCGTCAAGATAAGCTCGGGAAACACGTTGCGCCTGAGGGCAATCTTGTGGAGCAGCTGATCCTTCCCATAGCGGGCGTACTGTCCGCCATAGCCGTAGTCGTCGATCAGCATGGCGAACAGGTTCGCATTCTTGTTCGCGTACAGGGCGTTGAACACGGGGAAGGCATCGCCTCCGATAAAGAGCAGTGCAAAGCGTGCCGCACCAAAGGAATTGTCCAGGCCCGCCTTGAGTTCGAACACCAGGAACTTCACATAATGCTTGATCGTGTCGAAATCCTCGCGCTCCGTGTGGCTGTACGTAAAAGCATGAAAAACTTCTTTGCCGGAATCCAGTCCGAAATCGGTGACAAACGAATACGGCTGGCGAAACATGGAGAAAAAGAAGCTCTCGGAAATGTCGCGTTCGTAGATAATGTCATATCCCGGGAACATCGGCTTTTTCAGGTTATTCTCGAGCTTTTCCTTCGCAATTGCGTAGTCCACGTTGACAAAGCAGTAGGCGCTGTGGCTGCGCGTGAAGGCGTTTACCGTGTACGGATCGATTCCGGAACCCGGATAGAACACCGTGCGCGAGCCGAAGAATTCCTTCCACGGAATCCTTGAATTCTTATTGATTTCCCAAAGCCAGGCCGGGAGAGGTGCCTGATAGTGCGTGTAGAGGTATTCAGTCTGATTCATTTTATCTCCTTTGTTATTTACTGAGTTGCCTAGATGCGGACTGGGTTATCGTAAGTGATGTCGGTACAAGACTGAAAAGAGATGCACATATTCACAAAATCCTGCAGGGCGAAAGTCTGGCTGTCGAACATCAGGAACCCAGCGTGCTTGTGCAAGGGCAGCTTCCGGAATTCCGAGATAGAGGCGCATTCCCTCTGGTTTTCCTTGAAATCGTACCCCCAATCTGTTGTTGGCTTCACAAGCTTGTTATCGAAACTATCAAAGGTGTTCCTAACGAACTCGCACTGGTGTGATTTTGGGATTGCCCTCCACAGAAGCTGCGCGAAGTCTTTATCTTCATTTTCGATGTAGTAGCCCGTGTAGCGGATCCTTGATTGTGCAAGGTACGTGTCGACAAAGTAGTGCTTCTGCTTGAACATTTCCTTAAAATTGCGCTTGAGCTGTTTCAGGCTCTTGTACAGATCAAATTCCGTATTGTGAATCGCACGGTTAAACAAGACAATACGAGCCTTATTGGCGGGGGTCCACTGGAATTCGGCATCCAGAATCATCTTGCGGCGGGCCAGGAACTGGCGGCAGATGTGATTTATTGTCTCTGAATTGAATGATTCCTGCTTTGACCAGCCGCGCCACTTTTTCAGCAGGTCCATGCCGACATGATCGTTATGATTCATAAAGAACTTGTCGATAATGTAGTCGAAAGGGAAATCAATTGAGTCGTGTAGCATTTTAGGCCTCCATTTGCATGTTGATTTTTTGAAGTTCGATATCGGTGTCAAGACGCTGAATCTGGTCGATGGTGCTGTTAGGGAACTTGACTTCCACCGACATCCAAATTCCGTCGCCATCCAGGTTCTCGATAAGTCCGATAAGCTTAGTCCTCTGCTCCTGATCCATGAGGTTCACCATAAAATTGAGCGGGGCGTCCTTTTTCAAGTAAGACGGTCCCTCAGACACCTTCAGGAATTCCGCCAGCTTGTGTCGCATCGCGGTACGCATCATGAAAATGTCCTTAGGATTCTCGTTCCTTGTCTGGGGCCAGGCCGGGCACTTGCAGCGCCTTGCAAAAAATCCATTTGCCCCAAAAATGGAGTCGTGCAGCAGATCAAAACCATCCACCGGGCCAAAAATCAGCCAAGTAAACGGGTCGGGATCATGACGGTTGGTCCCATCCTTGTATTCGATGGTGATGCGGTCCAGGTTGCGTTCCTTGCGGGTGCACTCCTTCAGCGCAAGGTCGTTCTTGCTGTCGGTAAAGCTCACCCACACGTTGTAATGGGATTCCGGAAGCTGCTTCAGAATCATCTTGACGCTGGATTCGGAGATCCATTCGTGTCCGAAAATCCCGGTAATGTTCTTATAGGCCATGATTCCTCCTTGTTTTATTCTTTTAGCGGCTTTTCGTTGAACATTTCATAGTTTTCGGTGCGCATCGAGCGGAATCCGCGGCGGGTGATCAGGACGCTGTCGAGAATACGGATGCCGAGCAATGCGCCCGCCTTGATGAGCTGAGTGGTAAAATTGTAGTCCGCCTGGCTAAAACGGGGAGATCCGCTCGGGTGGTTGTGCACGAAGACGATGCCGCTAGCCTGGTCTTCAATCGCGCAGCGAAACACTGTGACAGGATCCGCCTGAACCGAGCCGACGCAACCGGAAGAGAACTCGTGACGCTTGATGAGAGAATTGTCCGAGTCGATGGTGAGGACCACCAAATGCTCAACCGGGGCAAACTTGAGTTTGCTCAGGTAGAAAGCGACCTTCCTGGGGTCACTCAGGTGCGTGGGCGAGGAGTCAAGAAGGTAAGTGCCGGAAAGCTTGGCGGCGGCCACGATCTTGTGGGCAATGCTGCGCGAAAGTTTCTGATTCCTGCGGGCAACACAGCGCGAAATTTTCATATTTTCAACGAGATCATCTTCTGTGGGCAATTCGCGACAGTGCGAGAGATAGTTGACTGCATCAACGGCAATTTCGTCTGACCCGAGAAGGGTCGCAAACAGGGGAATTGCATCGAAAACCATATTACTTTCCTCCTTTTGCGAGCCAGCCATAGAAGCGGATAATACTCTTCGTCAAAGGAAGGTCGTATCCCATCATGTTATGGAAGCCCGTCGAGATATTAAAGTAGGTGATCACTCCAAAGAAAGCGACAGTAGCGACCTTTTCGGCGGTTTCGCTATAGAAAACGCTGTCCCAGCCAACCAAGGCGCAAATCATCGCCTGGACGGCGAAGGTGATCCAGCAGCCTCCCGCGACACCGAAATGCTTGAAGAGCACCTTGCCGATGGGGTTACGCTCCATGTTGGCCGTCTTGACGCGCTTGATCGTGCTGAAGACGTCGGTGAGCTTGGTGAGCGCCGCGAGCGTGGCGAACGCGATGACGATGATGTTCATGATGTGCATATTATGCCTCCTGTTTTGATTGTTGTAAAAGGATCAGGATTACTAAAGACCGTCCCACCCTGGGTAATCTATTGTTTCCGTATGGTATTCCGAGCCTGGAGCGTTCGCAGTGCCAATCCAATAGTTGAGTTGCTTGCGATAGCGAGGTCCGCCGCACTTGTCCACGAGTTCCTTCTGCGTGACGAGCACGAAATCGATGAGCGCGCCGTTGCGGAAGTAGGGAGTCGCGTCCTCGGCAGCCTTGAAGGTCTTCGCGGCCACCACGTCCATCCTTCCCTGCTGGGCCACCGTGACGATGATGTCGGGGCAGTACTCGACATGGTCGGTGGTGAGCATCGGGCCACCCCCGGGAACCGCGATGTCGTACCCGCAGACGAACCCGAGGCACTTTCCTTCCTGGCGGTCAATCATCGCGCTGTAGATGTGCCTGACGGTGACCCCGGGGCAGTAGTACGCGTCCATGCGGGGCTCGTAGTATGCCGGGAACACCAGGTCCCCGAGGTAGGAGCACATGGACTTGCCGTTCTCCTTGTAGAGGCGGGCCTGCGACGCGTCGAGGAACCATGCCGTGCCGGTGCGGAACGGGTTCACGCTGAATGTGAACTTGGACGGTAGCCCAGGCACCTTCGCGCCGAACAGCATACTTGCAGTGAGCGTCGCTCCGATAAAGATTTTCTTGATTGCGTTCATGGTAGTCTCCTTTTTGCAGTAGTCGTTATTAGCCATAGGATCGTGATTAACACCGCCCTGCAATGTCCTAGGTGTCCCAAAATCAGAGCGTAGATACCTCCCTGCCGGAATACGGTAGTGCGCGAAAGCAAATCGAGATCCGTTTTTTTCGAATTTACGGGGTTAACACAGCCTCGCCGCCCAACAGAAAAGAATGATTATTGATGAACAAGACTTAAAGCGGGGCGGTACGACCTTTGACCACTTAGCGCTTTAGCGCTTACGTGGGCATGGCCACCTTTAGGTGGTGCCAACGGGGTTTTAGGGGCGGAGCTCCTAGGAGAGGGGGTGTCCGGAAGACCCGGGGAGTGTGGCCATGGACCCTATCGGTTGCGCTTCGCGCTCCCTCCAGGGTGACATTAGGGCCACCGAGCCGAGGCTGCAGGCAGGGGACAACTATGCAAGGCGAGTGTCGCGACAGACCGCTTGCGGGCTGGCATGATCGAGCCGAACAGTTGGGACTTTAGTCCCACCTTCCCCCACCAAGTGAAAAGGCGGCGTCATTCTTCCATCAGTACCGCGATGTCGTCCTTGTCGAAGTCGGTGCCGAAGGCTTGCCGGTAGCTCGATTCCAGCGCCTCTCCGGGGGTGCAGTTTTCCCTGAACAGGACCATGCCGCTGTCCAGGCATTCCATGTCAAGCTCGCCGTCGGTGTCGGTGCTTTCCGGCCGGAACGTGGACCATAGGCAATAGTCGGTGAACCCTTCCCGAATGTCTTCTTCGAGCAGGTTGTCGCCGGTGCCCGCCTGGACTTTCAGGAACGCCTTTGCGCTCTTGACCCATGCGAGTATCGCGCCGCCGAACGTGTCGTTTTCCATAGTGCCTCCGCCCCGAAAGATAGATAATGCTAGTGACAGAAAATGTCTTTTTGAGGGGCACGAAATTTCTTTGCGATTTTGTTCGGGAAAGGGGTTGACAATCGTTTGACGTGATTCTATATTTAATAGTGCTCAAATGCGCAAAGCCGTAGTGCGACGCCATTTTATGCTTGTTGGCGCCGAAGGAGGTATAGATGATGTTGACCGAACCTGCAAATAAATGTAGATTATGGGGGTATTATGGCTCTTGAAATAAGAAATATCCCGGTTCTTACAGGCTCTACGGCAGAGTCGTTCGTTCGTGCTGCCGAAGAACACGAAAAGAATCCGCGTCGTCTCGGGCTCAAGGTTTCCTTCGCCCAAATCGACGAGATGGCCGCCCGCGGCCGTTCTTACAGAGAGGCCCATAATGGAAAGAATCCGTTTAGCATCTGATTGCACCCTTTACCCCATCGACAAGAATACCGACCTGTCCTCGTTCTGCTGCGGCGATGAGGATCTAGATGATTTCTTTCGGAACGATGCGTACTTGTACTCCGCTCAATTGTTGGGGAAAAGCTATATCGCTGTAACGAATACGGAATCGCCGCAGATAGCCTGCGCCTTCACTTTGTCCAACGACAGCATCAAATCGACAATGATTCCCAAGTCTTCGCGGAACCGCCTGGAACGCAAGGTGCCCAATGCAAAGCATACGCGTACGTATCCTGCGCTCCTGATTGGACGATTGGGAGTTAACGGCCAGTTCCAACGCAGCGGCTTGCACTTGGGGAGTCAGGTCATTGATTATCTGATTTCCTGGTTTATCCACCCGGATAACAAGACCGGTTGTCGCTTTATGGTTGTCGATGCCTACAACAGGCCCGAAACGATAAATTTTTACCAAAAGAACGGTTTCCGTTTTTTGTATTCGGACGAAAATCTCGAGAAAGAAGCCTTCCGTGTTGATTCGAGCCAGTCGTTGAACACCAGGATGATGTATCTGGACTTAATCGACTTCGTGTCGTAGAAATTTTGACACCACTGGTGACACTAGGCACGAACACGTTTTTCTTCAATCCAGATTTTAATTATACCGAATTCGGTACAGTTAAAAATATGGCAGGAAGCAACAATTTCGTCCTTTCGACAAAATAATGGATACTTTCCACTAATCAACTACCATATCCATACGGACGCAATCAAGCAAAACTTGATTCCCGCGACGCTTTCGAAGCAGCAGATGAGCATGGTTTATGCAAGCGAGGCAGACGTTTTGAATGTCGCCCTGTTTGGCTTTACCGCGAAGGAATGGCGCGATGCCCATGCCGACTTGCAGGGGAATGTCCGCAACTATGCGACGGTGAACCAGCTGATTTGCCTTTCGAATATGGAATCGCTGAATTCCGTATTGATTAAGGAGGGGCTGCCGCAACCCGAACGCCTGCAGAAGCTGAACCAGATAGCGATTTCGCAGATGACCGTGCTGAAGTCGATTGGGGAAAACAAGTTGTTGAAATAAGTTGTCTCGGGATTCTTTTGTATGGTCGCCGCAGATTTACCCCAGTGTGGTCCACATTACGCTTCACGTCATTTCTGGCATGTGCCGCACGCCGAGGCCGCCGGGAGATTTCATCCACTCGGTTCCCGGCCAGAGTCTGAATTCCAGTACGGGGATGCCTAGGAGTCCTTCGTAGATGGCGACGTCGCCCGTCACGATTTCGCCGATAATCAAGCCGCATCCGTTTGTCTTGTCGAACAGCTTTTCGGCCTTGGCGCGGTTTCTCTTGAGTTTTGCGAGCGCGGTTTCGCGGTCTTTTGCGGTCGCTTTCTTCAGGAATTTGCTCCACAGTTTTTCCCACTTGGCGATGTCGTTTTGCAGGTCGTCTTCATGGGCGCGAGATTTGGAGACTGCGACGGCGAGGCGCTTGTTCGCAAACATTTTTGCGTTTGTCCTCCATTCAAATGTCTTTACGCCGGTAAGCACTAGCTGGACGTACGGCGAGCGGATGACGAAGTAGTGTGACGGTTTACCTTGCATTTGGCGGGTCTCCGGAGAATGTTTGACTTTATTTAAAATACTCTATTGATTGCCTGCGGTCAAGCGGGGCGTTGCGGCCTTTGACCACTTAGCGCTTTTATACGATACTTGGTGCTTTA
>NZ_JAZSAF010000056.1:0-52706 GCF_045601785.1 Fibrobacter sp.
ATAGCGTTTGACTACGGAATTGAGCAGCGTCTGGTACGGAATGCCGACGCGTTCAGCCTTCGCTTTGAACGCCTCCAAAACGCCTGGATCAAAACTTGTCCCGACTTTAGTCTTGCGCTTCTTGACAATTGCAATGGCTGCTGCCATCGAGGGTGCCGGAGGCATAGCGGTACCGGCATTATCGCCTGTTTCTTCGTACTCCTTCTCAAGAGCCAAAGCAAGTTCCTTGTTCGTCATAATTACCTCCTCGGGAAAAGCGTAATCAATGTATCCGTGAATGCGTTATAGACCAATCTAAATTTGCGTCCATCAAACAAAGTATCTACCAAAATCACAGAGCTGTCAAGATCAGATATTCTCCAAGATGCGATTGGTTCATTGGTTTCAAAGAAAGCCCTTACCTGTTCTTCGGAAATACCTCTCTCGTCCATTCTCTGTTTTGCGTGTTCGCTAATTATTATGTTCATAATATATATTTCTATCTAGATATTGTCAAGATATTTTGCTTTAGAGTGAAATTGTTTCACCCCTCTTTACTAACACGCTTTTTCGCGACACTAGAAGCCGCTTTTATTGTAAAAAGTTTGTAAAAACAGAAAAGCCCGGCTTTCGCCGGGCCGTCAAGGTCAGATTAAGGAGGTCAAGCCTTCTCAAGCTCCATACTTTTCTTAAGATCCAGCACCCAATACAGAGGAATTTCCGTAATCCGGGCAATTTTTTCAACCGAATCTCCATCAAGAAGCATATTTTTCGCAATACGCTCTCTTCCTCTGAATTCATACATGGCATTGTCTATAGACTTCATATCTTCTGTCATAAGATACCTCGAACTAAAATTACACAATTTCACTTCGTTTTGCAAGGCTTTGAATACAGGGTCCGCCGCGAACTCGCTGAAATCAGCCTCGCGGTTAAGCGCATCAATTGCGCGGAGCCACTGAGCAAGGCGACTACGGTCATCGCAGAATTCTTCGGGATGCTTTAAGAACTTGTCCACCTCAATAAGAGTAACGGTCTGCTTGTCAAAATAGAGCAAATGTTCCTGATCACGAAGCTGTACCGAATGGCGGTAATTACGCGAAACGCTCCACGGGTAAGCATTGGTAAACTGAAAACTGATAAGGTTCAGATTTTCGAGTATGGGAGGTTCGTTCTTTTTCACCATATTGCTGATAATACGCGACACGTAAAGCACGACTCGATTCTTATAAATTGTGTCCGCATCATGCTGGACTTCGATAGAAATGCGATCGCGCGGGGCCATATCGCCCCGATCATTTGTCAGCAGAAGATCGGGTTCCGCACCTCTATACCCCAAGTTCCCTGGGATAAACGGATTTTCGAGTTTCGGATGCATAACACGATCCGCCCCGATAAGGTTCAGCGCAGCATTGATAAGATCCGTGGTAAGCGAAATGTTCTTCTCACTCGCCAAAATCTTCTTAATGCATGCATCGTTATAAAAGTAGACATTTCTGTGTTCGTGTTCCTTGACGATTGCGTCAAGGTCCTGACCAGCTTCTTTTGTAGTTTTAAGCCTTGTAAGAAAATTGGCAAATTCTTCTCTAATCATTTATAGCCTTTTAAGTTTTCTCCCGGAACATTCCGAAAAGAGATCAGGAAAAAATTTCCCCGTCTATCCTTAACACGCTTTTTAAAAGCAAACCTGTGACCAGTTTTCAGTAAAAAGTTTGTAAAAACAGGGAAAAGGCAAGATATGGCCGTGGAATTATTCCAAATTGGAATACGATTTAAGTCATTTTTTTATTACGGAACGCCTATGTCTGTAAATTTTTGTTTTATATTTATGTTGTTGGACCTCAAGCAAAGGGGTTTTATGGTGACTAAAATTTTGAAGAGAATCACAGATTTTTGTTCGCTCAAGGCGCCGGAGGGCACCACCCGCAACAACCGGAAGGCTGGTTTTACCATTATCGAGCTTATGGTAGTGATCGTCATGGTCAATATCCTTTCGGGCATCGCAATTCCGAAGTGCACCGACATGATCGAAAAAGCGAAGGAGCGAACGGACCTGCTTAAATTCTTTTACCTGCGTGACGCATTGGACCGCGCCCTTTACGAAGACGATGCTTTCCGCATCGATGAATCCGCAAAATGCGGCAACACTCAAAACAGCAAAGACAATCTGAGCAAGTGGCTTGCAACAGAGGAAGGCGTTTCTCTTTTTTGTTCTTGAACTCCATGATGTTTTTGTCGCCAACTACCAAGGTGAAAACAAAACCAGGACGAGCGACAACCAGAATATGTGCGGGCTCCTTACCAGCACCGGATTCTGGAGCCAGGCATTTAGGGACGCCGGTTTCGGTGCCGTCGCCGACATCGTTATAGCAAGAGCGGACAACGATAATTTCAATGGGCATCCGGGAGATTATGACGTAAAAAAAGAGTCAAATGGGTGGTACCGCACCTATCCTAAAACGCCCCTTTTCACCAGTAGGGCACTAAACGGCGACCCGAACGCAAAATACGGGAACAACGGCCAATACAGGTATTCCATGAAGATCCGATGGACGAACGGCAACCCCGACAGCCATTCACTCGAAGTATTCCTGGCTAAAGACGGCACCTCAAATCCTTTGAAAACCCGGCTCGGCACCTGCTTTTCGACCCAACCCTGCAAGTAAACGCCTTCACACCATTCCCCCACCGGTCGCCCCACCCCACAACGGGCGGCCTTTCTTTTTACTACTTTATAGTCACTATGAGTGAAAACTGCCTTTTCTGCAAAATCATCAAGGGTGAAATCCCTTCCAAGAAAATTTACGAAGACGACGACGTGTTCGCCTTCTACGACATTGCCCCGCAGGCCCCGGTACACTTTCTGGTGGTGCCGAAGCGCCATATTTCAACCATCATGGACATGCAGCCCTCCGACTGCGAACTGGTGGGCAAGATGCTTTACCGCGCCCAGCTGATCGCGAAGGACCTCGGCATCGAAGAATCGGGTGCACGTTTTGTGTTCAACTGCAAGGCCGACGCGGGCCAGACGGTGTTCCACATCCACCTGCACGTGCTTGGCGGCCAGGTGATGGGTTGGCCCCCGTTCCCCAGCAAGTAGGGAATGGATTGCCGCGCTACGCTCGCAATGACGTTTGCGCTGCATTAGCATTATGATAAAAACTAGAGCAATTGTTCTGCACCGGTTTGCGTACAGCGACTCGAGCTTTATCGTGAAAGCGCTCACGGAAGAGTGCGGCGTGGTGAGTTTTATCATAAAGGGAGCCAAGCGCAAGGAGTCGCCCTTTAAGGGGGCGCTCGACCCTTTGGCGCTCTCCGAGGTGGTGTTCCGGCAGAACCCGAATACGGAGCTCCAGTTCATTAAAGAGGCGTCGATTGTTGACTGGCATGCAAGCTTGCGCCAGTCGCTTTTGTACCTAGCGGAGGCGCAAGTGATGGCAGAGATCGTGCTGCGGTATGCGCCGCAGGGCGTGCCGCTCCCCGACGAGTTCCAGCTGCTGGAAGGCTCGCTCAAGGCGTTCGACTCTATAGAAGGTTCCGACGACGGTTCCAGCGGCATTTTTGCGCGGTGGCTGCTGGACATTTGCGACCTGTGGGGCTACCACCTGGAACTTTCGCAGTGCAGCCGCTGCGAAAGGCCTTTCACCGAGGCTCCCGGCGACTTTTTCCCGGAATCGGGCGCGCTGATTTGCAAATCTTGCCTAGGCGTGCAGAGTGCCCGTGCAAAGCCAGCGACTCTTGCGGGGCTCCGGGAGCTCTACCTCGCCGAAAAAAACGGCCTCGAGGCCCCACAATATCTAAAAGGCGCCTTCTTCGTGGAGAACGCTTTGCTATCTTATCTGCGCAATCACATCGGATTCCTGAAAGAAATCCATTCCCTTTCATGGCTACAGGAGGTTCGTAAGTTATGCTCAGCCCAATCGACATAAAGAACAAGAAAGCTAAGGGCGAAAAAGTTTCGATGATTACCGCCTACGACTACGCTTTTGCCCAGATGGCAGAGGCCGCCGGCGTAGACCAGATTTTGGTAGGCGACAGCCTTGCAAACACCATGCTTGGCTACAAGAGTACCCGCGAAATCGGCATGAACGAGATGCTGATTTTTGTAGCGGCGGTTTGCCGCGGCGCCCCCAATACCCACGTGGTGGCCGATATGCCCTACCTAAGCGACAAGGACCCGCAAACGGCCTACGATAACGCTCGCCGCTTTATGGACGTGGGTGCTTCTTGCGTAAAAATCGAGGGTACCCCCGCTGGCGTGCACGAATACTTGCTGAGCCACGACATTCCTATTTGCGCTCACCTCGGGCTCTTGCCGCAGACGGCCGAAAACTTCAAGCAGAAGGGCCGTACCGAAGAAGAAGCCGCCGCAATCATCGAGGCGGCCAAGTATGTAGACAGCCTAGGGTGCTTTGAGATGGTGCTGGAACACATTCCCGAAGAGCTCGGCACCAAAATTACCGGCATGGTGAACGCGGTGACGATCGGCATTGGCGGCGGAAAGTTTACAGACGGTCAAGTGCTCGTGATGCACGACGCCCTGGGTATGCACCAACGCAAGTTGCCACCCTTCGCAACGAAGTTCGTCGACATGTACAGCCTGGGTGTCGAAGGATTCAAGAAGTACATCGAGAGCGTCCAGGCGGCAGGCAAGTAGTCAGCGCAGTCTGTATCTGTTTGACAAACATCAGGTTACGGCCTTTTCGGCGCCTTTATTTATGCGGTTCCCGGCGATGTCGGGAACTTTTCTTTTTGAATGACATCGATTGCCGAAAAGGGTGTCGAAAAAATCTTTTTCCGAATTACATACAAATTAAAATTTCTTTTGAGGAGTGAATTATATCACCTTCATAATCTTTTTTTTGTAAAAAAACAACTTTTTTTTAATTTTTTTTGAAAAAGGTGTTGATTATTTGTGAAAATAAGTTATTTTATACACAGCTAATTCACAACATAACCATAAGGAAGAAAAAAATGGCTACTACAAAGACTACAAAGAAGGCTGCCCCGAAGGCTGCTGCTAAGAAGACCGCTCCGAAGGCTGCTGCCAAGAAGGCTGCTCCGAAGGCTGCCGCTAAGAAGGCTGCCCCGAAGGCCGCTGCCAAGAAGGCTGCTCCGAAGGCCGCTGCTAAGAAGGCCGCTCCGAAGGCTGCCGCTAAGAAGGCTGCTCCGAAGGCCGCTGCCAAGAAGGCTGCTCCGAAGGCCGCTGCCAAGAAGGCTGCTCCGAAGGCTGCTGCTAAGAAGGCTGCTCCGAAGGCTGCCGCTAAGAAGGCTGCTCCGAAGGCCGCTGCCAAGAAGGCTCCTGCTAAGAAGGCTGCAAAGAAGTAATTCAACAAATTTCTCCTTTGTTGGCGGGCCCCGGATTACTCCGGGGCTCGTTTTCTATTTTTGGGGCATGATTTCAGAAAAAGACCTCGCCGAACTCGAAAATATCCCCTACGAACAGCGCATCGAGCGCGTGCAAAAACTCCTTGAAGGCAAGGCGGAGCCGCGCGCCTTTGAGCTTGGGCTTCTGCTCGCCCTAAAAATGGGGCAGGAAATCCGCGAAGGGAAGGAACTCGGAAGCGAGTCTGGCGACCTGGTCGCCAGCTGGAACGGGAGATTCCCCGAATCCGTGGTCGAAGAGGCGATCGCATTTGCCAAGGAATTCCTGATGAACCCGGCAAAGCTCGCTGAGAAGATTAAAAGCGGCGTATTAAACGCCAGTGAGGAAGGGAGATCCCCGAACAAGTCGGGGATGACAGAGGGTGGAGAGTCGGGGATGACAGAGGGTAGCGACTCTGCGACGACTGACGGCAACGAGGCGCAGAATGGATAACAAGCTGATTGCCACGGTCGACATCGGGAGCCACAGCTGCATTCTCTTGATTGCGGCGTTTGAGGAGGGAGTGCTGGTACCGAAGCTCCAGAAAGTGGAAGTCTGCCGCCTGGGCGAAGACATCTACGAACACGGTGCCATTACCGAGAAGCGAATCAAGGAACTCGAAGCCATCATGACGAAGTTCCGCATGGACCTTCACGCCCTGGGCGCAAACCTCAAGGCCGCGGTGATGACCGAAGCCATGCGCAACGCCGAGAACCCAGACGAAGTCATTGCTGCCGTCGAAAAAGCCCTCTGGATGAAGCCGCGGATCATCAGCGGCGAAGAAGAAGGCAAGCTCACCTACCGCTCGGTCAAGGAATGGCACGGCGAAGGTATCGTGACGATCGACATCGGTGGCGGTTCCACGGAACTCAGCAACGGCGACAACACGTTCTCGATTCCGGTGGGCGCCCTCAAGATGTTCAAGGCCATGGGCCCGATCCCTGGCCCGGAATACAAGAAGTTCGTGAAGGAAACCTTCAAGGAAGTGTCTTTCAAGGGAATGACCAAGAAGCCGGTGTACCTGATTGGCGGCACGGGCACGGCGCTTGCCATGGTCTACCTGAACAAGCAGCAGTTCGACTACAAGGCCATCGAAGGTCTGGAGCTTTCGATTAGCGACCTGGATGCCGTGACGACAAAAATTTCGAACCTGTCCAAGGAACTCCGCGCGATGCTCCCGGGCCTCGAAAACGGCCGCCACGAGGTGATCATTTGCGGATTGTTCTGGCTGAAGTCGCTTTTGGAAAAGCTCCGCGTCGAAACATTTAAGATAAGTACCGCGGGTCTACGATTCGGACTGCTTTATGAAGAGGTTCGCTGATAAAAAAGGAGATTCCGGCACAAGGCCGGAATGACAATCAGCCTGGATGACCTAATCACTAACCACTGCCTACTGTCTACTTCCTACTGCCTACTTTCCTATGCGTATCAATAAATTCATTTCTCTTTGCGGTATCGCGAGCCGCCGCGCGGCCGACGCCTTGATTGAAGAAGGCCGCGTGCAGGTGAACGGCGAAACCGTCAAGGACTTGGGCCACCAGGTCGACGAGAACGCCGACAGCGTACTGGTGGACGGGAAACCCGCAAAGCTCCCCCGCAAGACGACAACCATCATGTTCCACAAGCCGGCCGGTTGCGTTTGCACCAAGACCGACCCGCAAGGTCGCCGCACGGTGTACGACTACCTGCCGCCAGCCTACCAGAGCCTGAAGTACGTAGGCAGGCTCGACTTGCAGAGCCGAGGCCTATTGCTGTTTACCGACGACGGCGAACTCTTGCACAGGCTCACGCACCCGAGCTTTGAAATTCCTCGCAGCTACTACGTGTGGACAGACCGCCCACTGAGCGAGCACGCCGCGCAGAAACTGGTAGACGGCGTTGACATTCGCGAAGAAGGCGAAGAGCAAGAAGAGATTGCATTTGCGACCGACATCTACCTGGAGAAGGGTTTCGCCGAACTCGTGCTGATCGAAGGCAAGAACCGAGAAATCCGCCGCATGATGCGCGCCGTGGGCTACGAGATCCGCGACCTGAAGCGCGTGAGCTACTGCAAGCTAACCTTGGGCGACTTGCCCGCCGGAGAATTCCGAGAACTCACCGCCGACGAAATGAACAAACTGCGACAGGCGGTGCATGTCTAACACGCTTATAGGAAAGGAGATGCCGGGTCAAGCCCGGCATGACATTCTAGTATGAACAGTCGAACTCTTTATATAGGTGATGTGCACGGCTGTGCCGACGAGCTCGAGCGCATTGTAGACGCATTCGGCTTTGTGCGCGGCAAGGACACGCTGTACCAGACGGGCGACATCATCAACAAGGGGCCCGACATGTTGCGGGCACTAAAGTTCGTGAAGGACAACGGAATCCTTACCGTGCGCGGCAACCATGAGGAACACCTGATACGCGCGATGAAGCTTTCGGAAAGCGAATGGACCGAGAAGCAACGAGCCCGCTTCGCCAAGCTCCCGATGGAAACTTGGCACGCCATTGCCGCCGAGGTAAGCACCTGGCCCCTGTGGCGTGACACGCCTCATGCACTCCTAGTGCATGCCGGGCTCGAACCCGGCAAGGCCCGACTAGAGGACATGGACCGGGAAGTTATTTTGTCTGTAAGATACTGGAACGACCGTCCATGGTTTGAACAAATTAACTGGAACAAGACGGTCGTATTTGGCCACTGGGCCAAAATGGGGTTCGTGAACCGCCCCGGATTCATTGGGCTCGACGCGGGTTGCGTGTACGGGAAAAAGTTGATGGCCTGGTGCCCCGAAGAAGACAAGTTCTACGAAATCCCTGCCGCACGCGAATACTCTCCGGTCAAGGACAAGGCGAAAACGGCGATCGACGCCCCCTGCATTGTACCCGGCGACAAGCTCCCCGAAAAGGAGCAGCCCAAAACCTTCGACGATATTAAGGCGAAAATTGCAAGCGGTGACATCGCCATTGCCGACGACAGCGAACACGCCAAGGAAATCCGCAAGGCATCGCCGAGTGTCGCCGCCGAATGGGCGGGCTACATGTAACTAAAAGTCGCAGCCCTTGACGCAGCGGTTCTGCTCGAACTCCGATTCCATCACCTTGATGCCGCGGTTGTAGCGGCGGTAGGCACCATGGCGCAGTCCGTGTTCAAAGGTCATTTCTTCTTTTAATCCGCCGAGGTCGTCGAACACCTTGGCGACTCCATGCAGCTGGCCCCTTACATAAGGCAGCTTGCGGCGCATTTTGCCCTGGTCGTCCCATTCTTCGGAGAGTCCATCGAGAATACCCTCCCTATAGACTTCCTTGCTTTTCTTGGCGCCATTTTCAAAGTAGGTCGTCGAAATACCTTCTTCGATTCCGTTTTTGTAGCCGATGGTCTGCCACAGCTTTCCGTTGTCGTAGTAGCTCTTGAAGACTCCGTCGAGCTTGCCATTTTTGTACGGAGCTTCGATAGCGATTTTTCCATTCGGGTGGAAGCTGATCGAAACTCCTTCGCGAATGTCGGTACCCTTCAGCAGGGTATAGACGCGCGAAGGCGAACCGTCTTCGTAAAAGCTCTTAACGGTATCATAGGCGGCAACGGGCGCACCGGGAGCGACCGCTGGCTTGGGCGCCACGGATTTTTGTGCAAATGCGAGCGAACAGAGTCCGCAGAGCACAATGTACACGGAAAAAACCTTTTTCATTGCTTACAAATGTAGCTTTATCGCCTAGAATTATGTATTTTGCGTTTGCTTATGCGCATTACTTTTTTAAATCCGCCGTTTCATCCGATGTTCAGTCGCGAGTCCCGCAGCCCCTGCGTGACCAAGTCTTCTACACTTTATTGGCCCATGTTCCTAAGTTACGCCGCCGGCACAGTCGAGGCGGATGGTAACGAAATCCAGCTGATCGACAGCCCCGCCATGGAGCTGAACCTTGAACAGACGCTGGACGGCATCAAGAAGTTTGACCCTGCACTCGTCATTTGCAGCACGAGTACGCCGAGTATTTTGAACGACCTCAAGGTCGTCCGCGCCATCAAACAGACGCTTCCGAACGTGAAGGTCGCCATCATGGGCACCCACGCCACCGCAGAACCGCTCGAATCCATGGAGATGGAACCGAGCCTCGACTTCGTGGTGATTGGCGAAGCGGACTACACCTGCCGCAACCTGGTGCGCTACCTGCGCGGCGACATCAAGGACATTTCGAGCATCGCAGGGCTAGCCTTCCGCAAAGACGGCAAGGTGGATTTTCAGCCGGAAGGCCCGAAGATCGAGAACCTCGACGAACTCCCGTGGGTCTCGAAGGTTTACCGCAAGCACCTTTACAGCTGCTACAAGAAGTATTTCTACGGTGCGAACCTGAACCCGCTGATTGTGATTTTGAGTGGCCGAGGCTGCCCGAACCACTGCAGCTACTGCGTGATTCCGCAGACGCTGAACGGCCACAAGTTCCGCCGCCGCTCGCCCAAGGACGTGGTGGACGAACTGCAGTACATCAAGGAAAATTTTGAAGACCTGGGTGAAGTGTTCTTCGAAGACGACACGTTTACCGCAAGCCACGAGCATGTGCGGCAGATCTGCAACCTGATCCTGGAACGCGGCCTCAAGATCACCTGGAGCTGCAACGCCCGCGCCGATGTGCCGCTTGACCTGCTCAAGCTCATGAAGAAGGCGGGCGGACGCGAGATGTGCGTAGGCTTCGAAAGCGCAAGCCCCGAAGTCCTCGAGAACATTCACAAGGGTGTGAAGAATACCGACAAGGCCATCGAGTTCACCAAAAATGCCCGCAAGGCAGGACTCTTGGTGCATGGATGCTTCATGGTGGGTAACCCGGGCGACACTCCGGAGACACTCCGCATGACGCTGGACTACGCCAAGAAGTTGAACCCGAACACGGCGCAGTTCTACCCCATTATGGCGTACCCCGGTACCGAGGCCTACAAGGAAGCCCTGGAAAGCGGCGCATTGCAGACCAAGGATTACAACCAGTGGCTCGACAAGGACGGTTTCCACCGCACCACGATTCAGCGCGGCGAACTCAGCAGCCAGGCGCTTGTGGACTTCTGCGACAAGGCCCGCCGCGAGTTCTACCTGCGTCCGAGCTACATTTTGCGTCAAGGAATCATGGCTATCAAGAATCCGCGCGAGCGCTACCGCGTGATGCGTGGATTCGGCACACTGGTGAAGCACCTGTTTAGGAAGCACGGGCAGCTTGCCCCCGTGGCACGCCAGGCCCCGACTAATAAGATGTAAAGGGAAACCTAAGGTTTCCCTCTAGACTCCTTTCCTTTACAGCAGCTAGGATTATCTTAAATGCCGTAAAAGGAATACCTAAGGTTTCCCTCTAGACTCCCTTCCTTTACTGAGGCAAGGAGTTTTTTTTCGTTTCTTGCTGCAGCGGTGATTGTCGCGGCAATTATCGCCGCCGACCTTAAATTACTTTATCTGTAATAACTTTCCATTCCCCTGGTTGCAAGTCGCCTAGGGGAATGTTTCCGATTTGCACGCGAATCAAACGGAGCGTCGGAAACCCCACCGCGGCGGTCATGTGACGCACCTGGCGGTTCTTGCCTTCGATCAGCGTAAGCCGCACCCAGCTGGTGGGAATGTTCGCGCGGAACCGCACCGGCGGATTGCGAGGCCAGATCCAGTCGGGTTCAGCGGCGATTTCTGCCTTGCAGGGTTTGGTACGGTAGCCCTTGATGTCTACGCCCTTGGCAAGCTTACGCACAGCCTCTTCGGTAATCTGCCCGTCGACTTGCGCCAGGTAAGTGCGCGGGTGTTCGAATTTCGGGTCGAGCAACTTCTTGATGAGCTTTCCGTTGTCGGTCAGGAGCAGCGCCCCTTCGCTGTCGTGGTCAAGCCGCCCCGCCGCATAGACTCCCGACGGAAACCCGAAGGTATCGAGCGCAGGGTGCCCCGCTTCGGGCGTAAACTGGCTTAAAACGCCAAAGGGTTTGTTGAAGAGAATGACCGTGGACATCGGCACAAAAATAACTATCTTTTTTAACATGAAAATTCTTGTTACAGGTGCAGCAGGCTTTATCGGTTCCAAGCTCATGTTCATGCTTGCAGAACGCGGCGATGAGGTGGTGGGCCTAGACAACATCAACGACTACTACGATGTGCGCCTGAAGTACGGGCGTCTCCGCGAAGGCGGCATCGAGCAGCCTGGCGACAACTTTACCTACGGCGCCATGGTACAGAGTGGCAAGTACAGCAACTGCCGATTTGCAAAGATGAGCATCGACGACAAGGAGAGCCTCGACAAGCTCTTTGCCGAAGAAAAGTTTGACAAGGTGGTAAACCTCGCCGCACAGGCGGGCGTGCGTTACTCCATCACGAACCCCTACGCCTACCTGCAAAGCAATATGGTCGGCTTCTTGAACATCCTGGAAGCCTGCCGCCATAACGAGGTCAAGTACCTGGTGTTCGCCTCGTCAAGTTCCGTGTACGGGCTCAACAGCAAGGTGCCCTACAGCGAAGACGACAAGGTGGATTGCCCGGTGAGCCTTTACGCCGCAAGCAAGAAGAGCAACGAGCTCATGGCCCACAGCTACAGCAAGCTCTACAACCTGCCCGTCGCGGGTCTACGGTATTTTACCGTATACGGGCCGTGGGGACGGCCCGACATGAGCCCCATGCTGTTCGCCCGCGCTATTTCCAGGGGCGAACCCATCAAGGTGTTCAACAACGGCGACATGATCCGCGATTTTACCTACATCGACGACATCGCCGAGGGCACCATCCACACGCTCGACCACATGCCTGTCGCTGCGGAATGCGCAAACGGCGTTCCCTACAAGATTTACAACATCGGCTGCAGCCACCCGGTAAAGCTGATGGATTTCATCGCCGAAATCGAGAGTGCCTACGGCGAGCCCGCCAAGAAGGAATTCTTGCCGATGCAGCCGGGTGATGTATACCAGACGAACGCCGATACCACGAAGCTTGAAACCGAGTGCGGCTACAAGCCCCACTGGAGCCTGCATAGCGGCATCGCCGAATTCATGAAGTGGTACAAGAGCGACAAGAACCCGCTGAAATAGCGACGCAATACACGGCGCTATTCACGACGCTATTCTTCTGCAGCTTTTTCTTCTTTCTTGAAAAATTCCTCGGGCAAGGGCTTTCCCTGTTTTTGCCAGGCGCGGTATTCGGCAGTCGCCGTAAAGATGGCGTCGGTCGAAGAATTCAAGGCCGTTTCGAGGCTATCCTGGACAACACCGATGATAAAGCCTACGGCCACCACCTGCATGGCGACATCGGTCGAAATGCCAAAGGGGGCGCAAGCCAATGGAATCAAGAGGAGTGAACCGCCCGCTACACCGCTGGTACCGCAGGCGCCAATCGTGGCAAGTATGCACACAATCAATGTCGAAGTCAGCGTTACCGGAATTCCAAGCGTATGCACCGTCGCAAGCGTCATTACCGTAATGGTGATTGCTGCGCCGCTCATATTGATGGTCGCTCCCAGCGGAATCGACACCGAATAGAACTCGCTATCCAGCCCCAGCTTTTTGCAAAGGGCCATGTTCACCGGAATGTTAGCCGCAGAACTACGGGTAAAGAACGCCGTCACAGCGCTACTCTTAAGGCACTTGAGTACCAGCGGATACGGGTCATGGCGCAACACAAGTCCTACAAGAGCCGGCACCACAACAAGCATCACGAAAAGCATGGTTCCCACAAGAACCAGAATGAGCGAACCGTAAGTCTTGAAAATTCCGATTCCGTTCGTAGAAACCGAGGTATACATAATACCCATGATACCGAACGGGGCCAAATTGATAATCCAGCGAACCACCATCGAAACCGCATTGGACACATCCTGCAGCACGGTAAACGTCACCGGACTCGCAATCTTCTTGATAGCAAGCCCCAAGAAAGCCGCCCAAACAAGAATGCCTATATAGTTAGCGTCAGAAATGGCGGCAAACGGATTCGACACCGCATTCACCAACAAATTATGCAAAATCTCATAAATATCGGCAGGAACCACCGACCCATCGGCCGATACGTTCAAATCCAGATTCTGCGGGAACAAGAGGCTTGAAAAAAACGCTGCAAACGACGCAAGCAAGGTACTTACCAAGTACAAGCTGACCACGCGACCAAAGCGGCGATCCAAGCGGGACTTACCGGTGGCCAAAGAGCAGATGATCATGACGAACACCAACACAGGCGCCACAGCCTTGAGCGCCCCCACGAACAGCACTCCGAATTCACTAATCCATTTTTGCGTCGGAAAGAACAACCCCAAGAGCGCACCTAGAATAATCGCAATGGCAATTCGAAGCACCAAATTGGCACTATTGTATTTTTTTATCAAGGTTTTCAATTTCATCTTAAACCTCTTTTTTGGAATGTAATATAAATATAATTTTGCCTTTTTTGCGAGAAAAACGCAGGTGCTGCAAAAAAAAGCGCCGTTTTCATCGGTTCATTTTTTTCGGAACCGTCCCGATGAACTAAATTTTGCGCGGAAATGTTTTTTACGGTGCTCACATACCTGGTCATCGGCCTTTTGGTCGTGTTCGGACTATTCTATATAGTCCTTGAGGTGCGGTTCTTCCGCGCACTCGGCACCGTGCGCACCGGGAACTCCGATGTGGAGCCGCCGCCGCAGGTGAGCATACTCATTTCGGCCCGCAACGAATCGGCAGGCATCCGCGCGACACTGGACTCGGTGCTTGCGCAGGACTACCGCGGACAGTGGGATGTGTGGGTCGCAGACGACAGGAGTGACGACGATACGCCAGCCATTTTAGCGGAGTATGCCGCCAAGAACCCGCGACTGCACGTACTGACCATCAAGGATATTCCCGAAGGCGTGAGTCCCAAGAAGCACGCCCTTTCGAAGCTGATTGACGCCTGCGAAGGGGAAATCCTCTGCCTTACCGACGCCGACTGCATCGTAAAGCCCACCTGGGTTACGGGGATTGTCGCCGAATTCGAACCGGGAATCGAACTGGTTGCAGGACACTCCTACATTCCGACGATTCCCGGAAAATCGAGTCTGCTGATATGCATGCAGGCAGTAGAAACCCTGATTTACCGCGTGGCAGGCACCGCTGGGCTCGCCATGAGGCTACCGCTTACGAGTACCGGCAACAACCTCGCTTACCGCAAGAGCTTCTTCAAGAGCGTGCACGGGTTCGACAATGTGATCAAGATTCAGAGCGGCGACGACGACCTCTTGATGCAGAAACTCGCTGCCGACCGCCCCTGGGCCATGCGCTACTGCATTGCAGAAAGCACCTTCGTGACCACGAACGGCAAAGAAACCTTGAAGGAACTCTGGGAACAGCGCAAGCGCTGGGCTTCGAAGACTATCTATTATACACCTAAAATCGTGTTTGTGCTCAGCATGGTGTTCCTGTTCCTGACCATGCAGTGTATCGCGGCGGTGCTTTCGCCGTTCAATTTCGAGATTTTTATCGCGACACTTATCGCCTTTGTCGCAAAATGCGCCGGCGACCTGATCTTAATACTCCGCGGGCTCAGGATATTCAGGCAGGAGCACCTGATCAAGTGGTGCATTCCTGTAGAATTTATCCACGCCCCCTTTACCGTGCTGGCCGTGCTTTTCGGCCTGTTCGGACGATTTAAATGGAAATAACGATGGCAACTACGACAAAAAAAGCAACGACAAAGAAAACGACAACGAAGGCAGCAACAAAGGCCCCGATCGAGGGAAAGACCCTGATTATCGCCGAAAAACCGAGCGTAGCACTCGACCTGGTGCGCGTACTCGGCCAAAAGAACTTCAAGAACGAAAAGACCCACTACGAAAGCGACACCACCATCGTGAGCCATGCCATCGGCCACCTGGTTGAAATCGCCGACCCGAAAGATATCGACGAAAAGTACAAGAAGTGGGAAATGAGCACGCTCCCCATGCTCCCGAAAGAATTCCCGCTAGTCGCAACACCAGCCACCCGCGGACAGCTTTCCGCCTTAAGCAAACTCATCAAGCGCAAGGACGTGACGACCATCGTGAACGCATGCGATGCGGGCCGCGAAGGTGAACTGATTTTCTTCTATATATTACAGTACGTGCTCAAGGGCAAGTTCACGGGCAAGACCATCAAGCGCCTGTGGATGCAGAGCATGACCCCGGCCGCAATCAAGGAAGCTTTCGAAAACATGCGCGACGGCGCCGAAATGGAGAACCTGAAGGCAGCCGCCCTTTGCCGTAGCGAAGCCGACTGGCTCATTGGCATGAACGGAAGCCGAGGCCTTACCGCCTACAACAGCAGCATGGGCGGGTTCCAGGTGACCCCGTGTGGCCGCGTGCAGACCCCGACGCTTGCCATCATTGTGAACCGCGAAGAAGAACGCATGCAGTTCGTGCCACAAAAGTTCTGGACCGTGGAAGCCGAGTTTGACAACGACGGTAGCCACTACCAAGGCAAGTGGTTCGCCGCCAACAAGGAAGACGGCAAGGACAAAATCAAGCAGATTTTTGACGAGAGTAAAGTCAAGGATATCTTGAAAAAATGCAAGGGCAAGGCCGGCACCGTCGAAGAAACGTCCGCGCCCTCGCTCCAGAAGTGCGGTCCGCTGTACGACTTGACGACCTTACAGCGCGAAGCGAACAACCGATTCGGCTTTAGCGCGAAGACCACCCTCTCGATTGCGCAGGCCCTGTACGAACGCCACAAGGCGACCACCTACCCGCGTACCGACAGCCGCTGCCTGCCCGAAGACTATGTGGCCCCCGTGAGGGCTACCCTCGGAAAGATCGAAGGCCCGCTCGCCAAATTCGCCGAGACCGCACTCAAGAACAACTGGGTCGTAAGGACTCCCAAGGTATTCGACAACTCCAAAATTTCGGACCACTTCGCCATTATTCCCACCGGCGTGATGCCCACGGGACTCACCGAAGCCGAACAGAAAATTTTCACGATGATTTGCCAGCGATTCATCGCTGTGTTCTTCCCGCCCGCCAAGTACGAAAACACCACCCGCGTGACGACCGTTGAAGGCGAAACCTTTATTACCGAAGGCAAGGTGCTCATTGATCCGGGTTTCAAGGCCGTGTACGGCAAGGACAGCGACGAAGAATCGAACATCCCGGCACTCAAGGGCAAGTCCGCCAAGACGGTCGCCCTCGAAGAAAAGGAAGACTTTACCAAGCCGCCTGCACACTACACTGAAAGTACGCTGCTTTCGATGATGGAAAGCGCCGGTAAGTTGGTGGAAGACGAAGAACTCCGCGACGCCATGAAGGAACGCGGACTTGGAACGCCGGCAACGCGTGCCGCCATTATCGAAAAGCTCGTCAGCGACAAGTACGTGGTTCGCGACGGCAAGGACATGATTCCGACCGCCAAGGCATTTGACCTCATCAAGGTGCTGAAGGCCATGGATATCGAAGCGCTCACCAGCCCGGAACTCACCGGCAACTGGGAATATAAAATGGAGCAAATCGAGAAGGGCAAGGAAACCCGCGAAAAATTCATGGAAGGCATCGTCGACATGACGCGCACCATGGTGAAAAACATCAAGGGATTCAAGGAAGAAAGCACCACCGGCGAAGCCCCGTTCAGCCCCGTGAACGGCAAGAAGGTCTTTGAAACCGTGAGCCGCTACACCACCGAAGACGGAATCGTCATCCGCAAGATGATTGGCGGCAAGAGGCTCACCCCCGAAGAAATCACCGAGCTCCTGACCAACCGTAAAATCGGCCCGCTTACCGGATTCCGCAGCAAGCGCGGCGCCGAATTCTCGGCTGTGGTGATTATCAATGACGAAAACAAGATTGAATTTGTATTCGACGAAAAGCCCGAAGAAGTGGAAGTCGGCGCCGAGGTCGGCAGGTCGCCGGTCGATGGCGCCGCCGTGTACGAAACCATGACCGGATACGTCAGCGATTCCTACCTGAAGAAGGAACCCAGCGGCATTACGCTCCCGAAGATTTTGCTCGGTAAAGAAATCCCGCTCGAAGAAATCAAGAAGATGCTCGCCGGCGAAAAGACGACGCTTTTGAAGGGTTTCCGCAGCAACAAGACCCACCGCACCTTTGACGCCTACTTGTATCTAGATAAAGGCGGCAAGATCAAGTTCGACTTCCCGCCCCGCGAATTCAAGCCGAGACGCTTTGGAAAGAAGAAGGCAGAGTAGCCCGCGGCATGCACCTAAAAAGAGCAGTCACCATTTTTCTTGCGGCTTTTGCCTTTGTTCAGGCGGAGGATTCTCTGCCCGATTATAGGTTTGTTCCGCTGAACTCGCTCACGGAATCGATAGAAGTCGAAACACCTTACGGGCTCCCCCGCGAGCTCTTGCCGCTGTGGGATTCGCTCTCTATCAAGCAGAAGGCGGCACAAATGGTGATGGTGTACATGACGCCCGCATCGTTCATGCTCGAGCACGAATTCGGCGGATACCTGGTGATGAAAAATCACCTGAAAAACCTGGACAAGTTCACCGAAAACATCCGCACCGTGAACGATTCCATGCGAATCAAGCCGCTGGTGGCTGCTGACCAGGAAGGCGGCCTCGTAAACCGCATCTCGGTGATTTCACCCAAGTGGGAACATACGCCGAGCGCAAAACAGATGCGCACCATGAGTGAAGACTCCATCCGCGCGCTCGCCCAAAGGATCGGCGCCGTACTCGACAGCGTAGGCATCAACCTGAACTTGGCTCCGGTGCTCGACCCCGCCAAGGACAGCCACGGCAAGCATTCCTTTATGGAAGAATCGAAGCGTTCTTGGGGCGAAGATACCACAAACGCCCCCAAGGTGAGAGCCTTTGTGCAGGGCATGCGCGAAAGCAACGTGGCCTGTGTATCGAAGCATTTCCCCGGTTACGATTCCTGGACCAACAGCGACCACCAAATTGCCGTGAGTTCAACACCCAAGGCAAAAGTCGCGAAGAACGTGGAATTTTTCAGGACGCTTTCGAGCGACATTCCCGTGACCATGATGAGCAGCGTGAGCTTTGTGCGCATCTCCAGCCGCCCAGCCGTATTCGAACCGAAGATTGTGAAAATGGCCCGCGACATGTCTCCCGAAACAGTCATATTGACCGACGACCTGTGGGGCGTAAGCCTGCGTGCCTGGGTGAGCGGCAACGAACGCGTCCGCAGCAAGAACTACCCCGCCAAGGACTTCAGGAAACTCGTGCGAACGGCACTCATGGCAGGGAACGACATGTTCATGATCACCTACCCGCAAAAGGCCGTTGAAATGGTGAATTACCTTGCAGCACTTTCTAAACAAAGTAAATACTACCGCGAGCGCATTGAAGAATCATCTGCAAGAATTTTGAAGATGAAATACAAAGCCGGTCTAATCAAGTAGATTAAACCGGCAAATTCGAAATCAAATTCGTCAAGAAACAAGTTTATAGGCGAACTCCGTGAGCCATAAGCGACTCGTATTAACGAGTCGTGATGGCGAGAGCGAGGGCTCCAGGGTACGGACTTCGCTGCATTAGACCGAGCGGTCTTATTAATACGTGCCCAACAGGGCACGGACTTTTTCCATCATCGCCTTGGATTTAACGCGAGCCTTCTCCTTGCCGTAAGCAAGAATCTTGTCGATTTCTTCGGTGTGGTTCAGCAAGTAGAAGTACTTTTCGCGGGCAGCGCCCAGGTGTTCTTCGAGAACATTCTGGAGTTCCTGCTTGGCGTGTCCCCAGCCCATGCCACCTGCGCGGTAGCGGGCAGCGAGAGCCTCGGTCTGTTCCGGAGTCGCGAAGAGTTTGTACAACTTAAACACATTGCAAGTGTCCGGATCCTTGGGTTCTTCGATGCCCTGGGAGTTCGTCACGATCTTGCCAATCTTCTTTTTGAGAGCCTTGCTTTCCAGGAAGATGTCGATGACGTTGTCGTAGGACTTGCTCATCTTGCGACCGTCGAGACCGGGGATGATACCGGTGGTTTCTTGGAACACCGGTTCCGGAATCGTGAACACATCCTGTCCAAAATGCTTGTTGAACTTGATGGCGATATCGCGGGCAAATTCCACATGCTGCTTCTGGTCCTTACCGACCGGCACAATGTCAGCACTGAACATCAAAATATCGGCATCCATCAGGCACGGGTAGCAGTAGAGGCCCATGTTCACGTTGGCATCAGGATCTTCGCCAGCGGCGTTATTCGCTTCGACCTTCGCCTTGTAGGCGTGGGCGCGGTTCATGAAACCCTTCGGCGTAAAGCAGCTGAGAGCCCAGCTGAGTTCGAAAATTTCGGGAATGTCGCTCTGCTTGTAGAACAGGCCCTCTTCGGGATTGAGTCCCAGCGCAAGCCAGGTGGCGGCAATCTTGTAGATGTTCGCACGCATCTCTGCACCGTTCTGCACGGTAGTCAAAGCATGATAATCCGCAATGAAGTAGACCGTATCGTAGGTTTTCGAAAGTTCAAGAGCGGGGCGGATAGCGCCCAGATAGTTACCTAGGTGAGGAGTGCCGGTGGGCTTGATGCCCGTGAGAGAAATTTTTTTCGTGGCCATAGGATTGAAGGGTTAAGGATTAGAATCTTTTAAAAGTTTGTCAAAATACACAATCGTCTTTTCGAGGCCCTGGCGCAAGGGAATCGTCGGTTCCCAGCCGAGAGCGGACTTTGCAAGGTCGATGTTGGGGCGGCGCATCTTCGGGTCGTCACCGGGCAGCGGCTTGTACACAATCTTGCTCTTGGAACCTGTAAGGTCAAGCACTTCCTTCGCGAGTTCAAGCATCGTGAATTCGCCGGGGTTTCCGATGTTGACCGGTCCGATAATCTTGTCCTGGTTCATCATGCGGACAAAGCCTTCGATGAGGTCGTCCACGTAGCAGAAGCTGCGCGTCTGACTGCCGTCACCGTAAATGGTGATATCTTCGCCCTTGAGCGCCTGCACAATAAAGTTGCTGACCACGCGGCCGTCGTTCATAAGCATGCGCGGTCCGTAGGTGTTAAAAATTCGAACGATGCGGATGTCCACGTTGTTCTGGCGGTGGTAATCCATGAACAGGGTCTCGGCGACGCGCTTGCCTTCGTCGTAGCAGCTGCGGATACCGATGGGGTTCACGTTTCCCCAGTAGTCTTCCGTTTGCGGGTGCACTGCCGGGTCACCGTAGACTTCGCTGGTGGAAGCCTGCAGAATACGGGCCTTCACACGCTTCGCCATGCCGAGCATGTTGATGGCGCCCATCACGCTCGTCTTGATGGTCTTTACCGGATTGAACTGGTAATGGATTGGGCTCGCGGGGCACGCCAAGTTAAAGATGCGGTCCACTTCCAAGAGGATCGGCTCCGTCACATCGTGGCGGATGAGTTCGAAGCGGCGATTGTCGCGCAGGTGGTCGACGTTCACCAAGCGACCTGTAAAGTAGTTGTCAAGGCAAATCACTTCGTGGCCGTCGTTCAAGAGACGCTCGCACAGGTGACTTCCCAAGAATCCCGCTCCCCCAGTAACTAGACAACGCATATATCCTCTTTCGTCAAATTCTAATCGTCGGTGTCTTCGACTTCGGCCGCACCATTTCCACGAAGCGCCACAAGGCGAACCCCGTTCAAGGTCAGGTACGGGTCGTAAGTGTCAATCACCTTGCTGTGCCCCATGACCATCTGGCCCCAGCCACCCGTCGCAAACACAGGCACCTTTTTCTTGCCCATCTCGGCCTTGATCTTTTCGACAAGAGTCTCAAGTTCCGCCATAAACCCGTACAGGAGACCTGCGCGGATGGCGTCGTCGGTGTTGTTCGCAATCACATGGTCCGGCCACTCGATGCTCACCGGCAAAAGGCGAGCCGCCTTCTCGGTCAGTACATCCAAGCTCGCACTGATACCCGGAATAATGATACCACCCGCAAAGCCGCCGTCTTTCATCACGTCGAAGGTGGTCGCCGTCCCCATGTCCACCACGATGGCGTCCTTGTAGCCGCGATCGCGCAGCGCAATGATGTTGCACAGGCGGTCGGCACCCAGCGACGCCGGGTTCGGGTAGGCTATGGGGCAACCGAGGCAGTTCTTGGAACTCACTACCTGCACCGGGCGCTTTAAAAGTGTCTGCAGCGCCTTGATCCATGGGCGTTCGTGAGCGGGCACCACCGTCGAAAGACCCACATGCGTAATCGCCGTGGGCTTGATTTCCGAAAACCGGATAAGACCGCCGATGCGGTTCATCACCTCGTCGCTCGTTGTTTCCTTGCGGGTGGTAAGCCTCCAATGGTCCACCACCTTGTCGCCTTTGAAAATGCCCAAAACCGTGTGGGAATTCCCCACATCGACCACGAAACTGAAAGGTTCGCGCTTGGACTTAGGCGCCGATTTTTCCAAATTTTTCTTCACATTCCCAAAAATAGAAAATTTCTATATATGCACGCATGGCAAGTTTCGGCTACAGTCTTTTACTGGTATTAACCGCCTTCATCTGGGGGTCGGGCTTTGTCGCCCAGATTGAAGGCAACGCCTTTGGGCCGTTCGCCTTTTCGTGCATTCGCTGTTTTATCGCCACAGGTTTCCTAGCCTTAGTTTTCAAGTTGCTCGATTTTTTCGGGAAAAGTCCGCGCAAGCCGCGCTCCCCCGCCGAAACCAAGCTTCTTTGGAAAGCTGGATTCCTTTACGGGCTCGCCCTTTGTACCGCCATGAACCTGCAACAGCTCGGGATGTTCCTTGGCACTCCTGCCGGAAAGGCGGGATTCCTGACAGCATGCTACATCGTGCTCGTGCCAGTCGTAAGGCTCATTCTCGGACACCGCATTTCGGCAAAGACATGGATTTGCGTCGCGATGACCACCGTCGGACTTTACTTGCTCTGCATCAAGGAAGGTCTTTCGCTGGAACTTTCCGACGGAGTGTCGTTACTTTGTGCGCTAGCCTTTTCATTTCACATCCTTGTCATCGACAAGTTCGCGAATCACGTTGACCCCATTCGCGTTTCAGCAATACAGTTCTTGACTGTCGGCGTGTTGACCGCACCGCTGATGATTATTTTTGACCTCAAGTTTCCGGAAATGGACTTTAGCTCGGTTGCCGCTGCGTTTGCCAATCCGCGCGCCGTCGCAGGGTTATGTTTTGCCGCATTCTTTTCGAGCGGCATCGCCTATACGCTACAGATTGTCGCACAGGACAAGGTGAGCCCCACCATTGCTTCACTCACGATGAGTCTTGAATCGGTATTCGCCGTACTTGCGGGCTGGGCCATTCTAAAAGAACAGCTTTCGGCACGAGAACTCTGCGGTTGTGCCATCATGATGTTTGCCATCGTCGCGGCACAGATCAAATGCTCCCGGTGTTGTTAAGGCAAACAACGGAAAACACTTTACATAGTGCACTCTTTGCATGTTTTGAATTTATTTTATTTGTACATGGGAATGTAGAATTCACTATGTTCGCATGGGGTTGGATTAATTATTATGAAAAAAATCAAGTTTCTTTTGCCGGTGGCAATAGCCGCCGGATTTTGGGCCTGTGGCGACGAAAATAATGCAGCCGCGACAGAATGTGTCACCGAGCAGTGTCTAATCGACCAATATGGCGCATTTAATGCAGATTCGGCAAATGCGGCCAACCAGCAGAATCCAGGGACCGATTCTGCTGCAAACCAGAACCCAAGCGACCCGAACAATCCGCTTGACCCGAACAACCCGCTGGATCCCAACAACCCGCTGGATCCGAATCAACCCGTTGATCCAAACGCCCCCACATCGTCAAGCGATGCCGGAGTGCCGCAGCTCGGGTCTTCGGACTCCAATCCGATTGCAGAATCGTCGAGCAGCCACCACCATCACTGGGGCAGCAGCTCTTCCGCTACCGATTCGGACATTTCCAGTTCCAGCGAAAAAGAAGTCGTTCCGCCGACACCGGGCAGCGACTTTGTGGAAGATCACCGCAGCGAATGCCAGATTGGCAACATCCCGACGAGTGTGAACAACGCGAAGCTGCCCGACCCGTTCATGGGTCTCGATGGCAAGCGCATTTCCTCGAAGGACGAATGGAAGTGCCGCCGCGAAGAAATCGGCGCGATGTACGAAAAGATTATGTTCGGCACCAAGCCGCGCAATCCGGATAAGGTCGAAGGGACTTATTCCGGCGGCAAGCTCACCATCAAGGTGACCGACAAGGGCAAGTCCGGAAGCTTCTCCGTGAGCATTCAGAATGCCGGCACCAAGGACAAGCCGAAGCCGGCCCTCATCGGTTTTGGCGGCGGGTTCATGGGCTTCTGCGGAAGCCTTGGGCAGGCTACGGATGGCCTTGATATTGCCAAGATTTCCTTCAATCCGGACGACGTCGCTCCTGAAAACGGCGGTGGTATGTTCTTCCAACTCTACAACCAGGGACAGGGCACTATCATCGCTTGGGCTTGGGCTGTGAGCCGCATTATCGACGCTCTCGAAAAGACTCCTGAAGCCGGTATCGACGTGCATCACCTCGCTATGACGGGCTGCTCCCGTTGGGGCAAGGGCACACTCGCTGTGGGTGCGTTTGACGAACGTATTGCGCTCACAATCCCGCAAGAATCTGGTTCCGGCGGAGCCTCTCTCTGGCGCGTCGGTGCCCAGGTCAACAAGCAGAAGGGAACCGATTTTGTGCAGCCTTTGAGCAGTGCTGCGACCGAAGGCAGGTGGATGATTTCCTCCTTCAGGAACTACCAAGGTAAAGAAAACACGCTCCCGTTCGACCAGCACATGCTCGTGAGCATGGTCGCTCCGCGAGCACTCCTCATCCTTGACAATGCAGGTCAAAAGTGGCTTGGCGAAGTACCGTCGAACTACTGCGGCCAGGCGTCTCTCGAAACCTACAAGGCTCTCGGAGCGACGGAAAACTACACCTACAGCCAGGAAGGCGGTCACGACCATTGCGCTCTTCCGGGTGGACAGTTTGACGAAGTCAAGGATTTCATGAACAAGTTCCTATTCGGCAAGGATACTAAGACTGGTAAAATTGATTACAGCAAGAACACTGAGCAAATCAAGTGGAACAAGTCTGAATGGATTGACTGGACGACGCCCACGTTGAATTAAAACTTCCTATAAAAAGACACACACCCGAACCCCCGGCGCAAGTCGGGGGTTTTTACACGCTTTTTTTGCATATTTTTATCTGTTTTGGGGGCAACTTGCCCTTGACAAAGCCCCTAAAATTTTCTCTATTTGGAGACACATTTTTAAGTTTAACCCTTAACGGAGAAACAACATGCCTTGCGGAAAGAAAAGAAAGCGCAGGAAGATTGCGACTCACAAGCGTAAGAAGCGCCGTCGTCGTGACCGTCACAAAAAGAAACTTCGCTAATATCCGTTAGCATTCTATTGTGATTTCCTGTTAAAGACGGAGTGTAAAAGCTCCGTTTTTTACTTTTTTTGTTTTTTATAGGGCTTGCCCAAAGGAATCAAAATGATTGATCGCAACAAGCACTTCCTCCGCCTCATGGACTGGAGCGAAGAAAAAATCCTCGAAACCGTAGAAATCGCCTCCCGCCTCAAGGCCGAGGTTCACGCCGGCAAGGTGTCCGACCGCCTGCATGGTCAGAACATTGCCATGTTCTTCGAGAAGCCGTCGTTGCGCACCATCACCACCTTCCAGGTGGGCATGAACCAGCTCGGCGGCCACGCCGTGTTGCTCGCCCCCGATTCCATTGGCCTTGGCAAGCGCGAAAGCGTCAAGGATGTGGCGCGTTGCCTCAGCCGCTGGGTAAACGCCATCGTGGTCCGCTGCTTCAAGCAGGACCTGGTGGAACAGCTCGCCGAATACGGTAGCGTGCCGGTCGTGAACGCCCTCACCGACGACTACCACCCGTGCCAGGCAATCGCATTCGCCCAGATGATCAAGGAAAACCTCGGCGGATTCAAGAATGCCGACGGTAAGCCGAAGACCGTCGCCTTTATCGGTGACGGCAACAATGTGGCCAACTCCTTCCTCGCCCTCGCCTCCAAGGTGGGCATGAACTTCACGCTCGCCTGCCCGAAGGGTTTCGAACAGCCCGCCAAGGTGGTCGAAGAAGCTCAAGAAGGCTTGAAGAAACACGGCTGCCAGTACCGCGTATTCCACGATCCGAAGGAAGCCGTCAAGGACGCCGACATTCTCTATAGCGACGTGTGGGTCTCCATGGGCCAGGAAGGCGAAAAGGCCACCAAGCAGAGCCACTTCTTGCCGTTCCAGATCAACGACGAACTCCTGAAGCTTGCTCCGGCACACTGCAAGGTCAGCCACTGCCTGCCGGCTCACCGCGGTGAAGAAATCACAGACTCCGTGATGGACAATCTCGACGTGAACATGAGCTTTGAAGAAGCAGAAAACCGCCTGCACGCTCACAAAGCAGTCCTATGGCAAGTGATGACGCCGTTTAGCAAGTAAGCGTCAAGTCTTGATGAAATTCGCCCGGCCTCACCGCCGGGCTTTTTTTGTTGCAACAAGGAAAGTCTTTAGCCATGTTCGTTTTCGGATTTTATCCAAATTCCACGCTGATTTCGGTACCTTCGCCCACAACGGACTTCAGGGAAATATGTGCGTGGTGCACTTCGGCAATATGCTTTACGATGGCGAGGCCGAGACCGGTGCCGCCGGTAGCCTTGGAGCGGCTCTTGTCGACGCGGTAGAAGCGTTCAAAGATGCGTGGCTGATTTTCTTCGGGAATACCGATGCCCGTATCCCTTACGACTAGAGCTTTTTCCTTGACAAGGACCTGGACGCTGCCGCCCTGTTCCGTATAGCGAATGGCATTGTCAACTAGGTTGTACAGCATTTCAAAAAGGAGTCGGCGGTTTCCTTGCACCTGGGAGGATTCTTCGCCTTTCAGCGAAACCTGGACCCCCTTCTTATCGGCATTGAAGGATAGTTCATCTACACAGCTGCAGGCAAGGGGCCACAGTTTCACCGTTTCACCTAAATCCAGCGTCGATTCGCCCGGCGCATCCAGTTTCGAAAGAGTCATGATGTCATTGGCGATAGACAGCAAGCGGTTCGCTTCCTTGTGAATCTTGCCTGCAAAGAGTTTTACATCTTCAGGCTTGGCCATCCCGTTTTCGATGAGTTCCGCGTAACCCGAAATCGAAGTGAGGGGCGTTTTAAGTTCATGGGAGGCGTTAGCGGTAAACTCGTCACGCATCTGGGCGGTTTTCAGTTTTTCCAACGAAAGCTGTTCCACAGTCAGCTGCAATTCCCGGTTCTGTTTACGGATTGTCTTCACGAGCGGAGCGATTTCCTTGTAGATTCCCTCGTCGTCCATCAATTCCGGCTGTCCCAAGTTGTCGGCAAGCCTCTGCACCGGCCGCACAAAGGCGCGGCTCAAGCCGATCGCTATCAGGATCGACACAACGACCACGGCTGTCAACAGTGCGATAAGGTAAGGCATGGTCTTGGACACCGACTCGTGGAGGCTCGCCTGACGGCGGCTCAGACGCAAGATATTCCCGTCTGCAAGGCGTTTCGCAAAGTAATACACCTTGGCGTTCAGGGTCACGGAATAGCGAAGATTTTCACCGAAGCCCTTAGCATAGGCATCCATGATTTCGGGGCGGTTCCGGTGATTTTCCATCTTGCCGGCCTCGGCATCACTTTCGTAGATGACCTTACCGTCACTGCCCACTAAGGTAATACGCAAATTTTTACTGGAAAAGGCGGACAAGTTCGCAATGGGTCCACCATCGGTCGAATCCATCTTGCCGTAAGAGACTTCGATAAGGTGCGCCGTTTCACGCAGGTCCCGTTTCAGTTGTTCTGACATTTCATTCTCAAAAACCTGCGCAGTAAAATACACAGCAAAGAGTGCCGCGAGCACCCCCACGTAAATCAAACTGAACCGGATACTGTTTTTCATAGCGCCTTATACCCTACGTTTCTGACGGTTTGTACGATGGACCCCTGGTCCCCCAACTTCTGCCGGAGGGTTTTCACGTGCATATCCACAGTGCGCGTGTCCATATCAAAATCAATGCCCCATATTTTTTCCAGAATCTGCTGACGGGAATAGACCATTCCAGGGTGAGACATCAACAATTTCAGCAATTCATATTCCTTAAAGGTCAAGTCGACCGCATTCCCTTTTACCCGTACCAGGTGGCGCCTATCATCCAATTCCACATTGCCGACAGAAAAAATTTCCGATACCTCCGATTCCTCGGCCCCCCGATCAGAACGACGGAGAACCGCCCGCACCCTGGAAATCAGTTCCAGGATTCCGAAAGGCTTTGCCATATAGTCATCGGCACCCAAGTCCAGACCTTTTACCTTGTCCAGTTCCGTTCCCTTTGCCGTAAGCATGATGACCGGAATATCCCTTGTATTTTCCTGGCTTCGCAGACGCTTGAGGATACTCAGGCCATCTTCTCCAGGAAGCATGATATCCAGAATAAACAAATCCGGCACATTGACCTTCACCTGTTCATCCATGGCCTTGCCACAATCAAAGGCCAATACCTCGAAACCGCTACTTTTTAAAGCGTAAGCTTCCATTTCCCGGACTTCGGCATCATCTTCAACAATATATATCATAGGGCATCCTGCAAAATCATTGCTTTACGGTTAGGAACTTCCTGCTGGCCTTGGCCACGGATCCTACCGAGTCCAACAAAGCCCAGGACTCGTAAAGAATAGTTAAATAAAGGATTTCCGCCCTGATATTTTCTGAACTTGCCTTCATCATTTCCGCTTTCCGTTCACTGAAAATTTTGGAGCCTTCTTCGCGCAATTGATTGCGCACATCGTCATAGCAGCTGAAATCCATAGATTCCACCATATCGGCCGTATATTCTATTTTCTGTCTCACATGGGCGGCCACCCGCAAAAGTTTCTTCCGCTTTTCCTTATCCACGGGGCTAAAGCCGTTATCCACATGGTTCTTGCACGGAGACGAAATCTGTTCTAGACTGAACAGGGCATCTCCCATAAAATCGTTGGCCTGATACAGGAAAAAGTTCTTTACCACCAAATCTTCCTGGGCAAGCCTTTCCGTACAAAGGGTTCCATGGCGTCGGTTCCGTTGCACGTGTTTCTTCAAGATTTTCACTTTCTTGTTCACCGACCGGAGTTCTCCCAGGTCTTCACGTAAAAGGCCCACTAGCAATTTTTCGTAGCAATCTGCACACCACCGAAGGATTTCACTCCATTCTCCGCGACTGTAATCCTGTATTAGCGGGTACACCTTGCTTTCGGGACTTGCAGCAAGGATTTTCTCAAACCGTTCTTCCGTCTTATCCTTCCTGTTTTCACGGTATT
The DNA here is from genome assembly GCF_045601785.1 of Fibrobacter sp. Classification (GTDB taxonomy): domain Bacteria; phylum Fibrobacterota; class Fibrobacteria; order Fibrobacterales; family Fibrobacteraceae; genus Fibrobacter. Next base: position 28,457 of record NZ_JAZSAF010000056.1, read on the forward strand.
TCAAATTTGACCTGACCAGGACAAAAATGACCACCGCAAACAGCGCGAAAATCACGGGAAGTCCTCCCAGATGAAGAACCACGGCTACCACCGAGGCGCTGGCAAAGGCGGCAAAGGCTGTCAAGAACCAACCACCGATTACCGAGAGTACTCCCGTAATGCGATACACCGCTGTTTCCCTGTTCCAGGCTCTGTCCGCAAGGCTTGTACCCATGGCCACCATGAAAGTCACATAAGTGGTGGAAAGGGGCAGCTTGAGAGAGGTTCCAAGTGCAATAAGGGAACTAGCCAGCATCAGGTTCACGCAGGCACGCAGCAGGTCGAAGGCGGCTCCTTCTTCTTCCAAAATCATCTGCTTGGTATCGAACCGCGAATTAAGTTTATTAGAAATTCTCCTTGGAACAAGACCAGAAACGAACTTGATTACAGCATTGGATCCGCGAACCAATGCCCGGGCTACCGGGTTAGTTCCGAAAATTTCATCTGAGGAATTCTGGGCAGCCAAGGAAACGGACGTCTTTACCACGTTCTTCGCCTTTTTGGAAAACACCAAGGAAAGGACCATGATAAGGCCCGCAATCATCAGAAGGTACCACTGTCCCGGTTCCGACTGCAACAGGAAAGACATATTGTAATCTAGAGGATTACCGGAATCGCTAAGCAAGTGCTGCATAGAAGAGAGGCTGGTCAGGGGCACTCCTACGAAGTTCACCAAGTCATTTCCAGCAAAAGCAAGTGCCAGGGAGAAGGTACCAAAAGCGATAATCACCTTCAATACGTTCACGCCAACGGCATGGAGCAAATGGCATATCGCAAAAAAGCCCACGAACATGGCCATAATAAGGAACATCTCGTTTTCCGAGAGGAAGGTCTTGTACCCTTCACCCACAAAACTCATATTCTTGAGCCCCTTGACAAGGATAAAGTAGAAGATGGAGGTAAGGGATACGCTGCCGAAAATACCTACAAAGTAACGGAGTTTTTTCTTGTAGCCAAAAGAGAATATCAGGCGAGTTACATATTGCACAGCAAGGCCCACCACAAAGGCGATGGCCACCGAGAGGAAGATGCCCATAATCACCGTCAGGGCCTTGGAAGTATTAATGAGGTTCCCTAAAGCCAGGGAATCGTCACCCAGGATCTTGATACTGGCTATAGCGACCGAAGCCCCCAACAGTTCGAAGACCATGGAAACGGTAGTGGAAGTGGGCATTCCGTAGGAGTTGAATATATCCAAGAGGATTACATCGGTAAACATCACCGCCGCATACACGCACATGAGTTCGGCGAAGGTGTAATACTGGGGCATATAAATGCCATGCCGCGCAATATCCATCATGCCACTGCTGAAGGTGGCTCCACAAAAAACTCCTACCGCAGCAAAGATCATCAGGGTTTTATACTTAAATGCCTTGCTTCCTACGGCGGAACTCAAAAAATTCACAGCATCGTTACTGACACCCACGAACAAGTCGAACAGGGCAAGCATCAGCAACATCGCCACAAGAATGATATAAAAAGTCGTCATAAAAACCTCACGGACCTTAAAGTAAAAAGCCCCGGAGCGATGTGCAAGACTCAGAAATCGCACTTTCCAAAGGTTTTATCTGGACTTTACAAAGGCTTTACATCACTTTACACAGACTTTACATTCCTTTCACAACTCTTTCAAATCAAGGATACTTTTCTATATTTGGGCGCGCAACAAGGAGCGCAGCATGTCTTTTATCGAAAATCTCAAGTTAAAGGTATTGCAAGGATACGAAATCTCGCGCGAAGATGCAATCAAGCTTTTAGGTGAAAACCTCGACGAACTCACGAAAGCCGCGAACGAGATTCGCGAAAAATTCCACGGCGACGATTTTGACTTTTGCTCCATCGTGAACGCCCGCAGCGGTCGCTGCTCCGAAAACTGCAAGTACTGCGCCCAGAGTAGCTACTACCACACCGGCGCCCCCGAATACAAGCTGCTCAGCGCCGACGAAATCGTAGCCGATGCGAAGAAGAAAGAAGCCGCAGGCATTCCGCGATACTCCATCGTGACATCTGGCCGCACGCTCTCGAACCGCGACGTGGAACAGATCTCCGAAGCCATTCGCCGCCTCAAGAAAGAAACCAAGCTTTCCGTATGCCTTTCGGCAGGGCTCTTGAACAGGGAACAGTTCGACAAGCTGAAAGAAGCAGGCCTCACCCGCTTCCACAACAACCTGGAAACTTACCGCAGGCATTTTCCCGACGTATGCACCACGCACACCTACGACGACAAAATCGGTGCACTCCAAAACGCCCTTGCCGCTGGTCTTGAAATCTGCAGCGGCGGCATCATGGGCCTTGGCGAAACGATGGAAGACCGCATCGACATGTGCCTCGATCTCCGCAAACTCGGTGTCAAGTCCACGCCGGTGAACGTGCTGAACGCCATTCCGGGCACGCCCTACGAGAACCTCCCGAAACTCACGAACGATGAATTCTGCCGCATCGTGGCAATTTACCGATTTATCAACCCGAAGGCATTCATCCGCCTCGCGGGCGGCCGCGGCGTCTTGGGCGACGACGGAAAACGCGCCTTCAAGAGCGGCGCGAACGCAGCCATCACCGACGACATGCTCACCACCGCAGGCGTCAACAGCTGCAAGGACTTCGAACTCGTAAAGGGCCTCGGATTCAAACCGCATGGATTCATCGGCTAACGCCGGCTATTCCAAGTTGGAATATCGAAATTAAAGAAAACCGTACCACTTTAGAAATAAAGTGGTATATTAATCATTGAGCCCTTCTGGTGGATAAGAAGCGCCGGCGTCGCAACCGTTCCAGTTAGCAATCGCGAGCCGCAAGTCTCTAGACGAGACAGACCCACCAGAGCGGCTTTTTTTTGTACTCCTAAAACATCAAAAAAGGCCGTAGCATTGCTACGACCTTCAATTGTTTTAGATCCTTCCCCTGAAACAAGTTCAGGGTCAGGATGACATTCGCATTACACCTCTTCGATGCTTGCGTGGTATTCCTGCAGGCTCTTCACAGCACCATGGCCGTTGCGGGCGGCGGCGATGCCCTTGACGGTGTTGTAGGCACCGGCGAGGGTCGTGATGTAAGGCACCTTGTACTTGACACTTCTCCCCAAAGGGGATAACTCAACTAAGCTACTGAAGTGGCAAGTTTCGTATAGCGTCCGTAGCTGCACCCGTTTTGCACACTATTTTATATTGCACATTGGCCATGGAATCGATACAAAATTTAGTGCAATAAACAACTTGGGTTTCATCCCACATTACATATTTTGCACCATAATAGCCACGCCAACTGCCACAAATATTTCTGTCAAGCGAATCTTTCTATCCTTACCTTATTTAGAACACTTCCATTATGAGCCAAAACAAGATAGTTGTTTGGTGTCATTGTAGTATTTTCAACAGATACATAATGAACACCTTCATTCCATGAACCTTTAAACAGCGTCTGCAACGGGCTACCCAACATGACCGACGAAAAAAAATCGCAGCCGAAGTCAACACGGTCCGTTACGGACTAAAAGCCCGCCCCACGCATTTTAGTCCGTAATTTTTCGCCGTTTTAACACGAAAATTGGTTAAAAAGCACCCTTTCGGGGCTTTTGGGGGTAAGATTGGGATGAGTTCCGTCAATTACGCAACGAATCATTTCATTTCTTCGTATTTTTCGCAACCATCATAGGGTCCAACGGCCATGATGTTGAACTCGTACGAATCGGACCCGCATCCATAAACGACAAAATCAAAGTCAACCATTCTTGTTGCGGCCAATTCACCATCAAGGGGCGGGAATGTTTCTGGAGGTGTTTTAAACTCCGACCAACGGATTCTTTCTACGCCAGCCATCGCCTTAGCGGGAATCTGAATTTCTGGATCAAGCCGCGAATCACGCACAGCCCAAACCTTCTGGGCTTGGCCTATTCTCAAAGTTACAGGAACATCCGAGGTATATACAACACAAACGCCTTTCATAGAAGACGCATCCGCTTCTCCATTTATGCCCTTGGTCATATCATATCCGGCAATGCTGAAATGCATATTAATGTATCGTTCGCAGTTTCCGTCTTCTGCCCTAGGCGAAAAGACTGTGCAAACTCCACCGCATAAATCAATGGCGCCCTCAATGTCCCAATCATCTCCACCATTCAAAAAATATACTCCACTTTTCCAAGACGCCACAGAAAAAGTCCATTTTCCTTTACTGTCATATTCTGTATCAAAGCCGGCATCTACACGATGAACAGAATCTGCTCCATACCAGGTTTCAAACGGTGCTATTGGCTGAATTCCAGGTTCCTTGAAGATTTCATTTAAAGCGTCGACTTTATTCTTTTCTTTTGGAATACTATCCAAAGCTTTTACACTCAACTTGCAGTTTCCATCATAAGCACCTACGGATTGAATGTTGAAAGAGCCGTTATCCCCATTTTCACCAACGAACTTAAATTTGACGGCATACAGATTTTTCACGGCATCATCTACAGATACTGCTCCAGAAGAAAAATCTCCCCATGGAATATTTACCACCTGTCCAACGGAAGCCGGCAAACGGACAGACGGCAGATTATCTAAAACGCTGTTTTCCTGATTGAGCGATTCCAGTCCGACAATTAAATCCGTTCCAGAGTTATATGCAAGGCACAACCCTCCCCAATCGGAAACATCTGCCGCAAGCAAACTATCTTTTGACGCTTTGTCCGCTATATAGAATCCAAAACCCACAAACGGGGTTTCTTTCAAACCTTCTTGATTAAACACATAGGATGCACATAAGCCTATACATTTATGAAGCAAGTTGTAATAAAAATAGGGAGCGTTTTCAACAGCAGGATCCGGGAACTCAATTTGTGAAAAACCACCTATATCCCTATCGCCAAAAACAAACCAATCAGATCCCTTTACATAAACATCTTTCGATGCAGAGATTCCTGTTTTCACTACAGAGTCGAGATTGTCTCCGTACCAGGTTTTAAAAGTCTCTTTTAAATACCATACAGACGATGAACTTTCGTTCATAGAACTGGAAGTTACAGAACTGCTAGATATTGACTGTTCAATGGAACTTGAAAATACATTTTCACTTGAACTAGATTCATCAAACATTTCATGAGCAGAGCTACTATAGATAAAACCATCCGAGGAACTTTCCTCGCCGATTTCAATTTCATTGGCAGGATTTTCTGGATTGTCATCCGAACAAGCAGAAAGCATCATTAAACCAACATTAAATATGATGATACTAAACTTGCGCCACATTTTCATAAACAAAGACCTCCTAACTTATGTCAGAAAAATAGATTATTGCGGGAAAGAAAAAAGACTGCAGCATTTACTGCTACGGTCTTTGATGTTTTTGGGCCCTATCGCGTCCTTACGGACGCTCCAGGGTGACACTTGAGGAGTGGATTGCTTCGTCGCCTTGCGGCTTCTCGCAATGACGTCCACTTCCTACTGTCTACCGTCTACTTCCTCCTATTACACTTCTTCGATCGATGCGTGGTATTGACGCCTACGGCGTCCGCGGCTTCGGCTCAGCCATGCCAGAGTGCAAGCACTCTGTCGCGGCATTCGCCTTGCACGCTATTCCTGCAGGCTCTTCAGTTAAATCTCTTCAATACTGGAATGATATTCCTGAAGAGATTTAACAGCACCATGGCCGTTACGAGCGGCGGCGATGCCCTTGACGGTGTTGTAAGCACCGGCGAGGGTCGTGATGTAGGGGACCTTGTACTTGATGGCGGCCTTGCGGATGGCGCTTTCGTCCTTGATGGCGTCGCGCTTTGCCCACGGCGTGTTGATGATGAGGTTCACCTGCTTGTTCAGGATGATGTCGAGGACGTTGGGGCGGCCTTCGGCGATCTTGTTCACCACTTCGCACTTGACACCGGCCTTCTCGTAGAATTTGGCGGTGCCTTCGGTAGCGTAAATCTTGAAACCGAGCTTCTGGAACTCCTTGCCGATTTCGATGGCCTGTTCAGACAAGTTAACCTTGTCGGAGAGGCTAATCAGCACGGCACCTTCGTTCGGGAGGAAGGAACCTGCGGCTTCCTGGCTCTTGTAGTAAGCGAGGGCGTAGTCGTCGGAGAGGCCGAGGACTTCGCCGGTGGAGCGCATTTCGGGGCCGAGAACCGGGTCCACCTTCGGGAACTTGTCGAAGGGGAACACAGCTTCCTTGGCACCATGGTGGTTGAACTTCTTGTCCTTGAGCTTGAGGTCTTCGAGCTTGGCACCAAGCATCAGGCGGGTGGCGAGGCGGGCCATCTGCGTGTTACAAACCTTAGAGACCAGAGGCACCGTGCGGGAGGCACGCGGGTTCGCTTCGAGGACGAACACCTTGCCGTCTTCGATAGCGTACTGCATGTTCATGAGGCCGCAAACGTGGAGGGCTTCGGCAATCTTGCGGGTATAATCCTTGATGGTTGCCAAGTTTTCCTTGGTGATCGTGACCGGCGGGATGATGCAGGCGGAGTCACCGGAGTGGACACCGGCAAGTTCCACGTGTTCCATCACGGACGGGATGTAAACGTGTTCACCGTCGGAGAGGGCGTCGGCTTCGCATTCGAGAGCGTTGTGGAGGAAGCGGTCGATGAGGAGCGGACGGTCCGGGGTCACGCCCACGGCCTTCGCCACGTATTCGCGGAGCATGTTTTCGTCGTAGATGACTTCCATGCCGCGGCCGCCAAGCACGAAGCTCGGGCGGATCATCACCGGGTAGCCACCGATCTGCTTGACGCAAGCGAGGGCTTCGTCGATGTTCGTGGCCATGCCGCTTTCCGGCATCGGGATGCCGAGCTGGTCCATCATCTTGCGGAACAGGTCGCGGTCTTCGGCGATATCGATGGAGTCGATGCTCGTACCGAGAATCTTGACACCTTCGTCACTCAAAGCGCGGGCGATGTTCAGCGGAGTCTGGCCACCGAACTGCACGATCACTCCGGCCGGCTTTTCCTTATGATAGATCTGCAGAACGTCTTCCAAAGAAACCGGTTCAAAGTACAGCTTGTCGCTGGTATCGTAGTCGGTAGAAACCGTTTCGGGGTTGCAGTTCACCATAATGGTTTCGTAACCCATTTCGCGGAGGGCCATTGCAGCGTGGCAGCAGCAGTAGTCGAATTCGATGCCCTGGCCGATTCTGTTCGGGCCACCGCCGAGAATCATGATCTTCTTCGGGTTCGTGCTGGCGGTAGATTCGTCCTTGCAGTTGTAGGTGCTGTAGTAGTAGTACTGGTCCTTCACGCCGCTCACCGGCACTGCGCACCAGCCTTCGACCACGCCGAGTTCGGTGCGCTTCTTGCGCACGTCCTTTTCGCGGATGCCGAGAATCTTCGCGATATACTTGTCGCTGAAGCCGTCCTTCTTGGCCTTGACAAGGAGTTCGTCAGAAGGCAGGCGGCCCGGAGTCTTGAGCATTTCTTCTTCGAGTTCCACGAGTTCGCGCATCTGCTGCACGAAGTAGGCCTTTTCGTAGGTGGCAGCGAAGATTTCTTCGTCGGTTGCGCCCTTACGGATGGCTTCGTACATCTGGAAGTGGCGTTCGGAGCTCGGGGTCTTGAGCATTTCGAGGAGTTCTTCCTTGCTCTTCTTGTTGAAGTCCTTCGCAAAGCCGAGGCCGGAACGACCGTTTTCGAGACCGCGGATAGCCTTCTGGAGGGTTTCCTTGTAGGTCTTGCCGATAGCCATGACTTCGCCCACGGCCTTCATCTGGGTACCGAGGCAGTCATCGACGCCGCGGAACTTTTCGAATGCCCAGCGTGCGAACTTGAGCACCACGTAGTCACCGCTCGGGGTGTACTTTTCGAGGGAGCCATCGCGCCAGTACGGAATCTGGTCGAGGGTGAGGCCTGCAGCGAGCTTTGCAGAAATGAGGGCGATCGGGAAGCCGGTAGCCTTGGAAGCAAGGGCGGAGGAACGAGAGGTACGCGGGTTGATTTCGATAATCACCACGCGGCCGGTCTTCGGGTCGTGAGCGAACTGGACGTTGGTACCGCCAATCACGCCGATGGATTCCACAATCTTGAAGGCCTTTTCCTTCAGTTCTTCTTCGAGCTTCTTGTCGATGGTGAGGAACGGGGCTGCGCAGAAGGAGTCGCCGGTATGCACGCCCACCGGGTCGATGTTTTCGATGAAGCAGATGGCGATCATCTGGTTCTTGGAATCGCGCACGACTTCGACTTCCAGCTCTTCCCAACCGAGGATAGATTCTTCGATGAGGCACTGGTGCGTCATGGAGAGTTCAAGACCGTTACTGCAAATGGTGCGGAGTTCTTCTACGTTGTAGCAGAAACCGCCGCCTGCACCGCCCATGGTGTATGCCGGGCGAACCACCACCGGGTAGCCGATTTCAGCCACGATCTTTTCGGCTTCTTCCACAGAGTGGCAAATGCCGGAGCGCGGGGTGTCGATGCCGAGCTTCTGCATGGTTTCCTTGAAGATTTCACGGTCTTCGCCGCGTTCGATAGCGTCGAGGTTCACACCGATGACCTTCACGCCGTACTTGTCCAGCACGCCGGCCTTGCTGAGTGCTGAGGCGAGGTTCAAGCCGGTCTGACCGCCCAAGTTCGGGAGGAGTGCCTGCGGGCGTTCCTTTTCGATAATCTGGGTGAGGCGGGCGACGTTCAGCGGTTCGATGTAAGTGGCATCGGCCATGACCGGGTCGGTCATGATGGTAGCCGGGTTAGAGTTCACGAGCACAATCTTGTAACCCTGTTCGCGCAGGGCCTTGCAAGCCTGGGTGCCGGAATAGTCGAATTCGCAAGCCTGACCGATCACGATCGGGCCAGAACCGATGATAAGGACTTTGTCGATGCCTTCAATCTTCATTTTTTATCTCCGTTTATTGCTTAATTATTAAACTCTTGTGTTAAAATGGTGACCGCGCAACAAGTGCGCGGTGACAATGCCGGTAAAAAAAATGCTGAACTAAAAAGTCCAGCAAAAATAAAATCAGAAAAATTATCAACCTTGGAAAAACCCGTTGCAGTTGCGCAGTGGATTGCGCAGGTCTCGCAGCTCTGGGGCTTCGACATTGCAAGATTTTTGTTCATCTTCCTGTCTAATTCGCTCAAGGTTCAAACTTGCGCAAATATAGAATAATGCAAACCGCCTTGCAACGGAGCGCGACAAAAAAATGTAAAAAAGATTTCCTACAAAGCTATAGGATCGGTCGCTTCATCCACTTCGATGACGTCTTCACCCTCGTCGACTTCCTGACACATCTCAGAATCCGGATGCTTCGTGCATTCATCATCCTCGGAGCTCGTACTAGAGCTTCCGCAACCCACCAATACAGACACCAATGCCGCCGCAGCGACCAAGCCGAAGAATTTACGAGTCATAAGCCTCTCCTAATTATTTGACAATCAACAAGATAGTAAATAGCAAATAAAATTTTTGCCTGCGCGGGAATGACAAGGGCAAAAAAAAAGCACCCGGAAAATTCCGAGTGCGCAAGCAAATCGCTTTAAGAGCAAAATTACTTCTTAATCTTGGTCTTCTTAGCGGTTTCCTTGAGGCCAGCACCGACCTTGAAGGAAACAGTCTTGGAAGCCTTGATCTTGATCTTTTCACCGGTGAGCGGGTTGCGGCCTTCGCGAGCAGCACGTTCCTTAACGGAGAAAGTACCGAAACCGATCAACTGAACGAGACCGTCCTTCTTGATGCCAGCGGTGATACCGTCGAGAACGGCGTCAACGGCGCGAGCAGCAGCAGCCTTGGATTCAATGCCAGCTTCCTTGTTGGCGAGGATGGCTTCGATGAGATCTTGCTTATTCATTTTTTACTCCTTGAGTAGGTTTAAGAATGTTATGCGTATATTATACCTTTTTTTTTGCCACATGGGGAACTTTTCAAAAAAAAAAGTTTTTTTTCTCGATTTCCCGAAAGACCTTGAAATCAGGCCTCGGGCGGTGGTTCGGGCAAATCCTCGTCTTGTTCGAGCCCATCCGGCTGAAGCTTTCGGATGTACACCAGACACAGGCAAGTAAAGGGGATTGCAACAAGTAACCCTAAGAAGCCCAACAACTTACCCCACACAGACAGTGACAAAAGAATGCCCACGGGCGGCAGATTCATTGAGCCTCCGACAATACGGGGAACCAGGAAAAAGTCCTGAATTACCTGTACAACCAGGTATATGGAGCATATGATAAGGGCTACTTCCCAAAAGGGCATTCCTGTGTTCAGGGCATGCACCACGGCCAAAACGAGGGCCAACGGAATCGTCGTGAGCTGCAAGTAAGGGATCATGTTCAGGGAACCCGAGAACAGACCAAACGCCACCCCCATGGGAAGCCCCATGACTCCAAAGCCTATAGCATAAAGGACACCCACCGTCAACGCCACAAGAGACTGGGCTCGGAAATAGGTTCCCATGAAGCGGTCCGTTTCCTTCGCAAACGAAATGGCGCCATCTGCATATTTATCGGGAATCAGGCTAAACACGCCGCGGCGGAGTTTCGGCATGTCGAGCATGATGAACACCAGGTACATGAATATTACAGCCGCGCCAGAAAACCACAGAACAACCGTTCCCGTGTAGGAAAGAACTCCCCAGGCCCCCGGCAAAACCTTTCCGGCTACATTCTGCACTTCTCTCCAGAAGTCTAGATGCTGCATGGATGCGGCCAACTGGTCCCACGAGATCAAGGAGTGAATCGTCTCGTACAAGCCACCCGGCATCAAGGTCTCTATGCGAGACGCCCATTCCGAATCGTTGAAGACCTTCGCTATGAGCACTCCTAGATTCCGAACTTCGCTTACAACCATGGGAACGAACAAACGAAGTCCCCCACCAATGATCAATCCAAGCGCAAGCAACACAATGATCACCGCAATAATCCGGTGCTTCACACGCCGTTGCAACTTGTTCACCACAGGGTCCATGATGTAGGCCATAAGGAACGCGGCAAAAAAGGGAAACAGCACCCCCCGCAAGTAATACACCAACGCAATGCATACAGAGGCTATGAGCAATAGCCTGAGAAAACGCATGACTCTGTCTAAACTCCAATACCTAGTCATTTTCCCTCCTGTAAGACAAGGGTTTTACTCCGTAGACACGAACAAAATCTTTTTCAAAAGCAGTCGAATTTTTCGCGCCCACCGCCATCGCAATTTCTGCAACAGAACGATCCGTTGTCTTCAGCATTTCAGCTGCACGGGCCATACGTGATTTTAAGTCATTCTGCCTTTCGCGTCTGCGTCTTGCAAAACTTTCAGAGTCGCGCACAGCAAGGGCGACCACACCGGCATACATCAGAAGAACCACCACCAGGGCAACAATCATCAGCGCCTTGAAGTTCCGGTTCTCGCCCCACAGCTTGATGGAGCGGACGGTAATCTCGTCTGGAATTCCAAGCATCGTGCCTTCGCCATTGCAGATTTCGAAATACATGCCACGGTTCATGTAGCGTAGGCCGTCATCCTTCTCGAGTCCCTGCATGGCGAGCCACCATTCGGGCACCTTAAAGTCAAGCATCGAAATTGCGGCACCATTTTTTCCCACAGGCGACTGCGCCACCATGGGACGATAAGTCTGGTACACATTCTTCTGGCTATAGACGGGGTCATCGTTCAGGATTTTCACACCGATGCGGAGCATCCGCTCCGTTTCGACGTCAATCACCAGCGAATCGAAATCCGAAAAGTCAAAGAATCCCGAAGCAGGCCGATTGTTTACCGAGAGCAGGTTGATTCCCATTCCCGCATAGGGGTAGGCCTTGCCCGACCGGATATTCACCCGCGCCGAAATCACCGAATCCGTCTGGGTCAGTTCCACATTCGAGAATCCTCCCACCGTCGTGTCGGACACCGCATAGACCTGATACGTGCCTCCGGGGAACAGCACCTGTTCTGTCGCCCGAAATTGAACGAACAGGACCACCCAAACCGCAAGCAGCACCACAAAGGCAACGGACGCAATCACAATTTTTTTGAGGCAATTCATTTGTCCGATTCCAGCTTATCCTTGTGGAACGAATGGGTGCGGCCAATTGCCACAATCATGAGCCCAAGCATTACAAACATCACCACGCCAAAGGCAAAGTTGCTCACGCCTTTCGCGGTAACGGAGTAGATTTTGAGCGAGAAGCTTTTTCCATGCGGCTGGTTCCAGCCAGGAGCAATCTCTACGCGCGCCACGGTTTCCTGGTGACGGCGGTTGAGCGTGCGGTCGACATGTTCATCATCGAACCAGAAGTCCGGCGTGTAGAACTGTTCGAAGGGGATCGAAATGCGTTCGCGACCGCCAGAGAGCGAAAGTTCCTTCATCAGCAAGCGGAATGTACGAGGCTTCGTCGCGTCAGTCACATCTGGGTCGAACGTCCACACCTTCACAAGGATTTCCTTGGTTCCCTGAGACTCGACTTCAAACACAAGCGAATCGATAAAAGTCCAGTTGCGATACTCCGCTTTGTCACCTTGACTGAGGTCAAACAAAAGTCCACACCAGGCACTCTTGGCCGTATCGGCGCCCAGCATACAGCTAAACGAAAGCGACGAATCCGCCAAGGCGAAGGTCACCTCAGAAGATCCTCCATCGGCCTTGTCGTCATATTCAAAGACCGTCGCCCCATCATGCAGCGGAAAAACATTGTCAAAAAAATGCCTATCGGGCAGGGCAAAGTAGATACCCAGCACCACAGCGGCAATTGCCACGAGAATTACATAAGTCTTAGCCATTAGAATCTTCAGGTTCCAGAATCGGTTTCAAATGAAGGCTATACTGCACCAAATCCAGCGGATCTTCGGCGGGTTCCTTTTCACCCAAAAGCTTATTCACCAAGGCGTCAAGGGCTCTAATAAAGAAGAAATGATGCTTACCCTCTTTGGACGACTGCTGGAAAGGATGCTCCAAAGTTCGTTTCAAAAGCTGAATCGTCATCGAGGGCGTAAAATGGAACATCTTGCAGCAAGTCGTGATCTTGCCGTCGTAGCCGTAGTCCGGGAGTTTTCCTTGCACCAGAGGTTCGCCGTGATCAATGCAGCAAGGGTCTTCGCAAATGGGATCCTGCACATTCTTGGCAAGGAGCGCCTTGAGCCAAAGTTCACGCGACTTGTCCGTCAAATCGCTACGGAAAGCCATCGTCTGGTCACAAGGGAAAAAAGTGGAAAAACAATGGGAGCAAATACGCAAGTCCAGATGCTGGAACTTGATTTCTGCCACCTCCGATTTGCAATAAGGACAAGTACTCATGTAGGGGAATATAGTAATTAGGTCGGTCGCCTTCGGCTTCCTTTGGGGTTTGAGGTCGCGCCTATGGCGCTCTGGGGTATGAAATATGAGGAATTTTCTATCAATCGCTCAAAGGCACGCAGTGCCGACCTCATTACTCAAAGGGGCAACGCCCCGAGCTCATACCTTTCTATATTTAGCGTATGGCTAAAGTAGTTCAAATTACCGCTGAAAATTTTGAAACCGAGGTCGTTCAGGCCTCTGAAAATCGCGCCGTGGCGGTGCTTTTCTCTTCTGCAGAGTACCCCGACTGCGCACCGTATTCCCAATTGTTGGGCTCTCTTTCAACCAGCATGGACTTTACGCTCGGCGTCGTGAGCTGCGACGAACGCGAAAACATGCAGCTGATCCAGGCGTTCCGCGTGCGCTCGGTGCCCGAAGTTCACATTGTCGAAAAGGGCCAGATTGCAGATGTTATCCAGGGCGTTCTCCCCGAAGCAGACCTCAAAAAGCGCCTCGAAAAGTTCTTCATCAGCGACGAGGCCCGTTTCCAGATGGCCCTCGAAGACGCCATTGCCCAAAAGAATTTTGACCAGGCGCTCCCGATGCTCGACGAAGCGCTCGCCAAGACCCCCGACGACAAGAAGTTGCAGCTCTTGTGGGCCAAGGCAAGCCTCGGCATGGGCGACACCGAAAAAGCCAAGGAAGTCCTTGCCAAGTTTACCGAAGCCGACGACCAGTACCGCGAAGCGAAATCGCTGCTGGAACTTCTGGACTTTCACGCCGAAGCCGCCAAGAAGGACGTTCAGGGCAAGGAAGCAATCGTGTACCACGAAGCATGCAAGCTCGCTTGCGCCGAAGATTTTGAAAGTGCCTTGCAGGCATTCCTCAATCTGTACGTAGAAGCTCCGGAATGGAACGACGGTGCTGCAAAGAAGGCGATGCTTACTTTGTTCGGAGTCTTGGGGCCGAAGCACGAACTCACGTGGAAATACCGCGCCAAACTCAACACGATGATGTTTATTTAGTGGCAGTGGGGTCGAGCCTTCGGCTCTCTGAGGCATGAGCAATGAGCAAAAAAAACTCAAAGCGACCTCACAGTGCTTTAGCACGACCTCACACCTCAAAGCGAAGCGACCTCTATGAATCTTGACTTTAACCGCAGATTATCTATCGCCCCGATGCTTGACTGCACCGACCGTCACGAACGGTATTTCTTGCGGTTACTGTCGAAGCACATTCTGTTGTACAGCGAAATGGTCACGACCAATGCGTTGCTGCATACCGATCCGGACCAGTTCCTGCGCCATCAGGAATTCGAATACCCCGCGGTGCTGCAACTGGGCGGCTCTAATCCCGCCGATTTAGCCAAGTGCAGCAAGATGGTCGAGGAATCCGGCTTTCAGGAAGTCAACCTGAATTGCGGCTGCCCTTCGGACCGAGTGCAGAATGGCAACTTTGGCGCGTGCCTCATGAAAGACAAGAACCTGGTCGCTGATTGCTTCAAGGCCATGCAAGACGCCGTGAGCATTCCCGTGTCTATCAAGTGCCGTATCGGCGTCGACGAATTCGACTCCTGGGAATTTTTCCGCGACTTTATCGGTACCATCGCCGACGCGGGTTGCCACGTGTTCATTGTTCACGCCCGCAAGGCATGGCTCAAGGGCCTAAGTCCCAAGGAAAACCGCGAAGTTCCACCGCTGCACTATGACTTTGTGCACCGCCTCAAGGCCGAAATGCCTCAGCTGAATATTTCGATCAATGGCGGCATCAAAACGCTCGATCAGACGCTTGAGCAGCTGCAGGATTTAGATGGCGTAATGGTGGGCCGCGAAGCTTACGAAAATCCGTGGTTCCTGCGCGACGCCGACGAGAGAATTTTTGGCGACAAGAGCGACGTCATTGCGAGCGAAGCGAAGCAATCCACAGGATTCACCACCCGCAAGGCGTTGCTCGAAGCCTACCTCCCCTATGTAGAAATGGAAGCTGCCCGCGGCACTCCCGCCACGATTCTGGTGCGCCACATTTACGGACTTTTCAACGGCAAGCCCGGCGCACGCAAGTTCCGACAATACCTCGGCGAAAACGCCCCCAAAACAAATAACCCCGCGGAAATGATCCGCAGGGCCATGGATTTGGTCACAGAACCTTAGGTAAAGGCGGACATGAGTCCGCCCATTTTATTAGAACAAGGCGATGCTGTACGGAGCGAGAGCGCCCTTCGGCATCTTGGTCGATGTAGCCTTGTCTTCTTCGACAACCACAATGGCTTCTGCACCAAAAGTGCGGTCGCCAATGTAAAGCACGCCATTCTTCACAGCCAAGGAGCCAGAAGCGTCGGCCACATCCTTCACCTTCTTCACATTCTTGGAAGAAAGATTGATCTTCTTCAGTTCGGTAATGGCGGCATAGGTCACCGGATCGTAGCCCTGGTCAATCACGGCATACACGTCACCGTCTTCAACCGTTGCAAAGGAGATGCCGCCGTTCATGTCTTCGCCAGCAATGTAGAGTTCGGACTTCTTCTTGTCGAGATCGACCTTTTCAATGCCACGCTTGTCATCGGCATCAGTCCCGTTGGCAGTGTATTCGCCGTGGGTTGCCACATAGAGTTCTCCATCGGCAAGGAGAAGGTTCATCGGGTTCTGGGTTTCAAGCTGGATCGTGTCCTGCAGCTTGCCGCTAGAAGCATCGTAGATTGCGAGGAGACCCTTCGGGTAAGTAGTAGCCCAAGTGGCGGCGTCCATGGAATAGCGCTGCATCAGCACGTACAGATTGCCGTCGTCCAGCTCGATGTCAGCCACATACGGAGCAGATTCGCCCTTGGAGGCAAAGCCCTTCAACTTAATGGACTTGACGATCTTGCCGTCCGTCGTCGAAATCTTGATCAGGGAGTCGGCAGCCTGGAGAGCAACCCAAGCTTCGCTACCGTCGAACGCCATGTCGGCCGGATTGGAACCTTCGTCCAGAGAGACCTGCCAGTTCACGGCCTTCTTGGTTTCTGATTCGAGCTTTTCGGGATCCACCTGAGAAATGTTATCGGTACCGATGCCTTCGAGCACATAGAGCATGCCCTTGTTGGCAATAACCTTGGAGTTCTGGTAGAATTCAAGGCTCTTTTCGGAAATCTTGCCTTCCTTGTCGATCCAGCGAAGTTCACCCGTCTGGTAGTCGGAAGTGAACACGGCACCGGTCAGGGAAACTTCGACTTCCGGTTCTGAGCTGGAACTGGAATCGTCGCCACAAGCTGCGAGACCGAAGGCGAGGCCAAAAGCGGCCATGGCAAGCAGAGATTGTCTTTTGATCTTATTCATTTTTTTCCTTTTCTGGCTTTACGCTATTACGCGCGGGGGCTAGAACCCCTGTATGATGGTAAACTTGTATTCTCTCCCCGGCATCGGAAAGGGGGTGTAGAAATTTCGGTACTTTTGATCCGTGATGTTGTCCACAGAAAAAGCGAGCCGGGTCTTTTCGAACGGCGAGTAGGAAAGGTAGGCGCGGTGGGTCGCCACGGCTGGCTGCTCCATTTTGTTGGCTCGGTCGCTGTACATGACGCTGCGCCAATCCGACGCCCAGCTAAAGTCGAAATGGAGCGGCAAGTGGAGCGTCGCCTCGGCATAGTAGCTACGTTCCGGTTCGCCTGGGAGCATATTCCCCTTGTAGCTGTCCGTATGCGAGCGGTTTTCGGTTTTCTGGAAGGTGGCTCGCAACACGACATCCAAAAGCTTCGAGGGTGAGCTGTTCAGCTCCAGTTCCACGCCGCGAACCAGGGCATGGGAAATGTTTTCGGCATGCAGGTGCTCCACCACAATCATCCACGCAATTCCGTCTTCGATGTGCGACTCGAAATAGTTGGCCTGGAACGAAGTGCGCTTCCCCGGAAACATGTACATACCCGAAGCTTCGAAACGGGTCGCCTTTTCACGCTTCAATTTCGGATTCGAAAGCGCACCGGGGAACGTCCCGTAAAGTTCCATCAGCGCGGGCTGCTGGTAGAAGCGGCCAATCGACACTTCCCCCGTCAACGGAGAAGCCGCAGAACCCAACTTGGAATAGACCCTGCCGGCAAAAGTCACGTCGCGGTCGGATGCCTCTTCCAGGGTCCTGCCGCCCGTCGGCAAGATGAAAGTCCCTTCGTCAAGATGGTCCTTCAGCACATGGACTGAGCCTTCGCCACCGAGACCCGCATACTTGAAAAGCTGGTAGTACAGTTCGCCGGAGCCAAGGAAGTTCAATCGATCGAGCGCCCAGTCCTTCGAGTCTCCGCGGGCTTCGGCGCGTTCCCACTCGAAAGCGAAGCGGGTCGTCCCCTTCAGGCGTTCCACCGGTGAAAATTCCGCCCAGAATTCAGGAACCAGCTTATAGGTCGCGGTTCCGTACTCCAGGTACCTGGTGTTGGTGTAGCCCAGGTGATCCAGCGGATAATAGGAACTGGAGACGTTCTTGTCGAGCCGAGCCGAAATGCCGCCATAAAGGAACAGCCTGTCGTCGAAATACCCAACCGATTCGAGCCCGTAGCGGATAAACGCTGATTCACCCACGAACTTCGCGACCTTGGTCTGCTGCTGTTCCTTGCCAGGATTGCCGCTTTCGTTCCTGGAAGCCGACGCAGAAAGCGTCGAGAAGTACCCGTTCCCGTGCAGCATGCGGAACTGCACGTTGCCCGACACATCGGTGTACTGCGCATTTTCACGCGTGGCCGTGTAGTCGTCATCTTCGTTGTACTGGGTTCCGTTGCGGTTCAGGTATTCATAGTCATTATCGCTATGGCGTGTCGCAAAGGACGAGGCGAACATGATGCTGTCGGTCACGGGAGCACTTACCTGGAAGGAGCCTTCCCACAGGTTGTGGCTTCCGTAGGCGCCTAGGATGCGCCCACCCTTTTTTACCGCATTCTTCGTGACAAAGTTGATGGCACCGCCCAGGCCCGACACGCCGAACTTCGTCGGTACATTTCCTTTGTAGACTTCCACCTTTTCCATCTGGTTCAAGTCGATGGAACCCAGATTCACGGCCCCACCGCTCGCATCGTTCAGGGGAACTCCGTCGACGCAGATCATGATATTGCGTGCGGCCACGCCGCGCACCGACACCGTCTGAAAGCTTCCAAGGCCTCCCTGCTTGTACGACTGGATTCCAGGGAGCGTCGAAAGCAGGTCTGCTGCCGACAGCGACTTGCCTTCCCAAGCGGCAGAAGTAATTTCGGTGTAACTGGCGTTCTTCGTCAAAACGGCATCACTCTCGGCAACCACATCGGATACACCGAGATTCTGCACGGGTTCTCCCCATGCATAGCACCAAAAAACCGCAATCATAGCGGCCTTGTAGAATGACGTCGTTCGCATCGTTCCTCAAAAAGTGTTTCCCACAGTTCTTCTGGCTCGGGGCTCAATCTACTTCCGGCTCCTTCACACATGTAGTCCCTCGCGGTTTCCACGCATTGGCTTATGCCGGTTTCGTCCTCCCTTACAGCGGCGCGACCGCTCCCGGCTTTCACGGGATTCTCTCCGACCTTCGCAGTTTTCTGCTCCGGCGGGCTTTTCAGGGCACAGGAAACTTTTCGCGCACAAATATAGAAATATTTTTACAATTTGCTATATTTAGGGGCATGACAGCAGAAGAACTCTACAAACGTCTCAGCACCATTCAGCCGGGCGCCGTGCTTTGCACCTATTCCATGGAAAAATGCGAACAGATGCTCCCGCTCATCAACGAAATCAACGAGCTCAAGAAGGAACGCGATGCCGTGATTCTCGCCCACAGTTATGTGGCCCCCGAAATCATTCTGGGCGTTGCCGACTATGACGGCGACAGCTTCAAGCTGAGTCAGGACGCCACCAAGGTGAGCGCGAAGACGATAGTGTTCTCTGCCGTGCGCTTTATGGGCGAAACCGCCAAAATTTTGAACCCCACCAAGGACGTGCTCATTCCGGGCCCGCTTACGGGTTGCAGCCTCGCCGACTCCATTACCGGCGCCGAAGTCAAGGCCCTCCGCGAAAAGTACCCCGACCACACCTTCGTGTGCTACATCAACACCACCGCCGACGTGAAGGCGAACTGCGACGTGTGCGTCACCAGCAGCAACGTGATGAAGATTGTCTCTAGCCTCGAAAACGACAAGATCGTATTCGTGCCGGATGGCCTCATGGGCCAGAACCTCATCGACGAAATGCAGAAGCGCGGCATCAAGAAAGAAATCGTGCTCCACAGCGGCTGCTGCTACGTTCACGAGACCTACGATTCCGAACTCATCAACTTCTTCCGCAGCCAGAACCCGGGCCTCAAGGTGGTAAGCCACCCCGAATGCCACCCGGGCGTCGCACTCCTCAGCGACTACGTGGGCAGCACCGGCCAGATGGTAAGCTACATCAAGGAACAGCCCGAAGGCACGCCGTTCCTGCTTCTCACCGAATGCGGCCTGAACGCTCGCATGCAGTACGAATTTCCGAACAAGACCTTTATCGGCAGCTGCAGCATGTGCAAGTACATGAAGTCGAACTCGCTCGAAAACATTCTGGAAACCTTGCGTCATCCGGAAAAGGCGCAGCACGTAGAACTTGACGAAAACATTCGCGTTGCCGCCAAGAAGTGCATCGACGCCATGTTCTACTATGCCAGCAAGTAGTCCTGTAACGGGATTTGGGTTGGAAAAAAAGTCATGAAGAAGCTGAAAATAATTGCATTGTTGCTTTGCCTGTTCGTGGGCTTCGCTGCAGCCGAAGAATATTACTGGCCTAAGTCCTACTATGCACAAGTGGGCTTTGGTACGGTATTCTCCAACGGTGACTTCAACGAACGCGCCGTCAAGGGCGCCGACTCCGCCGGGGTCAAGGGAAAGATCTACCCGCCGGACTACGGATTTTTTCCGACTCCCGACTTTATGCTGGGAGTGAATCTCGGAGCTTTCTCGCTCGGCATCAGTTTTCAGTACTGGAGTTCAGAACAACCTTTGACCGATTACCCAGAAAAGGGCGACATGGACACCCGCATCTGGCGTGCCGGACTTGAGGTTACATACAACATATTCTATCCTGAAGATTTCCAGATCGGGCTCGGAGCCGGCTACTCCTACAGCAATGTCAAAGTCAAGGACGCTGCTATTTTCGGCAAGGATGTCTACGACGCCGACTTTATGGGTTCAGCCGTCGCCTTCATCGCCAATGTCCACTACTATTTCAGCGACCACCTTGCCGTCGTCCCCGCCGTCAAGGTATACGAGAACTGGTTCAAGAACGTCCACTGTTCCCGAATCGACAACAACGATCTCGATCCGTTCCTGTGGCAGACTTTCGTTCTGACTTCTGTATCGCTACAATACCAGTTCTAGGCACATTAATTTTTTTCTAAATTTGGAGCCGTATGAAAAAGGCTCTAATTGCAACACTTATTTTAAGTATTTCCGGTGCCTTCGCCATCGACGATAAAGGCTGGGCCACGACTTATGAATCCCTGAGCGCATTCGAAAGCGTCCATGCGCGTCCAGGCTATGTCAAGCCCATCATCGACAACCTTGGCAACGTTCTCAACAGCAACTGGTATGTAAGCGCAAGCGTTCCCCAAAGCCTTGCTGTCGAATTCGGCCTTCCCGTTTCCGTCATCTTTGTCGGAGACGATGACAGAAACTATACAGAGACATATACCGATCCCTATACAGGCGTAGGCTTCGATTACGAAACCCCGACCATTTTCGGAAGGCATCGCGACATGAGCCCCGAAAGTCAAGATCCGGTAGCCATGTTTTACGGCAGCAAGACCCTGAACGGGCTCGGAATTTTTACATACCCCTACCTGCAGGCGGGCGCAAGCTTCTACCACGCACGAATCGTATTCCGCGGTATGGTTTTACCCGCCATCAGCGAACTGCGCAAGTTCAACCTGTTCGGTTTCGGCCTACAATACAGCTTCGGACACTTTTTCCAATATATGCTGCCTCCCGCGGCTCAACCCCTTGATGTAAGCGTCGTATTCGGCTACAATACCAGTTCCATCGGATACCAGCCCGACAAGTACGAAGGTGAGCTGGACCTGGACGTTTCGGCCACCAACTTTTCGTTCGTTTTCGGATACAAGCCCTTTGACTTTTTCGAAGTCATGATGTCCCTCGGGTACCAGAGTGCCGAAATGAAATCTTATGGGCACCTTCTCTGCGTCGCCAAGGAATATGGACAGCCCACGGCAGAATACGGCGCGACAATCAATCCCGACATTACCGTCAAAGGCAACAACGGATTCCGTTTCGGGCTTGAAGTCGCTTTCCAGCTGGGCAAGACCTACCACCCCGTTGTCGGTCTCGATTACGCAGGCAAGTCGAGTTTCACGCTCAACGCTCTCTACCTGAGGCAACAATTCGGCGAAGACAAGACCCCCGACGAAATCGCCAAGGAAAAGGGCTATGTCCGTGGAGCCAAGCAAGAAGAAGCCCAGGCGGCAGAACCTGTCACAGAACCGGCAAGCGAAAACTCCGCAGAAGAAAATCAACCTGAAGACGTTTCTGACGAAGAAGCCACGGAAGAATCCGTAGAAGAAGCTCCGACAACTCCCGAAATCGAAGAACCCGCTGCAGAAGAAACTTCTACCGACGATTCCTTTAACGAAGAGTAAGGACATTCTACCGTCTACTTTCTACTTTTAACTTAAAACAAAGAAGGCATCACATGATTACATTCCTAATCGGTATCGCGATTCTTATCGGCGGATACTTTACTTACGGAAAATTCGTTGAACATGTCTTCGGCCCCGACGACCGCAAGACTCCCGCCGTAGAAAAGCCGGATGGCGTTGACCGCGTGGTACTTCCCCACTGGAAAAACATGCTCATTCAGCTTTTGAACATTGCAGGCATCGGTCCCGTGATTGGCGTGATTCTTGGCATCAAGTTCGGAGCCATCGTGTTCATTCTGCTCCCGCTCGGAAATGTGCTCGGCGGAGCGGTCCACGACTACTTTAGCGGCATGATCAGCATGCGCAATAACGGCTACAATGTGCCGGCACTTTCCCGCAAGTTCCTGGGCAAGGGTCCAGCCAAGGTCGTGATGACTCTGATTTCGATCGCCCTGATTTTGGTGGGCGCCGTCTTCACCAACACGCCAGCCGCTTTGATTAACACGCCAATTCTTGCGGGCTCTGCCGTGTCGCCCACCTTGTTCTGGGTCGCGGTCGCCTGCATTTTCGCCTACTACTTTGCAAGCACCTTCTTCCCCATCGACAAGATTATCGGACGCATCTATCCGATTTTCGGTGCGCTTTTGATTCTTGCTTCTCTCGCGATTTTCGTGGGCATTGTCCCGAACTTGAACGTTCTCGACGAATTCTGCTTTAACGACATCATGAGCAACTTCCACAAGCATCCGGCTGGCCAGCCGATTATCCCGATGCTCTTCGTGACCATTGCCTGCGGTATCATTAGCGGTTTCCACAGCACGCAGAGCCCGCTTGTCGCCCGTACCGAAGTCACCGAAAGAACAGGCCGTCAGACCTTCTACGGCATGATGATTATCGAAGGCCTGATCGGTATGGTTTGGGCCGCCGGCGGCATGTTCATTTACCACCAGATGCCGGAACTCCTGACTGGCGCTTCGGGCGTCAAGGTCTTGAGCGTCCTCGTTTCTACCGTGATTCCCTGGGCTCCGATTTCGGTTCTCGTTGTCGTGGGCGTGATTGTCCTTGCTATCACCAGTGGCGACACGAGCCTTAGAAGCCTACGCCTCACGATTGCAGAACTCACCGGCATGGAACAGACCTCCATTCGCAACCGTCTGCTCCTTACTGTGCCTATGTTCGCCATTTGCGCCATCATCATCTTCTGGAGCAATCTGAACCCCGAAGGATTCAATATCCTGTGGAATTACTTCAGCTGGAGCAACCAACTCATGGCCGTGTGCAGCCTTTGCGTGGCCACGGTTTACCTGCGCAGCAAAAAGAAAAACTTCTGGATTGCACTCATTCCGTGCATGTTCATGACCTTCATTACTTGCGACTATATTCTTTGGGTGAGCCCCGAAAACCTGAAGGGGGCTCCGCTGGGCTTCGGTCTCGACTACAAGACCGCCCTTGTGATTGCCCTGCACGACGCCGTCATTCTCGGATTCCTGCTTTGCACTAGGGGCAAGACGCTCACCAAGATGGAAGGTTTCGATCCTGACCGCTGGAACCCCGAACTGGACGAAGGCAAGGTCCCCAAAGCTCAATAAATGGTTCTCGAAGGCTCCGTCAAGTCCATTACCTTTCATAGTCCGCAGAACGGCTTCACCGTGCTGCGGCTTATTGATAGCAGTACCAAGAAGGTGGTGGTCGTTACGGGAACCTTGCCAGAACTTTCCGTAGGCGAAAATCTGCGTTTCGAAGGCGACTGGGGACGCCACCCTAAATTCGGTGAGCAATTCCAGGCCAAGCATTTCGAAATCGTCGAAACGCAAAGCAATAATCTGGAAGCCTACCTCGGCAGCGGGCTTTTCCCAGGAATAGGCCCCAAGACGGCTAAGGCCATCGTCGAAACTTTCGGCGACGAACTTCGCGACATTCTGGACTACGAGCCGGACCGTTTCCGAGTCAAGAAAATCAAGGGGCTTTCGGCCGCGAAGGTTGAACAGTTCCTTGCGAGTTGGCAAGAAAACCGCCACAGCCGCGAAACCTTGTTGTTCCTCTACAACCACGACATCACGGGCTCCGTCGCGAAAAAGCTATGGATGAAATTCGGGCAGGACACCATCAGCAAAATCCGCGAAAACCCCTACATTCTCTGCGAAGAAATCTGGGGAATCGGATTCCTGAAGGCCGACGAAATTGCGATGAAGGTGGGCATCCCGAAAGACAGTCCCATGCGCCTGCAAGAGGCGATTCTTTACTCGCTGCAAGAGGCTTCACTTTCAGACGGTCACTGCTACTTGCCGAGCAACGATTTAATCGGCCGAACCCTCAAGAATTTGCGCATCGACGTCACCGATGATGACGCCATCCAGAATCTGCTGGAGCAGTTCAAACGCATTTGCGAAGCGGGCCGCATCAAGCGCCACGGCGAAGACTGCTTTTTCCCGCCGCTCGATAACGCGGAGCAGAAAATCGCCGAAATCAT
>NZ_JAZSAF010000057.1:0-177122 GCF_045601785.1 Fibrobacter sp.
TGGGTTGAAGGAGATGGGTCCCAATGTCATGCACTGCGTCGGGCGCTACCGAGCCGCCGGGTTGCCCATCTCCTACCCATTTCTAAAAATAGACTAATGAAGGGGTGATTTTCGTCCTTTTTAAATATAGGACCGAGCCGACGAGTCATGGGCTCGCGTAGCGAGACCAACGACTAAAGACCGGATTGGCTAAGCCCATCAGGGTTCTTACTCTGGAGCCAATCCTCTCGCAACCGCCCTCGGTTAACACCCGAGGGCTTTGTTGCTCACAGAGGAGCCGAAAGGCCAACAACTAACGCTATCCGGGTTTTAGGGCGGAGCCCTAGGAGAAGGGGTAGTGGAAAACGCAGCAGGGCTGCGATTGTAACGAGGGGGATGCTTCCCCCTTTATTTTTTTCTAGCTTATACCCGTGCCTTTCTTGTTTCTTTTGATAGCGCTTGTGTTCGGGTTGTCGGCTTCGTTTGCGGCAGACGCCGTAGATCAGCATGTTGAGGACAAGTCCGACTCGCCAGCGACCGACACGCTGTCGCAACAGAAGGAATACCGGTCCATCCCCCTTCCGGGGCAGACCGCCTACAATGGGGTGGGCCTTACATTTGGCATGGGCTTTGGAATGTACATCCCGCCGCATGATTGCGACTGCATGGGCTCCTGGCAGGTGCAGATGGAATACTTCTACCTGGACTGGTTAAGTGGGGGCGGCAACGTTCGGTTCTATGGCGGTGATTTGGACAATGACGTGATGGTCATGTACCAGCGCTACAGCGGCTACATCCGTCTGCACACCACGATCGGTTCGGTGGACATGTATGTGGGCTCGGTACTAGGCTTTGAAAATACGAGCTTCGCGGAGTTCCGCAAGCAGGTCTCCGACAAATCGACCAAGAAGAACCACTGGTGGAAAACGTCCAGTCTGGCGGAACTGGATTCTGCAGAAACGGAAGCGCTTTGCGAGCAATCGTTTTCGCTGTCGGGCTTTTCGGGAGGGATCTCGTTAGGGGCTGGCTATAACTTTTCGCGTCTTTTCGGTGGGACTTTTGGGGCGCAGCTCGACTACAACTTTAGGAAGGACTTCCTCCTGAGCCTGGTTCCGGGGATCGCGTTTAATCTTCGGGAAGTGTGGCCCTGGGTGTCCCAAACCCTGCGTTCGTCCTGGATTTCTTTTGAGGTCGGGGGCCAAAAGTACATGAACCGACGCAAGGATGGATGGTCCAAAACCGTTTTCTTGGGGATTCAGTTCGGTGCCTGACCGCTTTTTTGCGGTAGACCAGCCCCCGAGGTTTGACATTTTACCTTCATTTTCTATATTTGGGTCACCGATTTTATCGGAACCCTCCCGGGGCCAATGGTGGTAACCTGGGCGAAAGACCAAAGGGACTCATTATGAGACAATACGAAACGATGGTGATCATCGACGCTATGATCTCTGACGACGCTATCAAGGCCGAAATCGAGACTATCGCCAAGAACATCACCGACGGCAACGGCGAAATCCTCCGCCGCGACGATTGGGGCAAG
Source organism: Fibrobacter sp. (assembly GCF_045601785.1). Lineage (GTDB taxonomy): Bacteria > Fibrobacterota > Fibrobacteria > Fibrobacterales > Fibrobacteraceae > Fibrobacter. Next base: position 1,520 of record NZ_JAZSAF010000057.1, read on the forward strand.
CGTAAGCTCGCCTATTCTATCAAGAAGCGCCAGCATGGCTTCTACGTTATCTTCTACTACAAGGCAGAAGCCGCTACGGTCGCCTCTATGGAAGCAGCCCTCAAGCTGAACGAAAATGTCCTCCGCTGGATGACTCTCGCTGATTATCCGATGAGCGAAATCGTTTACGACCAAACTCAGACCCAGTCTACCGAAGACATCGTCCCGGTTGACGCAGAAGAAGGGGAGGCTGAATAATGGCTTTTGAAGATAAGAAGCAGGCAACCCGTATCCGCCGCAAGAAGACTTGCTGGTTCACGGAAAACAACGTCAAGTTCATTGACTACAAGGACGAAAAGACTCTTCGTCGCTTCATCTCTGAACGTGGTAAGATCATTCCTCGCCGCATTTCTGGCACCTCCGCCAAGTATCAGCGTATGCTGAACGAAGCTATCAAGCGTGCCCGTCAGATGGCTATTCTCCCGTTCGTTTCGGACAGTCTGCGCTAAGGAGGAACTAGACTATGGAAATTATTCTTAAGGCCAATGTTCCCCACTTGGGCAAGATGCTCGACGTGGTTAAGGTTAAGGACGGCTATGCCCGTAACTACCTCTTCCCGCGCAAGCTCGCTGTTCGCGCAACTAAGGAAGCCAAGCTTGAAATCGAAAACAACCGCGCTGCTGTCGAAGCTCAGTTCCAGAAGGAACTCGCTGCCGCAGGTGACGTGGCTGCCAAGCTTTCTCAGGTTTCTGTCAACCTCGAACGCCGCGTTGTGGAAGGCGAACGTCTGTATGGTTCTGTGACCGCTGCCGACATCGCTGATGCCATCACCAAGCAGGGCGTTAAGGTTACCCGTGCTCAGGTTGCTCTCGAAGAACCGATCAAGCAGCTCGGTGTCTACACCGTGACGATCAAGGTCTTCAGCGACGTTGAAGCTCAGGTCAAGGTTTGGGTGGTTGCAGAGAAAGCCTAAGCTTTTTCTAAATCACTAGAAATCTTAAAGACCGCTCCTTCGGGGGCGGTCCTTTTTTAGTGTTTTTTCTATTTTATTATCGTATGCGCAAGTTTCTTTTTACGGCCTGTGTAGCCGGTCTTTTTGTGGTTCAGTCCTTTGCTCAACCCCGCGACCTTTTTGCGGAATTTGAGGCGGAGGCGGAAGCCGCCGAACAGTCCTCTGCGGCGGTCGCGTCTTCTAGTAGCGTTACCCCCGCTCCGGTTTCGAGTGCCGCTGTCGCTCCTGCAGCATCGGCGCCTGTATCGAGCAGCGCGAAGGTCGCAAGTTCCAGCAGCGTGGTTGCGTCGTCGAGTTCGCTTGCAAGCTCCAGCAGCGTGGCCTCCGTTTCAAGTTCGTCGGTTGCATCGTCTAGCTCTGTCGAAGTCTCGTCGAGCAGTGTAGCTGACTCCGCTGTTGTCGCCCCAGTTGCTGATTCTTCTACGACGGTTGCTGCAGCCGACACGCTTGATGCTGATTCTCTGGACGCCGATTCCGCGGCAGTCGACTCGGTTGCTGCTTCTGATTCGGCGGCCATGGATTATGCCGCTCAAAAGCAAGCTGCCATCAATGCGTCTATTGAAGAAGCCCGCAAACGTGATTCGCTCGCCGCTCTTTCCAGTTCTTCGTCTGCATCCGATGCTCCTTCTTCTAGCAGCATGAACCGCCGCGACTTGCTCGGCCCGGTGAAGGTTTCCAAGGTGAACGGCATCGACGAGATGAAGGGCCGCTACAAGAGCCCGCGCAAGGCGCTGTTCATGTCGCTTTTGGTGCCGGGCTCCGGTCAGCTCTATGTGGGCGGTTCCAACTTCACTAATATTCGCGGAGGCGTCTATCTGGCGCTCGAAGCGGCTCTGTGGGGCAGCTGGTATTATTTCTCGGTCTACAAGTACGACCAACAGGTGAGCAAGTACAAGAAGTTTGCGAAGCAACATTTCTCGATTGGCCGCTATGAACGCGGCATGCGCGACCTCTACAACGCCGACGCGGTAAACTATGAATCCGAGTTCCGCCGCCGCTACTTGGGGAGCCGAGAGTCGTTCTGCGAGGCCATCTTCGGCAACGCCTCGATGCACGGCTGTTACGACCGCGACAAGCTGTACCATAACGATGTCGAATATGTGAACGACTTCGTGAAGAACCCGAAGACGCTCCTGAGCGAAAAGCACAAGGTCAAGTTCGACAACAAGTCCGAAGTGTACCAGCTGATTGCCGACAATGCATACGTGCTCGGCTGGGATGATGTCGAAAACCGCACGGTGGCAACGGCGCTCGGCCTCGAAGATCCGGAGTCTGCTACGGTCGCCCTTGGCGAATCGGAGAATCTCAAGGAGTACCGCTCCCTGCGCGGCAAGGCGACCGACTACGCCGACATGCAGGCATGGTTCTTCGGTGGACTGATCTTGAACCACATCGTCTCGGCCATCGACGCAGCCATTACGGCGAATTCTCACAATAAGTCGCTCTACGAAGAAGACCTGTCCTGGTACGACCACCTGCACTTCGACAGCGGTGTTTCGCTGGTGGGCGGTTTTGGTGTGAATGTGCAGGCCAGCTGGGGATTCTGATGAAGCTTCTCTTGGTATTGTTCTTTGCCGCAGCGACCGCCTTCTCGCAGGTGGTGGTTTCGGTAGATGAAAGCGTTAGCAAGAACTCCGGCAAGAAATGGTACCTTGCGATGGGCGCTTCGGCGCTGCTTCCGGGTATGGGTGAACTGTACCTGGGCGAACAGAAGTTCGTGCGGCCTTTCGTGTGGACCGACATCGCCCTTTGGTTCACGGCGATAGGCTCTTACGCCATTGGCGAACGCTACATTACCTCGGCGCACAACTATGCGGTGCGCCACGCGGGGCTTACAAGCAACAGCCACAGCGTCTCAATGCTCAATACGGTGGGCGACTACCGTAGCCGCGGTGGTGTTGCGGGGCAGAACTCGTCACCCGACATGGACGAAGACTACAACCAGGCGCAGCTGCGTTCCGGCAAGACAATCGACGAAGATCTCGATGCCGACATCCAGTGGGACTGGGGTTCTAGCGACAATCCCGAGACGACCGAACATATCGACGAATACAAGAGCAGGCTCCGCCATTACCGCGTGAGCCGCATCGTGTTCCAGGTGTCGGTGGGAGCTCTTCTTTTGAACCGCGTCGTGTCAATGCTCAATACCATCCGCGTCTACCGAGCCACCTCGTCCAATGCGTTTACGCAGCGCATGGAATTTGTCCCCGAATTCTACGAAGACGGCAGCGGGCTCATGCTCAATGTGAAATTCTAATCAGCCTTCCGATGCAACCTTTCTTTTCGCCCAGTCATCTAAAGAACATGAAATTTTTTGCTCTGTTGCTTGTCGCGTTGGTTTTAGCCGCTTGCGGTGGTGGTGATGTTCCCCAAGGTAAGGGCGGTCCTGGTGGGCCGGGTGCTTCGCAGGGCAAGGGCGGTCCGGGCGGCAAGGGCGGTCCCGGAGGCAGGCCTGCTCGCGAAATTGCGGTCGAGGGCTACATTGCCGAGGCCCACCGTGCGGCTAAGGAATTTTCGACGATGGCGACTCTCGAGGCCATGAACAGCGTCGCGCTTACGGCGGCGGCATCGGGCAGGCTCATGAACCTTTACGCTCGCGATGGCGCCCAGGTGCAGAAGGGTGCGCTCCTTGCAAAGATCGACGATTCGGAGCTTAGGGCTCAACTCAAGCAGGCGGAGTCGAACAAGATGCTCGCCCAGCAGAAGTACGACCGCGCAAAGGCTCTCTACGAGAAGGACGGCGCGACCAAGGCCGACATGGAAAGTGCCGAGGCCTCGCTCAAGTCGGCGGAAGCATCCGAAGAACTGATTAAGGCGCAGATTGCAAAGACCGAAGTGCGGGCCCCGTTTGCAGGCAAGCTCGGCTTTGTGAACGTGTCCGTGGGCGCCTGGCTTACCACGGGGACATCCATTGCAACCCTCAGCGACGTGAAAAAACTCAAGGCGAAGTTCTCGCTTCCGCAGCGCTATGCATCGTCCCTGAAGCAGGGCGATGCCGTGGAAATCCGCGACGAAGAACGCAATGTGGCGAAGTCCGGCAAGGTGAAGGCTCTCGAAGCGGCCCTTTCCGAATCGAGCCGCACACGCCAAATTTTAGTTGAAGTCGACAACGCGAAGGGAGACCTGCTGGCAGGCTCCTATACAAAAGTCTCCATGTCGATGGAATCCGGACACAGCCAGAGTTTCCCGATTCCTGCCGAAGCGTTTACGCTCGACAAGGATGGCGCCTACCTTTATGTGGTCGATGCGGGCAAGGCAAAAATCAAGCATGTCGAAACGGGACTCCGCACGCCGATTTCGGTGGACGTGGTGTCTGGCCTAAGCGAAGGCGATACCGTGATTACTTCGGGACTCATCAGCCTGCGTGAAGGGGTTCCTGTCAGGATTCGCGAAATCCGTCACAATACCGATTATGAAGTGGAGTAGGTGAGCGATGAGTGTAGCGAACCTTTCCGTCCGTCGCCCGGTGCTCATGACCGTGATGGCGCTCGTCATTATTTTGCTGGGCGCCTTTGGTGCAAGCAACCTGGGCGTGCGCGAATACCCGAACGTAGACTATCCGCTCATCCAGGTGCGTACTTCGTACCCCGGAGCGAACGCGGCGGTGGTCGAAGCCGAAGTGACCGAAATTCTAGAAGCGTCCATCAACAGTGCTTCGGGCATCAAGGCTCTTACCTCTACTAGTCGCGATGGTTTCTCGTTCATCAACATCGAATTCGAGACGGGCATGGACTTGGAAGCGGCTGCGAACGAAATTCGCGACCGTGTGAGCCGCGTGCGCCGCAGGCTTCCCGACGATGTCGACGAGCCGACGGTCTACAAGTCCGACAGCGACAACGACCCGATTCTTATGGTGAGCCTTGTGAGTGACAAGCTCGATCCGATGGACGTATCGGAACTCGCGAACAACTTTGTAAAAGAACGCCTGCAGACCATCAATGGAGTCTCTGAAATTGCAATCTGGGGCGAGAAGCGCCCGACGGTGCGCTTGTGGATTGACCCAGTGCGCATGCAGGCCTTGGGAGTCTCCGGTGCCGAGATGTCGGCTGCTTTAAAGCGTGGCAACCTGGAACTGCCTTCGGGCTCTATCGAAGGTAGCGAGACGACCCTTTCGATTCGCACGCTCGGTCGAATTCTTGATCCGAAAGCTTTTGAAAATATCGCAATCAAGACCGCTGCAGACGGCACAGTCATTCGCATCTCGGATGTTGCGGATATCCATTACGAACCCAAGGATACCCGTACGGGCTTTAGGCGCAACGGCAAAAACTCCATTACGCTTGCGCTTATGGCTCAGCCCGGTTCAAACCATGTGGAAATAGCCAATGAATTCTACAGGCGTGTCGAGGACATCCGTCGCGAAATTCCCGAAGGCGTCGAAGTCCTTTACGGTCGCGACACGTCCGTCAACATCCGCGCATCCATTAAAGAAGTGGTGGAGACCATCTTCATTGCGTTCCTCTTGGTGATTGCGATTATCTTTGCGTTCCTCCGCGAAGGCCGTACGACGCTTATCCCGATGGTGGTGGTGCCGGTGTCGGTGATCGGTAGCTTTTTTGTGCTTTACTTGTGCGGGTTCTCGATAAACGTGTTGACGCTTTTGGCGATGGTCTTGGCGATTGGCCTTGTGGTTGATGATGCCATCGTGATTGTCGAAAACATTTATCATAAGATTGAACGCGGCATGACGCCGAAGCAGGCTGCAGTTGCGGGCACGAATGAAATTTTCTTTGCGGTAATTGCGACCTCCGTGGTACTGATGGCGGTGTTCGTGCCGGTGCTTGCGCTGGGCGGTACGACGGGACTTCTGTTCCGCGAATTCGTGGCGGTGATGATTGGCACGGTGTTCCTTTCTACGCTTTGTGCCTTGACACTTTCGCCGATGCTTTGTTCCAAGTTCTTGAGCCGTCAAAAGCAGGGCTGGCTTTTCCGCGTGACGGAGCCGTTCTTCGACGGGCTTAACCGGATTTATTCTGTATTGCTGGGTGGGTTCTTGAAGTTGCGCCTGTTGCTTTTTCCGATTGTGGCGGCGCTCTTGGTGGCTGCTTATTTCTGCTTCAACAACATGAGTAGCGAAATGGCGCCGACCGAAGACTCCAATGCAGTCATGGTGAACTTGAACATGCCCGAAGGTGTGACGCTTACGCGCACCAAGCGCATGGCCGATGCCTTCGCAGAAGAAGTCTTAGCCCTGTTGGATAGCAACGAATATACCGAATTCCAGGCGGGTGCATGGAATGCGGGTAATTCGAGAATGCGCTTGACCTTGACCGACGACAAAAAGGCTCGCCGCTCACAGAGCGAGATTGCCCGTGCCATCCAGCTGCTTGGCAACGAATACCCCGACTTGCGCGTGATGGTCTTTGAGCCGCAGAGCATCAGCACGCAACGCGGTGGACTCCCGGTGCAGTTTGTGCTGCAGGCGCCGAATATCGAAATTCTGCGAGTGCTGGTTCCCAAGTTTGAAGAGGAAGCAAGCAAGAGTCCTGTGTTCAGCGTGGTAAACACGAACCTGCGCTTTACCAAGCCGGAACTCCATATTGAAATTTTGCGTGACAAGGCGAACGAAGAAGGCGTGTCTGTAAACGACATCGCACAGGCGGTGCAGCTTGCCATTAGCGACCAAAGTTACGGCGAATTCTACAAGGACGGCCGTCAGTACGATATCATTGGTGCGGTGGGCTACCAGTACCGCAGCATGCCCGAAAACATCTCGATGCTTACGGTCAAGAATCGGGCGGGCGAACTGGTGAGTCTAGACAACTTCATTACTTTCAGCGAAAAGTCCGCCTCGCCGTCGCTGCCTCGCTACAACCGTTTTTCAGCTGCGACAATTCAGGCTGGCCTTGTACCGGGCAAGACGATTGGCGACGGCGTGGAAGAGATGCGCCGCATCGCAAAGAGGATTCTTAAGGATTACCCCAGCGTGAGTACGGCTCTGAGCGGTTCGTCGAAGGAGTTTGAGGAAAGTTCTAGCGGACTCTATATCGTGTTCCTGCTTGCGCTTGCTATGGTGTTCCTGGTGCTTGCGGGGCAGTTCGAAAGTTTTCGGGCGCCTTTCGTGATTTTCTTTACGGTGCCGCTTGCACTCGCGGGTGCGCTCACCTGCTTGTTCATTACGGGGCAGACCTTGAACATCTTCAGCGAAATTGCGCTGATCCTCTTGATTGCACTTGTGACAAAGAATGGTATCTTGATTGTGGAATTTGCAAACCAGATTGCAGCAAACACCGGCTGCTCTAAGCTCGAGGCGGCTCGGATGGCGGCGGAACGCCGCTTCCGCCCAATCCTCATGACGAGCATGTCGACGGTGTTGGGCGCTGTGCCGCTCATTATGACCGGCACCCCGAGCCGTATTGCGATGGGGATCGCCATCGCAGGTGGACTCACCTTCGCGACGTTCATGACGCTATTCATTGTGCCTGCGGCCTACAGCTTCTTTGCAGGGAAGGTTAGACTCGATGCCATGAAGAGCACCGATGCTTCCAAAATGGCTTAATAAGACCGTTCGCGCCTAATCAACTTCGTTCGTCCCCGAAGCGCTCACTCTCGCCAACACGACTCGTTAATACGAGTCGCTTATGGCTCACGGAAGCCCGCTCGCGCCTAATCAGCATTGTTCGTCCCCGAAGCGCTCACTCTCGCCAACACGACTCGTTGATACGAGTCGCTTATGGCTCACGGAAGCCCGCTCGCGTCTGATTTATTTTACCATCTGGAAGACGTGCTCACCCTTGCGGCTCATACCGTAGCGGGTGCGCAACAGGTTCTCTTTGTAAAGGGAGTCGTTTCGGAGTCGTTCGATTTCAAGGTTGCAGGAATCTATTGCGTGGTGCAGGGATTCTATCTGCGCCTGGTATTTCTCGATGTCGAGAGAAACCTTGTGCTGCTGGTTCAGGCTATCCTTGCCAAAAAAGATCGGCATGATCACCACGGCGGCAGCGATCAGGATCACCAGAATGAATAGTAATAGTCCCTTGCTCATTTATGTTGTTCCGTTGAAATAGAACTGGTAGTTGTCCTGCGTTTGGACTAGTCCCGAAAGTTCTAGCTCTGTTAATATAGCTAATATGTTGTTGGACTTGAAGTTACACTCGTCTTGCAACTCCTGAAAAGTCTTCCGAAATCCGTTAAAACGCTTAAAAAGGGTGAGCGCTTCTGTCGAAAGTTCACAACCGGTCGCCGCAATTTGGGAAAGGCTCGTTGCGGTAGGCTCGCTGTTCGCGTTCTGAACCTTTGGAATCCCGGCGACAACGTATAGACTTTCCGGTACAAAGACAGGCTTCGCCTTGCCCTGGTCCAGGTAGGCGTTTGGCCCGGCTGCGGCTTCGCTGTCAAAATCTCCGGGGATGGCCAACAGCATCTTTTTCTCTTGCAGACACAGGTCGGCAGTAATGAGGGCGCCGCCCTTCAGCTTGCTCTGCACCAGGACGGTAGAGCGGCAAAGTCCGCTGATGATTCTGTTCCTTGCCGGAAAGTTCCCCTTGAAGGCGGGGAAGTCGTTTTCGTATTCACTCATGATTGCCCCACCTGATTCGAGGATGTGTCTTGCAAGTTCGCGGCGTTCTCCGGGGATGGCGACATCTAGCCCCTGGGCGATTACCGCGATGGTCGGTATACCGAATTCGAGAGCCGCTTCGTGGCAGTAGCTATCGATTCCCTGGGCAAGCCCCGAGACCACCACGGCGCGAGTTCCCTTGAGCGACTTTACCAAGCGTCGGCAAAGTTCTTTGGCTGAACTGGTAGGACGGCGCGTGCCGACCATCGCAATTCCTATCGCGTCGCCCGTAGGCAGGGCTCCGCGGTAGTACAGCCGCTGCGGTGCGAATCGGGATTCCCGAAGCGCAAGCGGAAATTCGTTTTGCATAATGATGTTTCTATCTTTGTCTGTCATGAAATACTCCTTTGAAGACTTGGTGAAAATCATGGCGACCCTCCGTTCTCCGGAAGGCTGCCCTTGGGACCGTCAGCAGACACACCAGTCGCTGCTTCCCTATTTGGTCGAAGAATCCCATGAATACATCGATGCTGCCCAGGCAGACGACAAGGCGCACATGGCCGAAGAACTAGGCGATGTCCTGTTCCAGGTGGTGTTCCATTCTCAGGTAGCCAAGGAGAACGGCGATTTTTCAATCGACGATGTGGTGCAGGGAATCTGCGAGAAGATGATCCGTCGCCACCCGCACGTCTTTGGAGATGCTAAGGTCGATGATTCGAACGGCGTTGTCCGCCAGTGGGAACGCATCAAGGCTCAAGAAAAAAACAATCTACAAATGCAGGGCAAGTCCGCTATGGACAAAGTAAGCAAGAGCCTGCCCACGCTGGCCCGTGCCCAGGAACTCCAGCGCCGTGCTGCCAAAGTGAGCTTTGACTGGACCGAGGCTGAACCAGTATTCGACAAGGTCGTAGAAGAATTTAGTGAATTTCGCGCCGAAATGCAAGCGGCCTCTCCCGAAAATCGCAATGTAGAGCGCATGGAAGACGAGTTCGGTGACATCATGTTCAGTTTGGTGAATGTGGCTAGGCATTGCGGCTTCAATGCGGCGCTTGCTCTCGAACGCGCAAACTCCAAGTTCGAACGCCGCTTCCGTGTCGTTGAGCAGATGGCCCGCGACCAAGGCAAGGAAATGAAGGACATTGGCCTCGAAGGTCTGCAACAAATGTGGAAGCAGGCGAAGAAGTCGAGTTCAAAGTTTTGAGAAAGCTTTAGTCAAAGAGACTATCGATGTCTTCGAAGCCGAATAGCTCTCCCAGGCATCTTCTGAATTCACCGTTATTTTCTTTATCATAGCGTTTTGCATAACGGAAGGAGTTGCCATTAGCGTCTTCGAAGATGGCTGTCGAAAGATTCGAACGGTTTTCGTTCGTGCAGAGCTCTTTTGAAATCTTGAGTGAAATGTTTAAGGTGCCGGTGCATTTCTTTTCTGCCGAAGCAATCTCGATTGTAATCGCACGATTGTAGGCGACATCTGGGAATGAGTATACGGGAACATTTACGGTGTAGGTCGTTCCCTTATACTTGAATGTTTCGCCCGTTTTTGTAATGCTTGACTCCTTTATGCTAGCGAATTCTTTTTTGTCTCTAGCGGGGTCGGTTAATTCTTCAATGTAGGGGACCCATTCGCGTCCGTTATCTAAGGCAGAGAGCAGAGACTCTCTGAAACTAGAACTCATGTAGTCAAAAGTTTCGTCGTCGGGGTTTTGTTTTGCGGTCGTTACGTTTTTATCCGAGAAGATGAAAGCGAAAGTTAATGGGTCGTTGTCGCTGCATTTCGATTTGCTCTTCTCGCTGTCATATAGGCACGGGATGTATTTCCAAAAACCGTAGAGATTTCCTGCCGTACCGCCGACATACATCGCTCCGTTCGTGCTGAAGTCTACGTCATCGCGGTTCCAAAAGTACAAGACGAGCGTGTCGCCCACGAAGTCGTACTTATAGGTCTCATCGAAAATCGTAGGAACCGACTTCCATTCGACATTGTCCCCATCGATGACGCAGGCCATGCTGGATTGTTCAGAGAGCAATATCGTAAAGGTTTGCGCATCTTCATCGACAAACAGGTTATAATGGACCTTTTCCGCATCATCAAACCATGCGGGTAAAGGCTGCGTGTTGTTGCCGATGCTGGAATTCGACGGATTGTCGTTCTCCGCATTCGTGCTGGAACTGCTGTCGTCCCCGCAGGCGGAAAGGATGGTTGCTGTTAGGATGCTGCTAAGAATGATGTTTTTTTTGAAATTGATATTCATGGCTTCTAAATGGGAACATTCCACTTTGGAATAAGGTTTTTACGAATTTTTCCTCGCAACGGGAAATTACGTGTTATATTAGGTAATGTGCTTCCAGTCCATTCTGGTTTAGCGAAGGGATGCTGGAGCAAATCACGGGGTAGAATAGACCGGAAGCACGCTTGTTTTCTTCTAATTCCACTCCCCGCAGGGTTTACGCCCTGCGGGATTTTTTTTACTAGAACAAATTCATGAAAATGTTCTGGCGCTTCTTCGAATTTTTCTTGGCCGCCTTTTTGTACAGGGGAGAGTAATCGTCGTAAATGATTTCATGGTCGTCCGTCATGCCGAACAGGTCCGTTAGGCAGTTCTCGAATTCGATGTTGTTTTCCTTTTCGTAGTATTCGGCGTAATGGAAGATATTGCCGTTTTCGTCCTCTTCGGTATCGAATTCAAGGTAGTCGCTGTTGGCATCGGAACAGAGTTCTTTTGTGACGAAGGATGCCGCTTCGTAAGAGCTGGTGCATTTTTTTTCGGCAGAAGCAATTTCGACTGTTATGGAGCGCTTGATGCCACTCTTTTTGATGGTGGGAACATTCACGGTATAAACCGTTCCTTTGTACTTGAATGTTTCTCCCGTTTTTGTCAGGTCCAGTGATTCAATGTTTTCGAAAATTTCTGTGCTTTCGGAGTTGTAGAAAAGATCATAAACAGAAGGGAACATATTGTATCCGCGATTTATGGAACTGAGCAGGTATGCTCTAAATTCCGTCTTTGAATAATCGAATTCGTTTGCTCCGGACTTCTGTATGAGCGTCAAGGAGTTCGTGGAGAAAGTGACCAGGGCGTCAAAGGAATCGTCGAGATCGTCATAGCAGGTGGACTTACCTATATCACTGTCATATTCGCACGGGGTGAATTTCCAGGAACCGTTGAGCGAGCCAGCCGAACCGCCGACGTACATAACTCCTTCGGTATCAAACGCCTTGTCGTAACTGTCCCAGTTGTACATGACGAGCGTGTCTCCGACAAAGTCGTATTTTAGGGTCTCTGCAAGCGGGTTCTTTGGAACCGACTTCCATTCGATGCTCTCTAGATCCTTGACGCAGGCCATGTTGGCCTGATCGGCGAGTGTCATCGAAAACGTCTTTGCGGCTTCGTCGACGGTTATGCTGAAGTCGAGTCTTTCCCCGTCTTCAAAACCTGCGGGTAAAGGTTCCGTGTTGTCATTCGAAGTGCTGGAGCCGCCATTCGGTGCACCGGCTCCGCCATTTCCGGAGTTCTTGTCGCTGCCGGTTCCGTTGCCCGTTCCGTCATCGCTGCTGTTGATTGTTGTATCGCCGGTGCTGGAACTGGACGGATTGTCGTTATTCGAGCTTGGGTTGGAACTGCTGTCGTCGCCGCAGGCAGAAAGGGTGATTGCTGCTGCCAGGGCGCAGCCAAAAACGATGCTTTTCTTGAAATGGATACTCATGTGAAACCCTCAAAAATGTTTGCCTAAAATGTAATATATTCAACCGAAAAGAAAAAATCCCCGGCTTAATGCCAGGGAATTTTAAAGTCTTTTAGCCTAAACTTACTGCGCCGGAGTCACGGGCAGAATCGTTTGAATGCATGTGCGGAATTCGTCGATATTCTTATTCAGGTAATCATAGGCGTAGTAGTACTTGTTGCCGTTGGCATCGGTGTCGGAGTCGGTGTCGAACAAGTTGATGTTTTCGGTGGTGCAGTATTCGCGGGAAATCTCTTCGAATTCCTCGCGTATGCCGGTGCAGGTTACGCCATTGGCGGTAACATTTACGATGGCGGCTTTGTTATCGTCATCCATTTTAAAGGCCTTTTGAATTTCAACCGTAACGGGGATGCCTGCATAGGTGAACGATTCGCCAGTTAAGGAAACATCTGTAGAAACGATGCCGAGCATGGCCAAAGCCTCGGCCGTTGGAACTTGATCGAAGGAGTGACCGAATATGTCGCCTGCAGTGGGAATGTCGCCCTTGCTACCGGTGGCGAGATAAGTGAACAGGTGTATTCTGAACAGGCTGGTGGGGTAGTCGCTGGCCGATGCTTGCGATGTCGTTTTCGTCGTAGTCTTGCTGAAGGAGCCGTCCGAAATGGTAAGCGTAGTTTGGACGCCTTCGAAGTCGCTATCGCAGATGGTGCGGCTGTCCCGGCCTCTATCGTGGTACATGCAAGGAATGCTGCTCCAGGATCCGTAGATGTTTCCGGCCGTTCCGCCTACGAACATCTCACCGTAATCTTCATATTCGCCTTCCTCGTTGTCAAGCCAAAGAATTGCCAGGGTGTCGCCAACGAACTTGTACTGGGCGAGCCGCTCGCCGGATGTAACCTTGACCTGTCCCCATTCGACCGTGTTGCCCTTGACAAGGCACATGTTTTCGAAATCGCCGCTCCCGGAAAGGTGCATCGTCTGGGAGTTCTCGTCAATGAGCATCTGGTACGAAGAGCTGTTGGTCTCTGTGGATGTGTATGTTCCGGAATCTCCGCTGGGACCCGAGCTGCTGTCGTCGCCGCAGGCGTAAAAGGCGAATGTGGCAGCCAGAGCGGCTCCGAATAATGAGGCGTTCGTGGTAAGGCGGTTCATTGTAGCTCCTGATTATGATTGTAATCTCAAATGTAAAAAATACGCTTACATTGTCAAGCGGAAATTGAACAATCTCTTCAGAGTGTGATTCAAAACAAAAATCCCCGGAGCTTATACAGACCGGACTGTCTGAATTCTTCAAAATACATTCTCTAGAGCCTGCCCTCTCGCCACCACGACTCGCTTTCGCAGAGTCGCTTGTGGCTCACACTCCGAGGATTTTAAACTTCTAAGAAGTTGGGCACGACCGGTCTTCCGTGAGCAAAAAGGGACCGGTATTAACCGGTCGCGATTGACGCCTACGGCGTCCGCGGCTTCACTCGGTCATAAAAAAATGCAAGCATTTTTTTGTGACACTCGTTTTGCACGCTTTTGCGAGAGAACTGGCTCCAGAGTAGGGACTCTGCTGAATTTAGCCGTTTCGGTCTTATTAGGCGCGAGCCTTGGCCTTGTCGCCGTACTTCTTGATGAGTTCGTCCTGGATGTTCTTCGGAACCGGCAGGTACTTGCAGAATTCCATGGTGAATTCAGCCTTACCCTGGGTCATAGAACGCAGGTCAGTAGCGTAGCCGAACATTTCGGACAGCGGGACTTCGGCGGTGATGGTGGTCATGCCGAGTTCTTCGCTCGTACCGGTGATGGTACCACGACGCTGAGAAACGTTACCCACGACAGAGCCCTGGAATTCAGTCGGAGTCTGGATTTCGACCTTCATGATCGGTTCGAGGATTTGAGCGCCAGCCTTTTCGAAAGCTTCGCGGAAGGCCATACGGGCAGCAACCTGGAACGCCATATCAGAGGAGTCGACCGGGTGGTATGCACCATCCTGAACTTCCATTTCGATACCCACAACCGGGAAGCCGATCAAGGAACCAGCTTCCATGCAGCTCTGGAAACCCTTGTCGCAAGACGGGATGTATTCCTTCGGAATACGGCCACCCACGACGGAGTTCACGAAGTTGTAAACCTTTTCCTGGTCGCCTTCGACAGCCATCGGACGCATTTCGCCGACAACCTTAGCGTACTGACCAGAACCACCGGTCTGCTTCTTGTGAGTGTAGTCGAACTTGGCCGGACGGGTAATGGTTTCGCGGTAAGCCACCTGCGGAGCACCGGTCGTCACGTCGCACTTGTATTCGCGGCGCATACGTTCGATGTAAACGTCGAGGTGAAGTTCGCCCATACCCTTGATGATGGTCTGGCCGGATTCCTTGTCGACTTCCACCTGGAACGTCGGGTCTTCCTTGGTGAAGCGGTTCAGAGCCTTGGACATGTTGTCCAGGTCGTCACGGTTCTTGGCTTCGATCACGAGTTCGATCACCGGATTCGGCACGTGCATAGAAGTCATGTTGTAGTGGTTCTTGCCATCGGTAAAGGTCGTACCGGAAGCGCAGTCAATACCGAACAGGGCAACGATGTCGCCTGCACCGGCTTCGGTGATGTCCACCATTTCGTCGGCGTGCATACGCACGAGACGGCCCACGGACACCTTCTTGCCGGTGGCCATGTTGGTGATCATGTCGCCCTTCTTGAGGGTACCCTGGTAAACGCGGATGTAGGTGAGCTGGCCGTAGCGGTCGTTCACGAGCTTGAATGCGTAGCAGACGAGCGGTGCGTTGTCTTCGGACTTCAGCACGACTTCGGCTTCGTTGTTGTCGAGGTCGAGAGCCTTGTTTTCGACATCGGTCGGGCACGGGAGGTAGTCGATAACGCCGTCGAGGAGCTTCTGGACACCGACGTTCTTGTGAGCAGAACCCATGAACACCGGAGTGATGTCGAGACGGATGGTTGCTTCGCGGATGGTCTTCTTGATGAGGGCCTTGTCGATCTGGTCCACACCATACTGGCCTTCCATGGCCTTTTCCATGATTTCGTCGCTGTAGTCTGCGCAGCAGTCGATCAGCTTTTCACGGTATTCGTTAGCCTGGTCAACGAGTTCGGCCGGGATATCCTTTTCGATCATGTCGTCGCCGTTAGCGCCTTCGAAGTAGTAGGCCTTCATTTCGACGAGGTCGACCACGCCCTTCAGTTGGTCTTCGAGACCGATAGGAATCTGCATGACGCAGGGCTTGTGGTTGAGCTTTTCCTTGAGCATGACAGCCACGCGGAGCGGGTTTGCACCGGAACGGTCGCACTTGTTCACGAACACGACGCGCGGCACATGGTAGCGCTTCATCTGGCGGTCAACGGTAATAGACTGGGACTGAACACCTTCCACGCCGGTGAGCACGAGGATAGCGCCATCGAGCACGCGGAGAGAACGTTCCACTTCGATCGTGAAGTCCACGTGCCCCGGGGTATCGATGATGTTGATGGAGTCGGCTTCGCCAGACTTGGTGTGGGTCCAGTTTGCAAACGTGGCTGCAGACTGAATCGTGATGCCGCGTTCGCGTTCAAGTTCCATGGAGTCCATCGTGGCGCCGACGCCGTCTTTACCACGAACTTCGTGGATAGCGTGAATACGCTTTGTGAAGTAGAGGATGCGTTCGGTCAGGGTAGTCTTACCCGAGTCGATGTGGGCAGAAATACCAATGTTTCTGTGTTTTTCGATGTTTTTCATTTTTTATTCCACAAATGGAGTTGATGTTTGTTTGAGTTGCGCCCAAAGATAGAAAAATTTGCCCCCGTTCTCAAGGGCACATTTGCCACAGGGGGCTAATCGACGGGTTTAAGCAGCTTTCGGAGCGCAAAAAGCGTGCCAAGTGCGACAATTATCCAGAAAATGTAGGTCGCAGGGGTCATCCAGGCCCCAAAATTCATCATGAGCATCTGGGCGGGAAATACAGAAAATTCCTCTTTTTCGAGCGCCAGTGCCATTCCTTCGCCGTTGAGGGGAATGTAGAAGTGGCTAAGCAGTAGCTGCTGGGCCACCAGAGCCGCCACCGTTCTTGTCCCAAGATGGATTTCGTTCAGAATCTGCCCCAGGACGACCAGGATAAGCGGGGTGAAGGTTGCGATGTGCCTTGCTTCGCTGTCGAGCGCAAAAATGGCAAGCGCAAGGAACGCCAAGGCGTGCCCCGGCGATGCGCTGGTGAATTTCTGGGTGAAACTGCGGAAAAAGACGAGAACAAGCAGGGGGAGGATGCCCCAGTATGCGGTGTGGCCTGCCAAGGTGATGGCGGGGTATTTTAGTGGACGGATGAGAGTCTGCAGCAGGAACAGCTTTCCGTCGAAGAAAAACTCGTTGTTCGTGTGCAGCCATAGTATTGCCTTGATGGCGATGATCGGTACGATGATGAGCAGGGCGCGCCTGAAGGAAAATGCAGAAAGCGTTTGCCGAACGCTCCAGGGGAAAGGCGACGCTTTGGATAAAAGGAATCGGAGTAGAACGAACATGACCGCAAGCGATGTCGTGACGCACCAAGGGTTTGGTTCAGACATGAGTAGAATTTCGAAAACGTGCGCCTTGTGGGTTGCAATGAGGGCCGCGACAATGCTTGCAACTGCAAGGAGATACGCTAGCGGGGAATACTTGTAAATGAACGGCCCAAGTTTATTCGGGCTTTCGCTTGATTTCTTTGGTTGATCATGCAACAGAATCAACAGGGCGGTCGTCGCGGGGATGATGGGCCAAGTGATGAGCCCAAGGAGAGAAACCGCGTACGATAAGGCCCATTTTTTTTGGAGCAGCAGGTAGTACGCACCGAGTGCTATGGTAACGGCGAAGGAATCCGTCTGGTAAGGGTCGTAGCCACAGTTCTTCAGGGTGCCGAAGTTGTAGAAGAACAAGGCGAAGAGGATCGTGGTCGTCGCCAACTTCCACTGTTGTTGCCTAGCGAGCCGGAAGAACAGGAAAAGCTGGAGCAACAGGTTGATGAATTGCGCTACGATAACACCCGCCGTCATGTGTGCATTATCCAGCGGAATGGAAAGCGCCTTGTAGACATAGTGCAGCAGGCAGAACGGGAAAATCCGCTGGATGCGGAAGCTGTCGTAGCCTGTGGAAAAAAAATCCGTCGAAAAGCTGCGGAAGACTTCCTGGTAGAATGTCCCGTCGAAACCAGCCCCGTCGTGGTAGGGGATGGTTTCGAAGAAAAACGAAAATGCGAAGATGGCAAGGGCAACTAGGGAAAGCGCCGCGTAGAGGAACGCGTTCTTCTTACCTTTAGGAGACGACATCGGCTTCCTGAACTTCTGCCTCCTGGTCGGCGAGTGCCTTGAAGTAGGCGGCTGCCGTCTTGCCGACCTCGGTGGTGTCGTAGAAGGAGTAGGCTCCGTTTCCGATAGCGCCTATGGCGGGAATGGCGCGGAGCGCGACCTTGCCTAGGAACTTGGTTGAAATCTTGATGCCAATCTTGGTGAGGAGAGTTTCGAGTGCAGCAAGGGAGAGCTTCTGCACCACGATGCGGCTCCCGGTGCGGACGGCGATGTCGCGTACCAGCTGGGCGGCACTGTGGCGGAACAGGCACCAGACCATGGCTTCGCGGCTGAGCTGCGCAAACTTGCCATAGGTCGCTGCGATGTCGGAGACGAGCTGTGCCTGGATGCGCCAAATCGCGGCAATGTCGGGAATCGATGTCAGTACACCGGTAAGTCCCGCCGGTACCGAAAGCGTGGCACTTACCGTTGCCGCCTTGATGGATGCTTGGCGAATCAGCTTTTTAATCTTGTCGTCGGAATTTTCCGATGGCGTATAGAGAGATTCGGGAATGTCGGTAATCAGCTCGAACAGCAGCGAACTGATTTTTTCCTTGAATTTTTCCATCTTTTCGTCGGTGCAATCGCTCATAAGAAACTCCTTATGAGACTAATATACATTATTATGAGGTATGAGGTCGCTCGCAAGCTCGCTATGAGCTATGAGGTCGGCACTTTGTGCCTTTGAGGTGTCTAGCCTCACGATTCATAGCCTAGAATATAATTTTTGCGAGGCCGCCGGCGAGTCCCGGGAGGTTGTAGCGGAGCGTTTTGCCTTCAAGCCAGTACGAAAGCGCCTGGTCAATCCACTCTCGTTCGCTGGTAATTTTGCGGATGACGATGTCGGTACCCGAATCGCTGTCGTCGAAGTAGTAGTAGCCGCGGAACTTGATCGGGAAAATTTCTCCGTGCAGGAGTATCGAGACGTCGGCGGTGCCGTTGTCCGAATCAATAAAAATGGACTGGACATCGCCGAAGCGCTTGACCAGTTCGTGATTCTTGACAAAGGCTTCGACCGCCTTGTTGCGTAAGTTACCGAGTAGAGACATGGTTTAGCGGGGGAGAGTCAGAATCTCGATCCCGTTCTTCGTGCGGGCAATAGTGTGTTCCCATTGGGCGCTCAAAGAACCGTCGCGGGTGACGGCCGTCCAGCCATCGCTGAGAGTCTTGGTGCCGGGCTTGCCGACGTTAATCATCGGTTCGACGGTAAAGACGTTGCCGATTTCGATGAACTGCTTAAGCACATTGTTGCGGAAGTGGTAAAGCGTGGGCTCTTCGTGGAAACCGCGGCCGATGCCGTGTCCGCAGTAGTCTTCGACCACGCTGAATCCGTGTTCGTCGGCGATGTCCTGGATGGCGTTACCGATGTCATAGTAGCGGGCGCCCTGTTCGCCTGCGGCGCGGATGCCTTCTTCCATGCAGAACTTGGCGGTCTCGACGAGTTCCTTGGCGAGATTGCTTACGCGACCGACGCAGAACATGGCGGAAGTGTCGCCGTGGTAGCCCGAAAGAATCGTCGTGATGTCGATGTTCACGATATCGCCGTCCTTCAGGATGGTATTTGCGCTCGGGATGCCGTGGCACACCACTTCGTTGATGCTGATGCAGGCGTAGCGCGGGTAACCGTGGTAGCCCATGCAGGCGGAGATTCCCTTGTTCTTGCGGGTGAAGTCACCGATGAATTCGTCGATTTCCAAGGTGGATACGCCCGGCTTGCACATTTCGCCGGCGCGGATCAGCGTTTCGGCAGCAAGGGCGCCGGCATCGCGGATCAGTTCAATTTCTTTTGCGGATTTAATCTTAATCTTAGCCATTTGAGGTTTTGAGCTCGCGCTTCGCGCTTTGTGGTGTGAGGGCGCTCGCGTTGCTCGTTTTGAGGTTAGTTCTTAGTGGTTGGTGGTTAGTGGTTAGGATAATTTCCTGTCTACTAACCACTGTCTACTGTTTACTTTTTCCATGCGTAGCGGTCAACAAGGTAGGCGAGCAGCATCTGGTCTTCTTCGGTGCCGTTAGCGAGTTCCTTCACCAGCGGAATCACGCGGCTGATGCGTTCGCGGGCTTTTTGGCCACCGAAGTGGTTCTTTTCCTGTTCGAGCTTCATGCGCACACGTTCGCTTACTTTCTTCGCAATTTCTTCGTTTGTCGGAACATCCATCTTGATGAAGTTGATGCCGAAGTCGGCGGCGGTCTGCTTCATGTCGATTTCTTCGACCGGGGTAATCAGCGAAATGCAAAGTCCGCTGCGGCCCGCACGGGCGGTACGTCCGCTACGGTGCACATAAACTTCGTGGTCGTCGGGGTGGTCGTACACAATCACGTGGGTCACGTGGTCCACGTCAATACCGCGTGCGGCCACGTCGGTGCAAATGAGAATGCGGAGCTTCTTGTCGCGGAAGGCGTTCAAGGTCTTTTCGCGCATGTTCTGGGCGACATCGCCACTCAGAGCGCCTACGTTGAATCCGTAGCCCGAAAGCACCTGTTCCAGGTAGCTCACGTCGCTCTTCTTGTTGCAGAAAATCATGCAGCTTTCGGGATTGTAGTATTCCAGCACCTTGATGGTCATGGAATCCTTGTCCATCACGTCGCAGGGGTACCAGCGGTGTTCCAGGTTGTTGGCAATCACCTTGTCGTAGCTGAGCGAAAGGAATTCGGCACTCGGACGCTGGAATTCGCGGGCGAGGCTCTTCACCGTCTGGGGGATGGTGGCGCTGAACATGGTGCAGGCAATCTGCTTGGGCAGGTAGCGGCGAATCTTCTGCATATCGGGGTAGAATCCCATCGAGAGCATTTCATCGGCTTCGTCCAGAATCAAGTCGCGGATGTCAAGGAAGTCCACGTTGCCGCGCTGCACATGGTCCATCAGTCGGCCCGGCGTTGCGACAATGATATGTACGCCGTTCTTGAGAGCTTTGAGCTGCGGTTCGTAGCTTACACCGCCGAAAATAGCCACCGAGCGAATGCCTGTTCCGGCAGAGAGCTTTTCAATTTCGTCCTGAACCTGCAAGCAGAGTTCGCGGGTCGGCACCAAGATCAGAGCCTGCGGGAAAATATGGTCGCGTACAATCACCTGCAAAAGCGGGAGAACATAGGCGCCGGTCTTTCCCGAACCGGTCTTGGACTGCACCAGCATATCGCGTGCGGCGAGCATGTAAGGAATCGTCTTGCGCTGCACCGGCATCAGGTCGGTCCAGCCGTGGCCGCGAAGAATATTCTTCTGTTCTTCGGGCAGCATGTCAAAGGTATAGTCAGGGAGCTTGTGTTCAGGTTCGATGATTTTTACGGGAGTCAAAAACGGATTGACTTTTTCTTCTTTCTTTTCTTCTTTTACTTCTTCGCTCATAGTGCGAGCAAATTTAGAAAAAATCTACCTAAATGGTGTCCAGTGGTATTCAAGTCCAACGCTTATGAACCAGTCGACGGTGGAAGCTCCAATCGTCGTGGGCTCTGCGGCTGCCTCGGGCGAAGGCTCGGTGTAGATATCCTTGCCGCGGCTTGAAATTCCGGTGCGCACGCTTAAGCCATAATGCTCCAGGAACACACATTGGGTTCCGATTCCGAAAAGGGCTCCCTTGTAGGGGTCTTCGGTTTTGAAGCGCGTCTCGTATTCCTTGGATGGCTTTTTCTTGCTGTCCTTCAGCTCGATGTCTTCGCTGTAGAAGCTGTATTGGAATCCGAGAAAGGCGAATAGGTGCAAATCCATCCACTTGAGCGGCGAGTAGGTCCTTGAAAGCATCACGTTCAGGCCGATCTCGTGCTGCGTGAAATCCCAGTGGTCGAGCTCTTCGTAGACGGGGTCCTTCTCATCGATTTTGACATCGTGGTTGGAGTAGCGGTAGAAGATTTCTCCGCCGATAAAACCGAACCAGATGCCACCTGCATACAGGGTGAATAGGGGAGTGGAGTCGTCGATGAAGTTCCAGAGACTTACGGAGTCGCGTGTCACGCGGTAGTTGCCCACATGGCTTTTGACGCGGCGCTTGTACCAGTTGCTCGGCGTAAGCGGAATCTGTGCCTGGGCATACCCTGCCGAAACTCCGGCCCACGATCTGAAATGGGGCGTTTCCTTGTAAAGGTCGTCGGGCTCGGTTTCCATCTTCTGCCGTTCCTCCTTGCTCAGGCGGCGCTTGGTGTGGCGGTCAAAGAAGGTAGATGCGATTTCGTCGCCCTGCGCAATCTTGTCTGCCATTTTGGGAACGCTTCCGGCCGCTCTTGGCTCAGAAGATTTCTCGTCAAAAATGGCAATTTGGAGGGAGCTGCCCTTGTCCGTGATAAAGAGAACTATCTTGTCTTCGATGGCCTGAATTTTTGCGGCCATGGACGGGTGGCGTGCTTTCAGATAGTGAGCGTCAAGGCCCGGTTCCATGTTACTTGCAAGCCAGTTGGCGTAGCGCATGGCAAGCGAGTCTCTTTCCCATTCGCCAAAGAGTCTGCACTTGGGGTCGCCAATGCCTGTGTTGTTTCGCTTGAGCGACAGACAAAATTCCTTGGGGTCGATTGGCGGTTCCTTTTCAGGGGTCCAAATCAAGATGTCCGCATTTTGCCACAGGGTCCACTTGGAATCAAAGTAGACGTCCTTTGCGCGGGCGGTGCTTGCGAAAAGCATCAGCAGAGCAATTGCAATGAATCCTAGGAAGTTGTGTTTCATCGGCTCACCCCCAGGTACAGGTTCTTGCGAATCTGCTGCACGGTCAGCCGCATCAGCTGCTCAAGATCCTGCTCGCTCAGGGCCTTGGCCTTGACCGGGTGCTGGATTTCGTCGACCGCGCTAAAGAGCGCACGCTGTTTCTGGTTGTCCCAGAGCGTATACGAGACAATGGCGCTGATGTTCTGGACTTCGCGTTTTTCTTCGGACTCGTTGTGGATCAGCGCGTAGTCGAAGAAGTTTTCCCGCTTAAGGTCCGTACCGACGATGACTTCGTGGATAATCAGGATTAGCGGCGGAGTGGTGCCGTCGGGGGCCTTGACGACAATGCCTTGCTCCGGGAGCTTCCCCTTCATAAAGATGCGATCGTCGAGCTTTTGGCTTTCTTCGGGAGCTTTGTCTATCAAGGAATCGGGCAATACCGTAATCTTGCTGTAGACACCGCGGAATTCGCGCTCCATTGCCCTAGCGCAGAATTCGGTTGCCTTGATCTGGGTGGAATCCCCGTAACCAAGCCTGTTGGCGAACCACTTGGTGCGGGTGAGCACAAAGGCCTTTTGAAGCCCCGTGAGAGTAATCTCTGCATAGGGCGCCTGCTTGTAGGCGGGGTGGCTTGCAGACCAATGGTAAGAACTGGCGCAACCCGTAAAGAGTAGCGCCATCACTAAAAGCATTGTTCGCAGGCTTTGTCTCATGCTTCCTTTTCGGACTTACGGTGCGCCCCACTTTTCGCGGTAGGCATACACCTTGTCGAGGATTCCTTCGGGAGCGTTGATCTTTTTGCGGTTTTCTTCGCTTTCGAGGAACGCGATGATGTCGTTGATGTTCACGATGGAGTGGGCTTCGATGCCGTACTGATCCTGAACCGTCTGGAGCGCAGACTTGCCGTTTTCGAGCTTTTCTCTGCGGTCAACCGAGATCAGGAGACCGATGACGTTCGCGTTTTCAATCTGCGAAAGGGCCTGCATCGTTTCGTTCACGCTAGTGCCTGCGGTAATCACGTCTTCGATGATGACCACGTTCGTCTTTTCGGCGTACTTGTAGCCCACGAGCGAGCCGCCTTCACCGTGGTCCTTGACTTCCTTTCGGTTGTAGGTAAAGGTGAGATTCTGGTTGTACACGTCAGAAAGCTTCATGGCGGTGGCGGCGCATAGGGGAATGCCCTTGTAGGCCGGTCCATAAAGATTCTGGGCCTTGCCGTCAAAGTGTACCATGTAGGTGCTCGCGTAGAATTCGGCGAGCTTGGAAAGAGTTGCTCCGGTACGGAATTCTCCCGTGTTGATGAAATACGGAGTGTTGCGACCGCTCTTGGTCACGAAATCGCCGAACTTGAGTGCGCCGGCTTCAACAAGAAAATGGACAAAGGTGTCTTTGATATTCATGGTTTGGCTACAGGTTGTAGGTTATGCGCTTGCTCCGCAGAGAAGGCCAAAGATGTTGGAGAACACATTAGTTTCTTCAGTGAGGACTTCGATGATTATCAAAAGAATCGTCACCAGCACACAGAGTCCGATGTAGAAGTAGAAAGACTTCTTGAATCCTTTGATCTTCAGCTTGAAGATGACCCATGCAATCACGCTCAAAATGGCGCTGAATGTCCAGGCGGCAATGGTGCCTAGAGAAATGCCCGGAATCAGGCTGATGGCGTAGGTGAGTGCTATGCCCGGGATGAAGTAGAAGGTGATGCACAGAAAGCAGAGAAGCGCAAAGCCCACATAATGGGCGAATCCCCTTTCGCGCTGGACAATCACTTGAGTCTGCGTGGCGGCTTGCGGGGCCGGTTCGGCAGCGGAGGGTTCTGCCGGGGCGATTTCTTCAACGGGGGTGTCTGCAGCGGGGGCTGCATTCACCGGAACTTCTGATTCAACGGAATTTGTGTTGTTCAGGTTTTCTTCGGACATATGGTGCTCCTACAGGATAAATGTTCTACCTGCGTAAACGAATACGCGGTGTTCCAGCCAAAGTTTCAGGGCGGCAGAAAGGGTGCGCTTTTCGATATCCTTGCCAAGTTCCACCAGTTCGTCAATGCTTGCCGTCTCGGGCACGCGCTGGATATCCTGGCAGATGATGGGGCCCTGGTCCAGGTCTTCGGTGGCAAAATGTGCCGTGGCGCCGATGATCTTTACGCCCTTGTGCCAGGCCTGGTGGTAGGGCTTCGCGCCCTTGAATGCGGGCAAGAACCCGTGGTGGATGTTGATGATACGGTACTTGAACTCTTCGGTAAACGCTTCGCTCAGAATTTGCATGTAGCGGGCGAGAACCACGGTGTCGGTATTGGTTTCGGCGATAATTTCCCTAAAGCGGTTTTCGGGAATACTCTTGTCCGGGTTGCTCGGCACATAGTAGAACGGAACTCCGAAAGTGCCCCCTACGGGGCCCAGGTCGGGGTGGTTTCCCACGATGCAGCTGAATTCGCAGGGGAGGTCGCCGTCGCGTCTCTTGAGCAGCAGGTCGTAAAGGCAGTGGTCTGTCTTCGATACGAAGATGGCGACACGCTCGATCTTGGTGGTGTCGAACAGTTTCCAGTTCAGGTGCAGGTGCCCTTCGAGCGTTTCCAAATGTTTGCGAACTTCCTCGATGTTTTCGGAATCGGCTTCAAAAACGGCTCTAAGGAAGAATGTCTCAATATCTTTTGCCGTATGCTGCTGCAAGTCCACGATGTTTGCGCCTGCCTTGGCAAGCACCTGCGTGGTTCCGGCGATAAGTCCCTTTTGGTCGGGGCAATGAATCTGCAAAATGTAACGGGTAATAGCCATAGCCCAAAATTATAAAAACTAACACGACTTTATCCCGAATAAAAGAAAAAAATGCTACCTTTTCATCGTTAGTTTTTTCAAGAAGGGAAAGATAATGCAAATGTTCTCTCTAAAGTCTTTTTTTGCCGTTGTTTGTGGCCTCGCTCTAGTCGACGCTTTCGCGGTTCCACAAAAGACATGGGACGCCATCTACAATGCCGAAGGCGAGGGCGATTATGCTGCCGCAAAAATCGAAGGCAACATCCGTTTCGGCAAGTACACCCACTACAAGGAAGTGCAACCGGTATCGTTCAAGGTGAAGGATAGCTTGTTCGTATTCTCGGTGGCGGGCAACATGACGGTTCCTGCAGCCAAGATCGAAAAGGAAAACTTCTACGCCAAGTGCAACGAGACCATGGAAGCGTGGATTTCCTATTTCAACAAGCCGCGCGACTATGGTGGAGAATCCCTCATCATCAACATCGCCGGTGTCGACTTGGCCTGTGGCGATGAACTCTATGCCGTGGGCGACTTGAGAATCAAGTTTGCAAATGCCAAGGCTCAGGAAGCTTGGGTTAACAGTATCGAGGGGCGTGAAAAGTACCGCCGCGAAAAGGTGGTGGAGTACCGCCGAGCCGAGCAGGAACATCGTGCATCGCTTCGCGACGTGTCCGGTATGGTCAAGGATCCGCGTGATGGCCAGGTGTACCGCACCATCAAGGTTGAAGGCCGCGAATGGTTCGCCCAGAACGTGAACTACAATGTGGAAGGTCATTCCTGGTGCTACGAAGACAAGGATTCCTACTGTGCCCGCGGTGGCCGTCTCTATGACCTGGAAGGTGCCCGCAAGGCGTGTCCCGAAGGCTGGCATCTGCCGCGCGACCGCGAATGGATGGATTTGCTGACCGGCCTCACCAAGTGCTATGACGGTGTGGACAAGTGCGAAAAGTTTGCGAACAAGATGAAGGCTACCACCGGTTGGCAGGGCGGTGGCGGTACCGACGAATACGGTTTCTCCATTTTCTCTTCGGGCTACCGTAAGATGGTGGGTAAGTCTATCGTTCGTTACGAAGACATGGGTGAATATGCCGGCTTCTGGTCTGCACAGAACGGCCGCAACGAAACCATTTGGATTTGGGCCATGGGCCGCATGAGCGATCAGATGGTTCGCCAGCTGGTGCCGAGCAAGACCAACGCCTATTCCGTCCGCTGCATCAACGGAAATTAGTTTTAGGGGTATGAGGTCGGTCGCCAAGGCTCCCTTTGAGTTATGGGGGCGCTTCGCTTTGGGAAACGTATAAATGAATAACGAGAGCTTTAAAGCTCTCGTTTTCTGCTTTTGCTCAAAGCCTTGCTTTGCAAGGCGAGCCCGAAGGGCCGTAGGCCCGAGCTCATGCCTCGCAGCTGCAGCGCCTTCGGCGCTGCTACATCTGCCTAATCGGGAAGAGTCCGAGCAGGTCGAGCACGTTTTCAAGCACAATCTGCGTGGCTTGCACCAGGAACAGGCGGGATTTTTCTTCGGCGCTCCCGAGCACGCGGTCTTCGTGGATGAACTTGTGTGCGGCTT
This sequence comes from Fibrobacter sp., assembly GCF_045601785.1. Classification (GTDB taxonomy): domain Bacteria; phylum Fibrobacterota; class Fibrobacteria; order Fibrobacterales; family Fibrobacteraceae; genus Fibrobacter. Next base: position 27,926 of record NZ_JAZSAF010000057.1, read on the forward strand.
CCGCGATTTCAAGGGCGTACTGGGCGAGCACGCTGGGTTCGTCACCGGCGACGGCATCCAGAATCTTCTTGCCCTTCTTCGACAGAATGTTGATGAGGCTGTAAGCGGCATCGTCGCCGAGTTCGGCAAAGTTCACGTCCTTGATTGCGGCGGCGAGGTCAGCGCGTTCAATGCCGGCCTTGCGCATGATGCTGCACAGGCGCACGTGGGCGTTCTGCACATACGGACCGGTATCGCCTTCGAAACTCATCACGGCGTCCCAGTCAAAACGCACGTCCTTCAGGCGGCTGTTCTTGAGGTCGTTGAAGGTAAGGGCGCTAATGCCGATCTGGCGGGCGATGAGTTCCTTGTTCTCGAGGTTCGGATTCTTCTCGTCAATGAATTCAAGAATTTTCTTCTGGGCGGCTTCAATCACGTCGCGAAGCAGGCTTGCGGTACCCGTGCGGGTCTTGCCCTTTTCCCACTTGCCGTCCACCAGCTGCAGAATCACGCCGAACGGAATGTGGTACATGTCCTTGTACCATTCACGGCCCATCTTCTTGAGTACGTGGAACACCTGCTTGAAGTGGAGCGCCTGTCCCAGGTCCACCACGTAGAGGCACTTGTCGAAGTTGTATTCCTTCTTGCGGTAGCAGGCGGCGGCGAGATCGCGGGTGGCGTACAAGGTAGAACCGTCGCTCTTGCGGATCAGGCAAGGGTTCAGGTCGAACTCGTCGAGCATCACCACGTCCAAATCCTGGCTTTTGACCATCAGGTTCTTTTCGCGGAGTTCGTCGAGAATGGCCGGAATCTTGTCTTCGAAGAAGGATTCGCCGGTGTAGTGGTCAAAACCCACGCCCATCATGTCGTAGATGCGCATGAGTTCCTTGAGCGTTGCGGCGCGGAAGGCGGTCCAGAGCTTGCGGTAGAATTCGTCACCCTGTTCCAGCTTGGTAAATGCGGCGCGGGCTTCGTCTTCGAGGCCAGGCTCTTCCTTAGATGCCTTGGAGAATGCGGCGTAAAGAATGTTGAGTTCCTTCACGGTGAGGCTATCCAGCGTGGCGTCGTCCGTCGGGCGATTTTCGCGCAGGTACATCACAATCAGTTTACCAAATGCGGTTCCCCAGTCACCGAGGTGGTTGATGCGTTCCACCTTGTAGCCAGCGGCCTTGTAGATGCGGGAAAGGGAGTTTCCAATCATCGTCGAACGCAGGTGGTGGAAGGCAAGTTCCTTGCCGATGTTCGGGGAGCTGAAGTCGATGCAGACCACCTTCCCGTTCGGTGCCGCGTGACCATATTCCAAACCCTTGGCGGCGATTTCTTCAAGAGTGGACTTCGCGAGGAATCCGCGGTCAATGAAGAAGTTCAGGTAGCCGTTTACGGCTTCGACCTTCGAAAGCCCTGCGGGGAGCTTCACCTGTGCGGCCAGGTCTTCGGCAATCATCTTCGGGGCCTTGCGCATCACCTTCGCGAGCGAAAAGCACGGAATGGTGAAGTTGCCGTGGGTGGTGTCAGGCGGCACGGAGATAAGCTTGAGTGCGGCTTCCTTCTCGAAGGATCCTGTGGCGGCGAGCGCCTCTGCGATTTCTTGCTCAAACGAGTTCATTGTCGTCGGCCTTCTTGTCGGTGGTCTTTACAAAGTCATTTTCGTCGAGTTCCACAATCTTGCCGTCAGCATAGAGACGGTCCAGCGAAATCTCGTTACGCTTTTCTTCTTCGAACAGGTGAACCATCAGGTCGAGGCCGGCATCGAACACTGCCCAGCGCACGCCTTCCTTGTATTCCACACCCACGGAGGGGAGCTTGTTCGCCTTGAATTCCTTGCGCAGTTCGTTCAAAATTGCCTGCATCTGGGCTTCGCTTTCGCAGGTTGCCACGAGGAAATAATCCGTGACATCCTTGATGCCGCGCAAATCAATCAACTGCACGTTCTGGGCGCGCAGCTCAAACAAAATGCTTGCGCCCATTTGGACGGACTGGGGAAGTTCTTGCTTATTCGTTGTCATCTGTTTCTCCCTGTTCGGGTTCTATGATTTGTTCAAAGTCTTTGCCGATGTACACGGCGGCATCTACGACGGCGCGGCTGCTGTGGACCACGAGTACATTCTTCGTCTTGAGCGCGCGGGCGAGCGCCTTGGCGCCTTCCCACTCGGGGTTCCTGAGCACCAATACGGTTTCGTCGTAGTTCTGTAATCTATCGTTTCTAGAACTCACGATGTCAAAGCCGTTTTCGCGCAGGTAAGAGCGCATCTTGGCTGCAGCACCCTGCATCCCGCAGCTGTTCAGCACCTCGACATCGCCCTTGTAGGTGCGCACCACCTTTTCTACCGGCGCCTTCTTTTGTTCCTCTTCGCAACCCGTAAAAAGCAATGTAGCCATCAAGGCTATTGCGGCGAAAGAGAAATGGAATGTTTTGGTGTACATCAAGGACATTTTTCGGTTAAAATTTAGAAAAAATGCTCCTTGCTTGTCATTCTGCTTATCGGCAATAATAAGGCGTTCTCCACGGGCATCCGCCGTAGAAGTGACGGTAAGGTCCGTACGCCTTGAAGGCGTCGTTCTCGTTTACGAGCATGAGCCTGAATGTCATGTTGTTGTTGGGCTTGTATTCAAGAGTCACATCTGGAATGACCACGTCGACATTGCCTTGCCGCACATCTTCCTTGGCAATCGGCGTGCCGAATCGAAAATTCGAATATAGCGGCATCCAGAGTCCCATGTTTGCGTACAAATGAAGTTCTGGCGAAAATTCATAAGCGAGGTGCGCCATGTAGCTCTGGTGGGCGAAAGTCCCAAAGGTTCCTCCCATGAAACTCACCGAGTAAGTATAGGCGACTTTGAGTGCGGGGTCGAATGTTTCGTGCCGCACCAGGCGCTCTGGGTCAAAATGCTCGCGGTTCCAGGGAATGCCGTCGTCGGGAACGATGTAAACCGTATCGACAATGGTGTCTTTGGGGGCGTTTTTTGCAAGGGTAGAGTCTTTTTGGGCTGTAGAAACAATAGCTGGGTCTGCCTTTACGGGAGAGGCAGCAAAAGCAAATACAACGAATACCATTGTCAGCAACAACGACCGCATGCTAGGAATATAGTAATTAGAACTTGGAATGACGGCATTGCGAGCGTAGCTATACGATACTTGGCAACTTGTTGCCTTAGTAGAGTTATCCTCTTTGTGGAGAAGCTATCCAACTAGGTGCAGCTTACGGCGCTAAACGATTTCGTTCTTGGCGTTCACGTGAATCACGGTCGGCTTCCACGACTTGGCTTCGGCTTCGCTCATGGTCGCATAGGCAACGATAATCACCAGGTCTCCCGGCTGGACCAAGCGGGCTGCGGCGCCGTTCAGGCAAATCACGCCGGAACCGACGGGGCCTTCGATGACGTAGGTGTCGAGGCGGTTGCCGTTGTTCACGTCAAGCACGCCGACCTTTTCGAAGGGGAGGATGTTTGCTGCGTCCATCAAATCGCGGGCAATGGTAATCGAACCCTCGTAGTTGAGGTTGGCGTCGGTTACGGTTGCGCGATGAATTTTGCTTTTGAGTAATTCCAGCTGCATGATGCGCTTAGAATTTTACGTTGAAGAATCCAGCAACGCCTTTTTCGGGAGTGGGGAGGATTCCGTAGCTGAAACGGTTTGCGTCCGGGTTGCTGTCCCACTGGGTGCTGAAGAATGCATCTGCAAAGGACCAGATGTGTGCGCCTGCCACAAAGAGCAAGCCGTACCACCAGGCGCTGTTTCCGTCAACAGCCAGATAAACGGTTGCACCAACACTGCCTACCCAGAGAGCGTCAATCCAAATGGCCTTCATGGACTGATCCTTGTGCCACTGGTAGAGCGACGGGACTAGCAAGGAAAGGTAGGCGTAGCCTTGTTCGCCGGCGTTGTTGCGGTAAGAACGGTCAATGTCGGCATCTTCGAATCCGCCAGAGCGCTGGGCGAGCCATTCGTCTTCGGAAACGCCAAGCTTTTCCCAGGGTTTCTGCAGATATTCAGAAGGACGCACACCCATTTCAACAAGGTGCGTGAGCTTGTCCCTAGAAAGGCCTTCCTGCTTTGCCTGCTGGAATTCCCATTGGGTAAGTCCCATTTCTTCGTAATTGAAGCCCTGCCATTCGTCTCCAGATGCGCTCGCTTCACCAACGCTGGCTTCTTCGCCGTCGTTGTCGGCAAAGGCGTCATCTGATTCGGCAGATGCCCCGTAGGAATAGGAATCTTCGGAAGATTCGTCGTCAAACTGGGCGAACGCAATGGAGCCGCACAGCAACACCGTAGAGAGAATCTTGCACCAATTCGCCATTAATTTCATCCTTCAATTTGTAATGCCGGGGGAGGGAATCGAACCCTCACACTCTCGCGAGTACCGGATTTTGAGTCCGGCGCGTCTACCAATTTCACCACCCCGGCCCGGGGTTTGCACAAATATAGAACACTTTTCGCTTTTTTGCAGGGTAAATAAGCGAAAAATACCCATTTTGTGCATATTATGTGCAAATTTATCTTTTCAGGAGCGGCTGATACTCGATTTTGAGGGGGGCAAGTTTGCTTGCAGCGAAGTCGACCGCCTGATCCCTAGTTTCAAATTTGCCGGTCTGCACCAGATAGAGTATTCTTTCGCCGCGGGGCTGTTCTATGATGGTGCAGGTGATTTTCTGCTTTTTAAGGTTGGTCACGAGCAAGTCGGCGTTGGCTTTTGTGCCAAAAGCGCCCAGCTGAAGCGTCCAGTATTCTGTGGCGGCGGGTGCTACGGCGGGGGCCGCCTTGGGCTGTTCTTTAGCTTGCTCGACTGCAGGTGCCGGTTTGGCGGTTTTAACGCTGTCTGCCACCGCCTGTTGGGGAACTTTCACTTTGGTGGTGTCGGAGACTGTCGGCTCGGACTGTTCCTTGGACTGTTGGAGTTTAGCCTGCATTGCGCTAAGCGAATCCGGCTTGCTCAACAGGTCGCAGCGCTCGTTGAGCGCTTCCGAATGGATCTTTGCCTTGACGGCGGAACACACCTTTTGAAGCACGACTGCCTGGTGAGGTTGCGATGTTTCGATGGCATGAATCAGGTCCTCGGCGGCCTTTTCATATTTGCCAAGATACAGCCTGAACTGGGCGCTGGTCATCATCAGGTCTGCGTAGATGGCGTTCTGCGGGCTCACGTTTTGAATCAGGGAGTCGAGCCGCTTACCGGCCGTCTTGAAAGCCTGAACATCTCCCGTTTGCGATAACGCGAGAACATTCCACAGGTAGCATTCGGCCTGCTTTTCTTTGGGTTCGTTAGGGCAAGCCTTTTCGTACGCGGTGGCGGCTTCTTTCCAGTTGCCGGCAACGTATGCCTTCTGTGCATCTGCCATCGTCTGCGCAAATGCACTTGCTGCAAAAACAGAAAGCAATGCAAACGCAATCCCGCGAATATTCCAAAACTTCATACTCATCACCTCGCACTTCTCACTGCACATTCCACACTCCACACCTCACACTCCACACCTCACACCTCACACCTCATACCTCATACCTCAAAGCGCCGAAGGCGCGACCCCACACCTCACACCCCACATCTTACACCAGCGTCCCGCGGATCGTCCACCCGCGGATGTCGTCCAGCTTCACTTTCACGTAGTCGCCGGGCTTTACAATTTGGCCAACTTCCGGCTTGAACACAACCTTCTTGAAGTTGTCGGTGCGGCCCCGCAGTTCCGTCTCGTCGCGCACGGAGTTCTTTTCCACCAGCAGTTCCTCGGTGCGGCCGAGCATCATCTGGTTGCGCTTGAGCGTGATGGCGTTCTGCAGTTCCACCAGGCGCGTGTGGCGCTCCTGCTTTTCTTGCTCGGTGAGTGTTTCCGCTTCCTTGTACGATTCCGTTCCCTTGCGCGGGCTGTAGATGAACATGAAGGCTGAGTCGAACTGGCACGTTTCAAAAGCCTTGAGTGTCTGCTCGAAATCTTCTTCCGTTTCGCCCACGAAACCGCAAATTACGTCCGTTGAAATCCCGTAGAACGGGTCCTTGCTACGCAGCTGCTCGATAATCGAGAGGTACTGCTCCATGTTGTGCTGGCGACGCATCTTCTTGAGCATGGCGTCGGAGCCGCTCTGGATAGGAATGTGCGCGTAGTGGCAGACCTTCGGGTTGTTCAGCAGCACGTCGATGAGTTCGTTCGTGTAGTGCCTCGGGTGCGGGCTCGTAAAGCGGATGCGGCGGATGCCCCCGATTTCAGAAACCTTCGTGAGCAGGTCGGCAAAATTGCCGCCTTCCGTCTTGTAGGCGTTCACCGTCTGGCCAAGGAGCGTCACCTCGGTAATGCCCCTGTCGGCCGCCTTGCGGACTTCGGCAAGAACATCTTCCATGTCGCGGTACTTTTCTGGCCCGCGAAGATACGGCACAATACAGTAACTGCAGCGCTTGTTGCAACCGCGCTGGATGGCGACGAACGTGCTGAAGTCGTTCTGGAGCTTCGCATATTCGCCCAGGTAGTTCTCGCTTAGATCCTCGTCGATGAACATCTTGTGGTGAGTCAGGTGCAACGGGCTTTTGGCGTCGCCTAGCAGCAGTTCCGGAATTTTCTTGTACTGGTCCGGGCCCACGATGTAGCTCACGTTAGGCAGGCGCTTCAAAAGTTCCGGCCCGCGATTCTTGGCCATGCAGCCGCACACGACCACCTTCACGTCGGAGTTCTTCTTGTTCAGGTACTTGAGCTTGCTGATGTTCGCGATGGCGGTTTCCTCGGCCTTCTCGCGCACGCTGCAGGTGTTCACGATGATAAAGTCGGCATCTTCCTGGTTGCTCGTCTCGACGCAACCGCACATGTCGAGCTCCTGGGCAATCATCGCCGAGTCATACTCGTTCATCTGGCAGCCGTATGTGGCCAAGTGGTATTTTTTCATGCGTGCAAAGATAGAAAAATTAAAGGCAGCGATAATTATTCAAAAAATTTAGTTCTTCTTGTTCGTTGGCAAAATTGTCTACACAAGATTCATGTTCTCCTGTAATGTCGCCAGGGGTTCCTGTGGCTAGTCCAATAATTCCGGTTCCTGTTCCTACTAGACCTCCCAAAAGTAACGCACCACCAATGTTAATTGAACAGATTGAACCAAATGTTATTCCAAATCCCAGTCCAAAGCCGATAATACCATTTCTTAATCCATTATCTTCAGTGATGACATCAGGACTTTTAATTTTATTTGTCTTGCAAATGTTGATAGATTCTCGCTGGACTGCAATAATTTGATTTTTGGAATTTCCGTCCCATCCTTCTAACGGACTCATGATGATTTCGTCTCTTTTGTTGTCATAGCAAAATCCATGATTCCTATATACATGCGTACTGTCGTTATCATCTTTCATTTCGAAAGCCATAGGATATGAATACCTGTTTATATCAAGATTGAATGATTTGACTGTGACGATTTTCTTATTGTCAGATTCTGTAATGATGTGGGAATTGGATGAACCTGTTGCACATCCGATTAGTAGTATATAAAACGGAAAGAGTAAAAGAATTTCTTTCATTGCTTTTTATTCCAGGAACATCGTCATATAGTATGGCAGAGTTACAACTTTCCCGACAACGCCAACATTATTTTCTGAAAGTTTGTAGCAGATGTCTACTTCGTAATTCTCGTTTTGCAAGATGGTCTTTGCTGACTTGGTTTGCCCCGAGGTCGCCTTGACTTCGATTAAAGCTGTTTCGCCCGCAATAGTTTCAACAAAGTCAATTTCAAGGCCGGAATCTTTGCGGAAGTAGTATAAGTTTCGTCCTTGCTTTGAGAAACAGTCTGCGACAATGTTCTCGTAAATAGCGCCCTTGTAGAATCCTAAGTCTCCGCTAAGGATTTTTGCTGCGCATCCCTTTTCGAGCATCGCGACGAACAGTCCGGAGTCTTGCATGTAAATTTTAAAAGTATTTTCAATTTTGTAGCCATCTAGTGGTGTGGATATGTTTGTAAGGTTGTGACATAGATTGATGATGCCACAATCATAAAGCCATTGGATTGCGTTTTGGTATGCTTCAGAACGACCTTTTTTTTCAAGTGAAGAATAAACGAATTTTTTGTTCTCTTTGGCAAGTTGTGCCGGAATGGAATCGAATACTCGGTTAATTCTTCCTAGAAGCGTCCTGTCAATTTCTTCGTTTTCATCTTCGTCAAGGTGTTTGCCGAAATCGTCCTTGTATTCTTCGAGAATGTCCTGCTGTTCCTGCCAAACAACGTTCATGTCGTTTGTCTCGACAAATCTGGAAACGATGTATGGGAGGCCTCCTACGCAGAGGTATTCCCTAAAATAGCGCAGCATGGCGTTGTGCGTGGCTTCGCTGACGGGTTTCTTGTTGTTGAAGCATTCCTTTAGATAATCAATGACTTTTTCGTCAATGCCCTTTGCCCACAGAAATTCTTCGAAATCCATGGGCTTCATGTAAATGATTCGCTCAAATCCGGTGGGAACGCCCTTGCCCTTTTTCTTGTTGTACCCCTTTATTCCTAGGAGTGAACCCGTACAGATGACATCGTAGCGACCATCTTCCATGAATGGTTTAATACTTGCGCGGGCGTTTGCGCATTCTTGAATCTCGTCAAAAATGATGATGGTCTTTTGAGGTTCAAAGCGAGCATCGGGTAGCAGGGCTGACAGGTCGATTGTCATTCGATTGACATTGAAGTCGCCATCGAAAATTTTGCGCGCACTGTCGTTTTCTTTAAAGTTTACGTAGACCACATGCTTGTAGTGACTCTTGGCGAATTCAAGTACACTGGATGTTTTGCCGATTTGGCGCATACCTTTGACGACAAGAGCTTTTTTCTTGCCCCCGCCATTTTTCCATTTTTCGAATTCTTTCAGGATTTTTCGCTTGAACATACTCTAAATATACACTTTTTCAAGGGATAAATCAATATTTTAATGCACTTTTTCAACCCACTTTTGTGTGATTGAATACACTTTTTCAAGGGAATTCTTGAAAAAGTGGCGTTTTTTGAGCGAAAATCGACGTTCATGCTTGTGTGATTTGTCATGACCGAATCGCAGGGGATTCTGTAATGCCCCAGTGCTCGCGAAAATATTTTTACTATACTTAAATTATGGCTAAGAGTCTTGAAAAAATTTTTCTGACGACAGCCGCGACGCTGTTCTTTGCGGCTTGTGGTGATGATGCGAGCAGTTCTGCCCCTGAGAACGGTGAAGGTGGTGCAATTCTTGTTGAAGAATCAAGTTCGTCATCCGCTGTTTTGTTTGGCAGTTCTTCGGATGTCGCACAGTCTTCGTCTGTCACTCAGCCGAGTTCGTCGGCAGAAATTTTGTCTAGCAATTCGGTTGCTGATACAAACGGCTCAAGTTCTAGCATCGCCGACACCTCCGTCGCAATCAAAGCAGACACTACCAAAATCACCTACGCGCTCAAGCCTTTCGACGGGCCGCTTTCCAACCCGCACAAGGGCTTCACGGTGCCGACGGGTGGCGCGTGGACATTTGTCCCGGAATTTGAATACGGCCCTTACGGTTCCCTGAATAACAGGGCGTGGGACCTGGTTTCGTACGGTTCCGGTTACCAGCAGTGGAACAAGCTGAACCCCGCAAAGGGCGTTTATGACTGGACGGAACTGGAAAAACTGCTGAACGCACTTGCCGAGCACAACATGACTTACGCCTTGCGCGTGCTGCCATACACCCCTTCGTTTATCAAGAGCGACTTCCCGCCCCAGGAGGATTACGATTGGACTCCGCCCTTTGTCTACGAGATGGGCGCGAAGAAAATCCAGATTGACTTGCGCGGGACAGAATACCATGCGTATGCTCCCGTCTGGGATGACCCGATTTATTTGCAAGCGGCGAAGGAGTTTGCGAAGGCCCTGGCCGAAAAATACGATGGCGACCCGCGTATCGAATACATCGATGTCCGCACTTTTGGCGAATGGGGCGAATGGCACACGTCTCACATATTGGGGAGCGAAATGCCCGCCGACTCGGTGCTGAAGGACATGCTGGACTATTATGCGTCCGTGTTCAAGAAGACCCAGCTGGTGCTGCCTTCTAACGGTTTTGGCGATGTTTATACGCATGCGCTCAACCTCGGCATTACCAAGCGAGACGATGGGTTCATTGGCATTCCCGGCAGGCCCGATACCTTGCTGCGGGCATACAACGCGAACCTCCCGACTATCGCCGAAAACATCGCCGGTTACAGGACGATGCTGACCTACGACGACCTGATTCCCGGAGGCAGCCAGAAGTGGACTGCGGAACGCTGGGTGGATGCGATTACCACAGCGCACCTGACCTACTACGTGTTGGACCAGGACAATGACTGCGGTTACTATTTCTACAAGGACAACAAGGCGCTGGCCGATTCCATGAGTAAGGTCATCGGGTACAACTTTACCGTGACGCGCGCGGAGTTGCTGATTATCGCGGGGGCTGATAATGCGGCATCAACTGCAGGAAAGTCTGCCGACACCACTGTGGGCAATGCTGCGACGAACACGCTGAGCATTACCGTCAAGAACACCGGCGTGGCGCCCTGTTTCTTCGATGTCTATTTGGTGGCGGAATTCGTGGACAGCACAGGCGCGGCCATCGCGCAGTTGGGCAAAACCATCCGCATTCCGAAGGCTTCCTTCAAGGACGGCGCTTCGCAGCAGTTCACGTTCGGCAGCGATGTTCCGGTGGGCGAGGCGAATCTCGCAACCCAGCCTGGCGTTTCCGTGGCGCTCTCCCTCTACGAGAGCGAAGATGCCTACAAGAGCGGCAAGAATTCTACCGTCCGCTTCGACAACGACGGCCTCCAGGGGAATAATAAGCTACTATTGAAGTCCCGATAACGCACTCTTCTATGTCCCTTCTGCTAGCCTTAATCTTCTTGGCGCTTTTCATCAGTGCGATTGTCCGTGGGCAGTTCTCTTACGGCAAGGCGGATTACAGTTTCCGGGAGCATCCGGTGCAGTTTGTAATCGTGCTGGTGTTCATCTTGGGCGTGTCGGCGCTTTGCTTTTACCGTTTCTTGGTCGAAATGGAATTCTTGCGGTAAATTTCTACATTTGGGCGCGCTATGCTCCAAAAGAAATCCCTCATCGTGTTTGACCTGGACGGCACGCTGTTCAATACCCTCGGCGACCTTGCCGTGGCGGTGAACTATGCGCTCTCCCATTTCGGCTTGCCGGAACATGACGAACAGCGGGTGCGGACCTTTATCGGGAACGGCTCCATGAAGCTGATCGAGCGGAGCATGGGGGAGGCGGCCCTCCCGGAAATCATTGCCCGCACGGGCGTTACAGTCGAAATGGTTCACAAGGTCTATTCGGATTTTTACTGGGAACACTGCACCGAGCGCACGCTCCCGAATCTGGGCGTTGTCGAATTCCTGCGCAACACGCACGCCCGCGTGGCCATGCTTACCAACAAGCCGGAGCGCCCGACATTCAAGTTGCTGGAACATTTTGGGCTCCGCGACCGCTTTGAATTCGTGCTCTGCGGCGACACCACGCCCGAACGCAAGCCTAGCCCCGCGGGCTTGTTGAAAATTATGGAATCCGCGGGTGTCACTCCCGCCGAAACCGTGATGGTGGGTGACGACCAGCCCGACATTCTGGCCGCCCGCAATGCCGGCGTCGACTGCATTACGTTGTTCTGCGGGTTCGGAAAGCCGGTGAACTTGCTCCCGCTTGCCCCGGAGAATGTGGTCAAAAGCTACGCCGAAATGTGTAATCTGCTAATGGACATTTCTGGGTAAAACGCATATCGCAAAGTAAAATTCCGTCAACAAATTTATGACGAATTATCCATAGAATCCCTATTCCCATAGGGTGTTTTTTGCTTTTTTTTAAGATAGTTTATAGAAACAAAGCAAGCGAAATAAAGGAGCTTTTATGAGAAAAAGTGTTTGGGAATCACTTGCTCTAGCTTGTGCCTTTGCCGTGTCGGCGCATGCCTTTACGGTATCGGGCAAGGTGAGCGATGAAAAGGGGGCGTCTGTAAGTGGAGCCTTGGTGCAGCTATTGCAGAAGGGGCTTGCGACAACAACGGACTTCAAGGGAGAATTTTCCCTGCATCAAGCGGAATCTTTGGGGAACGATTCTATACCCGAGGCCGTTCTTGGGCGAGTGTTGCCCGGTTACATCAGTGTGAATAACGGTGTACTCTCCTTTTCACAGCGCTCGAGTGAACCTGTTCAGGTGCAGATCTTTGACATGATGGGCAACCGCCTTTTGAAGGAGACCCTTTATGGATCGGGAAGACTCGATTTGCGGGCCTGCGTCAAGGCACAGGGGGCCTATTATGCCCATGTTAAAATTGGGAGTGCTCAGCGAAATATTCGCTTTACTTCGCACGGAAATTACGGAGCCTCTTTTGGCGAAAAGTCGGCAAATGTCAAAAACGCGCTTCAGAAAGTTGTTGAATCAGACGAACTCCGCGTGATTGCCGATGGCTTTGATACTTTGACAGTTAAGCTTGCAAATCTCGACACGAACCTGACGCTAAAGCTTACGAAACCCGAACCGCAGTATGCCTATGGATGGGGCTTGAAAAATGCACCGGTTCCGACGCGCGGATGTGGCAAGACTTGGAATCGCGTGAAAAATGGTAGCTACGAGTTCCAGTGGAGCAAGGGCAAGCGTACCATCCGTATCGATATTCCCGACAATTACGACAACAAGAAACCGTACAAGCTCATCTTCGGCATGCACTGCATGGGCTGCTGGGCCGGTGGCGTGCAGCAAGAAGGTTACTATGGCTTAAAACCGCTCGACACCGAAAAGACTGCTATCTTTGTCGCTCCCGAAGGCAACGGAAACCAGGCCCCGTGGGGCCAGGATGATTACCTGCTCTTTGACGAACTTCTGGCCGATTTGCAGAGCAACCTTTGCATAGACTCTTCCCGTGTGTTCTCAACGGGCTTCAGCTACGGCTCCATGTTCAGTAATGGACTTTCTTGGAACCACCAGGATGTTCTCCGCGCTGTGGCCGTGTACGAGACTGCCGAACGCAACATTTGGCTTCCGCAGCGTCAGAACAAGGGTATAGGTTGGATGGGCGTGCTTGGCTTTGACGACAATCTTTGCACTCCGGAAATGGGGCGTAGTGCCCGCGACATCATCTTGACGCTCAACTCCGAGGGCGGCAGGGCTAAAAACGAACGCGCCGAAGAAGCTCAACCCTATTCTGCTCACAAGTGCTACGACTACACGACGGTCGAAGAACGCTTCCCGGTCCGCTGGTGCACGCAGAGTGGAGGCCACATCTGGGATCACAAGGATCCTGGCCAGCAGCAGTCCTGGGTACCAAAGGCCACTTGGGAATTCTTCAACAAGTTCTAAAAAATCCTAAACACCTAAAGAGGCCTTCCTGCTTACTGCGGGAGGGCTTCTTTCTTGTATTTCAAGGCAGTCTTTTTTTGTATATTGTAGTCATGAATTTAAAAACAATTGCTCTAGTGGCTTTTTTGGCGGGGACATCGGTATCGATAGCCGACGAGTCCATTCGCTTTGTTCCCGAAAACTACCCGATTGGCGTCTTGAACCAGGGCGATACCAAGCATATCGTGCTGCAGGGCGCAAACACAACGGGCAAAGAGATCGTTCTTGAAAACGTGTTTGGTCAGGGGAACGGCATGTCGAATTTCAAGTTCCCGAAAACGATTCCGGCTAAGGGGGCTGTTACTATAGAGTTCGACCTTAACACTGCCGATATGGAAGGTCAAATCAAGCCGGTCGTGGTGCTTGTCGATACGAGCGGAAAACCCTATACCGCCAATATGGACGGCATCGTGAAGGTCCCGTTCTTCTTCGGCGAAAAGCTCTTTGACGCCGGCTACTATGCCAAGGGCGAAAAACGTGAATGGACGTTCTATGTGTGGGAGACCGACAAGAAAAATCGCCCCGACTTGACGCTTGATCCCGAATCGGCCAAGCAGTTCTCGATGTCTGCCAAACCCGTGATGCTGAATGTCGACAAGCTTGACCAGATCAAGGAGGGCGGCAAGGTTCCGGGACTCAAGGTGACGCTTTCTACCAAGGGCCTTTCCCGCGAAGGTTGGGAACTCAAGCAGAAGAGTATCCGCAAGATTGTCTCTTTCAAGAGCAAAAAGTATCCGCAGGCCACTCCCTCGGTGTTGATCGTTGGCTACTGGAAGTAAAAAAATGGCTTTTTTGAGGCTTGAGCCTTGCAAAAAAGCCTGACTTTAACTAATTTTGTCCCACCAATGAACCAACGGGATGTAGCTCAGCCTGGTAGAGCGCTTGAATGGGGTTCAAGAGGTCGCTGATTCGAATTCAGTCATCCCGATGAAAAAAGTCCGCTTTTGGCGGATTTTTTTTATGCGTTTTCCTTGTTTGCTTTATTTTCGCCAAGGTAATCTAGGCTAACCTGGACATCACTTGCTTTTTCTGAGTTCTTCTTCTGGGCGGCCTGCTCAATGGCTGCAGCTTCGTAGTCGGCGTTCGTCACCCATTCCGGTTCCCATACAATCACGCGGTTTCGACCGCTTTCCTTACCTTGGTACAGCGCCTTGTCTGCCATCTGGATGCTTCGGTCGGCTCCAAGACGGTCGTCGTATTTGGCGACACCCAGCGTAATCGTAATCTTGATGGTGAAGTCGGCGTAGCGGACGGTCATCTTCTCGATCTGCTTGCGGAAACGTTCGGCGACGACGGCCGCCCCTTCCAGGTCAGTCTCGGGGAGAAGTGTCAGGAATTCTTCGCCACCGTAGCGCGCGAATACGTCGTACTTGCGAAGCAGGCCACGGATCGTCTGTGCGACCGATTTCAGGATAACGTCACCGCAGGCATGGCCGTAGGTGTCGTTGATGTTCTTGAAGTGGTCAATGTCGATAAAGATAAAGCAGAACGGCTTGTGGGTGCGCTGTACGCGTCCGATTTCGTTCGCAATCGTCTCGTTCATGTCGCGACGGTTCGGGAGTCCCGTGAGTTCGTCGGTCTTCGAAATGCGTTCGAGCTTCTGGTTTGCCAGTTCTAGATCCTTGGTGCGCTCGCGGACTTCCTGTTCAAGGATGTCCCTGTGGGCGTTCAGTTCCTGAATCTGGCGCTTGATGGTGCCGTGCATAGAGTTGAACGCAACACCAAGCTGGCCAAGTTCGTCCTTGCGGTGTCCAATGTCAATTTCTGGAATGTCGAGATTGCCTTTGGTTATCAAGTTGATGTGTTTAATGATGCGGTTCAGCGGAATGCCAAGTACAAAGAACATCCAGGTTGCAACGATGAGAATGATCAGGATGGATACCACCAAGATGGCGATGCTTGCCTGTGTGGCAGACGCGATCAGCTGGTCAATTTCGCTTTGTGGCTGGAACGAGAAAATACCGAAGTCGTAGTTGGCGTCATAGTTGTAGTTGACCAGGTATTTTTGATTGTCGGAAAGTTTTTGGAACTGCGCCTTGGTGACATTGTAGTTGCGAGGATCAATGTCCTTGATGCCAAGTTCAGAAATTTTGTGGGAGTCCGTGAGCCATCGCTTCAAGTCAGGGTGGTAAAGAATTTCGCCCTGTCCGTTGACCGCAATCAGGAACCCGCGCCTACCAATCTTGTAATTAGGGAATGTAGTCCACAGTCTGCGGAGTGAAAAACTCGCAATCAGAGATCCGTCACCGGTAGCGCGATTTGAAATGTTGATTCCGAAGATTCTTTTCGGGGGTGCGTCTTTTGCATCTCTGTACCAGGGGGTCACATAGGGCCTGTGGGGAGTGATTCGCGAAAAGTCGATGGGGTAGGGAGATTCGGTCGGGATCCCTAACATCGAATTGTCGCAAATGAACTGATTATCCTTGTCGTACAAGGTGACTGTTTCGCCTGAAATGAACAACGAAGAGATGTTGAAGCTCTTCAGGTAACTAGCGGCAATGGTCGGATCTATGCTCTGAATTTCAGATGTCTTTGCCAGAAGGGTGAGGCGGTCTCCGAACTGCTTCATCTCGCTGGTCGCCATATTAGAAATCTGGTTCAGTAGAGACTCGTTGTTGTTGAAGCTCCACTCCAACATCAGGTTAGACTGCTTGGAATTGAATATAAAGATACTTCCCGTGACCACGAGGGTCATGGAAACTATCAATACGATAAGCACCTTGAAGACGATGCTTCGAGAAAAACCTGATAGAGTCTCAATATGCATAGGCGTAGAACTTCAAAAGAGGATTACTTTTTCCGCTTTCGCACAAACGCAAAGATGAATCCAAGGATAAGGACAACGATAAAGACAAACGGTGCCTTTTTCATGTTGTCGCTTACGGCTTCATTTGTGCTGTCCTTCGGAGCACCTAGGGTGTCCTGCTGCTCAGTAGTTTCGGTAACTTTGTTCCAAGCCGTCTTGAACTCGGCTGCGGTCATGATGTTGGTGGTCGGGTAATTCAGCTTCTTGTCGATTTCAACGGTATACTGCTTGAAGATTTCGTACAGCTTGTCTTCGGAGTAGAGCGAGGGAATTTCCATTTGTTCCCAGATGGTGCTGAACATGAATCCGAAAAGCTGTTCCAGGTCGCCCCATTCAGGAATGGCGACATAGGTCTTGCCCGTTTCGAGGGCGCGTACAAGGACTCGGTAGTTTTCGTCTTCGGACCAAGTCTTGAGCACGTTTCTCGACGGCGGCAGAAAACCAATCTGCTTGGTGTAGGCATCGAGGTTCTCGTCATTCGTCAGGAACAGGAGTAGGTCGAGAGCTTCCTTCCTCTTGTTGTTGGCGGGGATGGCCAGGTTCGAACCGCCGATAAAGCTTACGCTACCGGTCTTGCCCTTGGGAATGGGAATCACCATCACGCTGTCGGAACCGATGCGCGCGTTGGAAAGTCCTCCCTGGTTACCGTGGATGCGGGTCTGCATCACGATTTCGGAGGTGCTCACGATGAAGGCTAGTTCGCCGTTGTTGAACTGCTGGGCAATCTGGGCCGTGTTGGTCTGCAATGCTTCTGGAGCGACCAGCGTATCTAGAATGAAGTGCAGGTAGCTGGAAATGCCAAGCAGGGTTTCTTCAGAAAGAATGTTGGCGTGCCACTTGCCGGAGGAATCCTTTGTGATAAAGTTTCCGCCGTTGCTCCAGATCCACGGGGCGAAGTTATGTGGAATGTTCCAGTCGTTCTTGCCTGGGAAGGCGTAACCGCGAACATGGGCTCCGTCTTCTAGGACTTCGTCCTTGGCGTTGATCTTGCGGACAGCCCTAGTGAAACCTTCGTAGGTGCTCACCAAATCCTTGGTAATCCCGTGTTCTGCAAGGATTCTCTTGTTGGCTAGGATGGCGCGTATATCAATAAACCACGGTACTGAGTAGATGGTCGTGTCGCCATCTATGTGGGTCGTGTTCCAACTGACGGGAACAAACTTTTCGGGGTGGATGCTTGAAAGTTCTGCATTCAAAGGTTTGATTTCTTTACGCGATGCAAAATAGGGGATCCAAGTTGTACCGAGCTGGAGAACATCGGGTGCTTCTTGCTGCCCTGAAAGGGCTTGCGTAATGCGGTTCCAGGATTCGCCCCAGTCGAGCACTTGCACCTTGGTGGGAATACCTGTTTTCTTGGTAAACAGGTCAAGTCTTTTTTCCAGGGTCTCTTGGGGGGAGGCTCCGTTGGGCATGATCCAAACGGTGAGTGGCTTTGGTGCTGCTAAAATGTTTGCCGCCGTTAAGGCAACTGCTGCCACTGTCAGTTTAAACACGCTAAATCTTTTACCCATGAATACAACTCCTTTAAGCTCCAATAAAAATCGGATTTTTTCATAAAATAACAAAAAAAAAGTACAAGTGATAAAAACCACTTAACAAATGTTGTTTTTCATATTCCAAAATGGAATAAATTGTCCGTAAACCAGATTGAATGTAAATAAATATTAACTTTTATAAAAAGTGCGGAATATCAAAAAAAACATTTTTTTTTGAGCGTTTGGGTCGCCAAATATATTTTTTTAGTTATATTTCAAGTATCGTAAAAAAACGATAAACAACCCTTAAGGAGTTAATAAAATGAAAAAAGGTATCATTACCCTTCTCTGCGCCGGCATGATCGTTCTTTCCGGCTGCTATGGCAAGTATGCATGCTTCAACAAGCTGCTCTCTTGGAACGGCTCTCTTGGTAACAAGTGGCTCAACTCCATCGTCCACTTCGCGATGTGGGTGATCCCGGTTTACGGTATCGCTACGTTCGTGGACTTCCTCGTCCTCAACACTGTCGAATTCTGGACTGGCTCCAACCCGCTCGCTGCCGGCGACTCCTACTATGAAAAGGACGCTCAGGGCAACACCATTGCTGCTGTCAAGAACGCTGATGGTTCTATGACTGCTGAAATCACCACCGCTGCTGGCGAAAAGGCCGTCCTGACCCTCCAGCGCGATGAAAACGTTATCCGCGCCATTGACGCCGAAGGTAACGTTGTTGCTCAGCGCGAACTCGCCAAGTAATTTCTTACTTGATCGAATTTGAAGGACCCTGGCTTGCCAGGGTCTTTTTTTATGAATATTTATTCCAAACTAAAAAGACCGGAACAAAGTTCCGGTCTTTTATGGAGATAGTGGGAGTCGAACCCATGACCTACAGATTGCGAACCTGTCGCTCTACCAACTGAGCTATATCCCCAGGATTGCGCGAAAATATAGAATTAAGCCTATATCTTGTCAAGAGCTAGTTGCCGCGATTGTCCATTGACGAAAACATCTGGATGATCTCGTCGGTGAACTGTGAACCGGGCAGGCTCTCCGCAATTTCGAGCGCCTTTTCCAAATGGTCCTGTGCTTTGGCTTTGGCCTTCTTGAAAGCGTCCTTGTTGTTGAGCAGGGCGATGATCTTTTCGGGCACATCGGCTTGCTCCGCGTTCTTGATGAGTGACTCCATCTCAGAGCGTTCCTGCTCGTTGCAGTCTGCAAAGTAATAGAGCAGCGGAAGCGTGATGAGACCGTTGCCAAGATCTGTGAATTTCGCCTTGTCCAGATTCTTGCTGCCGAAACCATAGTCCAGAAGATCGTCGATAATCTGGAAAGCAATGCCGAAGTGGCTTCCCATTTCGGCACACTGGTCGGCTTGTTCCTTGTCGAACCCTGCAAGGATTGCTCCAATTCGGGCGGCTGCGGCTATCAAGGATGCCGTTTTCCCGTCGATGATCTTGTCGTAGGTTTCAAATGAAAGATGCATGTCTCCGGTGTAATCTAGTTCTAGAATTTCACCGGCGATTAATTTGTCTGCAGCTTTGGACAGAACGGTCGGAATGTCGTGGGATTCCTCGTCGATGACGCACTGCATCGACTGCGATAGCACGTAGTCTCCTATGAGAACGGCTACTTGGGTACCCCATTCCTTATGGGCCGTTTTCTGACCACGACGGATATCTGTTCCGTCGATGATGTCGTCATGGACTAGGCTTGCCAGGTGCAAAAGCTCGATGCCTGCACAGGCATGTGCCACGCGCTGGCTGCTTGGCTTTTGCTCCCCGCTCTGCGCAATCAGGCAGAGTAGGGTGGAGCGAATGCGTTTTCCCTTGCGACTGAAAAGGGATTCTAGCCTTTCACTGATTCCTGCGGGTGCTTTTTTGGCTACGTCAAAAATGACCTTTTCGGTCTGTGCGAGTTGCTCTTTAACTAGCTCGCGTGCCTGCGACAGCACTGTCTGAAAATCTGCCTTGTTTGGCGCCATCGAAATTAAATATCCAGGTCGTCCAGGACCTTGTAAGCGTTAGATTCAATGAACTTGCGGCGCGGTTCCACGTCTTCGCCCATGAGCATGCTGAAAATCTGGTCGGCGGCCACGGCGTCTTCCACGTAGCACTGCTTGAGGAAGCGTTTTGCCGGGTCCATCGTTGTTTCGGAAAGCTGTTCCGGAGACATTTCGCCCAAACCTTTGAATCGGCTGATGGTCACGTTCTTCTTGTCTTCGAGCTTCGCCATGGCTTCGTCCTTGGCGGTTTCGTCGAACAGGTAAGTGTCCTTGGTGCCGACCTTGAGCTTGAACAGGGGCGGCATGGCGAGGAACACGTGACCTTCGTCGATGAGCGGGCGCATGTAGCGGAAGAAGAAGGTGAGGAGCAAAGTCTGAATGTGAGAGCCGTCCACATCAGCATCGGTCATGATGACGATTTTGTTGTAGCGCAGCTTTTCGAGCTTGCATTCGGTGCCGAGCCCGCAACCGATGGCGTTCACCAGGTTCTGGATTTCTTCGGTATCGAGCACGCGGTGGAGGCTTGCCTTTTCCACGTTCAGAATCTTACCACGCAGGGGGAGAATGGCCTGGAACTCGCGGTTACGGCCCATCTTTGCAGAACCACCTGCAGAGTCACCTTCCACGATGAACAGTTCGCATTCTTTGGGGTCGCGGCTGGAACAGTCGGCGAGCTTGCCCGGAAGTCCACCGCTTTCGAGAACGTTCTTGCGGCGGGCGAGGGTGCGTGCCTTGTGGGCCGCTTCGCGGGCCACGGCGGCGTTGTAGACCTTGTCCAAGATAATCTTGACTGCGGCCGGATTTTCCTGGAAGTATTCTTCGAGCTTTGCACCGAATGCAGATGCCACATAGCCTGCAATTTCGGAGTTGCCGAGCTTGCGCTTGGTCTGGCCTTCGAACTGCGGCTGCGACACCTTAATGGCGATCACGGCGGTGAGGCCTTCGCGGATATCGTCAGAAGTAATGGTGATATCTTTCTTGCCCTTGGGCATTTCCTGTGCGAACTTGCTAATGACGCGAGTAAGGGCTGTCTTGAAGCCCGTCACGTGGGTGCCGCCGTCGTAGGTGTTCACGTTGTTCACAAAGCTAAAGAAGTTTTCCTGGTAGCCGTCGTTGTACCACATGGCGACTTCCAGCGGATACTGGCCGTCGGGGAGTACCAGGTGGATTGGTTCCTGGAACAGCGGGGTGCGGTGCTCGTCCACAAAGCGCACGAATTCCGAGACGCCACCGGGGTAGCAGAAAGTTTCGCTGTGCTTTTCTTCGGTACGTTCGTCGGTAAGGGTCAGACGGAGACCGCTCATGAGGAAGGCGAGTTCACGGAAACGCGTGGCGAGAGTATCGTACACATAGACGGTCTCGCTAAAGATGGTGTCATCCGGATAGAATTCAACGGATGTACCGGTCGTACCGTCGCTTTCGCCGAGGTCCACTTGCGGACCGCACGGAACGCCTCTAGAAAATTCCTGCTGAACCACGCGACCGTTGCGGCGCACGGTAACAATCAACTTGTTGGAAAGGGCGTTCACGCAGCTCACGCCCACGCCGTGGAGGCCCGCAGAGACCTTGTAGGAGCTGTTGTTGAACTTACCACCGGCGTGCAACTTGGTCATCACGACCTGAATGGTGCCCACCTTTTCCTTGGGGTGAATATCGGTCGGAATGCCACGGCCGTTGTCGGTCACGCGGATGCCGTTGCCCGGCAAAATGGAAATTTCGATATGGGAGCAGAATCCGGCGAGCGCTTCGTCCACGGAGTTGTCGACCACTTCCCAAACCAGGTGGTGGAGACCGCGAATGTCGGTCGAGCCGATGTACATGGCCGGACGCACACGCACTGCTTCGAGGCCTTCCAAGACAGTAATGCTTTCGCCGCTGTAGGCTTCTTCGGCCTTTTTCATTTCTTCGGATTCTTCTGCCATTTTCAACCTATTTTTCTTCTTCTAAAACCTTGTGCCAGAAACTTTGCCGGTGAACTTCCTAAACGAAAAGGATGTTCTTCACGACAGGCTTTCCGAGCAATAAATTACACTTTGCAATAATAGCTTTTTTTTGCAAAAAAAGTTCCTGTTTCCAGGCGGAACTATCGCTCTTTAGCGTCAAAATTCCCTTGTTCAAACGCTCGATTTTGACATGGGGCAAAATGAGTGGACCCACGATGATTTCTAGTCCGTCTGTAAGCGATTTTAGCTCCATTTCATCGGTGATGTGGTTCTTGTCCAGAACCATCTGCAACAGTACTCCGATGTCTTCGGGGTGTTTTTCACAGATTGCTTTTTTTCTGCGCTTGAATGGCATAAAAATTAAAGCAACAATAGCTTCGACAGAACGAATCCACCAATCAAAATGCTTGTCATGCCGGCCACCACGGTTGCCTTGGTGCTCTTGCCGACACCTTCGGCGCCGCTATGGGTGTAAAAGCCGAAGAAGCAGGCGTAGCTTGCAATAAAGTAGCCGTAGAGCGTGGCCTTGATAAGTCCCACCACCAGGTCCCAGTTCTGGTAGAACATGCGAACTCCGTAGAAGAACACGGCAAAGGAAACGTCCTTGTAGAGGTGTGCGACTTCGTAACCGCCGACAATACCGATGAAGATACTGATGATGGTGAGTGTGGGCAACATAATGACTGTCGCTATCAGGCGCGGTGCAAGCAAAAACTTGTAGGGGCTGAGTCCAAGAACCTTGTAGGCGTCGAGCTGCTCGGTTACCGCCATGGTGCCCAGTTCCGAACACATGGAGGCCCCGATGCGGCCCGCAAGCACCATTGCCGTAAGGATGGGGCACAGTTCCACCATCACCGACTTGCCGACTGCCATGCCCACAAACATGAGTGGAATGATGTCTGCAAACTGGTAGGCGAGCTGCCATGCCATAATGGCGCCTGTCGCCAAGGACGCCGCCACCACCACGGGAATGCTGGTAAGCCCCACGTGCTGCATCTGTTCGACGGTTGTGTGCAGGTTGCTGATTGCACCGGGAAGGCTCTTGAACAGCATCCAAACAAAATGGAAATAGCTTACTACCGTACGCAGAAATTTCCGGATAAATTTACCCAGACTTTCTGCAATTTTGTTCATCACGGTAATCAAGGATTCACCTACTTTTTCTTGGAATCCTTGTTTGCTTTCTTGGCGGCCTTCTTGTCCGGTGCGCTAATGGCCTTCTTGTAAAGGCTCATGTCGCTCAGGTACTTGATGGCTTCGTTCAGCTGCTTGTCCTGCTTCAAGGAGAAAGCGGTGCTTACGGAATCGTTGATGAAGGCTGTCAAAAGTTCGCGCTTGATGCCGTCCTTGATGTACTGCTTGTTCTCGTCGAACTGGGCGTTGCGGTTGCTTTCAAGGGCGTTGCGCATGTCGGCGATGCGCTGAGCAAGTGCTGTGTCGGTGACTGTTGTTGCACTGTCGCCCATGTAGTTCTGTTCGCGGATAATGCTCTTTTCGAGTTGGTCTACGCCTACCAGTGCGTTGCTCTTCACCTTGGTAAAGTTCGTGTCCTTCATGCAGAAGTCACGGAACTGCGTGAACAAGCTGTCGGGGACTTCCCAGTTGGCGTCGATTTTCACATTGTTCTTTTCAAGGTCGGGGCGAATCTTGACTGCAAACTTGAAATACATCGCCATGCGTTCCTGCACCTGCACGACCCAGGGCATCGGGGAAAGTTCCACTTCGACGTCGGGAGAAATACCGCCGCTGCCAAACATCATGCGTCCGTTGTGGGTGTAGAAGGTGTCAACCTTGGCCGTGTCCTTGTTCGTCGTGTCAGCCTTGGTATCGTCGCCTTCGCTTTCTGCGTATTCCTCTTCCAAGAGCTTCAGACCCTTGATGCCGTTTTCGGGCTTGTTGATGCAGCGTCCGAACGGCAGGTAGTAGAATGCCGTGGTGAGCTTCAGGGCGTTACCCTGGTTATCGAGCGGGAAAATCGTCTGTACGGATCCCTTACCGAAAGATGTCTTACCGATGATCAGGGCGCGGTCCCAGTCCTGGAGAGCGCCCGCAACAATTTCGGCGGCACTCGCAGATCCTTGGTTCAAAAGCACCACCATGGGAACATCGGGCTTCACGATGCCGTTCCTGCGGGCGTGGCTTTCGGTCTTCTGCGTGCGTCCGCGGGTGCTAACGATCACGTTTCCCTGCTTCAGGAACAGTTCGCTGATTTCAATAGCTTGGTTCAAAAGTCCGCCCGGATTGTAGCGCATGTCGAGAATGATTTTCTTCATGCCCTGCTTCTGGAGGCTCTTGAGTGCGTTTTCCACATCGCTGGTGGTCTTGTCGCTAAAGGTTGCGAGCTTGATGTAGCCGATATCCTTAGAGACCATGCCATAGTAGGGAACGGCGTGCACGACGATTTCGGCACGCGTGATGGTGAAGTCCATCAGGTCGGGCACCCCTTCGCGCTCGATAGAAACGGTCACGTCGGTGCCGATTTTTCCGCGGAGCTTGTTCACGGCTTCGTCGAGGGTGAGCCCCTTGGTGTCCTTGCCGTCGATTTTACGGATGCGGTCACCTGCGCGGATGCCGAGACGGAAGGCCGGAGTGCCGGACAAGGGTGAAATCACGGTCAGAATGTTGTCGCGGAGGCTAATGGTAATGCCTACGCCACCGAACTTGCCTTCCATCGAAACCTTCAGACTTTCGTAATCCTTCGGGGAGAAAACGGTCGTGTGTGGGTCCAGAATGTTGCGGATGCCGTTCAGGGCAGCGTCGGTCAGTTCGGTCGGATCCACGTCTTCCACGTACTTGCGGTTGACTTCGGAAAGCACTTTGTTCAGGCGTGATACTTCGTTATAGAAGTCGCCCGGGGCGGCTTTCTTTTCGGGTGCGGCAAAGGGGGTGCTTGCAAGGCTCAAGGCGGCAAGCGTCGTTGCAAAAATCAGACGATAATTCGGCATTTTAAATTTCATGCCCTAAAAATACAATTTCAATTGTTCTATGTTGGGCAAAAAACGGAAAAAACCGGTCGAAAAGGACCGGTTTTTAATATTAAGGAGAGAGAAAAAAAGACTAAAAAAGGTTCGGGGCTTATGCCGCGTCGTTCAGGACTCTCGCGAGCTGCTCGTTACGGAGCTTTTCAAGGGCGGAATCCTTGAGCTGACGCGTGCGTTCCTTGGAAAGGCCTACCATCGGGGCGATTTCCTTCAGGTTCAGCTCGGAATCCATCTTGAAACCGAAATAGAGCTTGATGATTTCCTTTTCCTGTTCGGAAAGGCTGTTGTCCATTGCCTTGTTGAAAAGCTTGCTTCTGTTGTTCTTTTCAGCGAGGTCGTCGGTGCGGAATTCTGTTGCCGCAATGGTGTCGCCGAGAGTCATTTCGCCGTCTTCGCCAACGGGTGCGTCGAGCGATGCGGACTTGTTGCCCATCATCAGGATCTTTTCGATGTCGTTAGCCTTGTACTTGGAAACGCCTTCGAGACTTTTCGGGTCAAGCATGAGGCCGCCGCCTACAACCTGGTGCATAGTGCCACCCTTTTTGGCAAAGCGGCGGAGCACGAGTTCCTTTTCGGCGCTGATGCGTACTAGGCGCCCGCGTTCAGCGATGGCGCGTGTGATGTTCTGACGAACCCACCAAACGGCGTAGCTGATGAACTTGATTTTCTGGGAGTGGTCAAAGCGGCGTGCGGCTTCGATAAGTCCCATATTGCCTTCGTTGATGAGCTCGTTTACATCGAGCCCCTGACCTTTGTAAAGGTTTGCAATATTCACTACAAAACGGAGGTTGCCCTTGATAAGCATGTCCATAGCTTCGCGGCTACCTTCACGAATCTTCTGGAGCAAGACCTTTTCTTGTTCCTTGGTGAGCAGCGGATATTTAGAAATATCGTTCAGGTACTGGAAATAAACATCCCTGTCGTCGCGAACGTGTGTATTCTTTGTCATATCAGCCTCGCTGTTTATGGTTTCGTTTACGTTTCTAAATTTACCTCCGTTTTCATTTTGAAGTGTCACAGATTACGCAGGTCTTTGCAAAAGTTATTTGCGAATTTCGTCAAGGAAAAAGGCACTTTTGTCATATTTTTGTCATGAAGCCCTTTTTTTTGCCCAAATAAGGGCTATTTTTGTGACTGCAAGAGGATAAAATGACGACAAAGTATGCAAAATCCGCCCTTAGGGCCTTTTTACGCCGCAATTATGAACGTTTAGCGGAACTTCAAGAGGCTCAATTCGAGAAAAATGAGCGGGAATTGATCGAAATCGTGGGCGATGAGAACGACACGCAGTATCCGATTCCGACTTTTGCGCTGATGATTCTCATTTGGATGTTTATTCTGTTGTTTCCGCTAATATTGTTGCTGGATCCGACATATCCGATGACTCCGGTGTCGTTTATCAACCTTGCAGTCTACTACTTGCCGCTTTTGGCCACTTTCTTGACCTTCTTGGTAAACCAGCGTTATCTTGTTCCTAAGTGTTTCTTTAGAAAGCGCTATGTGGTGTTTTTTGTCGGCAATGCCCTGTTGCTTTTCTTTTCGTTGCTTGGGCGCGAGGTGTTCTATTTCCTGCTGCAACGCAAGGCGGGAGAAGGCATCGTTGAATTCTTTAGCAACTATTGCTTTAGTGCGGGGGCCGGGCGTGGACATTTTTCCGTATGGACGGTGCTCGTGTTCCTGATAGCTCTTGCGCTCATCTGCTTTGTGTGTATCTTGATTTCGATGTTTACGAGACAAATTATCAGGGCTTTTATATTGCGCGAAAAGAAACGCTCAACATTGGAATATGAATTAAAATTCTTGAAGAACCAGCTATCGCCGCATTTCTTGTTCAATACCTTGAACAATATTACTAGCTTGATTCGTATAGACCCTGGCCTTGCCGAAACAAGTATGACGAAACTTTCGCAATTGATTCGCGTAATGCTTTACCAGACTGGCGACAAGTATATTTCGCTTAAAGAAGATGTGGGTATTTTGGAAAAGTATGCGGAATTAGAAAAGTTGAGACATGACGACTCCTTTGATTTCAGGTTTGAATACGAACTTGAAAATCCGGATTGTCTGGTGGAACCCTTGTTGATGATGCCCTTGATGGAAAATGCGATGAAACACTGCGTGAATCCAGACGGCAAGAGCTTTGCTCATATTAAGATTGTGCAGCAAGGCGATAAACTTAGCTTTGTGAGCGAGAACAGTAATTTCCCGCGCAAGGCAAAACCGAATGCGAGCGGGCTTGGGCTTTCGACCTTCAAGAAACGCCTAGAACTTATGTATAGTGGCCGTTACCGCTACGATGCTAGCGTAGAAGGTGGCATATACAAAACGGAACTGACTGTGGAATTGAAAAAAGACTCCGTGTAAACGCTGTATACACTTTTTTTGAAAAGTTTGAGCAAATCTCTTTACAGGAAGTTTTTCTTTATCTATAATTCTTGGTGGAGCAATAAAATAGTTTTTAGATACATCTGTAAGCTACGGGTGTATCTTTTTTTGTTTTAGTGCTCCTTTCTTATATGGCTTAATAGATTTCGTCGGCTTGCGAACGCCTGTCTGACAACAAAAATCAATCAATTGGAGGTCCTATCGATGAATAGGATAACAAGGTGTGCAGCCTTGGTGGGGACCGTATTGTCCCTGTCGAGTTTTGCACAGGTCTGTAACGAAGTCTCGCTGTATAAAAACGGTGAAGTAGGAAAAATGGAATCGATGACGTTCCCGGAGGCGCCGGAATGGAGCGCGAACTGGGGCGAAATGGAGGCGCTTACCCCGCCTTACATTCGCTGGTCTGGCATGAAGGACAAGGCGGGGGACTGGACGGGGCTGCTTTCCCTGAACAACTTGCCTGCCACCGTCCAGGGCGGGAATGTGAACATCAAGGTGCGTTCGACGCAAAAGGCCAAGTTCGGTGTTTGGGTTGCGGGAACATTTGGAAATAGTGGCGTCAAGTTCTTCGAACTCGATGCGAACCGAACCTATGCGCTAAATGTCCCTGTCAACGAATTGCTCGGAAATTCTCCAAGGAGCGTTGAAAAACTCGGTATCGGCTTGTTTGATGTGCCTGCGCATCAATACACCACCTTGTTTGTGGACGATGTCTTGCTGAGTTGTGTGCAAGTGGCGGAAAACGAATCTGCGGACGATTTCATTGAGTCGTTTGATTATCCGTTTGAAGACATGAATCCGTCCAAAGCATACCGCAAAGGAAAGTTTGTTGACGAAACCTTCCCGGTAACATCGGCCGCCTATGCAGATGATGTCCGCCTGAAGTTGAAGGATTCTACACAGATGGGTTTTGTCTTGAACATCGACGAGTTTGAGCGAATTAACAATTTCGTCAATTCGAGTTCCATGTCGCCCAAACAATCCCGAGAAGGCTGGTTCCGCAGTATGTTCCTTGTTGAACGGAACCGGTTGCAGGATAGCTTGATTGCGAACCCGAAATCGCTTTTTTATGAAGCGGAGTCTTTTGCGGCTTCGACGGATAACCGTCTTACGCCCCTACTTGTCGGCAATGTGGATTTTGCCTATAGGGCGTGCGCAGATTCGTCTTGTCAAAAGACCATGATTCAGAAATCCCGAGCACTCCTTGCGGGTCTGCCTATTAGCTGGGTGAAAGGGGCTCGTCTTAAGGTGTTCTACGATCCGTATTTCGTGAGTACAAACCGGAGCACATTGCCTAAGGTGGAAATCTATTCCGCAGGAAGGTGGAATGTTTTGAATGTGGGTTCGTCCCTGGAACTGGAATTTGAATCTGCCGGTGTCCAAAAAATTCAGGTTCGCCTGACTGAAGGTGGCCTGACGGTAAACCAGAATCTTTTCGTGGAGGTGAGGTAATGATTAAGAAGATATGCCTTTCTGTATTGATGGCTATGGTGTGTTCGTTTGCGGCCTATAGCGACTTCTATTTTCAGGAGAGCTTGTTTAATGGTGGCCTTTGTGTTGCCCGTACTCCTGCGAATAAGGCTCCTTTAAACGCTCAGGCTAGAGCCTGTGGATTTACCAGTTTCAGGGATGCCGTTCGAATCCGTATTTTTGAACCTGCAGAAGACCTTTCAAGTCGGTTCCGAATTGCTGTGAAAAGGCCGTTCTTTATCTTGGATGGTATTTACCTAAGTACAGAAGGGGTCCGCACGCTTTCTGAACTGGAAGATGAGGCAAACCGTCTAGGCATCATGGATGTCCTTGTGGAACTCGGCTATACGCCTGTTCTGGTACAGTTCTCCGAAACGGTTCGTAGACCGTTGGAGAAGAATGCTTCCTATTTTTACAAACTTCTTCAGTTCATCAATGAAAATAAGCTTATCGGGTTTTCAAACAAGATCGAAGATGGCATGGTGGTGATGGGCATAAGCCAGGGCGGTGTATTGGGCCGTTATGGGTCATACCTGTACGATACCCATAGAAATAAACAGACAGATGCTCCGATTCGTCTGTACGCGTCGCTAGATTCGCCACACCAGGGAGCTGTCTTGCCGCTATCTCTGTATTACACCATTGATTTTTGGTCGACGGCGGGCGGCTCGTCTGCAGCAGAAGCGTTCAAGGATTTGCTGAACGGCTCGGGCGCAAGTGAACTGCTTTTGTACGAAGGCGAGAAAGTGGGGCGGGCTGTCTATGACATCTATGAATACAAGGTAAAGGCCACCAGCGACAGGTTCCTGTTCGGGGCTTATCGTAGTGCTGCCGAATATAAGGGATTTCCTTCGGTGTTGGTTGCTCAGGGACAGCTGAAGGGCGGTGCGCCTAAACATTTCGATACTTATTTTGAGTTGAATCGTTCTGCCAAGAAGGCGGGCATATTGCTGGGGCGTGCTGTCAGTGAGATGCGTTCCAACAATGGAACGGTCGAGCAGATTGCCCGAAACCGAGTCTACGAGGCTGGCGGTGATAATGAGATGAAAAACAAGGGAGACTCCCGATACGATTTCATTCAGGGCAGTACCTATCCCTTCGCGGAAACTATGTATCAGAGCCTAAAATCTGGCTTTGAAGACGCCATGCCAAGTGGTATGAAAACTCATGTATTAGGCGCGTCGATTTCTCTGTCTACGGCCTGGGAAAAGGATGTACTGTTGCAAAAGAACAGTACCTTCATTCCTACGGCAAGCGCTATGGATATGAAATGCAGCGGAAATCTAGCTATTAGAGGCTATTGTGCGTTCACGCAAAATTCACAGAATTTTCCCTTTACGAATCCTGGTGCCCGAAGCTCTGCGAATGCGGTGTATGCGGTGGATCCGACCCATCCGCGCTATTCCGAACCGATTAGCGGCAGGCATATCGAACTGCCGGAATCGAATGACAGACACAAAGATTCCGTTGTGATAAACGGTTTCCGCGTTGACATGTGGCGAATCCTTTGTGAACTTGCCAATGTCGACTTTGATGGCGAAAAAAGAGAATACCGAAATGAAAATCTTGCATCCCTGTTTACTCCGGGGACAAATTGCATGGACCAGTCCAAGATGCCGTTTTTGCTGAAGAACAGTGGAAACCTGCAAAGGAAAAATTTGGCTTATGCATCGTTTGATTATTCTGTGACTCCTGCGCTCCTTTCGCGTTGGCTCAACTTTGATGTGCCGGCGGGTTGGCAACGTGTCGCCAGTTTCGACAATGGGGGCGACATTCCTGAAAATAGTACCTTTGAAATCGACATCAAGGTCAATAAGGCTAAGGGAAATTGGATGAAGGCGGAACTTTTACTGTTGAAGGGAAAGAACGGGGCGGGTCAGGTCCAGTTGCAGGAAGTGGATGTTCCCTTGGATGGGAATCGCTTTACGGCAAGGTGGAAATTACCCTTTAGCAAAGAAGTCCTTCAGTCTTACAGGTGGTTCCGCCTGGTGCTAAATTCAGATGGAGCATCTGTATCTGTGAAAGAACCTAGGCTGGTGCATGCCATTGATGGAAATGCGATGTCAGGCGAAAAGGTATCAAAGAACATTTTCCCGAATTCGAATTATAAAACCTATGGCTGGACCGAAGAAACATCTCTTTCGACTTATTCGGACGCTCTTGGCTCTGGTCTTGAATCGAACTTTGCGAAGGTGGCTAGCGGGTTCCATTTTGATTTTTCCGGAATGAAGAGCATGGATGGTTTTTCGGGTCTGAGCGTGGTTTACTGGCCGGGCACATGCCAAAAGACGAAAGTGTACTTCGATTCCTTCAAGAAGGGTGCCGTTTCCTTGAGAGGTGGGGCTAAATCGGGCAACTTTATGAAGGTGGAAATCCCGCTTTCGAAGATTGTCGATGTATCCATGACACCGCAGAATAAGTTCGCAGCGTTCAGGCTGACAATGCAGAGCGATGCTGCCAGTGAAAAATGCATCGTCAAGTCGGTTTCTTTGTATTAAATAATGTATCTTTAGAGCGAGTGGTTGGGTGCCCTCGCAAAGGGTATCACTTCATTTTGTGTAGGAGATAAAATGAAAAATCAAATTGTTTCGGTAGCTCTTGTTGCCGCCACTTCGGTGCTGCTAACAGGTTGCCTTGAACCCTCCGCTCGTTCTATGGGTGCGACTCTGATGCCGGCCCCGTTAACGCATAGAGCGCCTGCCGACACCGCATCAGAAATGTCTCTGACAGCAACTGGTTTTTGGGGACATACGGATGATGCTTATAATGTGAGCAATCTTGATGCTGGTGGCGGAAGCCTCGGCCTGACGTACCGCTGGTCCGGAAAAATGGCTCCGTTCTTTTTGAACGCTGCTGTAGGGGGCTTTGGTGGTTCGCTGAAGTTTAGCTGCGACGATGAATACGGTTGCGACAAGGGGAGTACTTTTGACAAAAAGTATATATCCTGGCTAGAGACGGAAGAAGGACGTGAACAGTATTCGTTCTGGAATATACAAGAAAGGATACTTGTCGGTGCTGATGTCAGTACGTCTTCGGTCATTATCGGTATGGGTGCTGGCCTTCAGTTCTTCCAGGGTGCGTCGGATCATGATGACATCCGTTCTGCGTTGGACGATGTTGAATGGGTGGACGATATCGATGGAAAGAACGACTTTGGCTTTATGACCGCCTGGTGGTTTGGTTTCAATTTCGGACAAAATGCTTCTAATGGCAACATTGTTCTTGAATACGACATCCTGCACAAAGGTGGTATGGACGACTGGACCTCTTCACTCAAGCTTACCTATGCACATCCGACAGGATTCTTTGTCGGCGGTGCTAACAATAGCTTGATGGAGTGGACCGTTTACGCAGGCAAGAACTTCGTTTTTTAACTGCATCATTGCGAAGATTTAAGGCGAGTCCGCCTCGAGCAAGACGTGGTAAACGCAATCTATGAAAAAAGAGCCCCGGCGTGATGCCGGAGGCTCTTTATAATTTGTCTAAAACAAATTACTTGAGGGTCTGAACCTGCACGTCCCAGCTCTGGTTGCCAAGAGCGATGCGGTAGGTGCTTGCGGCGCCGGCCTTCATGTTCTTGGTGTCCACTGCCGGAGCAGCGTTCGGGTCCTTCTTGGGAACGCCAATGTGGCGGTTGCCCTTGAGGAACTCGATACCCTTGTTGCCAGCCTTCGTCTGGAGGCAGCCCGTGATGAAGATGGTTTCGTCGGTAACCGGCAAACCATTTTCTTCGAGGAGAGCCTTGGCCTTCGGAATGCCCGGTTCGAGAATTTCTTCTGCGCACTGGACGCCCGGATAGGCTTCCTTGAACGGCTTCATGTTGAACTGGTCGGCAGCGATCTTCACGAGTTCCGGATCCGGTTCGCAAGGAGTCTTGCCCTGGTAACCGAGGAGCATCTTGCCGTAGCCTTCGGTCATCTTGAACCAAGTACCGCGGCCTGCGGCCTGGTTCAGGGTGTTCATGTAAGCCTGCTGGAAGTAGAACTGAGAAACCGGCGTCACAGAAGAAGCAAAGCCGCCACGGCGGACGCATTCACTCATGTTCTCGATAACCTTCGGGAACAGGTGGAAGGTCTTGGTTTCGCGCATCATGAGGGTGTTGGCGGTAAGAGCGCCACCCGGCATGGGGCTGAAGATCACGTCGGTGGTAATCTGACGGGCTTCAGGCGGGAAGTTGTAGTCCTTGAGGCATTCGACGGCGACGTTGTTGGCTTCCATGAGTTCCGGAATGTGATCGTCGACGATGCTGTCTTCACCGAGGGCGAGCTTGTATTCCGTACCCTTGAGGGCGTGGAACATGGAGAACAGGTCGGGCTGAGCCGTACCGCCGGAAAGCGGCTTGCGGCCGAGGTCGACGCCATCGGCGCCACCTTCGATAGCGGCCTTGTACTGGGCCACACCGGTACCGCAGGTGTCATGGCTGTGAATGCGGAGTTCCACCTTGTCACCGAGGAGCTTGCGGGCGCGCTTGAAGGTCTCGTACACCTTGGTCGGGTTCGTCGTACCGGAAGCGTCCTTGAAGCAGACGGAAGCGAACGGAACACCTGCGTCCAAGATGTTGCGGAGGATGCGTTCGTAGAATTCCGGGTTGTGGGCGGCGTTGAGGTCGCATCCCGGAGGAAGTTCCATCATGGTCACGACGACTTCGTGTTCCAGACCGGCGTCGGTAATGCACTTGCCGGAGTAGATGAGGTTGTTCACGTCGTTGAGGGCGTCGAAGTTACGAATACGGGTCATGCCATGCTTCTTGAACATGTCGGCATGGAGCTTGATCATGTCGCGCGGCTGCGGAGCGAGGGCCACCACGTTGATACCGCGGGCGAGGGTCTGCAGGCGGATGTTCGGGCCGACTACGCGGCGGAATTCGTCCATCATGTCGAAAGCGTCTTCGCCGCAGTTCTGGTACAGGGCCTGGAAACGGGCGCCGCCACCAGCTTCAAAGTGGGTGATGCCTGCCTTCACGGCAGCTTCGACCGCGGGCATAAAGTCCTTGGCGAACACACGGGCACCGAAAATAGATTGGAAACCATCGCGGAACGAGGTGTCCTGGAACTTGATCTTTTTCATTTGTGTCTTCCTATGGGATAAATCCCTGGTTTTTACTGTACAATAAAATACGGGGGGAAAGATAGAAAAAGTAGTGGTTGGTGATTGGTGATTAGTGGTTAGAGGATAGCTGAAAAAAGGCTTTTAGGCAAAAAGCGAGAAAATGATGTTTTTTTGAGGATTCGCTAATGACCCTGGACGAAATCATTGACTACCTTGAATCTGAAAAGATTCCTTGCATTGATTCTGCAATGGAACCGTAAAGGGTTGTTTGATTTATCCGGCGACCAAATTCACGATGAGGGCGATTAGACCGCCTAGCAGCAAAACGGCTATGGCGACCATCGAGACGAAGGTCCACTTGGCGTATTTTAGGAGCTTTACCAGGCTTGCGTTCTGGTTTCCGATAAACTGTTGAATCAGGTTGATGCCTGCTGCGAGCGTAAGGCCCGCATCATCAATCCAACCTATGATGGGAACGTCTGGAATGAAGTCTATCGGAGAGGCGTCGTAAGCCAAGGCAGCAAGCATCAGCAACACCGCCAAAGCCTTTTTCATGTTCGAAGAATTTTCTTCCACTGGAACATCTTCCCGGTGAATTTCGTGAACTTCAACTTCCTCGATCTTGTCTTCATCTTTTGCCATGGTGTTTAATATAATAAATTTGCCGATTGAGATTTTCATGCAAAAACTTAATGCAGTAAAATGGATCAAAGGGCTAGGGGCTCCCCTAAAACCCCTTTGCAGAAGATTCCTTTGTCGTCTGCATAACTTTTTCGATAACTTCTTCAGGGGTCACGAAGTTCAGAACACTATAAGCCGAAAATTCCGCACCCATATCCTTGAAACTAGCCCCGAAATGGTAAACCATATCATCTACAAGCAAAAATCGGTCGTGAATAACTCGCATGGTCTTTAAATCAAATTCTGGATGCTGTTTTTTGTATAGCGCAGCCTCCTCCTTGAATTGGTGCGAAATCCGTGCGGAGTAAATGGTGGCGGCAACGCCTTCCGCTTTCATTGCGGTAAACTTCAATGCACTAATGTCTGCATATGGGTCAATAAAAACGATAGATCGTCTTGCTGATTTCACAAGGTCTGCGATCAGCACGTAGCCGTTGAATCTTGTGTTTGGGGCAATAATACCGCCACTTGGAAGTTGTGCGGCCTTCACGAAGAAATCAATGTGATTTTCGACAGCTCTGATGCGGGCGTTTTGCGATTCAACCGAAACCTTCATTTCGGCGATTTCTGCATTTTGTGACTCCAGCTTTTTTTCTTGCTCTTGAAAACGGCTTTCAACCTGCATTCCGGCTGCGAGCATCCGACGATTGAGGCTGTAGCCCTTGAGCAAATGGTCCTTGAGAACCTGATTTGCCCAACGACGAAATTTTACACCATTTGCTGATTTTACCCTATAACCGACAGAAATAATGACATCTAAAGAATAGATGGTCGTTGGCTTATACTTGGAGAGAGTATTATGCAAAATTTGCATATTACCTTCTTTGGTGATTTCTCCTTCTGAAATAGCGTTTTGAATGTGTCTGGCAATAACTGATTGATTTTTCTGAAACAACTCAGCCATCTGCGCCTGTGTAAGCCATACGGTTTCGTTTTCAACGTGCACTTCCAGTTTTACTTCGCCTTCGGGTTGGTAAAGTACGATTTCGCCGGCAGAAACTAGCGGATTCGGCGTATCTTTTCTTATACTCATAGTAGTCCTTTTTTGAGGTGCATATATACTATACACGCTTTTTTCGGACTATTGAAGCCTTTTTAGGACGAAATTTTACAATGATTTACAAAGGTGGGGGCGTGGTGACTCTATCCCTTGACTTTATGTCAAATCTGATATATATTTGAGATGATAAGGATTCGTGTATGGAAAAGGCGAAAAAAGAAAAATTGCAGAAGAAAGGCTGGAAAGTCGGTGATGTGGATGAATACCTTGGCCTGAATCCAGCCGAAATGGCTATTGTTGAGATGAAAGTAGCCTTGGCGAAGGCTTTGGTTGCAAAACGAAAGGCTTGTGGCGAAACACAGGTTTCCGCTGCAATTTTGGCAAAGACAAGCCAGTCTCGATATGCTAAGGTGGAACATGCTGATTCTAGTGTTTCTCTAGAACTGATGATCAAAATGTTCTTTGCCTTGGGCGCGAACAAGAAAGAATTGATGAAAGTTCTTGCGGATTGATGTACAGCTTCGGATCAAAATGTTTAGTCAACGGAGACTTTTATCCATTCTCTGATCTGGTTTGCTATTGAGCGGAC
The DNA here is from genome assembly GCF_045601785.1 of Fibrobacter sp. Lineage (GTDB taxonomy): Bacteria > Fibrobacterota > Fibrobacteria > Fibrobacterales > Fibrobacteraceae > Fibrobacter. The sequence goes on from NZ_JAZSAF010000057.1 coordinate 63,611, forward strand.
TTCGTCAATGGTAAGACTTTCTTTTGTATTTGCAAAAAACTTTGGGAAACTATTTTCATTTAAAATCCAATAATTGGAAAATTCATTTTGAGGGTTTTCAATGTAAGCGCCGATGATAATTGCTACTTTCTGAATGGGGTAGTCGCGTCCACAAAGTGCGTTCAATTTTTCATGAATGAAATTGGCTTCACCGTCCATTTGGTTTAAAAGTGTTGCACACTGATGACCGTTAAACATTAATTTGCCGTTTTGAAATAAAAACTTATATCCCTTCTTTCGGTCGTAATGTTTTGTTTCAATAGTGAAAATTCCTTTCGTGCTAATAATAAGATGGTCTACATTGAAACAATCGCCGCAAATGTCATGGAAAACTCTAACGGAATCGTTGCTTAATTTGTTCAGCGTTTCTCCGACTAGCCTTTCGCCTTCCATTCCTTTATAGCAATTACGAATATGCCTTAATAGTTTGATGGACTTGCGAATGCCGTAGATGAGAAATATTCCTGTAAATACAGAAAACATTATGGCCATTGCCAAAGTTATTTCCAAGAGTTTGAAATAGAAAAGCCAAATGAACAGAGTTAAAATAAAGAATGCAATAAACATTCCCCAAATGGTGAAATAATTCTCATAATCGGCATCGATTTTCTTTTGGAGAGATTCTCCTTGAACATGTGTGCGAAATTTCTTTCCCATTTTACTAATCCTAAAATTTTTGAATTGCTTTCTTTTGAATATAACTTAATAATTCTTGAAAAGGAATGCATGTGTACAATTTCATGCGGTTAAAGGAGATCCCGGCTCTAGGCCGGGGAAGACATTTGTGACGGAATGTGCTGTAGATTGCTTCGCGCGGAGCGCTCGCAATGACGCGGGGGTATTCCAACTTGGACTATAAAAATGTTTACATTCGCTGGTTTGGCGAATGGGGTGGTTTGTATCTTGGAGGTGGGGCGGTTGGTTGCCCCGATAACACGGAGGTCCATCATGAAAAGCGTAAAAATAATGTTGTTTGTAATGCTAGCCGTTCTGGTATCGACCTCTTTCGCTGCCAGGAAGGTTAAGTCAAAGTTGGGGGACATCGATGTCACAGCTCAGAAAGGTGGTGGCGCGGTTGTCTGCACCGCTCACTTCAATGACGAACTGACGATTCTCAAGGATTCCGATACGGAGGTTCTTGTGAAGGGAAGTTGCGGTCAGGGGTGGGTCGCGAAATCAAAACTCGAATATGTGGCGCAAGGCCCGGGTGATAAAACGGTCACTTTCGACGAGTTCAATATCCAGGCATGGATTGACAATCAGTCGGTATTCGATGTTCATATTGATAATGTCGAGGATTTCGAAGGGGTTACGATTGACCGTGACTTTAGAGAATACTTGACTTACACGATTGATCGCGAACAGACTGAAATGCATAATGGCGAAAACTGATTTAACCATGGAGGTGTTTAATCCGTAGAATAATCCCTGCGCAAGCGGGGATTTTCTATATTATGGGTATGAGTTTGATAAATACCATAGTCGTTGCAGGTGGTACCCACGGTAACGAACGGACTGGGGTTCGCCTTGTTCAGAAATGGATGGAACACCCGGAGTGTTATAATTCGCTCTGTAGCGCCAAGGTGGATTTGGTGCTTGCTAACCCCGAAGCGGTGCGCCTGAATCGCCGCTATCGCGATCATGACTTGAATCGCGCTTTTTCGCAGACTTGCTTAGATGTGACGGTGGAGCCGCAGCAGTACGAGTTCCGTCGAGCTAAGGAACTGAATGCTTTGTATGGCCCGAAGGGGGCCGCCACCAAGACGGACCTGCTTCTGGATGTGCACAACACGGGCTCAAACATGGGCTATTGCCTGATTCTTTCGGCGCGCGACCCGTTTACGATGCGCGCTTCGGCGGTGCTGACGCAAGAATTCAAGGATGCTTGGATTTATTACCAGCCCGAAGAACGCTCCGCTTCGCCGTATTTTGGAACGGTGGCGAAGGCGGATGTGTGCATCGAAATTGGCCCGCAGCAGCATGGAACGCTGGATGCCGTGATTTTCGAGGAAACGGAACGCCTTGTGAAGCGCTACCTGGAGCTTGCCGAGGAATGGAACCGCGGCGAATTGCAGAAAAGGGCGCCAATCAAGGTGGATGTTTACACGCAGTTCAAGGATTTGGGTTACCCCAAGCCGCAGGGCGGTGGACCAATCCAGGCGATGATTCATCCGGATTTGATGGGGCGCGATTATCGCGAACTCAAGGATGGCGACAAACTGTTCCGCACATTCGACGGCGAAGATATTTTGTACCATGGCGAAAGTCCGGTGTATCCGATTTTCATTAGCGAGCCTGCGTACTACGAAAAGGATATCGCGATGAGCCTGACCACAAAAACTGTTGAACAATGGTAGAGTAACGTCATTGCGAGCAACGCGAAGCAATCCAAAAAAGAAGAGCTTTATGAGTGAAGAAAATGAAGAATTGAAGGAAATTTCGGGTGAAGAACGTCTGAAGAATTTCATGGACTTGGTGCAGAACCAGAAGAACGAACCCTGGGATTCTAGGTTGTTCGAAATTCTGGATGCATTCGAGGATTTCTTGACGCTTCGTCCAGAACCGCCGCAGGAATGGCAGGAAACTTACGCCAAGAGCGGAAAGGAATTCGACTACTACCAGGTGGTGCTGCCGCAGGATTTCCAGGACCCGTACGAAGACGACTTGGGTAACATTCGCAGGCTGCGCAACGAGTTTGAACGCACGCCTTCGACGATGGCGCTTGAACACGAACTGGTGAGCCGCAACTACTTCATTTTTGAAAATGGCCACGCCGAAGCGATTCCGGCTCCGCGCCCGATGCTGATGCTTGAAAGCAAGGATCGCGAAGACGACGAAGAGGAGCAGGAAGGTGACATCACGTGGGATTGCTGCATTTCGATTTTCCCGGACGGCAGCTACATTGCCTACAACTTGAATCACGATGACGAAGAGGAGCTCGGCGAAGATTTTAAGGCCGAATTCGACAAGCATATCGATGTGCTTTCGAAGTTGCAGCTCGTGATTCCGGTGGAAGGCCGCGACTACGGGATTCTGAATAGCCGCTGCTAGGCGGCGTTTGAATCAATGACCCAATTCGAAACGGAAATCTACCTGCGGTATAGGCAAATTATTGAATCGCAGGGTGTGGGAACGAGTGTGCTCGCAGGGGGCGAGTCACCTGCGCCGCGCTACACGCACATGGAAGATTTGCTGGACCGTTACGATGCGTTCTGCTTTGACGGTTATGGCACGCTTTATAACCGCGGGGGCTTTGTTTACGAGGGCGCGCTGGATTGGTATACAATGCTGCGCGCCGCGGGCAAGGAGATGCGCCTGATTACGAATGCGGCCTCCGATGTGGATTCGGTGCTTGCGGCCGATGCGGGCAAGCGAGGCTTCGCGTTTAGCGAGGCCGAGACGATTTCTTCGGGGAGCCTGCTCAAGGATTTGTGCACGGAATTGCGCGGTTGTGGCAAGGCTTTGAGCGAAGTCTACTACATCGGGCGTGAAACGGGAAAGCATGTGCTTGAAAGTTGTGGCATTAAGGCGGTAGCTCCGGCGGCAGAACCTGTGGAACCGATTGTGGCGATTTCGTCGGCGAAGGATACGCCTGAAACATACGAACAAGCGGTAAAAATTTTAAGGCGGCCGGGCTCGATGCTCTTGGTGTTGAATTCCGATGCGTGGGCGCCGAAGATTCCAGATGAAAATGGTGTGACGGTTCGCGAACCGGTATCGGGCGAGCTCAGCGAAAGGTTGCGCCGCGATTCCATGTGCGAGGCAAATGGGGGTGCGGGTTGCGAAACTTATTATTTAGGCAAGCCGTTCCCGGCGATTTGGGAAAAGGTCAAGCGGAGCTTGCCTGAAGGTTCGCGCGTGCTGATGGTGGGCGATACCTTGGGTACGGATGTGCTAGGGGCTCGTGTGGCTGGGTTTGACTGCGCCCTGGTGGTGGGCCGGAATGTGCCTGTGGATGAACTTGAGGCGGATGAAAAGGCTTTAGGGATTAGACCGGACTGGTATTTGTGATTTTTTACATTTCTTTTTTACAAAAAGGGCCTTTGAAACGATAATGGATAAGAGGTCGCTGTGAAAAAGATTTCTTTACTCCTAATTTTTTTGTTGGTTGCTTTTGCTTGCGCCGGCGGATTCCGCGATTCTGTCGTCGTGAAACGATGGACAGCCGGAGCTCGATGCAATCATCATTTGGCTTACTTGTCGATAGATTATCCGGTTAGTGGCCCGTCTTTTGTCGTGGAGCCAATTCGTGACTGGATTGATTCTGAGGTATCCTGTAACGGCCATATCCGAAGTGGCAGGAATCCAGCGAAGAATTGCCTTGAATGTGTTGCCGAAAATGACGAAAGTCTGAAAGCCAATTTTGAGGTTGAAGATGCGTCTGTGTTGGGAAGTAGCTATGATTCGACTTGGATTGTCTATAGGTCGCAGACGAAGAGTACGATTGCATACGAAATTCGGTCTTCGGGGTACGCGTTGGTGGCCGCGCATGGTTGGTATAATTCGCCGACATTTGTTTTGTTGAAGGGGGAGTCCCGTCCTTTGCTGTATCACGATATTTTTGCGTTTCCCAAGAGTGCGATGATTCGCTATGTGAGGGAATTGGCACGGACGGAACCGAGTAATCAACACGATTGCGGTGTGAAACTGGGCTTCTCTGATTTTGACTGGATTTTCCCGACTTCGGAGGGAATCGCTTTTCAGTGGCATACTTATGCGGTCAATTGTGGTGCGTGCGGCAATGTCGTGTTGATTTTGCCGTATGAACGGTTCCGCGGGATGTTTACGAAAAAATTCTACGAAATCCTGCCGGAATTTACGAAATAAGTTGCTGGAGGCGGGGAAAACGTGCAAAACGAGTGTTGCAAAATTATGCTTGCATAATTTTATAACCGAGTGAAGCCGTGGACGCCGTAGGCGTCAAAAGGGTTTGTTAACTCACAATATTCCTTGCTGACGCAAGGTTGCGATTAAAACCTTCGGGCTCAATGCTCGATACACTTGTTAATGAGTTGGGAAAGGGTTTGACAGCTTCGCCAGTCTCCGCTTACGCGGCTGGCTTGCCGCCCTTCGGGCTTACTGCTTGCGCAGTAAGTCCTAAATTCTTTTCACGGGCTTGCGCCCACAAAAGAATTTAGTCGAACCCTCGACTCGGCTTCATCCCCTTTCCCGTGCTTTTTAAAATAAAAGACCAGGTCTTTGACCTGATCTTTTATTTTAGAGCGGGAAAAGGGTTTCGAACCCTCGACATCGACCTTGGGAAGGTCGCGCTCTACCAACTGAGCTACTCCCGCGTTTGGCGTTAATTTAGAAAAATTGCGCCGTTTGTAAAGGGGTTTCGCTCTTGGGGTATGTTCTTTTGCTTGTTTTTTCTATCATTGGAGTATGCCTTATTCTCGCATTTCTCGTTTAAGTCGTTCTGTTGCTGTTGGCTGCGCCTTGTTTATCGCCGTGCCGCTGATTCATGCCGAAGAAAAGTCCATGTGGACAAAGTTTGTGGAGTTCTTCAGCCCGTCATCGTCGGTAGAAGGCGAAGGCCCCCTGTACGATGAACTGCGGGAGCTAGACCGGAAAATCAACCGCGTCGAGGGTAAGTACGCCCGTGAACGTCGTCCGATGAATAAGGACCGCTATAAGAAGGAACTGGCTCAGCTGAAGCAGGACCGCGAGGCCTTGCTGAAAAAGATCGAAGCGGAGGAAAAAAATAAAGGCAAGTCTTCCTCGGTGGTCGCATTGTCCTCTTCGGCAGCAGCAAAGTCTTCCTCTTCGCAGGCTGCGGTATCATCTACCGTTGCGGAATCTTCATCTGGTGCAGAGATCGCATTGGCTGATTCCACTGCGGTGGCCGTTTGCAAACCGGATACGGTGTACGTGCGCGATACGGTCGTAGTACACGACACCTTGTTCGTGATGCTTGCTCCGAAGCCGGAACCTGCTGCGGCTCCGGCGGATACAAGTAAAAAGTGATTGCCTTTTTTTGGTAAAAGAGTCTGTTTCGGACCAAGTCCGGGAAGACATTAAGGGTTAATCGTAAAACCGCGGCGGAAGTTTTCGATGAGGCAGCAGCTGATGCTGACATCGGTTTCGTATTCGGGGATGTCTTCGCGCTTCACCCACAGGGCTTCGGAAAGTTCTTCCTTTTGCATGTGGATGGTGTCGTCACCGTCGAGTTCTGCGGTAAAGCCTGCGATGAGGGAGTCGCTGAAGGGCCACGGCTGCGAACCGAAGTAACGGATGTTTTTCACGCGGAGGCCCGCTTCTTCCATGACTTCGCGGTGTACGGCCTGCTCCAGGCTTTCGCCAATTTCTACGAATCCTGAAATCAGGAACAGCCTCGGGTTCGGATTGTCGATGTTGTGCGCCATCAGGAGCTTATCGCCGTTTCGCACAGCAACGATGACCACGGGTGAAATTCTCGGGTAAACGATGTTGCCGCATTTGGGGCAAATGATGGAACGTTCGTGGTCGCCGCGAATGGTCACATTCCCGCATTTGCCGCAGAACTTGTTCAAGGATTCCCAGTGGGCGATGTGAGCAGCGGTGGCGCCGCCCATGCGTTCTACCGGATTCATTCCGCGGAAGGTTCGATTGCCCATGAACTCGAATCCTTCGGGGGCGGCACTTGCTGCCGAGTCCGTCTTGCCGGCAAGACTGTCATCTAGGAAAAACGCCGTGTCATCGATGCTGAAAAGGTAATGACCTTCGAAGTCGGCGAGCGTTTTGCCTTCGACAGCGAGGAGTTCTCCGACTTGCGGGATGACGTAGCCTTCGTCATTTTTTTTGAGAAGCGTCTTGGATCCATTGTAACGAATCAAAAAATCCGTCGGTTTCGGGTCTTGAACCCGGAACTCGTTGCTCAACTTATGGGGCAGAATCTCGTGAATCACGATTTATTCCAGATACGTGTAACCGTACAGGCCGCCACGGTAGATGTTCAAGAATTCCTTGCCTTCTTGCAGGGTAATCTTGCCTTCCTTCACGGAGCGAGACACCCAGTTTTCCATGGTGCGCACAAGGGCCTTGTCGCTGAAGTTCACGTAGTCGAGCACGTCTTCAACGGATTCACCGTCAATCACCTTGTCGATTTCGTAGCCGCCCTTGTCGTTGCAGACAATGTGGACGGCGTTCGTGTCGCCGAAGAGGTTGTGCAAATCGCCGAGAATTTCCTGGTAGGCGCCCACGAGGTAGACCGCAATGTAGTACGGTTCGCCATTCTTTAGTTCATGCAACGGGAGAGTGCGGCTCACGTCGCCGCCGCGAACGAACATGTCGATTTTACCGTCAGAGTCGCAAGTGACATCCTGGATAGTCGTCTCGACTGTGGGTTCCTCGTTCAGGCGCTGGATAGGCATGAGCGGGAAAACCTGGTCCACGCCCCAGCTGTCCGGCAGACTCTGGAACAAACTGAAGTTGCAGAAATACTTCTGCGCCAAGAGGCGCGGGAGTTCGCTGAGTTCATAAGGCGGATGGCGCAAGTCTTTTGCAAGTTGGTCCACCTTGCGCACGATGCTCCAGAACAGACGTTCGCACATGGCACGGGTGGGCAAGTCATAATCGCCCACCTTGAAACCGTTGAGCACATCGTCGTTCAACTGAATGGCATCGTGCCAGCTTTCCAGCAGGTTCTTCGGGGTAAGTCCCTTGTAGATGCCGTACAAGTCCTTCAATGCATCGGGAGCGTCGTCGTCAATCTCGTGCGTGTTCTCGTCGAAGAACGCCTGGCCGGCCGTTTCAAGCACGTTGAACACCAGAATGGAATGGTGTGCAGCGAGTGCACGGCCCGATTCCGCGATGATGTTCGGGTGTTCGACTCCGCCGTTTTCGCAGGCTTCGAACATGGCGTACACCACGTCGTTCGCATATTCCTGAATGGAGTAGTTCACGGAACTTGCGTTGGAACTGCGGGTGCCGTCGTAATCGACACCGAGGCCGCCGCCTACGTCCACAAATTCAAGGCCCATGCCCATCTTTTTAATTTGCACGTAGAACTGCGAAACTTCGCGAAGGCCGCTCTTGATGTGGCGGATGTTGGTAATCTGGCTACCCAAGTGGAAGTGGATGAGCTTCATGCAATCTTCCATCTTCTCTTGCTTGATGTAGTCTAGAGCTTCCAACAGTTCAGAACTGTTGAGGCCGAACTTACTGTGGTAACCGCCGGATTCTTCCCACTTGCCGCTGCCGGAACTTGCCAGCTTGATGCGTATTCCGATATTCGGACGCACGCCGATACGGCGAGAAAGTTCCACCACCAGGTGGAGCTCGTTCATCTTCTCGACGACGATGAAAATCTTCTTGCCCATCTTCTGGGCGAGAAGCGCAAGTTCAATGAAGTCCTCGTCCTTATAGCCGTTGCAGATAATCAGCGAATCCGGGTTGTCCATGTTCGCGAGCACCGCATGAAGTTCCGGCTTGGAACCGGCTTCGAGACCGATGTTGTACTTTTTACCGTGGCTAACGATTTCTTCCAAGACAGCGCGTTGCTGGTTCACCTTGATCGGGAAGATGCTGTAATAGCTCCCGTTAAAGCCGTATTCCGTGCGAGACTTGTTGAAACATTCGTTGATCTTTTCGATGCGGCTGTCCAGGATATCCGGGAAGCGAAGCAGCATCGGAGTGGAGACGTCGCGGAGCGAAAGTTCCTGCACCAGGTCGTACAGGTCGATGTCCGGACCGCCTTCCTTGAGCGGGTGAACCGTAGCATGTCCCTTTTCGTTGATGTCGAAAAAGTTCACGCCCCAACCCTTGACGTTGTACAAGTCGCGGGAATCGTCAATGCGCCATTTTTTCATGTTCAATCCTTCGGATTGTAGCTATGAGGTCGGGCTTCGCCCTTTGAGCTGTGAGCTCGGTCGCCCTTATGCTTCGCTTCAGGGCTCCCTTTGGGTTCAAGTTAGGCGCCAAAGGCGCGAGTAAAAAACTCATACCCCAAAGCGACCGTAGGTCGCGACCTCATACCTCACAACCTCTAGTCCACCAGCACCGGGTTAAAGTTTTCCTTCCACGGGAGGCCGTACTTGGTGAGGGCTTCCATGAACGGATCCGGATCAAATTCTTCCACGGTATGTACGCCCGGCTTGTTCCACTTGCCGGTGAGCACCATCATGGCGCCGCACATGGCAGGCACACCCGTCGTGTAAGCAATCGCCTGGCTGCCCAGTTCCTTGTAGCATTCCTGGTGGTCGCAAACATTGTACAGGTAGTAGGTCTTGTCCTTGCCGTCCTTCTTGCCCTTGAAAATACAACCGATGTTCGTCTTGCCCACGGTGCGGGGGCCGAGGCTTGCCGGGTCCGGGAGGAGAGCCTTGAGGAACTGGATAGGCACGATTTCCTGGCCCTGGAAGTTGATGGGCTGGGTGCTGAGCATGCCTACGTCTTCGAGGCAGCGCATGTGGTCGAGGTAGCTCTGGCCAAACGTCATGAAGAAGCGGATGCGCTTCACACCTGGGATGTTCTGGGCCAAGGATTCGATTTCTTCGTGGTGCAAGAGGTACATGTCCTTCTTGCCCACTTCGTCGAACACGTATTCGCGCTTGATGCTCATGGCTGGGATTTCAACCCAGTGACCCTTGCCGTTTGCGTCGGTGTCCCAGTAGCTGCCCGGAGCGGAAACTTCGCGCAGGTTGATTTCGGGGTTGAAGTTCGTCTCAAACTTGTAGCCGTGATCGCCGCCGTTGCAGTCGAGAATGTCGATTTCTTCGATGGTGTCGAACTGGTGCTTGAGGGCGTAGGCGCAGTATGCCTGGGAAACACCCGGGTCAAAACCGGAACCGAGCAGTGCCGTGAGACCGGCCTTTTCAAACTTTTCTTTATAAGCCCACTGCCAGCTGTAGTCGAAGTAGGCGCTGAAACCCTGTTCCTTGCAACGCTTGTCGTAGACCTTGCGCCACTCGGGATCGTCGATGTTTTCGGGCTCGTAGTTCGCCGTGTCCATGTAGTTCACGCCGCATTCGAGGCAGGCGTCCATGATGGCCAAGTCCTGGTAGGGGAGCGCGATGTTCATCACCAGGTCGGGCTTGTATTCCTTGATGAGCTTAGAGACATTTTCGGCCTTGTCCGCATCCACGGCGGCAGTCGTGATGACCGTCTTCGTGTTCGGGCGCAGTTCCTGAGCGAGCTTCTCGCAGTTTTCGCGGTGACGGCTAGCGATGCAGATTTCGCTGAAAACTTCGCTGCAGGTGCAGCACTTCTTGATAGCAACCGTGGCCACTGCGCCACAACCGATAATCAAGGCTCTTGCCATTTCAAAGGCTCCTTATAAGGTTATATTCTATTGAGAATAAATATAGAAAAGAAAGATTGTCTGACTACCGCTCGTAGTCTTGCATATTTATTACAAAAAAGAAAGACGGGTTCTTCAAAAGAATCCGTCTTTCGTGGGACCTCCGGGACTTGAACCCGGAACCCGCGGGTTATGAGTCCGCTGCTCTAACCAATTGAGCTAAAGTCCCGATAGTGCGCCAAATATAGTCTTTTTTTTCGGAAAAAGGGACGTTAAAGTCCGAGTTCCCCAAAAATCAGCAGGTATTTGGAAATGGTCCTGCACCATTCGTAATGGAACCCGCTGTAGGCGTTCACCACGCACTTGTCCCAGTCTTGTACTTCGGTCTTGTAGACATTCAAGGCATCCTTGACACAGCGCAGCATCTGGTGTGGGGCGTTGGCATCGTCGACGAGGAAGGCGTTTGCTTCGCCGGCAGTTTCAAGTGCGTAGCTCGTAAGCATTGTAGCAACACCCACAGTGCGGCCTGTCAGGGGGAGTGTGCCTGCTGCCATGGCCTTCAGGATGATAGAAGAAGACGGTTCACGGAGATTGGCAGCGAACAAGGCATCGGAGCCTGCAAGGGTGTCGCGCAACAGAATGATTCCGTCGTCCTTGTCGTTGTCCAGGTCCTGCAGGTACATGTTTTCGGGATACTGCTGGGCGAAGTCCTGGTAGTAACCCCATTCGCTGTTGTTTGACGAAAGCCCGATGATGATGAAGATGTCGAGTCGCGTGATGTCGGAAAGAACGGTGGCAAGCGTTTCCGAAGTGTTGCCGGCTTCTTCATCGAGATGAACATAGAGCACCATGCGGTTCTTGAAGTCAACTCCCAACTGACTCTGCAACTTGGCTTTGGCGCGAGCCTTGGCCTCCTTGATGGGCAAGTTGTCGTTGAGATTGAAATCCCAGACCTTGTAGCTTACGCCGAACTGGACGCCGATAAGCTTGTCGGCGCAACGGTTCAAAAATCCGCTAATGCCACCGGGCAAGTTGGTATTGAGCATGGCGTCACGGTAGCCCGGCGATGGGAACAGCACCTTGGTGGCGTACAGGATGCCTGCCTTCAGGAGGCTGACCTTGCCCCAGAACTCGTAGCCGTCCATGTTGAAATCCTTGGCAGGAAGTCCGATCTTTTCGATCTCGCTTGCGGCAATGTGGAAATCGTAGGTGATGTTGTGGACGGTGAAGAAAAAGGGAATCTTTCCCGCGAAATCTTGGTAGGTGGTCTGGGCGAGGGCGCCCGCGAGAGCTCCACCCCATTCGTGGCCCAGAACGGCCTGGCACTGGAAGTGCGAGTCTTCGGCGTAGGCAAGTGCCGCCGATGCGAGGAAGGCGAACCGGATGTGGTTGTCTGTATACGGGGCGCTTTGCGGTGGGCCATATACATAGGGCCTGCCGAAGTATTCTTCGTTATATATGTAGGTGTGGAGAGGGTCCTTTTCGGATACCCAAATTTCATAGGGTTTGTTCTGCAATTTTTCGACACCCTTGAATACGCAATGGTAGGAGTCGGTGTCTGCAAGAAGGCTTTTGAAAAAGGGCGAACAGGTTATAACTGTAGTCCCGGCGCTAGCGAAAGCGTCGGTCATGCGATTGACCGCAGTCGCCAGTGGGCTGGTTTTTCTCCAGTTACCGGCTTCGGGGCTTACAACGAGGATGTTCATCCTTTATTGACTCTCCAAACAAAAATTTACTTACGAAGTAAGTTTAGCATAAATTTATTTAATTATTTTTAGAATGAAAGTACCAAAAGTGTTTTTTTGCGAAAAAAAGCTTTTAATCTATCTATATTAGTTGAAAACATCAACTGAAGGAATCAAAAATGAAAAAAATGCTAATCGCCTCTTTGGCAGCCGCAGTCGCTTTTACGATGGTCGGTTGTAAGGGTACCAACGAAAAGCGTGGTGACGAACACCTGAAAGAAGGTCGTTATCGCAATGCCATCAATTCTTATCTCGAAGCTAAGAAGAAAGGCAGTATGTCTGATGAATTTTATGATAACTTCACGCTCGCCCTAGTGCGCGCTGCCGAAGCCGAAGCCAAGAAGGACTTGAACAGCGACCTGATCAATGGTTACTTTGACAAGGCTTCCGTGAACATGGCTGATGTCCAGAAGGCCGAAGTCGTGGAAGAATATGTGACCAAGCTCGCTACGATCGGTAAGCAGCAGGCTGCCCAGGAAGGTATGGACTATGGTACAATCGTGAACGCTTTTGCAAAGATTGATTCCGCTCTCGTGACCGCCAAGGCGAAGGGTGCTGGCGAAGCTGCCGTAAAGACCATTCGCACCGAAGCTGAAAATGCCTATGTCGCAAAGAACCTCTCTGATGCCGTAGGCGAATCTGACCCGGTGGTGAGCGAATACCAGATTATGAAGATTGCTGAAATGGCTCCGGAAAACGCCGACGTGAAGGCCGCTTTGAACAAGAGCCGTAAGGGCACTCGCGGCTACTTCCTGATTTTCGGTGAACAGATTGGTGAACCGGTTAGCCGCCGTATTGACAAGTGGGGCTACGTGATGGCTTTCCCGACCATCAAGATGGCTCCGGGCTCTCTCTCTGGTGAACTCCAGTTCTGGGCCTCGACGGGTAACAACACCGAACTCGACCCGTCCAAGATCAAGGTCGTGTCTACCGATGGTCGTGAAGCTATTGCCAAGGCTAGCGGTGGCTGGTGTGAAGCTGAAGTCCTCGTTGGCAAGAAGGGTCAGGAAAAGATTGAAAAGAAGAAGCAGGCTATCAAGGGTGGCAAGGGCAAACTCATGAACGAGTTCCAGTGCTCCGTGAATGTCTCCTTCTCCTTCCCCAAGGATTTCGTTCCTGACTACGTGGAATACAAGGACGAATACGGCATCGGCCGCAAGTTCCTCGGTCAGTAATAACGGCTTTGAGGTCGCGCTAAGCGCTCTGAGCATTGAGCTGTGAGCGCTCAGGTAAAACCTTAAATTTTTTGAAAGGCGAGAGCAATCTCGCCTTTCTTTTTGTTTATAGGTGGGAAAATAAATAGAGGCTAGTTTCAGGCTGAGTTTAGGCCGACTGCGAAATTAGTGACGAACGAGCCAGGCGTTACCCCGGAACTGGTCCGGGGCAGGCTCTTGCTGGCGTATGAAGCCCGTTAGAAGGGGCCGTGAATACAAAAAACACCGAGCAAAACCTGGTGAAGAATGCTTTATGCTGGAGCTCCAGTCCGTGAGTAACAAACGCCTCGTATTAACGAGGCGTGGTTACGAGAGCGAGCGCTCTGGGTACGTACTTTTATGATTGGGCGTGAGCGGTCTAAAAACTTGCCTTGCCGCTCAGACCGAGGGAGAATCTTCCCTTGCCGAACGGGGTGTTGTCCGTGTCGGTGAAGTTGTAACCGTACCAGATAACGATTTCGGTCTTCATGGTGGGGTAGAGGTAGTGGTTCATGCCCAAGAAGGTGAAGTCGTCCTTGTGTTTTTCGACATCGGGGTCGTGGTATTCGTAGCTCACGCCCATCGTGTACTTCTTGTGAATGTTGAAGCTGGGCTCGATGGCGAACAGCATCTGGTCGTCCGTCATGAGCTGCGGAGCCGCGTCGTATTCCTTATCGGTGATGGTGTAGGCGAACGTGGCGGCCAGGTTGAAGATGGCGTAGTTCATGCTGGGCTCGAGCAAGAAGGAGTGGACGCCCTTGCCCTTGTATGGATGCAGGCCCCAAACGACATAGATGTCGTAGTTGAACTTTTCGTAGCTCTTGCTCCAATCGACTTCGGTACCTAGAACATAGGTGTGAGTACGATCGATTTCGGAACCGAACACCCAGTCGAGGCTGGGGGTAATAATCAAGTGCTCGTCAGTGTGGTTTAGGAGCGGAAATGCGTAGGTGGCGAACATGGCGATGGTGTGGTCCGTGTTGTCGGATGCACCCAGGTAGAAAGAACCCTTGCCGTATTTTTCGTTGCCGACATCGAGACCGACACCGCGCAGCTTCTGTTCACGGGTGATAACGGCGTAGCGAGAAACATCGCGCCAGAAGTAGTAGTTGTACGCACCTGCACTGTAGGTCATGTCGCCAAAGACGAGGCTCACCTGGTGGCTTACGTCCCAGCGGAACTGGACTCCGTCGAAATCGAAGGAGTTGTTGCGGCCATCACTGCCCATGGCGGTTGAACGGGCAAGTCCGTGGCGAACCTCGGATTCCTGAAGGTCCCCGTTCTCGTTGACGAATGTGCTATGGGTTGTTCCCATGACGATGACAGAGATGTTTTCATCAAGATGGGCATGGAGGGCGAGGTCGATATCCTGGTTCCCTGCGTTGGTGGGGTCAAAGTCGCTGTCAAAATAGCTGGCATAGTCCATGTTTACGTCGCCGTGGACTTCGATGTCAGCGGCGAACGCAGCAGTGAACGCTACCATAGCCAGGGGCAAAATCAGTTTGCGCATATCAGTTTCCAATAAGAATTGAATTTTTTCTTGTGCAAAGATAGAAATTTCCAAGGAGGAAAGCCAATTGACGAAGACCGTAATTTTGTAAATTTGCCAATATTCCTTATTATATGGAGTCCTGAAATGCGCCGTTTGTTTCATTTGCTTGCACTGGCACTGTTGTTTGTCGTGGTTCCTACCATGTCGATGACGGCTGACCAGGCCATGGAAAAGTCAAAGGCTTGGTTCAAGTCGGGGAAAGCCTGGAGTCTCGATTTCAGGGTTCAAGTGTTCTATGCGGATTCCCCGGATATCGCATCCCAGAACGGAAAGCTCCTCGTGGCTGAAGGCAACCGCTTTGTCCTAGACATGGCGGGAATCAAGTTCTATAGCGACGGCGAAAGCCTGTGGCAGCACAACATGGAGCAAAAACAGGTGCTGATCAAGTCTGTCGAAGACTTGTCGAGCTCCCTGCACCCGTCGGAGCTTTTGTTTAAGTATCTGAACTGCAAGGCAAAGGAAATTTCGGAGGGGGAATTTGCAGGAGAAAAACTGTGGGTGCTGAAGTTGGATCCGTCCAAGTACGCAGGTCAGTTTACCCAAATGGAGGTTTGGCTTTCCAAGAAAGACTTTTCGCCGAAGCGTCTTTACACGGTGGATCCTTCCGGGAACGGTTCCTGGTACAATATTGTGAATTTGAAGGTAATGAAGTCGGTCGCCCCAGAAGACTTCAAGTATAAGCCGCTCAAGGGAGTCGATGAAATTGACATGCGGTAAGGCGCGTGGAGATTCTGCATCGCTAAAAGGATGTTGATGATGCTGATGAAAAAATGCTTGATGACGATATTGCTGGGAGGGTTGTCTGTTGCCTCGTATGCCGCGGAGACGCTCTTTAGCAATTATGCGCTGAACGTGAACGAAGCCGGAAAGCCCGGTGCGCTTTGGGTGTTTTCCCGCGGAGACATCTATAGCGGCGTAACTCTTTTGAATTTGAATTTGGGAACGTCGGGTGTGCAGGTCGCAGGCTCTGAACAGGGCCAGGTCTCGGATTCCATGACAGCGGTACAGGACGGCATATTTAGCGATGTGCTTGCCGAACATAGGCGGACTCCGTCGGTCTACGCTGGAAAGTTGGGCTACGTGCTTCCGATGGTTGGCCTCGATGACGATGGCAATCATCTACAGCCGTCGGGATTCTTGTCGGTGCGCGGTGCGGAAAACATCGTCGAGACTCCGTTTGATGTCTTTGAAGCCATGGAAGATCTTGACACGGCCATGCATTACGCTGTGAGCGGTTTCGCGTACGATTCTGTCCATAAGCAGCTTTGGATGGCGCGCGGGGCAGCGGGGCTTGGTCTATATGATTTTTCGGGAAAGAACTCGGCGAAAAAGGAAAATTATGCGCTGAATATTTCTTCTGAGACATTGGAACTTGCCAAGTCCAATTACAAGTGGAGCGCCAAGAAAAATCCATATGTATTCGATGTGGAGCTGCATCCCGAAACGGGGGAGCTTTGGCTTGCAACATCGAAGGGGCTTTGGAAGCGTAGTTCGGATGGCAAGGTCACGAAGGTTTCCGTCAAGTTGGATACGATGGCTCGCGTGACGGGCCTTTGGATGGGCGGGAACCCGCTTCAGATTATTGCGGAAACGTCTTACAAGGAAAAGGAATCGGTGAAGGGCGCCTTGTGGGTGCTCCGCCAAAAGGCGAAGGATTTTTCGAAGGTGGCGTTCCTGGATACGGCGGGAAAGGCTCAGAAGAAGGATGTCTATGATGACGCGGACTACACCGTGAGCGGAGTCGCCTTTATCGGAAAGACGGCTTTTGTGGCGGTAGGGACTTCGGGCGGTTCTGTTAGCGGATATCTCAAGCTGGATTCAGCGGGAATCCGTGCGTGGGACATGGATGAAGACGGTAGAAACCAGTGGCTTTACGGCTACGAGACCGGGGCTACGGACCGCGATGCAATCATCACATCCATCTGTTCGTTCCCGCTGAAGAAGAATTTGACGGGTCTTGCGATTGCGACTTATGGCAACGGAATTTCGGTGTCGGCCGACTCCGGAAAGACCTGGTCGACGATTCTGAACCGAGCGAAGCTGGGCGGCAACCTAGGTTCCATCCGCATGGTCCCTTCGGTGATTACGGCAGGGGACCAGTCGCTGGTCTCTTATAAGGTCGGCAAGGAATCGAAGATTACGATTGACGTGTTCAGCTACGATATGCGGAAAATCCGCACCATCGTCAAGAATGCGCCACGCGATGCGGACGCTTCGCGAAGCACGAATCCGAAAGAAGACTTCTGGGACGGAAAGGATAAGACGGGTAGGCCCTGCACCATGGGTGTCTACTATGTGCGTGTCAAGGACAACCACGGCCATATCGGCTGGGGAAAGGTGATGACCTTGGGAGGGCACAAGTGATGATGCTTAGACGGAAAAATTTTGCTTGCTGTCCTTGGTTTGCCGCTGCCTTGGCAATTTTGCTTGTATCCCCGGTCTTTGCAGGGAAACGCGCGACGCTCGGTAGCTTCGATGGCTTTGTGGAACGCATGGGCGCGGGTACGCGTGAACTCGGCCGTGGCAACACGGGTTCTGCCGATACGGCTTCGATGCCGGCGGCCTATTGGAACCCTGCCATCCTTGGTTTCCGCGAAAACTTTGCCTATACGTTGAATGCCGAAAAGCGCGACTTGGACCGTATGGGCGGATCTCTAGGCCTGGAATCGAAGATTGGAAAGCGCATGGGGGTAGGCTTTGCGATGCTTTACCGTGGCGACTTGAATTTCGACGTGATTAACGAAGATGACGAGACCATGGGAACGGCGACACCTTACTTTACCATGATGTACTTGGGCTTTGCCTACCGTGCTACGCGTCGAGACGCATTCGGCCTTTCGCTTTCGATGAGCTACGACAACCTGGACATCGCGGAATACTACGATGGCGTGGAACTCGTCGATGACTACCGCAGCCCAGTAACGCTCAACCTGAGTTGGCTTAGGCAGTGGAATGACAAGTGGTCTACTTCGGTCGTAATTCGCAACTTGAGCTTTAGCGAAAACTTGTCTGCAAAGTGGAGCAAGAATACGAGCACAGACAATTCTGTCGCAAGCACCGATGGCGTGCGCCCGAAGGTTTTGCAGATTGGACTTGGCTACCGCACCAAGCTGCTTGGCAAGTCGGCCTACGCCTGGATGGAAGCGATTGATTACCAGGTGGCCGACGAGTTCCTGGCTTTTGATCCGGATCTGCATGTGTGGACGGGCCGCGTCGGCTTTGAATATGAAGTGATTTCCGATGGTACTCTTCGCCTGGGCATGGATGATCTCGACTGGACCGTTGGCGCAGGCTACAAGTTCAATATTCGCATCGGGAAAAAGAAAGTTCCCTTTGACGTGAACTACGCCTTGATTTACGAAACGGAAGCGGGTATCTGGACTCCGCTCAGCTTTGGTCTGCGGGGCTACATTCCGTGATTTCCAGAATCCACATAGAAGGCGTCCGCAGCCTTTCTGCGTTCGAGTGTGAATTCGGACCTGGCATCACGGTGGTGCATGGCGCAAACGGTTGCGGCAAGACGACGCTTTTGGAATCGGTCCATCTGCTTTCGCAGGGATTCTCTTTCAGGGCTCGCGACCTCAAGGAACTTATCGCCTGGAAGGGGGAACTGTTCCTGATTCGTGGCGAGTTTGAAGAGGAACGTTCGGCAGGCCTTGTGAACCGTGCCGTCCGCGTGGGTCGCCGCAGTTGCGAAGTGCGCGAAAACGGAGAGTCGCTGAAGTCCCCGACGGCTTTTTTTGGAAGCCTTCCGGCGGTGGTGATGCAACCTTCGGATATTGAACTTTTGCGGGGAGCCCCTGAAGTTCGCCGCAGCTGGCTCGATGAAATCCTTTGTTTTCGCTCGGCGGCGAATGCATCTATCTTGAGACGCTACCGTCGCGTGTTGCAGCAGCGCAACAAGTGGCTTCGCGATTACAAGCGTAATGACGGTGCGCTCCCTGTCGGCGGCGAGGAACTATTCCATATTTTGACGGAGCAGTTAGTAGACTTGGGAGCAAAGCTTTGGGCGGCCCGATTGTCGCTGTCGAAGGAGATTTCCCCTGTCATTACGGGGTATTACCGCAGGCTTTCGGGCGGCGTCGATGAGATTACCTGTGCCTACAAGAGCTCAATTCTTAAGGAACTCGATGCGCTTGACGGGGCGGAGTTCCTCGACGGTTCCGACTTAGATCGAGCCGCATTGGTTGCTGAAAGTGGAGCGCCCTACCGCATTGCAGACAATATCTCGGGTGAATGCGACGATGGCACCGTTGACGAAGAATCGCTGCGCATAGCCTATGGTCGCAAGCTCTCTGGGCTTGAAATTGCGGAGAAGTCCTTTGGTGGCACCTTGGCGGGGCCGCACCGCGATGACCTTGGCGTGTGCATCGGCGGGGCCGAGATGCGTTCGTCGGGATCGCAGGGGCAGTGCCGTTCTGCTGCCGTCGCCATGCGCTTTGCTGCGGTCGATGTGGCGAGCCGCTACCTGAGCAAGCCGATTCTTTTGCTGGACGATATCTTTGCGGAACTAGACGTTCACCGCCGCGATGCGGTCGCCTCTCTGATTCGTGAAAAGGGCTGTCAGGTAATTATTGCGACTCCACAACTAGAAGAAATGCCCTTTACGCCCGATGCCGAAATCAAGTTGGGCAGCTAGTCCTTAAAAAAATGCCCCGAAGAATCGGGGCGTTGCGGGGTGTCCCCGCTAGAGAGGGTGGCGAGCAATGAAATGCGAGCCAGGGGGAAACTTCCCCCAAACCTCGTTCAATTACTTCTTCAGCAAATCACGAATTTCGGTGAGAAGCTTTTCTTCGGCGCTCGGTTCAGGAGGTGCGGGCGGTTCGGCAGGCTTCTCTTCTTCTTTCTTGCGCATGTTCTGCACGAAGCCGAGGAACTTCTTCATGACGATGAACACCACGATGGCAACGATGAAGAAATCGACGATATTGCCGATGAATGCACCGTACGGAATCTGTGCGCCGGAAGCGGTTGTGTAGGTGAGGGCCTTGAGACCTTCGCCGGCACCTTCTGCACCACCAGCTGCGATAAGGGCGTTTACGCAGGGCATGACGATGTCGTTGACGAAGGAGGTGACGATTTTGCCGAAAGCACCACCGATGATAACACCGATGGCCATGTCGACGATATTGCCCTTGAGAGCGAAGGCTTTGAATTCTTCGATCAGGGATGTAGCTTTACCTTTGATACCCATATTGGTTCCTTTTGTTGAAGTTAAGATAAAAATATGTTTAAAACATCTCTTTGGCAAGAGTGTTTTCTAAATTTTGTGCGCTATGTCATGGTTTATTCTGGCCCTTCTTTCGGCGTTCTTTTTAGGCTGCTACGACCTTGCCAAGAAAAAGTCGGTGCAGGATAATGCTGTCCGCGTGACGCTATTCCTGTGTAGTGCCTTTTACGCCCTTTTGATGAGCCCCCTGCTTTTGACGGGGCACTGCGAAAGCATGCCCTTGCAGAGCCATTTCTACTTGTTCGGTAAGGCCGCCATCGTGGGTGGCAGCTGGATTTTGACTTATAATGCCCTTGCGCACTTGCCCCTAAGTATAGCGACAACCATTCGCGCCCTTGCCCCGGTATTCACGATTTTTATTGCAGTCACGTTCATGGGGGAGCGCCCCTTCGCCTTGCAGTGGGTGGGGGTTGCCGTTTGTATTTGCTCCTATGTGGCTTTGAGCCTTGCCGGCCGCAAGGAAATGGGACATTTCTTTAGCAATGGCTGGGTCATCTGCATGGTGCTGGGAACAATCCTTGCGGCATGTAGCGGCGTCTACGATAAGTTTATTCTGCAACGGATGAAGTTCGACCCGCTGACGGTGCAGGTGTGGTTCAGCATCTACATGATGCTCTGGCAGTTCGTCATTTGTGCGGTGACCTGGTATCCTAGGCGCCACAAGGCGACTCCTTTCCAGTTCCGATGGTCGATGCTCTTGGTGGCTGTTCTTTTGATTATTGCGGACCGCTGCTACTTTGTGGCGGTGAGCGATCCCGATGCCCTGATTTCGATTATTACGGTGTTCCGCCGCTCCAGCGTGATGATTTCGTTCTTTGCGGGGCTATTGTTCTTCAAGGAACGCAAGAGCAAGATGAAGTTCGTAGCACTTCTAGGCGTGATTCTAGGTATCTGCATGATCGCTCTCGGGAAGTAGCAATATGATAGGCATTACCGGTTCCATAGGTGCGGGCAAGTCCCTGGTCGGTGCGATTTTGCGGGAACGTAAAATACGCGTCATTGATGCTGATGTCGCGGTGCATCACCTGTACCGTGACAACCAGGAACTGCGTAGTGCGATTGCCGCTGGATTTGGCGCGGACATGCTGACCGAAAAGGGAATCAGCCGGGGGCGTATGGCGGAACTGGTCTTTAAGGATCCTTCGGCACGGTTGCGACTTGAATCGCTGGTGTATCCGGTGTTGACGGATTATCTGCTTCGGGCAAACCCTGCCTTTGTTGAAGCAGCCTTGTTCGAAAATGTTCCGAAGCTGGTCGAGCGTCTCGATGAAATTTGGGTGGTGACCGCTTCTGAAGGTGTTCGCTTGAAGCGCCTCATGGAAAAGCGGGGGTTCAGCGAAGAGGATGCGCGTCGACGCATTGAACTGCAGCGCTCTCGCGACAGCGAGGAATATTGGCAGCGCCTTTTCCCCGGTAAGAGGCTTCGTTTTATCGATAATACCCTTGATGAAGATCACCTGCGGACGCAGGTTAAAGATATTCTGAAGTAGTCATCTCCTTGCTGAAATAGAAAAATGCAGCTCCAACGGAGCTGCATTTTCAGGAGGGATTGGGAGTGTTCTGTTTGGATTATCTTGAGAAATTTAGCGGATGCGTCGGCCACCGAGATTGACGTAGCTCTTTACGCCGTTTCTGTCGGTGATTTCGATCTGGACCTTCTGTCCGCGGATGACGAGTTTCTTGCCGGCAGCCTGTGGGGCCATACGGATGCGGTTCTTGGCAGCAGGGATCGAAGTGAGCTTGTAGGTTGCTTCTGTGGGGGTCTTGACATCGTAAGCGGATCCTGTGCTTGCAATGGCTTGGATGCTTCCGATGACATAGGCGAAGGGGGCGTTCCAGTTGATGGCTACTTCGTTTGTTGCGTAGCTGCAGGAGTTGTCGTAATAGGATGTTGCTACGGCGTTCTTATTGTTGTACTTCTTTGCACAGTCCGTGGCGTCGGCGTTGGGGCCACCTGCAATCATACCGGGGACGGGGGCTTCGATGCCATCGGCTTGGCTCGGGCGATGATGCGGGCTCATGACGGGGTTTACGCCGAAGCCAGTGAGGTAGGACTTGTCGAGCGGGTTCCTGCCCAAAACATAGTCCACGATGCCCAGGGCTGCGTTCAGGTATTTTTCGTCCTTGGTAAGGATGTAGGCGTGCATAAGGACCATGGCTTTATTGGATGCAACACCATTGGAACCCCAGTAGAAGTCTCCCTTGGCAAGGGCCACGCCATAACCATTGTTCGTGAGCGACTTGACATAGCCATCGGCCATGGAGGTAATGATAGCCTTGGCGGAGTCAACCATTTCGGCGTTAAAGATGTCGGGGTTGGTGGCGATGGTGAAGATGCCCAACATGTAGCTGTTCTGCCAGCTCTGGAGAGAAGCCTTCTTCTGGTTGATGGGAATGTCCTTTATGCCGTTCAACATGACGGTGTCGCCACTGACGCGGTACATTTCGACGCTAGTCCAAAGCCTACCCGTCCAGGCGAGAGCTCCAGTATAGGAACCTGTTCCCACGTCGCTCGGCTGCTTATAAACGGCGCCGGGGTTTGCCAAAGCCCACACATAAGCTTTTTGAGCTTTCTCAATGCACTTTTCGGCAAAATCTTTGTCGTAGGGCTTGTAAATTTCGGAAGCGAGGGTCATGACGGCTGCAAAGTTCCAGGTGGCTTCAACGCCTTTACCGATGGCGAAACGCTGGGCGGTTGCCTTTATGGGCATCACAGAACCTGCGAACTGCTTGGTGGTGAGCTTGTGGAATACACCTCCGTCGTCATCTTGCATAGTGAGCATCCATTCGAGATTCCAGCGGATTTCGTCGAGGATGTCGGGAACATCGTTCTTGCTTTCGGGAATGTTCAGGTCGAGAGTCTTGAAGTATTCCTTGTTGTGCTGGTAGAGCTGCAGCAAGGTGTAGGTGGAAATGCCCGAGTTGACAATGTACTTGCCGTAGTCGCCGGCGTCGTACCAGCCCTTGGAGCCGTTAAAAGTTGCATCGGTATCGGTCTTGCCGGTAGATGCGTGGTACTTGACGCTGGTGTCCGGGTGACCTGCGGCACGGGCGTAGGCGCCCGCATATTCTTCGGTAAGTTCCATGGATGCGCGCTGGAAGTAGAAGAACTTGAGCGATGCCTTTGCCGCTTCTTCAAGAGCATTGTCGGCGATGGTGATGGGGTGGCCGATTGGCTCGTCGCCGATGTAGGCCTGATACACGCCTTCGGTTTGGATCTCCGAAAAATCGATCAAGGATGCTGCGGTGTCGCCTGCGGGAATCCATGTTTCGGCAGCCGGAGCGGTAACTTTGAGAACTTCGTTGCCGCTAGAGGTTTTGAAGACGATTTCCTTGCCTTCGGCGCCGACAACGGCCATCTGTTTCTGGGATTTGGTGATGAAACCTACCTGGTTCTGGTAGGCGGTTGCGGCAAAAATGGACGAGGCGCCCAGAGCCGAAAGCGTAAGTACCGATGTAAAAAGCTTGGAGATTTCCATAAAACATCCTTTTGTTTATTCCAAATCTAAACCTTTTATGGGGTGGTAGGTAGGGGGTTCGATAAAGAAAGTGTTTTCAGTTGAAACCAAGGTTTTACCTCTTCAGTTATCTATATTTGTGGTATGATTCTTGACTTGCATATCGAAAAACTCGTGCAGGGTGGCGAGGGAATGGGGCGTATGCCCGATGGCCGCGTTTGTTTTGTGCGGGGTGGGCTCCCTGGAGAGTTGTGCCGGGTGGAATTATTGCAAGACAAGAAGGATTTCGCTCGGGGCCGCATAGCAAAGATTATTGAAAAAAGTCCAGACCGCGTAGAGCCCCGCTGCCCGCTATATGGCAAATGTGGTGGCTGCAGCCTGCAGCATTTGTCAAGTGAAAAGCAGGCTTTGTACTTGGAAAAAGTCGAACGTGAAAATTTCAGGCGCCTTGCCCATGCGGAACTTCCTGAAAATTTCAAGATTTGGACGGGGCCTGCTTGGGGGTATAGAAACCGTGCCCGAGTCGTCATCTACAAGAAAAAGGGTGGTGACGTTTTGTACGGATTCCGCATGCAAAAAAGCAACGGGGTTATCCCGTTTCAAAACTGCCCGGTGCTTACGCCTGCCCTCAATGCGTTCCTCAGCGAAAACGCGACAAAAATTTTTGATGAATTTAAACATCATTCTAAGTCGTTTGAGTTAGATGTGAATCTATTCGACAATGGTAGGGGCGAAATCAGCTACTACTATAAGGGAATGCCTGCGTCGGAATTCAAGAGGAATGCCTCAAGTGTCGTGGAAATTGTGGATTCTAAGATCTGCTCCGATGCGTCGGTATTCTTCCAGAGTAACCTTTCCCTGTTGCCGGCTCTAGTGCAGTCGGTACAAAACGCTGTGGACGAGGGAATTGCAAGTGGCGAAGCCTGTGACGAATGGCTCATCGACCTATTCAGCGGGGTGGGCTTCTTTGCTACGGTTTTACGCAATCGGTTCAAGCGGATTACCACGGTAGAGCGAGATGACGGCTGCCTGAAACACGCCAAGGAGAATCTCTCGGGTGGAGGTAATGTTGAGAATGTCTCGGCGCCTGCGGAGGACTGGCTCGCAAAGAATGTGGTGGATTGTCCTGCCACCTTGATTGTGGATCCGCCGCGCACAGGGCTTCCGCCAAGCGCCTTGGAAGCCATTGTGAAAAGTTCTGTTAACAGAATAATCTATGTTTCTTGCGATCCGGTGACGCTCGCCCGCGATTTTACGAGGTTCCGCGACACGGGTTTTACCTTAAAAAAAGCGGAGGGTTTCGCTTTTTATCCGCATACACCACATTTAGAAATGTTGTTTGTGCTTTCTCGCTAGCCGAAAAATCCTGAAATTTCTAGTTTGTTAAAAGAAAGTTTGATGGAGGCTTGTATGAAAAAGTGGTTAATGATGCTTTCAGTAGCTCTGGTGGGCCTGCTTTCGGGCTGCCATGTAGAAAAGACGGCTATCGTATGTGGCAGGGAATGGAATCCAGCCCTAGAGGTGGTTGCCGATACGGCGAGCGAATTCGAAATGAAGGATCCGTTTATTGTTCAGTTCCGCTATGGGCAGAATTTTGACTTTGCGAAACTGAAGACGACATTCTTTGAAGGAACTTTGGCCAACCGCGGCCCTGAAATTTGGACGCACGAAGTAGCTGTGAGCGAAAAGATGGGTGTCTATACGCTTCAGGGCAAGTCCCGCCGCGGAGGGCTGATGACGGCGCGTGAACTGACCCGCAAAAAAGAACCGGGCTCCATCGTTATCGAAGTTTCGGGCGACGGCAAGGTTCTTGCCACAAAACAAATCCTTTTGACTAAGAATCGGTAATTTATGAAATCTCTATGCCTATGCGCTATCACAGCTGCCCTTGTCCTTGGCGGTTGCGGTGAATCCAAGATTAATGTCCAGTACAAGCTCTCGGAACCTGTTCAGGTGGAACTCTATGCCGAAGGATATTTTTCGACCATCGACTTGAAGGGCGATGAAAAGGTGGGAACGAGAACCGCTGCCTATGCGACGCTTTTGTATTCCAATGTGGGAGACACCTTGAAGGTTCACCGTGAATATGTGATGGACAAGTCTCAGGGTTACCTTAAGAACTACATGCCGTCAGAACTTGCTTGGCGAGTGAAGTCCGTTGATATGACGGCGGTCGACCGCGAAGTGAAAAATGTGGAGGGGCTGGATGCGGGCTACGATTCACTTTTGACACGCATTCCTATGCCGGAAGTCTGGCGCAAGCAGCTCTTGAACCCCGAATACAAACCACATTTGAAACGCCTTGAAAAACACCGCTGGGAAATGGACCACATGCTTCTGGGAGAAGTTCCGACTAAGGGAAACATCACGCAGATGCTCAAGGATCAGGGACGCCTGAACTTTGCTTTGATTAAGGTGGATTCCGTGGTGGTGAAGGGCTTTGAAAACCGCGACCATCGTCGTTGTCTGGACTATGTCGTTTACCTGCAGGAGACGGAGAGTTTCCCCTATTACATCTGGGAGCAGCATGTGAACAGCAACATTGTTCCCGAGGGTTTCAAGAAGTACAACAAGGGGCTCAAAGCGGAATACCAGACCCAGTTCGAAGTGATGATTGATCCTACGACTGGCGTCCCCTGTCAGGAACGCGAGGTGAAGGTCGGCACGCACACGATGGTGAACCCCGATACCAAGGATACTGCTACTTTCAAGAGCCAGATTACGCTGGAACGCCTTTATACGGTTAAGAAACTTGATGCAGAGGGTCAAGAAAATTAAAGATGCGTAAGGTTGCCTACTTATCCCTTTTTTTCCTGAGCACCCTAATGTTTATGGGGTGCGCGTCGCATCCGTCACCGCAGCAGACGATGGTCGATGATCGCTATATGGTCTACAAGGAAATGTACAAGGCTTATAGCGATGCCGAGAAGGATTACCTGAACCTTCTCTTTAACATCGAACGGATGCCCGAAGAGGAAGAACTTTGGATGATCAAGCGCGATCGAATGCTTGAACTGATGCAACTTAAGGAACTGATGCTGAATGCCCGCGCCGAACTGGACCAGGCGATGCAGGAGTGGGAACGCCACATGATTGACCTCCAAGCGGAGCAGAAACAGGCTCAGGTGAAGAAGTTCAACCCGAATTTCACAGGGAAGGACGCGGAACGAACTAGCCCCGGCCAGCTGCTTCCGGGCGAAGTCAAGCCGAAGCAGAAGTACGGCGAACTCTAGCAGATTTTTTTTCTGAATCGCTTGCTTTTCTGAGAAAAATTGTATATCTTAAGGAAAAAGAGCTTAATTCGGGAGAATCCTATGGGAAAGATCATCAAGTACGTAGCCATTGCCGCCGCATGCATCATTTCGGCTTTCGGCGTGTATTGCCTTATCAAGTATTCTTCTGCTGACGACAAGCTCGAAGACAAGTCAGAAGAGTAGTTCTATACGCACTTTTTAGAATTTAGCGGTTGCAAGAAGCATCCGCCTTTTGTCGTATAAATGATTTTTTCCGTTAAAATCATCTCTCGTCACTCGTCTTTCGTCTCTCGTCTTTCTACATTATCCACATGAATTTTCTAAACAAGAAGCCCGCATTTTTCGTGGCGGTTTCCGCCATTTTCCTTGGAATTTTGCTGATCGTGTTCCGCGACTTTGCGTTCGACCCGAATCAGCTCATGCTCAACAGCGACCAGCTGAACGGTATCGGTAGCCGCATTCTGCGTGCCGAAAGTGCTGTGCTCACGGAATGGGACGATTCCCGCCTGGGTGGCGTTCCGACCATCGACGCCTTGTTCGCCGACGCTTACCATCCGCTGGTGTGGGTGCAGTTCCTGATGGATCCGGCCCGCGCCGTGGGCTTCAAGTTTATCCTCACGCTGTGGGTGGCCTTTATGAGTGCCATGGCTCTCGCCTGGAACCTGACGGGGAACCGCTGGTGGGCGGGCCTCCTCGGCATGCTTTATGCGTTCTCGCCGGAATTCTTCACCTACCTCTACGGCGGCCACGACGGCAAGATGATGGTCTTTGCCATTGCGCCTCTTACGCTGCTTGCGATTCGCAAGGTGGTACGCTCGGGTAGCATTCCCTATATGATTGTGCTTGCGCTCTCGGTCGCCTGGATGATTTTGGGTTCGCACCTGCAGCTCACTTACTTGTTCCTGTGGGGGGCAGGCCTTTATACGCTTTACGAAGTCGCCTTCCATTGCGATGCCCTGAAGACTCGCGGCAAGCGCCTTGGCCTTGCTGCAGTGGGCCTCGGTTTTGGCCTTGCGCTTTCTTGCTTCCAGATTGTGCCGCCTTACATGTACACGACCACGCAGTCAGTGCGCGGTGACGATAGCCACACCAATTACGGCCACGCCGTCAGCTGGTCCTTGCACCAAGAAGAAATGGCGCAGATTCTGTTGCCGGGCTTTGTGGGTGTGGACGTTTACGAACAGAACGAAAAGACGGGTGACCTCGAAGGCTCCTCTTTCGTGAGTTTCTCGATGGACGAATACCGCAAGTTGCAAGGTGGTTCGCCGTTCTACTGGGGCCACAATGCGTTCAAGCTGGACCATAACAATGCGGGTGCGCTGTTGACCTTCCTCGGATTCCTTTGCCTGTTCTTGCCGGGCAAGCGCCGCTATGCGGCATTTTGGGGCCTGGGCGCTGTCGTTGCCTTGAGCTACGGCATGGGCGACCATTCTCCGCTGTTCAAGCTGTGGTACAATGTGCTCCCCGGTGTCAAGAACTTCCGCGCTCCGGGCATGGCGCTGTTCTGGTTGCCGCTCTTGTTGGTGATGATGGCGGGCCCGGTACTTAAGGCTTTGTCTGCCGAGAGCAAGACTCCCGAAGAAGCCGCCGAAGCCGAAGATAACCGTCGCGCCTTGTTGCATGGTTCTGCCATGTACGGCGTGCTCCTGGTGCTTGCGTTGATTGCCCGTTTTGCCTGGACAACCTTTATTGGTCCTGTCGGCTTGGTGGTGATGATTCTTTATGCCGCCCTTTGCCTTGGCGTAATGAGCCTTGATGACCAGAAGAAAAAGCTTACTATCGCAAACTTGACCGAGGCTTTCCAGAAGGGCCTTCCGGGAACTCCGCGTGCACTGCAGGCTTGCATCTTTATCGGCTTTGCCTATCTCGGCGTGATGCTCATGAGCGGCCAGAAACTTTTGGAAGATCCGATTACCGCTCCATACTTTAAGCCGCTGAACGAAATCGTGATGAATGCGACTGCCGGCAAGGCTGTCCCTGGCTTTGTGCTGGTGCTGGTGATTGTCGCGGTAACGCTCTTTGTGGCAAAGTGGAAGGCTCCGGTGGCCCACAAGGCGGGCGTTCTTGCGCTTGCCGCAGGTATCGAACTTTTCTTTATCGATGGAGCGTTCATCCAGAATGTTCCGGCAAACGAATACTTGCAGCCGACTAATCCGGTGGTTGCCGCCATCAAGGCTCCGTACAAGAGTGATTCCTTGAATACGCCGCGCGTGCTTTCGCTTTCCCGCAACAAGGCCTTGAGCGGAAACATTTTCTCGCAGTACCACATGCGTAATGCTGACGGCATTCACGATAACGAACTGGCGAGCTACCGCGCTTTCCGCGGCGGTCAGCAGGATGCAAACTACCTGATGAATATCAATGACCCAACGGCAGTGCACCCGTTCCTTGACTTGATGAACGTGGGCGCCATCATTTTTGATAGCCGTCAGGGAACGACCTACATGCCGATTCCGACGGCGATGGGCGAGGCTTACCTTTACGGCGAAGCAGTGGTGATGGATGATTCCGCTGCCATCAAGACGCTCCAGACTCAGGCTGCAATCCGCGAAAAGAAAGTTGCAGAATCGGTGGCAGAACCTGCTGCGGACTCTGCCGTTACGACCGCCGATAGCGCTGCCGCCGATAGCGCTACCGCTGATTCCGCTGTAGCTGTGGCTCCGGCAAAACCGGCTGCCCCAGAATTCGGCGATGAACCGGGCAAGTTCTTCTACCGCGAAAAAGTTATTTTGTCTGAAACTCCGGAATTCGACGGCAAGGGTAGCGTGGCTGCCAAGGGTCCGATCCAGGGGTCTGCAAAACTAGTCGCAAGCCCCAAGATGGATACGCAGGTGTTCAGCGTGAATGCGGACCGCGAAGGCTTCATGGTCGTCGCCGGCAACTATCACCCGTATTGGAAGGCTTACGTGAACGGCAAGGAAACTAAAGTCTACAAGGCGTTTGGAACCTTGCGCGCCGTGCAGATTCCGGCTGGTAACTCCGAAGTCCGCATGGAATACCGCAGCGACCCGTTCCACAAGACTGTTTGGGTGACGCTCGTTGCAGTAATCGCTCTTGTTGCAGTCGGCGTGCTCTCGCTGGTGCGCTGCCGCAAGCAGTAATTCACAGAGTGAACATTGTAATGAAATTTAAAAGGACTGTCGTGAAACAGTCCTTTTTGCAATCCCTTGAGACTAGCCGACGCGTTCGCCCTTGTTGTTTGTTCCGGGGGGCGTCTTGATAAAGTAGATGACGCATGGGACAATGATGCAGGCGAAGTAGCAGACGCTCATGAAGTGGTTGAATGCGTCGTTCATGTAGAGGCTTTCGGGAACGAGAAATTCGTTGATGGCCATCAGAATGGCGGCTACGATAATTCCGACAAAGATACGTGCGATCAGTTTACTCATGCCTTGAATGTAGTATTTCTTGAGGCCCTAGCGGGAATTCTAAAAATAATTTTGCTAAATTAGAGGCATGAATATCCGAATTTCTGCGATTGCTTTAGCTTGTCTCGTGGGAATGGCCGTTAGTGCCGACCCCAGGATGGAACAGGGTGCCCGTTTCGAGGCAAAAGGTGAGTTTGAGATGGCGCTTGGCGAATACCGTGCGATCCTTGCCGAGAACCCGAAGAGTGCCGAAGCTTATTTTGCTGCGGCCCAAGTTCGCATGAAGATGAAGGATTACAGTGGGGCGCTTGCAAACTTCCGCCTTGCCTACAAGTTTGAACCGACCATGAGCGCCGCCTACGAAGGAGCTGCCAAGGTTTATGAGGCTCTCGGTCAAAAGGCGAAAGCAGATGCCGAACGTGCCAAGGATCCTAAAAACAATCCTGTTGCCGAGACTCCGGCGGAAGCACCTGCAGCAGTTGCCGAAACCCCGAAGGCAGAACCGGTCCCCGCTGCACCTGTAGCTGAAACTCCGAAGGCGCAGACCGCTCCAGAAGCAAAACCGGTTGAAGCTGCGAAACCTGAACCGAAACCCGTCGAAGCTGCCAAAATGGAAAAGCCTGCTGAGTCTGCTAAGGTGGAACCGGCGAAGATCGAAATCAAGGCTGCAGAACCCGCAAAGGTTGAAACGGCTGTGGAACCTGCAAAAACGGAAACAGCACTTCCGACCGACCCGTTTGAAAAGGGAAAGGCGCTCTTTGCCGAAGGCAAGTTCAAGGAAGCTGCCCCCCTGTGGCGCGAAGTGCTGCGTAAGCAGCCGGGACATGCCGGTGCGTATTTCTATGCGGGCCTTACCCGTTATGAACTCGGCGAAATGGACAAGGCTGAATTCAACTTGAAGAAGGGCCTTGAATACAAGGAAGAAGGCAACGACGCGAACTTTTTCTTGGCAAAGATTGCGCAAAAGTCCAACAAGTCCGATCAGGAACTCAAGTTCCTTGCCGCGTATATGAAGAAGGCGGCACCGAATGCCAAGTACCGTGCCGCTGCCGAAGCCCGTATTGCAGAAATCAAAGCTGAAAAGGAAAGTAAGAATCAGCCTGCCGCTACTCCGTCAACCGAAACAGTGGCGAAGGTTGAAACGAAGTCTGAATCGAAGACGGTCGAATCTGCTCCGGCAAAGGCTGTGGAAGAAGCTCCGGTTGTAGAACCGAAGGTGGCTGACATTGCCGATGCTCCGTCGGGTGCGCCGACGCTTGCCAACGCAAACTTGCTCTACAGCGCAGGTAGCATTGAATCGGCTGTCAAGATGTACAAGGCTCTGCTCGAGACCGAACAGCAGCCCGAAGAACGCTACTTCACCATGTTGCAGCTGGGTAACGCCTACCGCGAACTCCGCGACTTCCACAGCGCTGTGGTGCGTTACCGCGAAGTCGTGCAGCAGTTCCCGGATTCCGACTGGGCTGCCGAAGCCGAACGCGCGCTTGAAGATGCCGTGTGGCTCGAAAAGCACGCCTCGGAGCTACCTAGAAGAACTAGATAGGGCCTTTTGACAGCTTGTTAATAACTTTTGACTTTGAAAAAAGCGAAGCCGTAGGTATATTTATAATGCCTACGGCTTTTTGGTGTTGTGGGTGAGGATTGGAGTTGGATATGAAAAATCTTTTTGTTGTGTCAAGCATTGTGGCGTTGTCGGCCTCTTTTGTGTTCGCCGACCCGCCGGCGAATTTTAGCGGCTGGGAAAAGGTATTCGAAGATAACTTCGACGGCACCAGCCTCGACAAGAAAAAGTGGAACCCCACGTACAACTGGGGCCCGACGCATAACCACCGCGCCTACTGTGCCGAAGAGAACGTCATTGTCTCTGACGGCACGCTCAAGCTGAAGGGTGAAAAGAAAGTCCACCCGAATGCCAACGGGAAAAAGGCAAAGTTTAACAACAAAGAAATTCCGGTAGACTACACGAGTGGAGCTATTGATACCAAGGGTCACTTCGAAGTCAAGTACGGTTACATTGAAGGCCGTTTCAAGGCGCCTTCGCAAAAGGGAACGTGGCCTGCTTTCTGGACACTGCAAGACGGCTGGCCTCCTGAAATTGATATCTTGGAAATTCCTGCTTCGCGCAAGCAGCATCATTACTACTTGCATTACACCGACCCCAGCTGGTATAACAGTCATGGTTCGGCTTGGGACCACGAAGCCTCTTTCGGTGGCCACAAGGATGACGACGTGGATCGTTCCGCAGGTTTCCACAATTATGGTGTGGAGTGGGACGAATCTACTCTCAGCTTCTACTTTGATGATAAGAGGTTTGCGAGCTACAATCGCCCGACCGAAATCAAGCAACTCTCGGCGCAGTACATCATCGTGAACTTGGCGATTGGCGGCTGGGCGGGCGATGACATCGCTATCACGGCGGACAAGCCCGCGTATTTCGAAGCTGACTGGGTGCGCGTGTGGCAGGCCAAGCCCGCGAAGCCCGATACGGTTCGCATTTTCTCGATGAACTTTGGCACTTGCATGGTTAGAACTGCAGAAGACAAGCTTGCTCTCGGCGACTGCAATTCCGATGCTGCCGTCGTCACGATTACTCCGCTTTCTTCAACAACTTACCGGTTTGGCTTCGGTGACTTGTCCATTGATACTCCGAATGAATCTACCGAAGCGGGTATTACCATGGGCCTGTACAAGTGGAACGGCGGCGGACACCAGAAGGTTGTTATGGAGCGTCAGTCCGGTTACGAAGGCTCCGTGGTGCGTATGAAGATGCAGCACAGCAGCTTGTACTTGCGTGCAACTACGGATGGCGAACGCGTGGTGCAGAGCTGGGCCGATGACTGGGAATGGAACCAGATGTGGCGCCTGGTGGGCAAGGATGACATTGTTCCTGCGAAGGATACGACGAAGAAAGATACGTCCGTAACCGACACTGGTAAGACTGCGATTCCGTATTTGGGCAACTATGCTAGTGTGTACGGAACTTCTGTCCATTATGCAAATGATATGTTGTTTGTAGAATTGGCGAGTGCCTTTAAGAATGGGGCTACGATTCGTGTTCTGGATTTGCAGGGCCGCGAAGTCATGCGCAAACGTGCGGAACATTCAGCGGTTCTCAATGTAGAGTCGCTTGCTCCAGGAATGTACCACGTGGTGGTGCAAAATAAGAACCGCACGGAAATCCGGCGATTCAAGAAGTAAGATAGCAACTTTCGCGAGCCCGCTGTCATGCCCGACTAAGTCGGGCATCTTCTATTTTAAGAGAATGGTTAAACAACCTGTACGAGCAATCCCTTGAGGTATTGCCCTTCGGGGAATGCCGTATTCACGGGATGGTCGGCGGGTTGGCCGAAGCGTTCAATGATTTGAACGCGCCGTCTCGCATCGGCAGCGGCATCCGCGATAATCTTCTGGAACAGGTCCATCTCCATGAGCCCGGAACAACTGAAGGTCGCGAGCATGCCGCCTTCGGCCAAGAGCTTCATGGCAAGCAAGTTGATGTCCTTGTAGCCGCGGGCGCCTTTTTGCAGGTTGTCCTTGCTTTCCACGAACTTGGGCGGGTCCAGCACGATGAGGTCGAAGGTCTCGGCCTTGTCGCGGCACTTGCGCAGGTACTGGAACACGTCGGCTTCCACATGTGTGGCGTGGGCGGTGCTTAGCTTGTTTCTCATGATACCTTCCTTCGCGAGCTTGAGGGCGTCCTTGGAAACATCCACCTGATAAACTTTTTCGCAACCGCCGCGGAGAGCGTAAAGTCCGAAACCGCCGGTATAGCAGAAGCAGTTCAGGACCTTCTTGCCCTTGGAAAGTTCACCAATGCGGCGGCGGGCGTCGCGCTGGTCCAAATAGTAGCCTGTTTTGTGACCGTTCTTCACGTCGATGGGGAAGAGAATTCCGTTTTCGTTGATGATGACGGGCTCGTCGCTCACTTCGCCATATACGCAACCGGTGCGCAGCTGCAGGCCTTCTTTCTTGCGCACATCGGAATCGCAGCGTTCGTAAATGCCACGGCAATGCGTCTTTTCGGCAAGCAGTTCATAAATCGTTTCGCGATGGATTTCGGCGCCGGCGGCCAAGATTTCGACAGAATAGATGTCGGCGTACTTGTCGATGATGCAGCCCGGGATGCCGTCGTTCTCGGCGTTGATGAGGCGGAAGGCGCTCGTCTTGTCATCGATGTCAAAGCCGCGGCTCTTGCGGGCGGCTATGGCGCGGTCAAGCAAGTCGCTAAAGAATTCGCGGTCAATGTTAGCCTTTTCGCCGAACGTCCAAAAACGCCCACGGATCTGGGACTTGGGCGAGTACGCCGCAAGACCCAGAAAATCGCTCTTGTAGCTGTAAACTTCAACGGTGTCGCCAAGTTCCGGGTCGCCGATAACTTCGTCAACGGCTCCGCTAAAAATCCAAGGGTGGTAACGCAATGCGGACTTTTCGCGTCCGGCTTTCAAGGTAATCGCTTTCATGGATTCAAATTTAGAAATAATGTAGACTTTTGAAGATGCTCTCTTTTTCTATCTTTGGGCCCATACCTCAAAGCGCCAAAGGCGCGACCTCATACCTAAGATGTTTGAATCGCTATTTGACAAGTACCCCTTCTTTAGAGCCGTGCCTTGCGTACTCTGCATGGCAATCATTTTTAAGATTTCTTCGCTGACGAATGAACAGCTTGAAGATTTTCCGCATGTTTGGGATAAGCTTGCCCATTTCTGCGAATACGCAACACTCGCCGGCTGCTACGCCATGCTCTGGACTCGTAACGAATGGTCCAAACGCCAGTGGCTGCGCGTGCTGATTGTGGGCGTACTTGCTCTCGCTTACGGTTGCACCGACGAATACCACCAGAGCTTTGTCGAAGGCCGCGACAGCAGCGCGCTTGACTTGGTGGCAGACTTAACCGGTGGCCTCACGGGCGGTGTTGTTTACGCCATTGTTACGCGAATCTTGAATCGCTACGACCCCGTGCCGGAAAAAAAGTTAGAAGTAGACAGTACGAAGTAGACAGTAGACGGTAGACAGTAGGAAGTTGATAGTGATTAGTGGTTAGGGATGTGAAATGTGAGGTGAGTAATGAGGTCGTTCATTCCACATCTCTCATTGTATCGCACTCCACATTAGTTCTAAAATTCTCCTAATAGAATTATCTCTCTCTTGAGTTCGATGCCGAATTTCTCAGCGACTTTTTGCTGTACAAGTTCGCTTAATTGCTTAATGTCGTTTGCCGTGGCGCCACCTGCGTTCACGATGAAGTTTGCGTGCACGGTGCTGACTTCGGCGCCACCGATGCGGTAACCCTTGAGTCCGGCCTGCTCGATGTAGTAGCCTGGAGCGATTTGTGTGGGCGTGTCTTTGGCGCCGGCGGTGAGTCGTTTGAAGGTAGAACCCGCATTCGGCATGTTCAGGGGCTGGCTTGCCTTGCGCTTCGCCATGCATTCGGCAAGTTCCGCTTCGAGGTCGGCGACAGTCTTGCCTTCTGTACTTGCGGCGGGCAGCTGGAATGTGGCGGAGACAATTGTTTCGCCTAATTTTTGGAAGATACTTTGCCTATACCCGAATTCGCATTCGCTAGCGGCATATTCGCGCGCGTTTCCGTCGCTTTCAAGAACGGTTACTGCGGTGCAACAGGTTCCGATTTCCTGTCCGTAGGCGCCCGCATTCATGTAAATCGCGCCGCCTAGGGTTCCGGGAATTCCGGCGAGTTTATGGATGCCTGCAAAACCAAGTTTCATCGCAATCCGTGCAAACCTGCCGAGTGAAACGGCTGCTCCGACCTTGAATATTCCGTTCCCGGAATCCTCTGTTCCCGAAAAATCTCCCGCAAGAGTGATGATCACTCCGTCGTACCCCTTGTCCGAAACGAGAAGGTTGGTTCCGTTACCTAAAATAAAGTGGGGAAGTCCCCTTTCTTGGGCGAAGTCCAACGCCACCTTGAGGTCGTTCATGCATTCTGTTTTAGCGAAATAGCGTGCAGAACCACCTACCTTAAAAGAGGAGTGCTTGCTCATCAATTCGTTTTCGTGAATTTGCATGACTGAAAATATAGTTATTAGTTTCTTCCCGCTTCTCACATTCCACTTCCTACTTCCTACAGTCTACTTCTTACTTTCTATTTACTATTATTCCCGTCATGACAAACGAGGAACTGAAACAATTCAAGGCGGCGATTTCGATTACGGCTGTCGCCCAAAACCTAGGCCGAACTGTTGAGCGTGGCCGGTTCCGGTGTTTCTTTCCACAGCGTCATGCCCATGGGGACCAGACCCCGTCGGTGTCTATCTCCGAAGAGCGCGGAACGTTTCGATGCTGGGTTTGCGACGATGTCCGCGGCGACGTGATTTCTCTAGTTCAGATCGCAAAGGGCTGTAGCTTTACGGAAGCCTTGAACTGGCTGATGGAACAGTATCCGTTCCTGGTGCCGCCCTCTGCCCGTAAGGAAATGACGCGGTTTGCGCAGCGTTCCTCCAGCTCATTTGTTCCGTCCCGTTCTCGAGTCGAAGCACCGGTTATAGACATCGCTCCGCCGCCAGTCCCCGAAGAGGAACCGCTTGTGAGCGACGACGAACGGAAGAAGATTGTCTTGTCTTTTTTGAAGCGACTTTCCCCTGTCGATGACACTCCTGCGGCGAAGTGGCTCACGCGTCGTCGCATCTACAAACCCGTCTGGGACAAGATGCTTTTGCGCACTATCAAAAATTACGAAGCGGTAAATAACAGTCTTAAGGCGGATTTTGGTGAAGAAGTGCTCAAGTTCGTGGGACTGTTCAATGACAAGGGCCACCTGCGCTATTACAAGCATCCCCTGATTTTTCCATATCTCGATACGCAACGAAGGGCCTTCTATTTCCAGGCCAGGGCTATCGATAATACGGTTGTCCCGAAGGAACTCAATTTGCGTGGGACGGTGCCGTTTCCGTACAACTTATCGGCGCTCGATCAGAAGTCAGGGTGGGTGTACCTTTGCGAGGGGGTGGTCGACACGCTCACATTTTTAGGACAAAAGATCAATGCGGTGGGCATTCCCGGCGTGCGAAGCTTTAAGGTGGAATGGCTGAATTTGTTCAAGAACAAGAATGTGGTACTTTGTCTGGATCACGATGAAGCGGGTCGCTCTGGCATGGAATATATCGGCAAGCTGTTTACGCAAGCGGGCATTCATAATGTAATTTTGGGTGAAGGTATGGAAAACCTGCCGACTGCGATGAAAGAAGGCGAAGACATTAATGACTGGTTCGGAGGAAGGAAGTAATGGATAAGGTGAAGTTGTTTTTAGGTAAGGTCAGGGATTTTTTTAAGTGGTTCACGAATACCACCTTTGCGAAGGTGACTGGATTCATTATCAAGTGGCTGTACCGGACAATCAATTTTGTCATTCGCCAAGCCTTGTTGATTCTGATTATCTATTCGGCGGTGTTCTCGGTGGCGGCTTCGTATGCCCTGTATCGCGCCTTTATCTATGGTTACGACATCTATGATGGTGTGACGCAACTCAAGGATTCGCAACCAGAAATGAGCAAGTACATGGAAGCCCTACGGGATTCCAGTCCGAACATGCAGATTAAGCACACCTATGTTCCGCTTGATTCCATTAGCCCCTACTTGCGCAAGGCGGTTATTGCAAGCGAAGATGCCGGTTTCTATTTCCATCCAGGCTTTGACGTCCGTGCCATTGCCGAAGCTCTCGATGCAAACCAGGTGGCGGGGAAGACCAAGTTCGGCGGCTCTACGATCACACAGCAACTTGCGAAGAATTTGTTCCTGAGCGGAGAACGCTCGTTCAACCGCAAGTTCAAGGAACTTGCCTACGCGCTTCTGATGGAACATGAACTCGGCAAGGACCGCATTCTGGAACTTTACCTGAACTATGCCCAGTGGGGAAAAGATATCTTTGGTTGCCAGGAAGCGTGTCTCACTTACTACAAGAAGAGCTGTTCCAAGTTGAGCGTGGACCAGGCTATCAACCTGGCGGCAATGCTTGCAAGCCCCGGAAAACATCACCCGAACATGCGCGAAAGTCAGTTCATGGCGAAGCGTCGCGCCGTGATTTACCAGAACATGTTCCCTAAGAAAGATAGTGTACTTGTGGATTCTCTACGCCAGCTGATGGCGCCTCCCCCCAAGGATTCAAGTAGCGTAAAATAGGGGCTACTGCAGGGCGCTTAAGACAATTTCCCTCTCGGTTTCCGAGAGAATATTGATTTCAATCTTGTGCGTGATGCCGGGATCGTTGTCTTCGATACGTTCGGGCCATTCAATCAGACTGATTCCCTTTTCAAGATAATCTGGGTCGAGTCCAACCTCGTAGAGATCGGCGCCGCCTTCGAGTCGGTAAAGGTCAAAGTGGAAAATGGGCGGGTCGTTCGGGTATTCATGCAAGATGGTGTAGGTGGGGGAGCAGACAGCCCCTTCGAAACCGAGGCCCTTGCAGACACCGCGGCTGATGACCGTCTTTCCTGCACCAAGGTTCCCGAACAAGGCGACCTTGTCGCCTGGCTTTAGGGTGCGTCCAAATTCAACTGCCCAATTGTAGGTTTCTTCTTCGCTATTGAATTTCACTTCTTGTTTCCTGCGAAATCTTTCGTCTAATCTACAACTTGTCCTTGAACTGTTCGTAGGTGAACTTGTGGAGCATGTGGAATTTGCCCTGCTCGTCGAACTTGCCGATGCTCGGGTGACGCACCCCGTTGAAGAACGTAGTCTTCACCATGGTGTAGTGGATCATGTCCTTGAAAATAATCTTGTCGCCGACTTTAAGCGGCACATCGAACGAAAAGTCTCCAAGCTGGTCGCCCGCAAGGCAGGAATTTCCTGCTAGTTTGTATGTAAACTTCTTTTCGCCCGGCATGCCGGCGCCGATCACTTCGGGGCGGTACGGCATTTCGAGACAGTCGGGCATATGTGCACTGATGGACACGTTCAGAATGGCAATGTCCATTTCGTTGTGGACCAAGTCTCCGACGGATGCGACCAGTTCGCCGGTCTGCCAGCCGACAGCTTCGCCTGGTTCCATGATGACGGTCAGGTGCGGGTAGCGGCTATGGAACTCGTTCAGGATGCGAACGAGTTCTTCCCTGTGGTAGTCCTTGCGGGTGATGTGGTGGCCACCACCGAAGTTCACCCATTTCATTTGGGGTAGGTATTTGCCGAAGTGCTGCTCGAAAGCGTTGAGGACTCCTTCCAGCGCGTCGGCATCCTGCTCGCAGAGGGCATGGAAATGCAACCCCTCGATGCCGTCCAAGAGTTCCGGTTTGAATTCTGCTTCGGTGACGCCGAGTCTCGAAAATTTGCCGCACGGGTTGTACAGGTCGGTTTCGACCGTGGAAAACTGCGGGTTCACGCGGATTCCTGCGCTCACTCCAGCGGTCAAAGTCTTTGCCCTAAAGCGCTGCCACTGGCTAAAGCTGTTAAAGGTGATGTGACCCGCACAGGCGAGAATCTGGTCAATTTCGTCGTCCTCGTAGACGGGGGCGAAAACATGGACTTCCTTGCCCATTTCTTCTTTGGCGAGTCTCGCCTCGTTCAGACTGGAAGCGGTTGCTCCGGCAAGGTACTGCTTGATAAGCGGAAAACTACGCCAGAAACTGTAACCCTTCAGGGCGCAAATGATTTTGACGTTCCCCCGCTTCTGGATATCATCCAAAATTTCCATGTTGCGGCGGAGTCTAGTCTCGTCAAGCACAAAACAGGGGGAGGGAACCTGCGAATAATCGAGCGGTTTGCCTAAAGAATTGTTTTCCATGTGCCCAAAGATACCTTTTTTTGACCCCCGACCCACCATTTTTCTATCCTTTAACTACATTTACAGCGATGAGTGTATCCATGTATAAGCATATTGTTCTTTCGATTTTGTCCTTGGCTTTCGTAGGAATGCCTTTGGCCCAGACGGCTCCCGCAAACGCTAACGCTGCTGCCGCTAATTCTGCTCCCGCCGTTTCGGCTCAGACCGCCGCCCCTGCTCCGGCTCCTGCGGCTAAACCAGCCCCGGCTCAAGCGGCTGCTCCTGCTGCGAAGCCTGCTCCGGCAGCCACCCCTGCCGCAAAGCCCGTTGCCCAGCCAGCGAACCTGGCGAAGGTTGAATCGCAGGTGGTTGCGACTCCGCGTGGTGCTACTGCCACCTTGGACGAAATGATTCAGGCCAAGCTCGATTCGATGAACCATGTGGTTCCTGCCACGGGTGCCCGCAATGTGGATAGCGTAGCCCAGGTCAAGACGGACAGCGTCCGCAAGTTGATCCAGCAGGGCAAGTATGTTCAGCGTGCCCGCTATGACAAGAGCAATTTCGACCATTGGAATATCGATACGGTTCTCCAGAAGAAGATGAAGGAACAGGTCTTTGGCGCATGGCGCACTCCCATTATCGCCCATGGCCACGCTTTCCGTGATGCAGAACTCCGCTTCGGCGCGAACGATACGCTGGTGGGCATTACCCGCACCTATTCCGACTCTGGTCGCTACCAGATGACCGGCGAATACACCTTCAAGGCGCGTTACCGTTTCGACAGCGAACGCACGTTGGTGAGCCGCGAAGTGTTCAAGGATCGTCAGGTGGTCCGCTGGGACTACATTACGTTCGATATCGTCAAGGATTCCCTGCTCTACAACCTGAACAAGCTGGAATTCCGCGACCTGAACGACAACTGGCTCAATGCTTTGCAGGGCTTCGATAACATTCCCGCAGAAGTCTATATCCGCGACGCGAAGGGTACTGCTGAAATGAAGCAGGCCCAAGAAAAGAACAAGAAGAAAAAGTAAGGTTTTCTCGTGAGGGGGAAAACGGTGCGTCGCATCGACACTCGAATCCTGATAGGGTTTGTGCTCCTGTTTTCCCTGGTAGGACTTCTTTCCTATCTGACAATTTTTTCTGGCACGGTCGGGCTGTCATGGTCTGACCTTTCTTTTCGGAGTGTTCCCTACATTTCGGTCCAGTCACAGATCCTTTGGGAGATTCGTATTCCCCGACTGGTTGCGGCGGTTCTCTCTGGAATTTCGCTTGCGGTGGCGGGTCTTTCGCTGCAGACGCTTTTTAGAAATCCACTGGCGGGCCCTTTTGTGCTGGGAATCAGTAGTGGGGCTAGCCTTGGTGTTGCGCTTTCGCTGCTCCTAGGTTTTAGCTTCGGACATTTCGGTGTGCTTTCGGCTGCGGCGGTTGGCGCCATGGCGGTGACTGCGCTAGTGATGCTTGTGGCGGCCCGCTTTGAAAACTCGACGGTGCTCCTGATTGTTGGCTTATTGGTTGGCTACTTTATTGACGCCCTGATAAGCTTGATGATTGTGGGAAGCGATGCCGAATCGCTGCGTGTATACGTGTCCTGGGGCATGGGCAGCTTTGGCCGCCTGACATTGGATTCGGTCTGGGTGTTTGTCCTTGCGGTTCTGTTGGGGCTCGCCCTGGTGCTGTTGTCGATTCGCTATCTGAATGCGGCTAGGCTCGGCGACGATTTTGCGAAGGGGCTTGGCGTGAATGTACGTCGTGGCCGCCTAATGGTGCTTTTGGGCGCATCGCTTCTGGCTGCGGCTTCGACCGCGTTCTGCGGTCCTGTGGCATTTGTTGGAATTGCGGTTCCCCACTTGGCTTTTATGCTTTTTAAGACGAGTAACCACAGGGTCCTGCTCCCCGCATCGTCCTTGTGCGGAGTCGTCCTTTGTCTTGCATCATGTCAATTTTCGACAGTGCCGTTGAACGCGGTCCTTAGCTTGGTTGGCGTTCCT
Organism: Fibrobacter sp.; assembly: GCF_045601785.1. Classification (GTDB taxonomy): domain Bacteria; phylum Fibrobacterota; class Fibrobacteria; order Fibrobacterales; family Fibrobacteraceae; genus Fibrobacter. Next base: position 105,369 of record NZ_JAZSAF010000057.1, read on the forward strand.
GTTGTTTTGTGGGTGATAGTCCGTGGAGGAGGTCGCCGATGAACCAGGCCATTGTGCTTAACTGTGAAAAGCTTGTCTTTGGCTACGACTCTTTGAAGAAGGCTGCGGCAGGGCTTGTCATGCCCTTCGATTTTGAACTTTCTGCAGGGGAGGTGGTTGCTCTGCTTGGCGAAAACGGTTGCGGCAAAAGCACCTTCTTGAAAACGATTTGCGGCCTGGTTGAAGCTGTTTCGGGACGCATCGTCCTTGAGGGGCGTGGGTTAGAAGAAATTCCAGTGAGGGAACGCGCCAAGCTTGTCTCGCTGACGCGCATGGGGGCTGTTGTCTGTGACCGCATGAAGGTCCGCGACTATGTTTCGTTGGGACGTATGCCTTATGCAGGGCTTTTCGATGGCCGTTCGGCAGAAGACGAGCGGATTATCGACGAGTCAATAGCCCTTTTGGATCTCGTCTCGTTTACAGACCGTTGGATGACGGAACTCAGCGATGGTGAACGCAGTCGGGTGTACCTTGCCGAGGCAATCGCGCAGCAGGTCAAGGTGCTACTGCTTGATGAGCCGAATGCATTCTTGGATATTCCCCGTAGCAGAAGGCTCTTTGAAATGCTTAGAAACCTAGCGAAGAAGATGCAGATGGGAGTCATCGTATCGACGCATTCTGTGGAATATGCCGAAAAGTATTGTGACCGGATTATGGTAATTGCAAATGGGCAAATGCGTGTTGCAAAAGCCCAATGTGCTCGCGACGAAGGTCTGCTGGATTGGACGAATCCCTAGATGTCTTTGATGTTGACGCCTAGATGGCTTAGGCGGTTGTAAAGTGCCGTGCGGAATAGACCGAGCTTTTGCGCTGCCACGCGGACAGAGCCGTTGCAGCTGCGGATGGTCTCGATCAGGAACTCTCGCTCCTGGTTCTGCTGCATCTGGCGGAACGCGTCGTAGCTCAATTCTGTGCCGCCTTCTTTTTTGATGGGGTTTGGTGCATTGACCACATCAGAAATGGACCTGCCTGCGCCGATCTGAATGTCTTCGGGACGCAAGGTTCCGGAGTTGGTAAAGCAAAGGGCTCGCTGGATTACGTTTTCCAGTTCACGGATGTTGCCTGGCCAATCGTATTCCTGCAGCTTGCGCAGAGTGTCTATGGACAGGGTGTACTTTTCACCGGGGCTCTGGTAAATTTGGATGAAGTAGTTGGCGAGATCCTCGATGTCTTCCTTGCGTTTGCGCAGCGGAGAAATTTCCATTGAAATGACGTTCAGACGGTAATAGAGATCTTCGCGGAATCGCTTTTCGGCAATTTCCTGTTCCAGGTTCCTGTTTGTTGCCGCGATGATGCGAACGTCAATGTTCTTTGTCTTGTTTGCGCCGAGCGGTCGAATTTCCTTGTTCTGCAAGACTCGTAAAAGTTTTACCTGCGCATGCAGCGGCATGTCGCCAATTTCATCTAAGAAGATGGCTCCGCCATCTGCCATTTCAAAAAGCCCTATTCGTTCGGTCTGCGCACCGGTGAAGGCGCCGCGAGTGTGTCCAAAAAGCTCACTCTCGAAAAGTGTGTCTGGAATAGCGCTGCAGTTCACGGTAATGAACTTATCGTACATGCAGGCGATGGCCTGTGCAATCAGTTCCTTGCCGACTCCTGTCTCGCCCTGGATCAGTACCGGTCCCGAATGGAGAATGGCGCGTTCCACGGTCTTTCGGAGCTCCTGCATAGCTTGGCTTTTGCCGACTAGGTGGCTCATACGTTCGCGGAAAATTTTTCTTGCGTTGTGAATTTCCTTGAGCTTTGCGATTCGCGTCATCAGGTGGACCTTGAGGGATTCCACGGAGAGGATGCTGTCGTATAGTTTGTTTGGAATGTCGCTGAACTGCTCAGGGGTAATCGCGTAGACTAGAATTAGCGAATTCGGAAATTGCTGGCGGATTTCTGAAAGCAGCCGGACATTGCCGCTTGTAAAGGAATCCAAGTCCCAGATGATGATGGGTGCAAGTGATACCACGTTCAAAGCGGAACTTGCCGAAGCCGCTGCTGATAGGATGTTGCTTTCGTTGCCTGCGGTATAGTGGGTGTCCACCTGGTAATTCACCGAAGAAAGCACATCCAGGATAAACGAGGATGTGTCTGTTTCTTCTCTGGTGAAAAAATCTATGGCGGACATCTAGGGGCTTACTTTCCCAGTTCCTTGCTGCGGTCGGTGCCAGCAACAACGGCCTTGATGAGCGTGCTGCGGAAGGCGCCTTCTTCAAGGGCATTGATGCCTGCGATGGTGGTGCCTGCAGGAGAGCAGACCATGGCGCAGAGGTCAGAGGGGCTCTTGCCGGACTGCTTTACCAGTTCAACGCTGCCTTCGATGGTGCCAAGCGCGAGCTTGAGTGCTACATCGCGGGTAAGACCTGCCTTCACGCCGCCGCGGGTGAGACCTTCGATGAATTCGAATACGTAGGCGGGAGCGCTGCCCGAAAGTCCGGTCACGGCATCCATCAGGGATTCTGCAACGCGGCAGGTCACGCCGATGTTGCCAAAGATTTTTTCTGCGATGGCGAGCGTTTCTTCAGTGACGCCGTCGGTAGCGAGACCCACGGAACCCTTGCCAACGGTCAGCGGCAGGTTCGGCATCACGCGTAGAATCTGGTTCTTTTCGCCGAGGACTTCGATGAGGGCCTTGCGTGTAACACCGGCCATGATGCTCACGAAGGTCTTGGTGGACTTCTCGGCGACAGCGGCGGCCTTCCACTCGGCAGAAACTAGCTTGAAAATCTGCGGCTTCACGCAAAGGAAAGTCACATCGGCCTTATTGATGCCCTCGGCAAAGTTTGCCACGCGAACGCAACCGAGCGCAGAAACTTCTGCGGCGGCTTTGTCGGAGGGGTCGAAGAAGAAGATGCTGGATGCATCTGTGCCGGCCTTCAAAAGTCCGCGGAGAATGGCTCCGCCCATGTTTCCTGTACCTGCGAAAAAGATTTTTTCTGACATGTTCAATTCCTTATGCTTTAGCCTTGCTTAAAAATTCCAGCAATTCGCTGTTTGTCTTATATTGGTTCATGAACTTGATTAGTTTGTCCATGATTCCGTTTTCAGTATCGTTCTGCATACTCTTGCGGAAGTTCCAAACTGCATCGCGTTCTCGCATAGTTTGCAGAAGTTCCTCTTTTCGGGTTCCCGACTTGAATACGTCAATGGCGGGCCATGTGCGCTTCTCGGCGAGTCTGCGGTCGAGGACAAGTTCCATGTTGCCGGTTCCCTTGAATTCTTCGAAGATCACTTCGTCCATGCGGCTACCCGTTTCGATAAGGGCTGTGCCAATAATGGTAAGGGAACCGTTTTTCTGGAGAATTTCAAAAGCGGGCTGCCCTGTGGCGGTGTAGATTGTGGAACCGTCTTCTTTTTTCAACGGTTGTCCTAGCTTGTCTGCAATTTTGCGGGCTGCACCGAAGAACTTTTTCGGGAATTGCATGGCATTTGCATCTACGCCACCCGAAAGGATCTTTCCGGAGTGCGGAATGACCACGTTGTTTGCTCGGGCAAAGCGGGTGATAGAATCGAGAAGCACTACGACATCCTTCTGCTGTTCGACGAGTCTCTTAGACTTTTCGAGTACCATTGTGGCGACACGGGCGTGGTGATCAGGTGGTTCATCGAAGGTCGAGGCGACTACTTCTGCCTTGAGTGCGGGATTTTTTTCGACCAGTTTTCCGACGATGGATCGCATTTCGGTCACTTCTTCGGGACGTTCGTCAATCAGGAGCACCATGATAATGACTTCTGGATGGTTGGCGGCGATAGCTTGAACCATGTTCTGCAAAAGGACCGTTTTACCGGTGCGCGGAGGTGCGAGAATGATACTGCGCTGTCCTTTTCCGATGGGGGCGAATAGATCCATGACGCGTGTGGTGAGCTCGTCCTTGTTCCACTCGAGCTTGATTTTTTCGTTAGGATGAATCGGAGTGAGGTATTCAAAGGCGACTCGGCGCTTGATTTTTTCTGGATCTTCGAAATTTACTTTGTCTACACGGCGGAGTGCGTAGTACTTGTCGTTCTGGTCGCGCGGCGGGCGGGCAAGACCGGCAACGGTATCGCCAATTTTGAGGCCGAGCTTGCGAATCAAATTCTGGCTCACGTAAACATCGTCCGGTCCCTGCTGGTAGTTGAATTCGGTATTGCGAAGGAACCCGTGGCCTTGCGGCGTGACTTCCAGGAGACCTTCTGCATAGATGATGTTGTTCTCGTTTTCAAGGCTCTGCAGGAGTAGTCCCAAGGATTGCTTGCGGTAGCGCCTGAAGTCTACGTTTTCTTTTTGAGCGGCGAGTTCTTGTAAGTCGCTCATAGTCATCTTGCGGTACTTGCTCCAGCATTCGCGAGCCTTGTTCCAGGCTTCGGAATCCGGTTCCGGCAGCGGGGTGGTATCTTCTTCTTCAGGCTGGAATCTCTGGTTCTGACGGTTGTTTTTGTCAAAACGGCGGTTGTTCTTGCCAAACTTGTCGAATCGGCGGTTCTGCTGGTTTTGGAAACGCTGCTGTCCATCGGCATTCTGGTTTGCTCCCTGGTCGCCTTGGTTGGCCTCGCCTTCTGCCTGGGTTCCGGTGTTGGATTCCGTTTGTACGGCTACAATGCTTGTGTCTTCCTTCGGTGCGCTAATCTCAGACTCGGTTTGCACTTCTATCGGTTTTTCGGCGACGGGAGCCTGAGGAAAATCTGCTTGTTCTGCAACGCCCTGTTCGCTATCGCTTGCCTTGTGAGTTTTTTTGGTTTTCTTAGGTTCGGATTCGTTATCGCTTTTTGTGGCCTTGGGAGCTCTTCCGCGTTTAGGCTTTGTAACTTCGCCTTCAGAATTTTTGTCAATGTTGATATTCAGTTCAGCCGGAACTTCCACGCCTGTAGATTCTTGATCAGCCAAATGTGTGCCTTTAGAAGTTTTTTTTGTTGGAGCCACGATGGTTTCCTGTTATAAAAGAAAAGATTTGTTGATTGAGTTTGTTAGATGTAATTGAATGTGCCTGAGTCGGAATAATGCATCCGCTAATAAAGAATAGGCTTCTATAAAATAAATAAAAAAAAGGGATTTGTCACGAAAAAGGGGACTTTTTCGGAAAAAAAGCCAAATTTTTACTTTGAACCTTCGACGAGTCCCTTGTCTAGCAGGGGGTATATGCGGTTGAGTTCCATCAGGTCCAAAATGGTGTCGAAATCCCCGTAGAAGAACGAAATTTCGTCAATTTCCGGAAGTTTCTCCTTGGCCTCGATTGATACCGATGCGTTTAGCAACCTTCGGTCGATCAGTGGGAGCAGGGTCCTTGTGGTGAGTGTTGCTCCGTGCATCGTCTTGCGCGAATTTTTGAGCAGGTCGGGCGTCTTCACGGTAAATGTTCCGTTGTTGAGTGGCTCGGTATTCTGCTGAACTGTCTTGATGACGGCGTTTAGGACCATCTGGTCTGTCATTGAAAGAATTTGCGGGGGCATCTTCTTGTATCGCGCGCGGAAGCAGATGCTTTCGTACAAAAGGCGAATGACGTTTGGATTCTTGACGATGACTTCGGGACCTTGAACTTTAAGTATGTCAAGTTCCTCAAGTAGCCGCAACAGTTCGTTGATGTCGTCGCGGGCGATGTTGAAAAGATTGTGGACGCTTTCGAAGACGTCCGTGAGCAATACGGCTGCGCCATTTTCGGCAGATCTTGTGGAAAGGGAACCTAGAATGTAGAGCAGACTAGGAAGAGCCTTGATCTTGTCGCTCTTGTGCTTGTTACTCTGCGCGATGGCTAGGCGACCTGTCAAGAACTGCATGATTGACTTGAACCACGCCGGGGATTTTTCTAGGGCCTCGTTCAGGTTTTCGGACGTAATTTCTTGGAGCTCTGAATCTTCGGTTGCAGTGACGGTCTCTCCGCACGGTTCATTTTTCAATAGAGAAAGTTCACCGATCAATGCTCCTGGACCGTAAATGTTGATGTCTGCATTACGCGTGTTGGTTCCGCGCAGTTCGCCATTACGGACAACATAGAGATTTTTGCCGAAATCCCCTTCAAAGAACAGCACCTGGCCTTCTTCCAGCGTCATAGCACCCCCCGTATGTTGGTCTCGTAGCGGAGCGCCTTCAAGAAGTAGAGCACCTTTGCCTTGTTGATATGAAAGTGGTCCGGCTTGCTCTTTTCTTCGCTAAACCATCCCAGCTTTAACAAGTTGATCCATTGAGTCACTGCGGCTTTCGGGAATCTTTGCTGGATGAACTGTATCCAGTCGGGGCCGTTTTTAGAAATGGATTCGTCTTCTGTCGACAGGTATACCAGAATTTGCTTCAACTCGAGTGTTAACTTGTATGGAACGAAGCTTGCGCCGTTGTCGTTATTGTGGAGGTAGTCCGTGTAAATGTGCAACAGTTCCGCGTCGATTGTCTGGCAGAAGATGCGCTTGTTCTTTACTGAAAGCTTTATCAGGTGCCTACGCAAAAGGGATTTCAGGTCCTCCTCGACAGTTGACGTCGGGATCTTTGTCAAGAAGCTGAATTCGCGGATAAGCTCGGCTAGGTTGAAGTCTTTCTTTTCGGTCTTGTGGCTCAGGTATTCGGCAAGGCTCAGGAGCGTGTTCTGTACGCGTGTCTCGACGGCAGAACGCTTCAGCTGGTGCGTCTTTGCAGAAATGCTTCGGATTAGTGCGAGAAGCCACAGCGGAAGTCGCTTGAGCTCGGACTCCATGCAGTCTTCGGTGACAAGCGTAATCTTGGAATCCTTGGTTGCCGAAAGTTCGTACTTGAACGGTTCGCGTTCAAGGAGCGCCGCCACTCCGACCAGGTCCCCTGGTCGCATCGTAAAGACGATTGAATAGGGAGGCGTTGTCTCGCGTGCGGTGAGTTCGCCTTCTTCAAGAATGACGATGTTTCTCTCTTCGCTTCCGGGAGAATAAACAACAAAACCCGCCTTCACGCTTTGGTGCGTGGGCGGGATAACTTGCTGCCGGACTGGCTGTCGGGAATCCCCCGTAATCATCGGAGAACAACCGCCCTATAGCCGCTAATTAGTCCTGACGTTCTTCGATACGGGCTGCCTTACCGCGGAGGTTGCGCATGTAGTAGATGCGAGCCTGGCGAACCTTACCCGGACGGTCGAGAACGATAGAGTCGATGCGGGGGGAGTGGAGCGGGAAAATGCGTTCCACGGCCACAGAGCCGCTCATCTTGCGAACGGTGAGAGTTGCGGAAATGCCGGTATTCTTCTTCTGGATCACGACACCCTTGAACGGCTGGATACGTTCCTTGGTGCCTTCGATCACCTTCACGTTCACGGTGACGGTGTCACCGGCGCGGAAGTCAGGAAGGTCGGTCTTCAAATTTTCGTTATGGATTGCTTCAATGTTCAGGGACATTTGTGTACCTCGTTTTTATTTGATGCCAAATTTAGAATCTTTTTCAAGATTTTTAAAGATGTCTGGACGTCTTTCTTGCGTTCTTTTGAACGATTCTTGGCGTCTCCAGGCTTTTATGTTTGCATGGTGGCCCGAAAGGAGCACCTCGGGTACCTTTTTTCCTTCAAAAACTTCGGGGCGCGTGTAGACCGGCCATCCCAGTACCCCCTGCGCAAAGGAGTCCGTATCGCCGGATTCGCGGTTGCCGAGTGCGCCGTCGATTAATCTCACGATGGCGTCGGTCACGAGCATCGCCGGAAGTTCGCCACCGCTTACGACAAAGTCGCCGATGGAAATCTCCAGATCGACCTCGGACTGGCGGATGCGGTCGTCGATTCCCTTGTAGTGTCCGCAGACGAGCACCAAGTGGCTTTCGTGTGAAAGCTCTTCTGCCATCTTGTGGTTGAAGGGAATTCCATCTGCCGTGAGGTAGATGACCTTTCCGCCATCCTCCTTGACGCCCGTGCTGCGGATCGCTTTCGCCAAGGGCTCCGGTCGTAGGACCATTCCCGGCTCTCCGCCGTAGGGGACATCATCCACCTGTCCGTAGTCGTTGATGGCAAAGTCGCGCAGGTAGACGGTGTTGAATTCCATCAGTCCCTTGCTCTGGGCGCGTCCCATGATAGAAGATTTCATGGGCGTAAACATTTCCGGAAAGATGGTGATGCAATCGATCTTCATCTTTCCTCCGGACAAAGGCTCTTCAGATAGTCCTTGTCGCAGGTAATGAACTTGCCATCTCCGTCCACATTCAAGACGCAGTCGTCTATCCAGGGGGCGAGGATTGTCTTTGAAGAATATGCATTCTGAAAAGCGGGATCGAACTTGATGTGAAACGCGTTCACGGTCGGCAGTTCCTCGACTTCGAGGACTTCGCCTATGTCGGTCCCGTCTTCCAGCCTTACGCGGAATCCTTCCAGTTCGTCGAGGTAGAACTCACCCTCGGGGAGCGGGAGCCTTTCCGATTCGGGGATCATCAGGTCCCCGTTGACGAAATGGATGAGCGATTCGGGCGTGTCGTATCCCTTGAATTTGAGCAACCACAGATTGTTTGCAAGCCTGGAATCTTCCAGCGTCAATTGAACCGTCTCGCCATTGGTCTTCTTTAGCATCACATCCGAGAGCTTCTCGTGACGGTTTAAGTCATGAGTCAGCGGCATCGCCTTGATGTAGCCCTTGACGCCATGGGTGCGCATGAGCTGGCATACGGTGATGTATTCTTCGGATTCAGACATGAAAGACGTAGGAGGGTTTAGTGAGCGCTGAAAGGCGGTTGTCCATTTTCAAGAGGCGTTCGCTTAAAAAAATCCCGTGTCCGCTCGGGGCACGGGGTTTCCTTAAAAGCAAAAATTATGCTTCTGCAGCGGGAGCTTCTGCGGCAGGAGCTTCGGCGGCGGCAGCGGCTTCAGCAGCGGCGGCTTCCTTAGCGGCCTTCTCAGCTTCGATCTTGGCGAGAGCCTTAGGACCGAGCTTGGCCTTCTTGGCCTTTTCAGCACGCGGAGTGGCGTTCTTGCCTTCGATGGAGCGACCGGCGCGGATTTCGTGGAACAGGTCCATGATGCCGACCTTCTTGAGGAGGCTACGGACGGTGTCAGACGGCTGTGCGCCGGTCTGGAGCCACTTCAGAACCTTTTCCTGATCGAACTTGATGTCCGGGGTCTTCAGGTTCGGGTTGTAGAAACCGACCTGTTCAATAAAGCTATCGTCGCGGGCCTTGCGGGAGTCGATGACCACAGCGCGGTAGATGGGGTTGTGACGCTTGCCGAAACGAGCGAGACGGATAACGGTTGCCATTTTAACCTCTTTTTGTGAAAAATCCCTTTTTTGGGGGAATTTTGGGGTTTGTTTTACTGTTTTGGGCCAAATATAGCAAAATAATCTTGTTTGTAAAGGACGGCAATGTAAAAATTTCCGTTCTTTACGTATAAATTAACTTTCTTTTGAAGGCGTTTTTTTCAAAATTGGCGGTTTTTGAACAAAAATGTCGTTTTTTAGGTCTTGACGGGATTTTTTTTCACTAATTATTTTTTTATAGTTTAACAAAGAATAATATCCAGAGGTGTTTAATGGATAACAAATTGACCTTTGCCGATACAGCAGTTGCTCTATCGCTGGACTATGAGTGCGTTTTTTTCGTTGATGTGGAAAACGCCAACTATGCCATGTACGCCCTTCACGGAAATCATCGGACATTACAGTTGAACGAAACGAGCGATTTTTGGGAAGACACCCGTGTAAATCTCCAGACGATTGTCTATGAAGAAGACCGGCTGCATTTTGCGGAGATTGTTTCTAGGGATCACTTGCTCTCTGTAGTGCAAAATGACTGCGCCTATACCTATAAATATCGTATTGTTGTTGATGGCGTACCTGTATGGTACCTGATGAAAGTGGTTCTCGGCGAGTCGAATGGAAAGGACTACTTGATCATTGGAATAACAAACATCGATAAACAGGAACGAGATCGGCTGAACCTAGAACAGAAAGCCTCCAAGAGCACAACTTATGGACAAATTGTGATGGCCCTTGCCGAACGTTACGATGCTCTTTACTTGGTGGACCTTGAAACGAACCATTATGTGCTGTACAAGAGTGAACGGACTTTTTGCGAGTTGAGCATTGCTTTTGAAGGCGATGACTTTTTTAACCAGCTGCGCAAGGATGCTCTTTCGGTTGTTTATAAGGATGACATTGGTCTAATAACGACTGCGCTTACTAGGGAAATCTTGCTTAAGGAATTGGATGATTACGGCGTGTTTTCCCTGACGTACCGCCTGAATACTCCAAAGGGGCCGCAATATGTAAAGTTGGTTGCTGTGTATTCTGACAAAAAACACATTGTCATCAGCGTGACAAACATAGATGCACAGATGCGTCGCGAAATAGAACTTAGAAGGCAGGTGTCCAAAAGTGAAGTCTACGGCCAAATTGTGATGGCTTTGGCTGAACGTTATGATGCGCTTTATATGGTGGATTTGGAAACGAATCATTTTGCTCAGTACAAGGCCGAGCGCATGTACAGCGAACTGAGTGTCGCTGCCGAAGGGGAAGATTTCTTCAACCAGTTGCAGAAGGATGCCCAGTCGGTCGTGTACGCCGAAGATATCCCGCTTGTTCAGGCCGCCCTCACACGCGAAACTTTATTGGGGGAACTCGATGAGAACGGCTTGTTTACAATCAGCTATCGACTCAATTCGCCGAACGGTCCCTTGTATGTGAATCTCGTTGTGGTGTATTCCGACAAAACACACATGGTGATTAGTATCACCAATGTCGATGCCCAGGTGCGTCGCGAACAGAAGATGAGGGAAGAGACGAACATTGCGTTTGAAAGGGCCCGCCGAGATGACCTGACTGGCATTAAGAACAAGAATGCCTACGGCGAATTTGAACGGGCACTGGACCAGCAAATTCAGTCGGGTGAGGAAGTCGAATTTGCTATTGCCATTTGTGATGTGAACGGCCTAAAAACCGTTAACGATACGCAGGGACACATTGCGGGGGACAAGTATATCAGAATGGCGTCTAAACTTGTGTGCGAGACATTCAAGCATAGTCCCGTATTCCGCGTGGGAGGCGATGAATTTGTTGCAATTTTGCGCGGGGCCGACTTCGTGAACCGCGAACAGCTGGAGCAGCAGCTTTACGATACAGTGAAAAGGAATGCCGATGAAGACAAGGTTGTCTTGGCATGTGGCATTTCCGTGTTCGATCAGAAGCATGACAAGAGTGTCTCTGCGGTGTTTGAAAGGGCCGATGCCATGATGTATCGGAACAAAATGGCCCTGAAGGGCGGCCGCGATGAAATCCTGAACACAATCATCAGAACGATTGGTGCTAGAACGACCATTTAGGGTCTTCTCCATATCTGCCAAAAGTCATCCTCGCAAAATCGGGGATTCTTTTGTTTCGATCTTTTTTTTATTTTTGTGCAGATAATTTTTAGATGGATAAAAAAGATGTTTAAAGTAGGCTTTGATAACGACGCGTACCTAAGGACGCAGTCCGAAAAGATTGCCGAGCGCATTGCGAAGTTCGGTGGAAAACTTTATCTGGAATTTGGCGGAAAGCTTTTTGATGACCATCACGCATCCCGCGTGTTGCCAGGTTTTGCGCCCGACAGTAAAATTCGCATGCTCGAAAAGCTGAAGGACAAGGCAGAAGTCATCATTGCGATTAACGCCGGCGACATTGAGAAAAATAAGGTCCGCGGCGACCTTGGAATTACCTACGATCAAGATGTCTTGCGCCTGATTGACGCGTTCCGCGGCTACGGCCTTTTTGTGAGCAGCGTGGTGCTGACCCGCTGGCAGGAACAGCCGAGTGCCGTTGCCTACCAGAAAAAGCTTGAAGACCTTGGCCTCAAGGTTTACCGCCATTACCCGATTGCAGGCTACCCGAGCAACATACCGCTGGTGGTGAGCGACGACGGCTACGGCAAGAATGAATTTGTCGAAACTTCCCGCGAACTCGTGGTGGTGACTGCTCCGGGGCCGGGAAGTGGAAAAATGGCCGTTTGCCTTTCGCAGATTTATCACGAAAATAAGCGCGGTGTCAAGGCCGGCTACGCCAAGTTTGAAACCTTCCCGATTTGGAATATTCCGCTGAAGCACCCGGTGAACCTTGCGTACGAAGCGGCTACCGCCGACTTGAACGACGTGAACATGATCGACCCGTTCCACCTGGAAGCTTACGGCAAGACGACTATCAACTACAACCGCGATGTTGAAATCTTCCCGGTGCTGAATGCCCTGTTTACTCGCATCTTGGGCGAATCCCCGTACAAGAGCCCAACGGACATGGGCGTGAACATGGCCGGCAATTGCATCATCGATGACGATGCGGTTTGTGCCGCCGCCAAGCAAGAAATCATCCGCCGCTATTACAATACGCTTTGCGACGTACGTAAGGGCAACGCCGACAAGGACCAGATTTACAAGCAGGAATTGATCATGGAGCAGGCGCAGATTAGCACCGCCGACCGCCCCGTGATTGCGGCTGCGAACCAAAAGGCTGAACTGACAGGCGGCCCTGCCATTGCAATCGAATTGAATGACGGAGCCATTATTTCGGCAAAGACTTCTTCGCTCTTGGGAGCATGTTCCGCTATGCTGCTGGATGCGCTCAAGCATTTGGCCGGAATCCCCGACGAAGTTCGCCTGCTTTCGCCCATGGTGATTGAACCGATTCAGAATTTGAAGACAAAGCAGCTCGGCCACAAGAATCCGCGCCTGCACATGGATGAAGCTCTAGTCGCTCTATCTGTTTGCGCTCTGACCGATTACAACGCAAAGATTGCGCTTGAAAAGTTGCCTGAACTTCGCCATTGTGAAGTGCATGCCAGCGTGATTCTTTCGCAAGTTGACGTGGGCGTGTTCCGTAGGCTGGGTGTGAATTTGACGACGGAACCGAATTATCAGTCCGGCAATCTCTACCACGGGTAAAAACGCAGACTAATCTGCGCAATACAGCGTTGCTCGTCCCCTCACGTACGTTTTAGTACGCTACGGGGACTCGCGCCTTGTCTTGCTTGATTATTCAGCGTTTTTGATGAATTGATTTGCTAATCCAACTTTTTACAAACGCTGACTAATTTGTGCTATTGAAAAAAAGTCGCGACAAAGTCGCGACTTTTTTAGCTTGTATGCAAATGCTTAGTTTGCTTGGAAGAATTACTTCTTCTTAGACTTGTTGGCGGAAGACTTTTTCGGGGGATGTGCCGCGATTTTCTTCACGCTCTTGTCTTCAGCCTTGGCGAGTTCCTCTTCTTCGGCTTCAAAAATGGCCTGGGCTTGCTTCAGGGCTTCGGTCGGATTGATTTCAATCGCTTCGGAAGCTTCGTCCACGAGTTCGGCAAAGTCGTCGTACCAGTCTGCAAAGATTTCGACTTCCAGGTGGTCAACGCCCGGAACAGTAAGACGTACGCCACAGGCTTCGCCCACGCGGTCGAGATACTTTGCCATCTGCGGCTTGAGAAGCGTAAGATCGAGGCCATCCAGGTCTTCGGGTTCGAACCAGACGCCGTCTACATCGGAATCATCGTCTTCCTTTGCCTTCTTGTTGGATTTCTTGCCTTCGCACTTGCCGCACTTGCACTGCCCGTCGCAGCAGTCGTCGTTGCCGTACAGGGCCATGTATTCCTCGTCGTCCATGCCGCTGTCGTAGTAGAATTCGTCTTCTTCAAGGTAAAGGGTTTCGACGAAAACGCCCTTTGCACCGAGGGTCTTTGCTGCTGCGATGAATTCCTTGAGATCCCCGCCGAAGTAGCGGGTGGTTTCGGCTTCTTCGTTCAAGGTCTGAACGGGAATGGGGGAGAGTTTCTGCTTCTTGATGTAGTCGCAGACGATGTCGCTGATGGATTTCTGAGTCTTAGCCATTGGATTCTCCAGTAAAAAAGGTTTGATGTTCGAGGTCGCTTCGCTTTGAGGTCGGTCGTCTTATCGCTTCGCTCCAAGACTCCCTTTGAGTTTTCGCATGAGCGTTCCCTCAGAGCACCTGTAGGGTGCGACCTCATTCCTCAAAGCGCCGAAGGCGCGAGCTCATTGCTATACGTGGTACTTCTTGAGGCTCGGTGCCTTTTCTTCAATCAACTTCATGATGCGGGCCACGGCGTCTGCACCGTTTGCGGTATCCTTCACGCTCACGAGCGGCTGGAACAAGGGGCTGTTGAACAGCGTGCCCAGCGGAATCGGGTTCTTGCGGCAGAATGTGATGTCGATAAAGTCGCGAGCATCCTTCTGCAGGTTGTGAGCCTTTTCCTTGTCGCCAGCTTGGAAAGCCTTGTACAAGTCTACGAAGGTCTTCGTTGCTTCGGGGATGTTGCCCGAAGCGCTGATGAGGCCCGTGCCGCCCATTTCGAGTAAGTCTGCGAAGAGTCCGTCTTCACCGCTCATCACGGCGAAGTCCTTGCCCTTCGTTTCCTTAATGACGCGCATCGTGTCTTCGTGGAACTTTTCGCCAAAGCCGAATTCGACGGCTTGCTTCAGACCGATGATGTTCTTGTCTTCGGCAAGTTCAATCAAGGTGTCGGGGTGCACGTAGCTGGAGGTGCGACCCGGAACGTTGTAAATCACGATCTTGGCGCCCGTCTCGCTGCTGAGCGTGCGGTAGTGCTTCAGGAGGCCTTCCTGCGGCGGGTTGTTGTAGTAGCCCGTGACGCAGAGGACTGCCACCGGGGCAATCTTCTGGACATTTTCAATCATTTCGATAGATTCGCGAGTGCAGTTGGAACCGGCACCGGCAATCACGGGCACGCGGCCGTCCACATAGTCGAGCGTAAACTTGATGACATCGAGGTGCTGCTGCGGAGAAACCGTCGCACTCTGACCCGTGGTCACGGCAGGGAGCACGCCACTTGCGCCGCCCGCGATCACATCGTCGATCATCTGGCCCATCTTCTTGTAGTCGATGGAGTTGCGAAGGTTCTTGGGGTCGTCGTTCTTGAGCGGGGTGAACAACGCGGGGAAAACACCAGTAAGTTGAGAAGCGTTAGTAATCTGCATAATGCCTATAATGTAGTAATTATTTATTCCACCTGTATTTTGGAAGACTTCAAAGGCTCTTTTTTCTATATTATGCAAAGGAATATAGAAGATTACATGTGGAGTCTTTCGTGAAAAAAAAGTGGTTTGGTTTATCGGCTAGGACTGCATCAATCGTTGCGGTTTTGCTGAGTGCCGTTTTGACATCGTGTTTTTTTGAATCTGACGATAATGGGCTCGAAAAGTGGCTTTCGGACCAGGGTATGCCCAGCAGCTACAAGGTGCAGACGCTCAGCGTGAGCAATCTGAAGCCTATGTCTGTTGAAACGCATCTGAGTACGTTCCCAAAATCAGCCGATGTCCATGCAGTTCTGGGACGCTCTGCGAACTTGACGCACGATCTGGTGCTGGATCTTGCTTTCATGCCGGACACTAGCTTCATGAAGAAACTTGCCAAGTCTGACACGTCGGGAGCGTTCCTTGCCATGTTCTGGTTGCGCCCCTATTACCAGGCAAAACAGTTCCCGAAGGATTCTGTACCCAAGGGCGAAGAAGTCGATGTAACCGTGAGCTGGAAGCTGGAACAGGGAAAAGATGATGATTTCCTAGATAGCATCGCTGACATTGCCGACAGCAGCTGGTACAAGAGCCTTTTGGAATGGAAAGCCGATGCGTCCGAAGACATTTCGCTCAAGATGAAGGTACCCAAGGGCGATACCGCACTCCGTATGGAACTCCCGTCTGCCTTGGTGGAATCGCTGAAGAAGGTGAAGGGTGCCGCTCATTTGCAGCTGCGCCTTTCCGCTCCCAAGTCGGGCCGCGCCTACAGGTTCTATGGCGATGCGACGAGTTTTCCGCCAAAACTTGCTCTCTATGCTGACTCGGTGAATGCGGTTTCACCGAACCCGGCTCGCATGGCGAATATCATTAGCAGCGAAGAGGAATGCGAGGAGTGCCCCATTTTGCATGGTGGAGTTTACGATTCAATTGTGGTGGAGCTCCCGCCTGAACCGATTCTTGAAGCCTTGTCCGATTTCTATGGCGACGATTTTCCCTATACCGAAGGCGATAAGGTCGATGTTCGCCAGACGGTGATTCATGCCGAACTTACGATGGCGCGCGACGACTCCAAGGGGCAAAACGAACTTGGACTGCCTATTCAGGTAGTGGTCGGTTCCTATGTGGATAGCGCCGACATGGTCATTCGCCGTATGGAATCCTATCGAGTGAACAACGATGTCGTTCTAGACGAGGGCCATCAGAATCTGGTGTTCCACGATGGCGACTCTCTTACGGTTCAGCTCACAAACGGTGTGCGTGACTTTGTAAACAAGGCGGGCGATGGCCGTTCAATGAAATTCATTATGCGCTTGGGCTACCCGTTCTTGCAGGAAAAGGACACGACCTATAGTGACTATAGGACGGTTGAAGGCGATACGGTTCGTCTCTACTTCTCCTACTTCGATTATGCCCGTTATGATTTCTCGACATCTGTGGATAATCCGATGTCCCTGAAACTTTGGCTTGCTTCCAAGCGGGGGGATGAATAATGAAAAAGTTGCTGCTCGCTTTAGGACTTATCTCTAGTTTTGCAAGTGCATCGATGATTGGCCTTGACGCCCTTGGTCAGGAACAAGTGATGGGTGGTACGGCCTCTGCTGCAGGTCGCGGTTTTGCAGGAAACGCGAAACCCGGTGATGCCGAAGGCCTTTCCGTGGTAAACCCGGCCCGTCTGGCATTTGATGCAAAGGTCGTTTTCAACTTGAACTTCTCGATGGAATTGGACGAAGCCCGCAAGAGAGGTCACCATTATTCGTTCTCCGATTTTTCACTCCCGTCTTTTAACCTGTCGTTTCCTATGGGTAATTATGGGGCCGTGGGTCTTTCGCTGTGGCAGCATTATTCGTCGTCGCTCAACGAGGAATTTGAAAACAAGAAGAACTCCTCCGATGTCAAGCTGGAATACCAGGGCAGTGTCTATGAACTAGTGCCGACTTATGCGATTCGCATTCCATTTTTCCGTTCGCTCTCTTTGGGTGCGTCGGCACACATGGTCATGGGCAATACTTCGAGAAATCTGACTTTGGGCGCCAATACGGACGATGTCGCGGACGAGGATTCCTGGGCGACCGGTAACTACAAGATTTCGGACTATGTCGACGGTACATGGGAAATCAAGGATCATCCGGCCTATTACACGGCGGCACTCCAGTATCGCGGAAAGATGGTGTCCTATTTCTTCTCTTTTACGACGGGCTATACCCTAGAAAATGTTCTAGACTACAACTTCAGGTTTAGCGAAATTGATACGCTTGCGGCAAATCGCTACACGCGTGAAGTCGAAGTCCCCGCTCTGCTTGCGACCGGTATCAACTACCGCTTGGCAAAGCGCCACAATGTGATGCTTGATTTGCTATGGCGAGCCTGGGACAAGGACATTGAAAACATTGCCGGAGGCTGGAGCATGCCTGAAGTGACGGAAACGCAGAAGGATGTGATGGTGGCTCTGGGATATCAATGTGACGGAAGCCCGCTTTTCTACGAGTCATACTGGAACCGTATCAATTACCGTGCCGGTGCGTGGTACAGGAGCTGGTACATTAAGGACGTGTTTGAAGTGGGAGGCTCCCTGGGTGGTGGGTTCCCGCTTGGCCGCAAGGGAACGACTCTCGATGTCGCCTTGCAAGGTGGTAAACGTTTTGCCGATACCGATACGCAATGGGAAGAGATGTTTATTGGACTGAGAATCGGCTTGACAGGCATTGCCACGTGGGGGATGGAACGCCGTTAGGATTTTTAACGAAGGAGGCCTAGCATGGCTGTAAAAAAAGTAAAAGAGATAGCAGAAAAAGTGACCGACAAGGTCAAGAAGGTTAAGGCTGCGACCGAAACCGCTGCCAAGGAAAAGGTGGCGAAGGTTGCCGCAAAGAAGGCCGCGACAAAGACTGCGACGATCAAGACGATGAAGGATGCCGAAGAGAAGGCTGTAAAGGCTGTGGCCAAAGTGAAGAAGGCGGCCGCGACGAAGGTGTCCAAGATTTCCGCCGAAGTGAAGAAGGTGGCTGCCAAGAAGACTACGACCACAAAGACTGCGACTGCCAAGACGACCGCATCTAAAACCACTTCCACCAAGGCTGTAGCTACCAAGCCTGTCGCAGCAAGGACTGCCGCCAAGTCTGCCAAGGCATCCGAAAAGGATGTGGCTTCGATGGCACAGTCCTTCGACGCCGAATACCTGGTGCTCATGCAGAAGGATCCGAATTGGATGCATGCCTTCTGGGAGGTTTCTGAAAGTAGAATCAATGAAGCGAAGAAGGGCAAGGGGAAAATCGTTCTTCGTTTGTTTGATATCGCTGGCGACCTTACGGTACAGCGCAGCAAGAAGCGCAAGTTCCGTGACATCGAAGTGCCCGCCAACGCTCGCAGCTGGTATGTCGAAAATACGGCTGGCAAGTCCTGCGTTGCCGTTCTCGGTGCTGTATCCGGCAAGAACTTCAAGCCGATTGTTGAATCGGCCCCGGTGATGACCTTTGACAAGTCCGCAGCCGCTCCCGCCGCAGACGATGCCTTTGCAAAGGCGTCCCTTGGCGGAAACACGCTCGGCAACTTCATGAGCTCAGGATTCTCCAGCCAGACCGCTGAATCCTGGCTCAAGCAGCTGGGTGGCAATTTCGGTAGCTCTTCGGAGTCGATGTTCTCGGGGGCACTTTCCAGTGCAGCCCTCCAGTCCAACAACATCGAAGTGTCCAAGGATTCCGTGAACTATGGCAAGGACTTCTTCCTGTGGGTGAAAACCCGCCTGATCGTTTACGGCGGAACCCGCCCCGATGCCCATTTGCAGGTGCGTGGCGAACCGTTCCCGCTGAATCCGGATGGCACATTCAGCTTCGAAGAAGACCTTCCCGATAGCACGAAGATCATTCCGGTGTTTGCAACCGACAAGGATGGCGATTTCCCGACGACCATCGTGCCGATCGTCGTGAAGCGTACGGAGTAATCCGCTTCAATGGGTGCCCCCGGTAAAATAGTTTTCCTGATGCACGCACATCTTCCGTTTGTGCGGCATCCGGAATATAAGCGCTTTTTCGAAGAGAACTGGCTGTTCGAGGCCATTGCCGAAACCTACCTGCCGCTAGTGCAGGCGATGCGGCGCCTTTTGGAAAAAGGCGTCCCCGGGACGCTCAACCTAAGCATTTCTCCGCCACTGATCGAGATGCTTTCTGACGAGAATTTGATTCAAAAATTTTCGGAGCATCTCAAGCGGCAGCTGGAACTGATTGAAAAGGAAGTGGCCCGCAATGCAGGGACAGATCTGGAATCGCTTTCCAGGTTTTACCTATCGCGGCAGCAGACTCTAATTGACTTGTGGGAAAATCGCATCCACCGCAATCTGCTCTCGGAATTTCTGGAGCTTGAAAAGGCGCACAAGCTGAACCTGTTGACATGCGTCGGAACGCACCCGTTCTTGCCCGCCTACCAGAGCGATCCTGCATCGATTCGTATGCAGCTCGATGTGACGGTGCGCTGCTTTGAACGAGCCTTCGGCCGTAAGCCCATGGGCGTGTGGCTTCCCGAATGTGGCTACTTCCCGGGACTTGACAAGTACCTTGCGGAATTCGGATTACATTACTTTTTCCTGGAAACCCATGGGGCGCTCCTTGCAACGCCCACTCCCAAGTACGGCGTGTTTACTCCGTTACGTACCACGCAAGGCCTTTACTGCATGGGCCGCGAGCAGAAAAGTTCCATGGAAGTCTGGAGCCGCCGTACAGGTTATCCGGGACATCCTGAATACCGCGAGTTCTTTACCGACATCGCAAAGGATCGCCCGCGCGACTACCTGGGAGAATATTTTTTCGCGGGCGATACGCCGATTGATACGGGTTTCAAGTACAACCGCATTACCGGCAGCGAACAGAAGGAAATTTATCGTCCGTGGAACGCGATGCGCCTGGCCGAAGACCACGCGCGGCTCTTCGTGGTGAATCGTGAAACGACGATTTCGGAACTCCTGGTGAACATGGATGGCAACCAGGCGGCAATGCTGTGCCCCTACGATGCTGAACTCTTTGGACACTGGTGGTTCGAAGGTCCGCTGTTCCTGGAATCGATGATGGAGCGTGCAGCCTCTTCGTCCGTAATTGAATTTGCAGGAGCGGACCAGGTGATGACTTCTTCTGCCGATCCCGAAGCGCACGAACCTGCATTTTCGAGCTGGGGCGAAGGTGGCTTTGGTTCTGTGTGGATCAACGGCGACACGGACAAGTATTATCCGCAGTCCTACCGCCTGCGTGCCATGATCGATCATCTGATGACCATTCGTGAAAAGATGGGGCGTGAAACTCCACGCGGAATGCTTCTGACTCGCTACATCAAGCAGATGGAACGCGAACTGATGCTGTTCCAGTCTTCGGACTGGGCGTTCATGATCCATAACCATTCTGCCGATGGCTATGCACGCCGCCGACTAGACGACCATTACAACAATGGCCATGCGCTGTTTGCCGAAGCGTGCAAGGCGATACTAAGAAATACGGATAAGCCTGCCGCCAATTCCATTTTGCCGAAGCTGGAAGAATCCGATAACATTTTCAGCTGGCTTTAGCCCTGCTAATATACAATGATGAAGTCCTTCAGTTTGCCGCTGTTGCCAGCCCTGAAGCGGTAGATTCCGGGCACCAATAGCGACTTCACATCGCGCTCATCGATGCAGTGCGTATTGTTGTCGTAATTAATTTTTGTCACCAGGTTCCCGCGGCGGTTTCGAATTTCAATGAAATCCTTGTTCTGTGGAAGTGGCGTGAAACAGAGTGATCCGTGACGCCATGGCGTAGGGTAGGCGCGCAGGGTGGAGTCCCTGACTTCGTAGGGAAGCTTCGTTTCTTCGGAGAATCGACTCAGAATCCAGACGGTGGAATCGATCCCGGTATCATTTCTGATGTCGCTATATGCAGAATCCACGCTGTTCAGCGTGGGCAGGTAGCGGATGGTGTAGGAGTCGCCCTTGATGATGGCAACGCTTGCTTTGCCTACAAAGTTGGACAGGTTTGGCTTGTCGCCCGTGTAGAAGTTGTAGGCGTAGTTTTCTGTCTCGGGAGGAGTCGTGAGCATGTTTGTGCTGATGTGCCTGAATTCTGGCCAGCTCGATTGGTCCTTGTTGATCAGGAAAGATTCGTTTGCGAGTTTCGCCCTCTTACCCGAGAAGGAAAGTCTGACCGCAAATTCGTGGAATAGCGAATCGGCAGAAAGGCCCTGTTTCTTGGCGGTTTGCGTCAACTGATATTCAAACGGCTGCACAGGGTTTTTGGAAAAGCTTTCCCAAATGGACTTGTCGAATTTCGGTGAGACATGGTTGTATAGGAAAAGGTATAAGGAGCTTAGGGCGTAGTCGCTACCGAGTTCGCTAATCGGTGTGCCAACTTGAGGTGCAATTTTCGACAGGTATTGTATGTAGTCGTCAATGTCGGGGTTGACGACTTCTTCTACTCCTGCTGCAGACGCCTCGAACCAGATTGAGCCTGCATTGGGAGACAGATAACGCACCTGTACGGCGTGGTAAAGTTCATGCGTGGTTGTGACGCGGAGCGCGTTACTCCATTTTTTTGCGTAGGAGTAGTTGTGGGGAATGTTGTAAATTTCAAGAGCGGGCTTGTTGTAGAAACAGCTCTTCCCATTGTAGCTGACGGAATCCCTAGACGAAGAAAATTCGCTTGGGTACATGAAATCGTTTTCAATCATGAGGGTGCTTGAATACGGCTCTTCCTCGCTAATCAATGTGATGGCGTAACATCCGTCTAGGCAGCGTCTCTTCAAAATGTAGGCGATGTCACGGAAAAGGGTCATTTCAACAACTTCCACAGGATAAAGTCCCTTTTCGACGCGCTGTTGGTAATGGTACGAGATTGAATCTCCCTGGGGCTTTAAGAGTCCGGTCTTTTGGATATGGAAGTTCCATGCGTCTTCAAGTGCTTTTGCAAGGGTATCCACATAGGCGGTCGTCGTTTTGTGTGGTCCATCGAGAGTGTAGAATATCTGGAAGTGCGTCGTTTTCTTTGTGTAGACGCTGTCGTAGTAGTCTTCTGTTTCGCAGTTGGGGTATATCGTGCGCGCTTCTTTGGAAGCCTGGATTGCTTTGACGTGGTGATGCGCACGGATGTTTTGGAACACTTCTGCGGTGCTGCAGTGAAAATGTGCAAAGGTGCTTGTTGCAACAAGCAGGACGAAGGCTAAAATTGCGAATGTCTTTTGCATCATGCCCCCGCCATTATTTTTTCTTCTGCCAAAATTTTAACGGCCCGTTCCTTCACCGAACTTGGAACGCTGAGCTCCTTTTGGTGCCAGGGCTTGATTCTCGCGTCTACAATCAGGGGGGCTTCGCATCCCCAATGCTTTTCCTTGGTGGATGCGTGGAAACCGTATATGTCCTTGGCGGGATCGGAACGCGTAAAGGTGAGCCACAAAAAGTCGTGAAGATTGGCAGGATCGAGTTCGTCCTGCGAATCGGCGCTATCGACTAGGGTAATCCATGGGTAGTTTTCGCGGTAAGTCCAGTTTTCAAGAGCGACTTCGATTTCGTGAACCGAAAAACCTGCGTTGCACTGCATCGCAAGGACTCCCGGCATGACAATTTTAATGCTTTCGATTCCTGGGATGTTCAGGCTATGCAAATCGGAATCGTCGCTACGCAACACCCTTCGGACAGTGCCTGCAGCGGCAAGAACTAGCTTGGACCCGTGATTGAGTCTTGCTCCGGTGTAGTCTAGGGTGTCAATGGTTGTTGCCGTCTGGAAGTGCAGATCGCGCCTGAGGTCAATCCGAGAAAGGATATGCGCAAAGAACCCAGGAATGTCGTAGACGTCTGTTTTCTTGTCGTCTTCTGTGGCGGCAATCATCAGGTACTTGGAAAGGCTCGCCTGGTTGAATCCGAGAAGGGCGTTTGCGGTTTTCAGCAACTCCATAGGCTCGCGGTCTTCAGCCTTGGCGTAAGGTAGAAAGCGTTCGTGGGCGAGCGCAAGGCAAAGTGGATGGACTCCTGCGTCATCGACGGCATGCAGCGCGACCAACCCCGGCACCGATGCGGGCACCATGGGCTTGGTGATGCGGTGGATGAAATCTCCGAACAAGGTGTCTTCTTGTGGCGGGCGACCGACAACGGTAAAGGGGAAAATGGCGTCTTTCTTGCAGAGTACCTTTTCCACTTTAAGGTATGGGAAGTCGTGTTTGCCGGAGTAGTAGCCGATATGGTCGCCGAAAGGCCCCTCCGGTTTCAGCTCGGGTTGGATTTCTCCGAGAATGCAGAATTCCGCATCGCTCGAAACCAGATAGCCATTATGGACAAAATAACGGAAACGCCTGCCGCCGAGCATTCCTGCAAACAGAAGTTCGCTTAGGTCTTCGGGCATCGGCATCACGGCTGCAACGGTGTGTGCTGGTGCCCCACCGATAAAGATGCTTACCTTGAGGGGTCGGCCTTCTTCAAGGGCCTTCTGATGATGCCTCGCGATATCACGTTTAATCTGATAGTGCAGACCACATTCGATATCTTGTTTGTAATCGTTTCCCGAAATCTGAACGCGGTACATTCCCACATTTGTCTTCATGACGCTCGACGATTCATCTGGGCGCGTCGCGACCTGCGGAAGTGTGATGAACGCACCGCCATCTTCGGGCCAGCAGACAAGCTGCGGCAGGTCCGAAAGCTTGCATTCGACAAAATCCTTGATGCTTCCGTTTTTTTTAGGGAGCGAATGGATGCCGGTGCGGGCTGCTCTTAGAAGGGTGCCGAAGTTCGCCTTCTTAAAGAATTCGACCGGGTTCGACTTGAAAAGTACTGCCGTCTGCGTCCCTTCGAGCGTGTCTCGGAACAGAAAGTCAATACGTTCCCGGGTCCCAAATATGTTACAGACTGCACGAAATGGGCTTTCCTTGACATGCTCAAAGAGTATGGCGGGCCCCTTGCGTTCAAAGGCCTGTCGGGCGATTTCTGCCATTTCTAGATACGGATCTACTTCGCGATGGATACGCTTTAGCATCCCTGCTTTTTCGAGATCCAGCAGTGCCTGTTTCAGGTCCTTGTACATGGTAATTTTATCCGGCGGTTGCGGACTGGTCGATGGCTACAAAGCCTTGGGTCTGTTTCTTGCTTTCGATGGCAAGAAGGGCGTCGCGCATGTCCTTGCGGCTTGCAACCGCATACACGATCGAGGCGCTTGCCATCACCTTGGCGAAAGTCTCTTCGGGGAACTCGCTGAAACCCTGGAACGAGAATTCGTCGTAGCAGGCGGTAAGGTTGCCTTCGTCAGTGAATTCATGTGTCGCGTTGAATCCGCGGAAGGGGCCCTTGTCGAGTCGGACAAGAATTTTACCATTGTTAAAGGAGCTGATGCGGCCCGTCCAGCAAATCTTTCTGAAGCCGACGACAACGGTGTAGCGGACGATTTCGCCCGCTTCGAGCGCCTTGGGCAAGGTGTAGTGGATGACGGGATTGTTGCCGATAGTCATGTTCATGGGGGCATAGCGCATGGTCTCCAGCATGTTTGCCAGAGTGTATTCCTGCCATGAAGTTTGACTGAATTGAACCATATGTGAGTAATTTAGTAAAAGGAATGTTGATAGATGGTGATTTTCTGCAAGAAATCGGCGATTTTGACTAGAATTCGAAATCGACGGCGCGGCGTTCTGTCACCACCTTTTTGACGAACGAAACGATAGCCAAGTGTTCTGGATGGTTCTGGTAAATATCGAGAGCGGCCTTGGTATGGAAGGTCGTGTCGAGGGCGATGTCGTATTCGGCGTCGTCGTTACCGAGTTCAGACTTGTTGAAGTTGAGTCCCGATTCAATGCTCAAAAGACCGGGAATTTTACCAGCCAGCGCATGGAAGGCATCAACCATCTTCTGTCCGTTCTCCTTAGCAGAAGCCCCTTCGGCTTCCTTTTTCAATTTCCAAAATACGATATGGCGAATCATGAATTCCTCTTGTTGTTATAAATTTCTTGGTATAGGTGGAGCTGTCGCTTAAAGCATTCATCCCAGCTGAATTTTTCGGCGTAGGCGCGAGCCTTCTGCTTTAGGTTGACCATGTCTGAATGGTAAAGCTCGATGATTGCTTCGGCGAGAGCCCTGGGGCTGCGTTCCTTAAGGATGCGGCCTGCCCCGGAGTTTCGAACGTGTTCAGCGGCGGCACCGGTGCTTGCGCCGATTTGGGCATTTCCGCATGCCATGCTTTCAAGGATGGAAAGACCAAAGGTTTCCCATCCTGACAGTGCCAGTCCAAGGTCGACGCTGGCGTAGATCTTGGCCATCTCGTCGATGGAAGAGATGAAACCGGCGTATTGAACGTAAGGATAGTTCTGGGCTGCAAGGCGGACCTGCGGGAGGTATGGGCCGGTGCCCGCAAAGACAAGCGTAGGTTCGCAGCCGAGCCTGTTGGTAATGATGGGGTAGGCGGCGAGCAGGAGCTCGATTCCCTTTTCTTCGCAGAACCGATGCGGGAAAAAGATGGTAAGGCGCTCCGGATTGCCTGCTTTCAGTTTTTGGACCAGGGCCTCGTCGCGCTTGGCAGGCGAGAACATCTGAATATCGCAGCCTAGCGGAATCCAGTAGCTTTTGGGCATGTGGTGTCTTTCTAGCCGCTTCAGGACTTCGTCGCAGGAAACCTGGATGCCATCGTAGCGCTTGAATTCCTTACGTGCATACCAGAAAGCGAGCTTCTTGCAAATGACCCCGAGAGCCTTTCCGAATTTGTTTGTAACGGGCCGCTGCACATAGGTAATCGGAAAGTCGGCATGCCAGAAACTGAGCAGGACTGCGTCAGGAACGATTTTCTTTGCGACTCGGCGCACCAGTGTCGGGAGTAGGTAGGGGGAGCCGACCTCGATGACCTGCGGCTTGTACTTTTCCAGCACAGGCTTTATCTGAGAAGGCTTCCACATGAAGCGGTACTCCCACTTGCCCGGGAAGCGGAAAGCCTTTACGTGTTCGATGATGAGCCCGTCACTTTTCTTTTCGGTGAACGTCTTGGAATCGGGCATCACGAAGACCGAAAGCACTTCCTGCTGCTTTTCGTAGAAGGCCATCTTCTGCAAGTGGTAGCGCCGGACGCCACCGCCAGAGGGGCTCCAGAAATTATTGAAATCGACAATCGTGAACATTAGCCGAGTTCTATCTCTTCTTGCATGCGGTTGGACAGCGGGTCGATTGAGAGCGTCCCCTGGTAAAGCTGGTTATTGCCAAGACGCTTGGAATCGACCGACAGGAACATGTTGCCGCCCTTGGATTCGAGCCAGTAGATGGCGTCGGAATCGCGCAGGTAGGCGCGCGGTCCGATAAGTCCTTGTTCAGAATCAACCAGCTCTCCGCCGATAAACATCGGAATGTCGAGCGCCTTGTACAAGTCGAGGATGACGGAGGAACGACGTTCGTGGATGTCGGAAAGGTCGGCATGGTCGGAAACCTTCAGGTGGTCGATGCCATCAACGATGACGACCAGGTTCGAATGTTCCTTGACTTCTTCCTTCAAGGTCGACAGTAGTTCGCGGTTGTCGAAGGACGGCTGGTCTTCCCAGATTTCAAGCCTGTTGCTGCGCACGAAACCCATCAGGTCGCGCGTCGCTTCGAGGATCTTCTGGTTCACGGATTCGTCTTCGCTCTGCTTGCGAACCGTAAGCACCGATTCACCGATGAGCATGGCGACAAGCCTGTCGAAAATCTGGCGGCGCGGGGTTTCGAGCGCGATATAGATCAGCTTCAGTTTCGGATTGCTCTGAACCAGGTCGAGAGCGATGCTGGAAAGGAGCGTCGTCTTTAAGCCGAAAGGCTTCGACGAAACATAGAAGCAGCCGGACTGGATACCGTCAATTTCGTGGGTCAACTTCGGGAATGTATTTAGCGAGTAGCCGACGCTCACATCCGGTGGGCATCCCATGGCGGTATCGAAGTTTTCCTTGATGTCCTGCAGCAGCATGGAGCGGCGGTGCGTGTGCACCGTATCCTCTTCGGTTTCCTTGACCAGGGAAATCAGCTGGTCTGCGCCGTTCTTGCGGATGACCTGGTCTACTGTTTCGCCCTTCGGCAAAATGATGGACTTGAATTTGAGTCCCAGGTCTTCGGACATCTTCAGGTATTTCTGGATGCGGTATTCCTGCTCCCTGCGGTCCTGTTCGCGACGGAGGATGACGCATACTTCCTCGGCTCCGCAGGCCTTCAGCTTGTACAGGTGGCTCAGGGAGAGCTCCTGGTACATGGTCGAGACGACTCCGGGAATGCCCGCAAGGTCTGCGGTAAGGGCGTCAAAGAAACCTTCGACGATCAGCGGCTTGCTGTTGTCCGGCTGAATATTGAAGGGGATGTCGCCCGGACCCGAGGCGTAAGAAATGTAACGGTGCGGGCTGTCGGCATCGTCGAGGACGCGGCCATAAACGGAGTGGATCAGTCCCTTGGAATTTCGTGCGGGAATTGTGATTCGCGGCTCGTGGTAGGCTTCGAGATTGTCGAGGTAGAAGCTGATTTCATGGCGCTCGATGCCCGAAAGCATGCAATAGCTGACAAACGGTTCCGGATCACCGCTGTAGTATCCAAGACCGTAAAGCTGAGCCTGACCGATGCTCCAGCCACGGGCGCTCAAAAAGTCCGCAGAAGACGGGCTCTTGCAGGCGGCCCAGTGGCAGTAGCGGACGAAGCTTTCGAGAACCTTGGACTTTTCGCCGCCGATTTCTTTTATCCATGGATGTTCGTCCTGCTTGTTGTCGTGCTCGGGTTCAAGTGTTCCTAAAAAGTCAACGGCTTCTGCACGTGCTGCTTGTTCTTCGAGTCCGTTGAAGCGGCTGCGCATTACAAATTCGACCAGGTCGCCTTCGCTTCCGCACTGCAAGCAGCGGTAGCGCCAGTAACCTAGGGCGTCATAAAAGAACAAGGATGTTTCTTCGGGAGAATGAAACGGGCAGCATGCTATGAGATTTCTGCCCCAACGACTCAGGGGAATTCCCAACTGTCTAGGGTGGGTCTTAGCACGCATGATGATTCCGGCATGTTCTTGATCGATAAGCATCAGTGACCTCGTTCGTTATGTTCAAAATCTAGTATTTTTTTTAATTTTTAGACTATGATTGTCCTTGGAATTGACCCCGGTTCCATTACCACCGGATATGCCTTTTTAGACACCTCTGCCAATGTTCCAAAAATTCTGGAGTATGGGACATTACATGCACCCGCCAACCAGGCGCTAGAGGATCGTCTGCTTCATATC
The DNA here is from genome assembly GCF_045601785.1 of Fibrobacter sp. Taxonomy (GTDB): domain Bacteria; phylum Fibrobacterota; class Fibrobacteria; order Fibrobacterales; family Fibrobacteraceae; genus Fibrobacter. The sequence continues at coordinate 133,486 of NZ_JAZSAF010000057.1, forward strand.
GTGAGCGAACTGGAAAAACTTTTGGACAAGTATAAGCCCGTGTCTCTTGGAATGGAAGGGGTGTTCTTTGCAAAGAATGCAAGGAGTGCCTTGGTGCTTGGCCATATCCGTGGCGCAATCCTGGTAGCATGCCGCAAACACGGGCTCAGTTACAGCGAGTACAGCCCCCGCGTCGTAAAACAGGCCGTCACCGGAGATGGTGGCGCATCCAAGGAGCAGGTGGCGAACATGATTTTTGCGCGACTTGGAATCAGGGGTGAGGGCCTTCCGCTCGATGCATCCGACGCCCTTGCCATTGCGTGGACTCACGCATCACCGTCGCCGCTTGACGAATCCATCTCAAAGGCTTTGGGTAAAAAGCGCACCTCTACGCGTAAGAAAAAGGCAACGACCAAGCAGTGGATGGACTTGATCGAAAAAATGGGAGGACATATCTAATGGATTGCTATGGCTTGCGTCCGGTTGATTCTTCTGATTTTATAGACATTGACGGATATGTTGTTGATAGACAAATTATCAAAAGTTTGAATAAATTAAAAGCATCGCTTGCGAAAGCGGGTTTTGCACTGCGTATTGAGTCTGCGTATCGCCCCTTTGAGCGTCAGTTGTCTATCTGGAATCGCAAGGCGGGGGGGGAGCTTAAGCTGCTGAATGCCGAAGGACTCCCCATGGAGCGCCCGCAGGACGAAGAACAGCTGATGTATGCCATTTTGACCTGGTCGGCGCTCCCTGGTGCAAGCCGTCACCACCTGGGAACCGATATTGATGTGGTCGATGGAAACGCCTGCCCGGAAGGTTACGAGGTGGAACTCACTCCCGCCGAATGTGACGGCATGTTCCGCCCCTTCCATGAAAAGCTTTCGGAACTGATCGGGGTGGCGGAGTCCTTCGGCTTTGATCGTGTCTTTGTGCCTGGTCGCGGAAAAATCCAGCCCGAAAAGTGGCACATTGCGCACTTGCCGACCTCGCGGAAGTATCTGGAAAATTTCTCGCTTTCCGAATTGCGTGCCCTTTACGAAAAGATCGATATCGCCTGCAAGTCAGCCCTGCTCGACAACCTCGAGAGCCTTGCCCGCGATTACATCTATCCCTATTTTGTCTAGGTGGCGTTTATGCCTCGTTCTACCTTGCTTCTCCCGTTCAAAGAATATGGCAAGTCCGTCTTGGGAACATCTCTTCGCTATATTCCATGTTCAGGCACGTGCCGCTTGCTTGTTGTGGCTGGAATTCATGGTGAAGAGTCTGAAACGACATTTCTTTTGAGCCGGGTACTTCGTTTTTTTGAACGTCCCTTTGAGTCAATAGCCTATGTCCTGTGCGCCAATCCCGACGGTATGACGCTTGGAACTCGCGCCAATGCAAATGGGGTGGACTTGAACCGAAACTTTCCGACAACGAATTGGTCCTGTGAAACGGTCTATGCTCGCTCTGTTCTCGAGGCCCCCCGTGACACGGCCTATTCGACGGGAACTTCCCCTGGCAGTGAACCTGAAACGGCCTACCTGATTCGCTTGATAGGGAAACTTTCTCCCGAAGTCGTTCTTTCGATGCATGCCCCTATGGCCTGCGTCGATGCCCCTGAGCGCACATCCTTGGTGGATGGCTTGTGCGACGCCTTCAATCTCCCTTGGCGGCCCGATATTGGTTACCCTACGCCGGGAAGTCTTGGCACCTGGTGCAGGGAACAAAAAAGTCCAGGGTGCATTACCCTGGAACTTCCGAGAATGTCTTTAGAAGCCTTGTACGACCGCTACGCCGAAGCTTTTGCCGATTGGCTTAGCTGTTAGCGTCGTTCTTCTATCTTGTTCTTTTCTGCGTTTTCGATGATTCTCTTGCGCTGGACCAGCCCGACGGTAAATCCGATAATCAGGTAAGAGGAGCAAAGAATCAAAAGGTATTCCAGAATAAACGGGACCTTTTCGGAAATGAACATGAATCCGCAGATGTAGGTGATGACGATCAGGATTGCCTGGCCGATGTTGAACAGTTGGTTCCTGCGCGGTTGCAGCTTGGGCAAGAACAGCGGGCTTACCATCAAAATTCCGGTAATCAGCATGACGAACACTGGGAGAAAAATCATGGTCGATTCGGTGTTTTCAAACAGGCCCTTGGACTTCAGGAACACAACCAGAATGGCGTTGATCGCACCGGCGAAGGTGGACGGAAGGCCAGAGAAGTGGTGGTGGTAGGTGTCGGAGTCGCAGGCGTTGTACTTCGCAAGACGCATGGCGGCGCAGAGCACGTAGATGGCAAATGTCACAATCAGAAGAACTCCGTTTGCCTGGAACCAATCGGGACACAGTGTCTTGTAGGTAAAGAAGACTGTAAATGCGGGAGCGAGACCAAATGCGATCAAGTCGGCAAGGCTATCGAACTGGGCTCCGAACTCGGAACTGGCGTTCACGAGTCTTGCCGCAAAACCATCGAGCTTGTCCAGCAGAACGCTCAGGATGATGAAGTATGCGCCCATACGGATGGAGTCTACATTAAAAAAGGTACTGAATGCTCCGGTGGTCCAGCAGATGGCAAAAACACCAAGCAAGAAATTCATGCTTGTAAAGGCATTCGGCAAAATAAAACGAGACTTACCCATAAAAAACCTCCACTATCAAGTGTTAGTGAAAAGATAGATAATTTATGGAAATTTGGATATTGAACTCAGACTTGACAGGAACGTTAAGGTCCTGTCAGCTACTTTGTGGGCTTGATGCTCCATAGAGCCTTGACCCCTGCAGCAACAACCAGACTCTGTGGCGGAGCGTAGGGATTTTCTTCGGTGGGGAAGTTGCCCCAGTGCTTGGTCGAGAACTGGTAGTATTGGGTCGGACGGTACATCACCGGGAGAACAGGAATCGTTTCCATGAAAATACGGTTCAATTCGCGGTAGGCGTCTTTCAGTTCCTTTTCGTCGGTGAGAGCCGGAATCTTTTGCAACAGCTTGTCAGCCTGGTCGTTCTTGTAGCGACCCTGGTTGGCAAAAGCTTCTTCTCCGACAGCCTTGTAGGATACAGATCCCATCACCTGTTCAAAGCGGTTCCACGGAGAGGCTGCAGAAAGTTCTGCGGTTTGCGTCTTCATGGCTAGGTCGAAAGTTCCTAGGCGGAGATCCTTGTCCCAGACGCTGTAGTCGACAAACTTTTCCTCGGCTGCAAGTCCGACGTCGTGCAGGGATTCGACAATAACCTTGATGGCGTCTTCCCAGTCGGTCCAGCCCTGCGGGCATTCCACGGTGAAGCTGCGGACCGGTTCACCCTTCTTGTCAAGGAGCTTGCCGTTGTCGTCCCAGGAGTAGCCGGCATCCTTCAGGATGGACTTCGCCTTTTCGATATCGTAGGAGTAGCCGTACTTGTCGGCATCTTCCTTGTTGAAGTACTTGGATTCCGTTCCGAAGGGAAGGATGAATCCCGGCTGGATGACCGGCGTGTAGTTGGATACGGCGCGGGATTTGATCTTTTCAAAATTGATTGCGTGGACCATGGCGCGGCGGAGTGCTATGTCGTTAAATGGGGCGCGCTGGTGCGATATGAAAAGTGTGGTGATGGAGCCTGGCAGGTGGTAGGGTTCGTTTCGGCTCCAAGCACGGATGCTGTCCTTGGCCTTGTCCCAGATGCGCGGAAGGAACACAGAGGAAATGTCCAGATTGCCCTTTGCCATGGCGCTGTTGAAATGGTTGTTGCCGTTGTAAAGGGAGTGGATAATGTACTTGGGAGCGGGTTTCTGGCCGCTGTACTTGTAATTACCCCAGTAGTTGTCGTTCCTTTCTAGGACGATCTGGTCGGGCGAGTAGGTCTTGAGGTTGTAGGGACCAGATACCACCGGCACCGAGTCGTTCTTGAATTCCGTGATGAGATTCATGTCGTAGCTCTTGCCGGACTTCGCCCCTTGGATCAAGGGCTCGAAAACAGACTTGGGGATGATCGATGTTTCCGCAAGGGCATTCAGGATGATGAGCGGGTTCTTGTTCTTTGCGAAATGGAAGGAAATGTTGTTTTCGCCGTCGTTGGTAACCTTGCTCAAGAATTTCCAGTTGCCATGGCGCGGGGTGGGGAGAAGGGAGTCTACTTTAAAGGTGAACAGGACGTCATCGACTGTAACCGGCGAACCGTCGCTCCATTTGGCCTTCGGATCCAGATGCACCGTGATTTTGTCTTCGCTGCTGGTATAGCTGTCGGCAAGCATCGGTTCTAGCTTACCGTTCAGCTGGTTGTAGACGAGGAGTGCTTCGTAGGTGATTCTGCAGTTCCCGTCGATAGGAAAGTTGGGATCGTAGTCTAGAGGGTTGAACGTCGAAGGAGGGGCCCAGTCAAAACCGCCGATATACAGCGTTTCACTGCGGTCGTATTCTGAACTGCTCTTTTCCGTTGTCTTGCTTTCTTCGTTGCAAGCCACAAGAAGCAGAGAAAGTAGGGCTGTTCCCCATATGAATGTCTTTTTTGCTTTCATAACGTTCAATGAATTCATCCTATTCAGTTTATACATAAATTTAGTGTGTTTTTTCTTAAAAAACCACCAAAAATTGTTTACAAGTCAAAAAAAAAGGCAGTTTTTTGACGTTTTTTTGATAGTTATAGGGAAAAACCGTACAAAAGTCTTTTTGACGACGCGCTAAACAGGGTGCGATTCAGGACGAACGGGGTTCCTGCTCCCCCTGGGGTGCTGAATTTTCGCTCTTTTTTGCCCGTTTTCAGAGAAATTCCGATGACTTCGTTCCCCTGGTCAATCCATGCGAAGCCTTCCTTGACAAAAGGCTTGGAAAATATTGAATTCTTGCCGATGTATTTCCATAGGGGCGCGCCCGCTTCAGAATACAGGAGAATGGACTGGTCGGAAAGGCCCACGAGGATTCGCTTTTCTCCAAGGTCTTCAATTACCTGCAGTGACGATATGGCGCTTTCCATAAGGATTTGTAGCGGTGGGGTTTCTTTGCTCTTCTGATTGAAGAGGTACAGCTTGTTTCCGCTTGCAACGGCAATGGTGGAGTCAAGGGTCAGAAGGTGCGTCACCTGCCCCGTGATTTTGCGTGCGGAGTTTTCCCTGGCTTGTCCGGAATCGTCGCTGAGAATAGTCAGTTCGCCTTCCAGGTTGCAGATGAACAGGGACTCATTTGACTTGGCATGCAAGAAGGGAACGGAGAAGATTTTCCTTGACCAGGCGAGTTTGTTGTCGGGTCTCAGGATTTTCAGGAGAAATCCGTTCCAGGTTGAAATGTAGATGGCGTTTTCGGTCACGTTCGCTTTGAAAGCCTTGCCCGGAAGCTGAATGGAGATGGGTGCTGTGTCGTGGTTCAGGTCGTAAAGCGACAGATTGTAGCCGAAGGCTACCGCAAGAGTGCTTTCGTCATGTTCGATGACGGGACTATTGTCCATGGTGCCGAGTTGCTTGGTGAAACGGATTTCTCCGGTTTCAGCATTGATGCAGAAAAGTTTGTCTGCGGCGGGGTCGATGGTGTATAGGTTCTTTTTGCCGCTGAAGAATTGGGGGTACCTGGTCTTTGGTGAAATGGGGAGGATGTTTACGAATTTTGCCCCGATGGCCTTACTGTAGCGGTTTAGGATAAGTTTGGTGACTTGCGGGTTACTGCTGGAAAGGCGGACCGCTTCGGCCCAGGCCTTTTGCTTTTCTCTTTCGCTGCCGTTCTTCTGCTCTAGGTAGAGTGCCTTGAAGAACCATCCTTCGGCATTGCCAGGTTCAAGCTTGAACAGGGTGTCCAAAATGGGTGGAAGTTCGTCCCATTCATCCTGCTCGACAAGGTCGGCAGCCTGCTTGGCGTATGTTTCCGAAAGCAGGATCTTCTTGCCGTAAAAGTGCGGTGCGATGGAGACTAGCTTTCGCTCTCCGAAATTTAGGTAGAGGTTCCCGTTTGTTTGTATGGGGGCGGATTCGATGGGCTTGGAAAAGTTAAAATGCCATAGAGGATAGAGCAACGTGTCGACAGTGATAATGGTTCCTTCATCGGAGAAAAGACCAAGAGTACCCTTGGCGAGCGGATAGATTGAGAATGCGTCGCTTTGGATGGCTCTCCGTATGAATCCTGTCGACTTGTCGATTAGCGAGACTTTACCGGAAGATTCCAGCAAGGCGATGTCTTTGCCGAAGATGAACATGTTTTCGATGCTTCCTACAGAGACTTTCCAAAGGGGAGTTGTTCTTTGCTTGGGCGCATAGCAGTACAGATAGTTCCCGGAAACAAGGAATAGCATCCGCTTGTCTATAAGGACATTCTTGATGATGTCGAACTGGGCAATTGATTTTTTCGATGAACCATCAAGGGACGATACAAAATGGAGTGCATTGTCCGTGCAGTTTAAGACGAAGTCGTTGGTGGGGGCGAAGAACCCTTCTGGCGTGCATCCGCTGTACTTGTCATCAATCTGGGCTACAATTTTCTTGTTGCTCAAGATGTGGAGCTGTTTTGCGCCAAGGACAATTGCCTTGTTGTCTTCGATAAAAAAGTGGGTGATGTCAGGGATGTAAAAACTGGCGTTCTGCTTGTTGGCGTAAAACGACTTGAATACAAGGCTGTCTTTGTCGCTGGACTGGTACCAGATGCCCAGCTTGGATATGTTGAAAACCTGGCGGTTCGAAGGTGCGTTTGCAATCACTTCGATATGGTCTTCGTTGATTTTGCAGATGGATCCGTCGTGCAGGAACAGAAAAGTGGGATCTTTCCCGTAGACTTTCTGAATGGGGCTTCTCAAGTTGATTGGGGTGCGTAGCAGGGCTTCTGGTGCGCTGTTGGTGGCACTTTCCCGTTCCGAAAGCCAATAGGCCTTGGAAAAATCATTTGTTTTGGCTAGGCTCTGTCCATAATAGAAACTGGCGGAGGCCTTGTTGCTGGATAACTCCTGAATCTTGGCTAAGTAGAAGAAGGCTTTTTCCTTGTCATCTTCATCTCCATTGATGGATGCGTCTTCGAGAATCTTTATCGCTTCGGTTGTCTCGCCTTTCATCTCGAAGATGTAGATGGCTTCCTGAATGGCGCTCTCCATCTTTTCTGCAGAAGCCGTCATAGAAAGCCCGCAAACCCACACGAGCGTGATAATCGTGCGTAGCAAACTACGGGTGCAATCTATGTTTAGTCTGTCAAGGATCATATTATGCGTCAAACTTGTAGCCTGCACCTCGTACAGAAATGATGATTTTCGGATCGGCAAGGTCATCTTCGATCTTTCGTCGTAGATTGGCAATGTGGTTGTCTACGGTGCGCGTCGACGGCATGTTTTCATCGGTGTAGCCCCAGATTTCTTTCAATAGGTCTTCGCGCAAAACGACTTCGCCGCGGTGAGCCCAGAAATACTTAAATATCAGGTATTCGCGAGTGGTGAGATCAAGCGGGACGCCGCCCTTGGTAGCCTCGAATTTCTTCAGGTCAACGCGGATGTTCGCAAATTCCAATACATCGGGAACGGCAACGGAATTGGATCCTGCTTGCGGTTCGATGCGGCGCTTGAATGCTTTGACGCGGGCGAGCAGTTCCAGAATGGAAAATGGTTTCGTCACATAGTCGTCGGCACCCATTTCAAGACCTGCCACCTTGCTTGTCTCTTCGGTTTTTGCCGTGAGCATGATGATATAGGTTTCCGGATGCTTGTTTCGGATGTAGCGACAAACTTCGAAACCGCTCTTCTTGGGAATCATCAAGTCCAAAAGCACCAACTGGGGCTGATAGGAATCGGCTTTGGCTATAGCCTCTTCTCCGTCGCATGCGGTTTCTACCGCATAGCCTTCCATCTCGAAATTGTCCTGGAGACCGAGACGTATGATTTCTTCGTCTTCAACGATGAGTATTTTGAAGTTTTGCGCCATGTCTATTCTGCCTTTTTGAACTTAACTGTAAACGTAGATCCCTTTCCGGGCTTGCTTACGAGCGAAATGGTTGCCTTGTGGGTCTCTGCGACGCGTTTTACCGTAGCAAGTCCAAGGCCGGATCCCTTGGTGCTACGAGTCATTTCGTCTCCCACCCTGTAGAAATCGTTAAATATATTTTTTTGTTCCGATAGAGGAATGCCGATACCGGTGTCAGATACAGAAAAAACGACCCAGTCCCCGTCGTCCTTGACATCAATCTTGATGTCGCCCGGAGCTTCGGTGTACTTGATGGCGTTATCAATTAGATTCTGCACCAAGCTGTAGAGGGCCGTGTAGTCGCCCATTACAAAAACATTGGGTTCAAAGTGGGTGTAGAAGGTGAGTCCCTTTTCAACACCGATGTCTTCGACGGCGTCAAAGACTTTCTTGGCACAAATGGAAAAGTCTAGCCGTTCCCATTTGAAAGCTCCTGTGCCATGTTCCATGCGCGTGTAGTTCAAAATAGCGCCGATGAGGTTCTCGAGCCTTGTCGCTTCTTTGCCTATCAGCGTGGAATACTCTTGCACCTTTTCGGCGCGCTGCAGGCGTCCGCGAGCCATCATTTCTGCAAACATCTTGATGGATGTGAGTGGTGTTTTGAGTTCGTGCGATACGCTAGAAAGGAAGTTTGCCTTCATCGAAAGCAACTTGCGTTCTTGGGTAATGAATCGGAACATGAAGAACGACCCGAAGATGACCGTGATTAGAGCGAACAGCATTAGACCATACATCAGGAACATGCGATGGCGTGTTTCCTTGTGGATATCTTGCATGTCTTTTTCGTACAAGGTAAATTCCCAATCTAGGGCTTCCGATATAATGTGCTGGTCGATGATGGGCGTATTTTCCGGTATTTCGCCCATGATCAAGTTGTCGCTCTTTCCGGTGATGGAAAAGGGAATGTTCTTGTAGCTTTGTATGACGGATTCGAGCTTTCCCAGAAACCTGCTCTTGTAGGCGTCCCTGTCGATGACTGCTATGACCACCTGGTCTCCAGAGAGGTAAGGGTATGACATTTTGAACAAGGTGGTGTTGTCGGTGCTCTTGTAAAGGATGCCCTCTTTGGAGGATGCTTCGTCGTCCAGGATTTCTTGAAACAGGTCCTTGTTGTTGTAGAGAATGTCTATATAGCCTAGTTGACGGTTGAAGTTTTCTCTCAGGTTCCAGAATGCTTCGCGTTTTTCCTGGGAAAGTGTTTCAAAGGAAAGTATCTGCGTAAATGCTGATTCGAAGAAATACCTGGAAAGGGAAATATCGTCGATGTTCTGCTTTTCAAGGAAATGCGCCAGGACGGCAAGGCAGTAATCTTGGGCTTCCTGGTGTTTGCGCTGCTTGACGAGAATCTCGAAATGTAGAAGGTTTACGGAATAGGTCAGGTCGGCATGCAGGTAACCCTGCTGGTGCGGGTTTGCTTCTAGAATGCCAAGGAGCTTTAGGGCGTCGTCGTAATTTTTTTCGCGATAGTAGTACCTGATGAGTCCAAGGATATTCTGTATCTGTTCTTCCTTGGATTCAAAAAAGAAACTGGCCGGGTGGAGGCTTCTGGTGCGCTGTTCCAGGTAGATTTTTTTAGATATGCTGTCCTTGAGTCCGTTTGCTTCTTCTTGGAAAAGACGCCTGTCTAGAAGTGTCGGTACGCTGTTAGAAAAATTGGACGACTTGAAAAAGTTCTTCGATGTAATGTCGGGGTAGATGAGGTTGCCGTTGTTGAATAGAAAAATGGCTTCAATTCCTTCGACGGATTTGAACTCGGCGGCGTGGCCGAAATCGAGCAGGCGCTGAGGCTGTTCGTAAAGGAACAGCGATGCGGCCTTGGTCTCTTGGTAAATTTTGCTCTGCTCTTTTTGAATGGCTTTGTCGACATCGCTTTGAAAAGAAGACAGGTTCTCGTCGAAATTCTTTTGCGAAAGGAACATCTCGTTTTGGATGTTCCTAAAACTGAGAACCGACAGAATGGCCGTCGGAAGAATGATTCCTCCGGCAAATAAAAGGACGAACAGCAGATTGTGGTGCGAAACCTGCATTGCTGGTCCTTATCGATAGTGGGGGATTGAACCTGCGGACTTACTTGGCGATAACTGCACTGTGGGTTACCGATACCCTGTGTCCGACTTCGATTCTTCTGCTTGCCGAATAGACTTCGCGGATCAGGACGGAGGATTCGTTTTCGGTAGCCCTGACGATGATGCCACGTCCTATCAGCCTAGGCGGAAGGGAAGCGTCGGTTTTGTCTTCTTCCCAAATGGCTACAGCATCGCCCGTGTTGTAACCTTGTCCAAATCCTTTGTCGACAAGGACATAGGAGAATGTACCGATGACAAGCATTGGGTCCATGGAATAGCGGATCATGGCGAGCGAATCCATCTTCGCTTCCTTGACTTGGCTGTATCCCTTGACATTGATTACTTCAAGCGGTTTTTTGAGCTTTGCCTTGGACTGGTTAATCTTTATCTCGCGGAAGGTCGTCACGATCTTTGCTCGGGACAGGGTGTCGCCGATGGCGGTAATCTTGGCGTAGCCCGAAAGGCGGAGCAGGGCGAACTTGTCGAATCCGCTTCCCTTTGCTGTTGGGACTTCTATCGCCTTAGCGTCGATAATTTCAACGAGATCCCCCCTCTTCAGGGTGCTGTCGGTTTTCTTGCCGATTCCGATGACGACTTCTGATTCGGGTAGGTGGATAATGGGCTCCTTCTTTTCACCGGAGCGAATGGAGAAGAATCGCTTGTCGTTCTTGATGGAGTCGAGCGTGTATATTTCTGGGGCATGCAGCTGATAATAGCCGTTGAAAATCTTGGGAGCGGGGCGCTTCTGGTAATAATATTCGTCAACGGGCTTTGGCTTCTTGATGCTCTTCTTGTCCTTGTCGCGCAGGTTGCCGAGCATGTCCTCGAAATCGGAATTGCGTTCGTCGCCGTTGTCGCAACCAGCATTGGTCACCGAGTAGCCCTTGCCCTTGGGGAGCGCGGAATCGGAAATGGCGGCGTTGCAGGGATACTTGCTTTTTTCAGTCGTGAGCACCGTCTCTTCACGGATGGAATCGCCCAGGTAGATGGAGTCACCTGGGTAGATCCAGTGTGGGTCCTGGATGTGGCGGTTATTTTCCCAAAGGTCCGGCCAGGCGAAGGGATCCTTGAGGAATTCGTCGCTCAAGTCCCAAAGGGTGTCGCCTTCCTTGACAACATAGGCGGATGCCAACAGGGCGGTAATGCCAAGACAGATGAATGCACATTTTAAAAGTCGCATAAATATCCTTTACAGGCTGTTTTACTCCAATAATTTAACCTTTTCTTTGCTTAAAAGTTGGGGTTCCTTGGGTAAAATGCGGATTTTTTACTGAATTTTGGCGGTAAATGCGTTCCTGCGGTCGTTGAACATTTCGAGAATGCGTCTTTTGGGCCGGGTTTTGTCCCAGCAGACCAGCTCGGTCGGGAACAAACAGGAACAGTACTTCGAACTTACCGGAACCAGCTTCAAGGTAGAGAGGGATACTCTTTCGAAGCATGTAGCTTTCGTTTCGGAACTGCTTGATGGTTCGGGATGCGATTTCCAGGTCCGACGTCTGCAATAGGATTCGTTCGGGTCTGGACAGTGCTGCAGCCTGGACAACTCCCTGTGCGAGAGGTTCTCCCTCGGGCAGGTTGAAATAGAATGTCCAGCGGCCCTCGTTTTCGCTCTTTCCGAAAAACTTGGAGAAGAAGTCCTGTTCCACGTGCCCGCGGATGAATTTCATGTTCTCGTCGACGGCGTTGCGTGCGTTGAGTCTCGAAGAGAGCATCGCGTATTCGCGGCAGTCCATCGATACGACCTTCTTAAATTGGCTTGCCAACGATGCACTCACAAAGGAAGATCCCGAATAGAACTCAAAGAAACAGTCTTCGCGGTTGGGGTGAATTGCTTTTTCGATGCGCGAGGGAAGTCCCATCCATGCGTCGCGGATTTTGGGGGCCCAGTCAAGCACGTGCATGCTGATGCCTGTGCCGCCGATGGGCATGAAGTCGCTTCCGAAGGCGCTCTTCACTTCAACTTTGACGGGGGTGGTTCCTGCAGGGTCGAATGTGATGTCCGGCATACATTGGATATGGTGGCAACTGATCACTTCGGGGCATGTTCTTTGCAGAAAGTCGACGAATGTCTTGTAGCCATGGGCGGAGAATCGACCCCGCAGGTTGACTTGGGCGAGCAGGGCGAAATGTCCGTCGCCGACTGCTCGGAACCAAATTTGGCGCAGTGCTTTCTTGAAAATGTGCAGATGTTCTTTTTTAAGTTGTTCAAAAACTCGGGTGATGAGTTCGGGGGTGTCCATGCCGCGTGCGGGGGTTTCTATGGAAAGGCTCTCCTGCTGACCACGGTATGTCTTGACAATGCGCCAGTCAGAGTGCTCGGGAATGGCGTCTGCTGTGAACCAAGCCTGGAATTTTCCTGGAATATGCTCGTTTTCGACCCATGCGGTGAGCTGTTGCTTCATGTCTTCGAACGAAAGCATTGCTTTGCGTACAGGCTTTTCTGCCTTCATGGCTTCCGTCTGTTCCTTGTTGCGACGAACGGAATTTCCGCGTGTGCGGTTGTTTGTACTTCTAAAATCTTTTTTCATTCTTTCTTGTTTCATTACACATTACTCAATACTAATTCACTAACCACTAACCACTGTCTACTGCCTACTGTCTACTTCCAACTACACCAGGAATCTCGGGTAGATCCATGAACATTCTCTTGCGAGAGTCTTCGGAAATTCACGGAAATTTCCGTTGATCTGATACAGGTTCAGGCTACCTTCGACCGGCAGGAGCTTGATGACGGAGTCTGCTCGCGATTCGAGATAGGGGTATTCATCCAGGTTGCAAGAAGACACAACCGCGCATCCCGTGAGAGCGATGATGGTGTCGATCATCTGCATTAGAATCTGGTGCGGCGCTCCGTTCAGTCTAGTGGACTTCGGGTTGTGAAGCACTGCTGAAATGGGATCAATCACGACAACGCGGTAGTCGTGGTTTTCAAGTTTCTTTGCACCTTGGATTCGTTTGGCAATCAGCTGCGCCGTCTCGATGGGTGATAGCGCTGTTCCGCGCAGGTTCAAGAAACCGAACTTGGGGGTGCTTGCGTTCAGGTTACGCTTTGCGCCCAGCAGGTAAAGACGGTTCAAGAAGACGGACTTGGTGAGTTCAAAGTTGATGAAAAGGACGTCGCTGGAAGAAGTCGGATTTCCAAACCAGTCTTCACCGTAGCAGATCGAAAGTCCAAGGTCCATCAGGGCAAGCGATTTGCCACTCTTAGGAGGTGCTGTGAACAGGAAAAATTCTCCTGCACGGAGCATGTTTTCGACAATGGTCTGGTCTTTTTTCGGAGCTTCTTCGGTGTCGCTTGCAAGTTCGATAAGTGGCTTGCCATCAAGCGAGTATTCCACCCATTCGCGCCATTCCTTGAAGTTCTTTGCACCTTGTTCAAGCCCGATCAGGTATTGTTGCTTGCCTCCGCGGAGAACACCGGGCATTCGAACCATCATGTGAGGGTTGCTGTTGCTCTGGTCAACCTTGAAACCTTGCGAGTCGAGAGTCTTGAAGAGGAAGTCTACGCGCTCGTTGTATTCTTCTTCGTCGTTGGCAAAAATCTTGATCCAGGCCTGCACGGAATTTGCGCCCGTGTTCACAAGGGCTGCGCAAGGCAAGTTCAATGCTTTGTAGTAGGCGAGCTGCTTGGCCAGGGACATCTTGGGATTGTCGACCACAACATAGCGGTAACGCCAAGATTCGTCAGATGCGTCGTCGCCGCCTTTGGTGGCATTGATGCAGAGGAGCGCTCCTTCGGGGCTATCCAGACTCTTCATGATTTTCTTGATGGAGTCGTCCTGCCCGATGATGTTGGAGACGAGTTCTTCGGTGCTGTCGGGAGTGTTTGACACCTTGAATGCAATCGTTTCATCAGGGTCAAAGGTGGCTTCCAGAAGCTTAGCTAGGTCCTTGCGCCAGTCTGCGGCTGGCCAGGGAATGGAGAGTGCTTCGGGATCAATCTTGAAGTTTTGCAGCAGTTCCAGAGACTGCGTGTCGAGTCCCATGGCAAGCATTTGTTCCATCGAAATCATGCTGGCCGAAAGCGGATTGATAATCGGCATGGCGACCGTCTGCGGGGTCGATGCGGCCTGAGAAGCATTTTCCGCAGACGGGGCTGCGTTCTGCGCCGTCGCTGCGGGGGCTTCTTCGGTGCGTTCAGAGGTTCGCTTCTCGGCGGAGAACGCCCGGCGAAGGGTCTGCTCGACCTCTTCGCCGTCCATGCCGTCGTCGCGGGCCTTGCCGCCCAGCTGGAAACTCGCGTCCATGAATGTCCAGCCTTCTTCCATGGCGGCAACACCCGCCTTGTACAGTTCGGCTTTGAGTTCATTTACGCTGTTAAACTTGTTCTTGAGGAACAGGTTAATGGTCTTTTTTGCGTTTTCCATAAGCGCCTCGAATACTTTATCGTATTGAATGTAGCTTTTTAAATCAAAAACGAATAATTAAAAATGAAAAATTGTAAAAAAAAAGGCGATAAATATGAAAAAACACCCCAGAAAAGTCTCTAGGATGTTGAATTTTAATTTGTATAAAATATTTTCTAAGCTAGAAATGTAATGTGGAATGTGAAATGAGGATCGTTTAACCTCGCCTTTCACATCTCTCACCTCACATTATTTTGTCGGATTAAAGCTATCCTTCAGGCCAACCGTGCGGTTGAACACCAGGTGGCCCGGCTTGGAATCCTCGCTGTCAAGGCAGAAGTAGCCCTGGCGCATGAACTGGAAGCGGTCTTCAAGTTTTGCGTTTGCAAGGCTCGGTTCCACCTTGGCCTGCTTCACAACCATGGATTCCGGGTTCAGGTAGTCGTGCCAGTCTTCGCCTTCGGGAACTGCCGAGGGGTCTTCGAGCGTGAAGAGATTGTCGATCAGGCGCACTTCGGCATCCACGGCGTGAGCGGCGGAAACCCAGTGGATGGTGCCCTTGACCTTACGGCCATCGGGAGTTTCGCCACCCTTGCTCAGCGGGTCGTAAACGCAGTGAATCACCTTCACCTTGCCGTCGGCGTTCTTTTCAACGCTCTTGCAGGTCACGAAGTAAGCGCCCTTCAGGCGAACTTCGCCTTCCGGCTTCAAGCGGAAATACTTCTTCGGCGGTTCTTCCATAAAGTCGTCTGCTTCGATGTAGAGCTCGCCGCTGAACGGAACTTGGCGGGTACCTGCGTTCGGATCGTTCGGGTTGTTTTCCACTTCGATCATTTCCACCTTGCCTGCTTCCCAGTTGTCAATCACGAGTTTGACCGGATCAATCACCGCCATTACGCGGTTCGCGGTCTGGTTCAGTTCTTCGCGGATGCAGAAGTAGAGCAAGTTCACGTCGACCATGGAGTCGGCCTTGGAAACGCCGATGCGGTCGCAGAACTCGCGGATGGAACTCGGGGTAAAACCACGGCGGCGGTAACCGCAGACCGTCGGCATACGCGGGTCGTTCCAGCCCATTACGGCCTTCGTCTGCACCAGTTCGAGGAGCTTACGCTTGCTCATCATGGTGTAGGTGAGGTTCAAACGGGCAAATTCAATCTGCTGCGGGCGATTGTCCAGACCCAGTTCAATCAAAAACCAGTCGTACAGCGGACGGTGAGCTTCGAATTCAAGCGTACAGATAGAGTGCGTAATGCCTTCGATCCAGTCGGAAAGCGGGTGCGCAAAGTCATACATCGGGTAGATGCACCATTTGTCACCGGTGCGGTGGTGGGTGCAGTGCTTGATGCGGTAGATGACCGGGTCGCGCATGTTCATGTTCGGACTCGAAAGGTCCACCTTGGCGCGTAGGCACTTTTCGCCGTCGGCATACTTGCCGTCGCGCATTTCACGGAAGAGCTTCATGTTCTCTTCCACGCTGCGGTCGCGGTAAGGGCTCGGACGGCTCGGCTTGCCGGCGTCGTTACCGCGGTATTCCTGCATCTCGTCGCGGGTCAGGTCTTCTACATAGGCCTTGCCCATTTCGATCAGCTTTTCGGCAAAAGCGTAAATCTGGTCGTAGTAGTCGCTGGCGAAGTATTCGCCGCCCTTCCATTCAAAGCCGAGCCACTTCACGTCTTCACGGATGGAGTCCACGTATTCCACGTCTTCTTTGGTGGGGTTCGTGTCGTCGAAACGGAGGTTCGTGATGCCGCCGAAGTCCTTGTACTTGTTTGCTGTACCGAAATTCAGGCAGATGGACTTGGCGTGTCCGATGTGGATGTAACCGTTCGGTTCGGGCGGGAAACGGGTATGCACGCTCTTGCGCTTGCCCGTCTTGAGATCGTTAACGATAATGTCCTGTACAAAATTCGAAGATTCAGGGATTTCCATGGTTAATCCTTTAGTTTTTAACGCCGCAAAATATAGTAAAATGGTTATTTTCTTATGCTCTTGCCGAAACCGCCGTGTCTGCTTCCGCCGCTGCGGTTGCTGCTACCACTGCTTCGGGTCGAGTTGACATTGCCGAAATTCTGTCTCTTGTTTTGTTCGGCATAATCGTCCTGCCAATCGTCATTGGAGTTTCGAATGGTCATGGTTCTTGGTGTGTGGGCGGCCTCCCTTTGAATGTCGGCCTTGGTCTTGTTGAATGTCGGCTGCGGAGCTGTGTAGTTGCGAGGCGCTGAATGGTGGTTCATCGGAACTTTTGTGGGTCTGCTGGGAGGAACCGCGTAATGATCATTTCTCGGCGGGGCCGAATGATGGTACCTCGGGGGAGGAGGAGCGTAATGATGATGGCGCGGGCGCGGCCTGTTATGGTACCAGCGGTAATCGTGGACATAGATCAGGTGCGTGTCCCATTCGAAACGGCTTGTATTCCATCCCCAGGGGTCGTAATAGGAGCCAATCCATACTCCGGAACGGTAGGTGAGTCCTGGGTATCCTCTAGAATAGGTGTAGTAGACTACGCGTGGATTATATACAGGAACATATATATATTCCTTCTGCACGGGTTCAATGACAATGGTCTTTTCCTTGATGACCTTCACCTGTTCGTTACTTTGCAGATGTCCGTGGTGGAGCGCCGAAGTCCTCATTCGCTGAACCGCATCCATCACGGCCTCTTTTTGCGTCGCGACCGCATCGCCCAGCTGATCCGTCCAAACCTGGTATTTTGCCATGGTTGCAAGTACGGTCGGGAACGGAATCAACGCCTGCACGCTTTCATCGTAGGGGAGCTCTTCGAGCTTGATTTGTTCGGCGAGATCTTTTCCTTTGAGATTCTTGTGCTGGTTAGCCCAGTCGGATGCCCCCGGAATTTCATCTCCATGAACCGATGCTGCAAGAACCTGCACCAGTAGGGGGTCGGGGTAAAGTGCGATTGTTGATACAAGGGTGTCCAGCTCTGCAGGGCTAAATTGCTCGTTTGCAAAAGTTGTTGCGGGTAGGCATAGAATGGCTGCCGTTGCGCACCACAGCCATACTCTTTTGAGCCCTGCAGAAAATTTTTTTGATTCGGTAAACATGTTTACCTCCTGTTACCTACATATTATACAAAAAACCGGTCTGCGTTGTCCGAGCGGTATCAGGGTTTCCGCGGGGCAGATCCGGTTTCCTGCATTTTGGCAAAAATTACAGTTCTTCCACGGCTTCGGCGCGGAGGTTCTGTACGATGTGGTCCTGACGCTGCGGAGTGTTGTTCCCCATGTAGTAGGCGAGCATCTTGCCGAACGAGGCGTCGGGCGGAAGCACCACCGTTTCAAGACGCATGTCTTCACCGATGAACTGGCCGAATTCTTCCGGAGAAATTTCGCCGAGACCTTTGAATCGGGTAATCTCGAGGCCGGTCTTGCCGATTTCCTTCGCAGCCCTGTCGCGTTCCACTTCGTCGTAGCAGTACTTGGTCACCTGCTTGTTACGCACGCGGAACAGCGGCGTCTGCAGAATGAACAGGTGCTTCTGTTCCACGAGTTCGGGGAAGAACTGCAAGAAGAAGGTCATCAGCAAAAGACGAATGTGCATACCGTCCACATCGGCATCGGTCGCGATAATCACCTTGTCGTAGCGGAGGTTCTCGAGACCGTTTTCGATATCGAGCGCGTGCTGCAACAGGTTGAATTCCTCGTTTTCGTATACGACCTTCTTGGTCATGCCGAAGCTGTTGAGCGGCTTACCGCGCAAGCTGAACACCGCTTGCGTCTGCACGTTGCGGGCCTTGGTGATGGAACCCGATGCAGAGTCACCTTCGGTAATGAAGATCATGGTTTCGCGGTTGAGCGCGTTCTTCGCGTCGGTCAGGTGAATCTTGCAGTCGCGCAGCTTGCGGTTGTGCAGGTTCGCCTTTTTCGCACGGTCGTTCGCAAGCTTCTTGATGCCCGCGATTTCCTTGCGTTCGCGTTCGTTCTGCGTAATGCGGTTTAAAAGGGCCTTTTCGGTTTCCGGATTCTTGTGCAGGTAGTTGTCGAGCTGCGAGGCCACGTAATCTACAATCCAGGTACGCAGCTGGGCGCCACCCGGAGCGACCGTCGTCGAGCCGAGTTTGGTCTTGGTCTGCGATTCGAAAACCGGTTCCTGGATGCGCACGGAGATGGCGCCGATAATGCAGTTGCGCACGTCGGCCGGGTCAAGGTCCTTCTTGAAATGGTCGCGGGCGCCCTTCACAATGCCTTCGCGGAAGGCCTGCTGGTGCGTACCGCCCTGCGTAGTGTGCTGGCCGTTCACAAAGCTGTAGTAGTGCTCGCCGTACTGGTTGCCGTGGGTAAAGGCGACTTCGATATCATTTGCCTTAAAGTGGGCCACCGGGTAACGGATAGAATCGTCCACGTGGTTCTGCAACAGGTCCAGAAGGCCGTTCGGGCTGTTGTAGGTCTTGCCGTTCATCACGAGCGAAAGTCCGTTGTTCAGGTAGGCGTAGTTCCATACCTTTTCTTCCATGTAGCCCGGCAAGAATCGGAAATTCTTGAAAATGCTGGCATCCGGTTCGAAATAGATTTCGGTACCGTTCTTTTCGGTCGTATTCTTTTCGCGTTCTTCGCGGACAAGCTTGCCCTTGCTGAATTCGGCTTCCTTGACGCGGCCGTCGCGGAAACTCCTGACGATAAACTTGGTCGAAAGGGCGTTCACCGCCTTGGTACCCACACCGTTCAAGCCCACGGACTTCTGGAAGGCTTCGGAGTCGTACTTACCACCGGTGTTAATCTTCGATACGCAGTCGATGACCTTGCCGAGCGGAATGCCGCGGCCGTAGTCGCGCACGCGGGCGCTGTGGTCTTCGATGTCAATGATAATCTGCTTGCCGGCACCCATCACGAATTCGTCGATGGAGTTGTCGATAATTTCTTTCACCAGCACGTAAATGCCGTCGTCGGGGCTGTTGCCGTCGCCGAGCTTGCCGATGTACATACCCGGACGTTCGCGGATATGTTCGTTCCATTCCAGTGTTCTAATGCTGTCTTCGGTATACTTTGCTGCTGCCATAGTAATTAGAAACTCTCGTTAAAATTTTTGTCGGTACAAAGATAAACATTTTTTTTGACAGCTGAGTGTCAAAATCGTTCCGGACACAATATACAAAAAATAATGGTAGTGCGCAAGCGTGCAGTAAAATAATGCCGACCCAATAGCTTTTTTAGAAATTCAGCAAAAAGGCCAAAGCTGCACCAATTTCAAGGGAACTGTCATCTTCGTTAACCACTTTGCCAATTGAACCTGAGGCATCGATAGAAATGGTTTCGTTAAAGTCGTATTTCACACCGATAGCCGAGGAAAGATATAAATCTCCACCGCCATGAGAGAATTGGTATCCATGGTCTGAGAACGCTCCGAGATCCAGTGTCCCGTTCGTTCTTATGTATGGGGCAAAGTTTTCTGTAACGGTAAAATCAAGTTCCAACGCAGCGGATGTGGATAAAGGAACGTCTTCACCCTCTCCTTTTGTGTTTGTTCTAACAGAAAGCTGAGATCCGAAGTTGAGCAACTGATTTAGTTTCCTTGAATATTGCAAGCCGAATTGGAAATACCATGGATCATCGTAGTAGCCTTCATTGGGAAAATAAATATCCGCAAACACGTTCATGGTGGGAATAAATTGGTAACGTGTAAAAAGACTGATTGAACCAGTTCCGTCCGTCCCTATTTTGTTTCCGCCATAGTACGAAAATACATGGTACGGAACGATGAGCGCAAGTTCAAGGTTCGGAAATACCGTGTAACGGGAACCGAAATAGAGATTAAGGCTGTGGTATTGCTTATCCTCGATAGAGGTGGTCCTGTAAGAAGAGATGACCATAGTCTGTCCCTTATGATTTTCAAGAACAGGGAACAAATCCCACGCGGCAAAGGATGAAGCCGCTGCAAGAGCACTTGCAAGAATGATTTTTTTGAGCATTTAATTTATCTCCTAACTGATATTAATTTGTGTAATAGGTTTACGGTGCCCCAAAGATACAAAAAAGTTGCGCGAAAAAAAAAGTTTTTTTTTGATTTGTATCATAAAAATATTGACAGATGATACAAAAAATGGTATATTAAGGATGCAAAGAAAAAGGGTAGGAGTTTTTTTTGTGAAACCAGTAACGGAATATCGCGATTATCGCAGCTGTATGCAGGACTTTTACGATGAACGTAAGAGGACTTGCTCGTTTACATGGCGTGAATTTGCCCGCTTGGCGGGCTTCACTTCACCGACATACTTGAAATTGGTGTGCGAAGGAAAAAGCAGTCTCAGTGAATTGGGAATTGAAAGAGTTGCTTCGGCCATGAATCTGGGTGGCTTCGAATATGCATATTTTCGCAGCCTTGTGCATTATAACCAAGCGAAGGACGACGAAACGAAAAAGAATGCTTTCGCAAGCATGAAGGATATCGCGAAAGCGAACAAGATTCGAGTGGTCGATGCAGATGCCTTCACGTATTTTGAATCTTGGAAAAATCCGGTTTTGCGTGAATTGGTGGCCATGATGCCAGGTGCCACACCTAAAGCTGTTGCCGAAATGTGCTGGCAGCCGATTACGGCGGACGAAGTTCGCAAATCTTTGAACTTTATGGTGAGTGTCGGAATTTTGCAGCGCAAGTCCAAGAATGTCTATGTGCAGACAGAAAAAGCTTTGGTCGGAAATTCCGATGTGATGCCTTTGGTGCTACGTTCTATGCATCGTGAAATGGCTTGCTTTGCACAGAAGGCAATTGATGAGTTTGATGTCAATGATCGCGATGTTTCGGGCATAACGATGGGAATAGATCGCGATACTTATGAACAAATTGTGCGGGAACTGGAATCCTGTCGCAGAAAGATTGTAGCGATAGCTAACACTTGTAAGGAACCAAATCAAGTTTATCGTTTGAACTTGCAGATGTTTCCATTGTCAAAAAATACACAAAAAAAATGAGGGTTAATATGAATAAACTTACAAAAGCAAGAGTTCTATGCTGGGGGTTTCTGAGTAGTCTTGCGTTGGTCGCTTGTTCAAATGAATCGGCAACTTCGGTGAGTGATGGCACCACGGAAGAAAGAAACGGTTTTTGGAACGAGTCTTATAATCTTACGGCCTGGAATGTCATGGATGGGTCTGAAATTAAACTGGAAAATAATAAGATGGCTTTGGTAGGCCGTGTATCGCTTAAAAAGGCGAGCGCAAATGGCCTTGCCCGTGCCGGTATCGCCTATGATGTTTCCAATCCGGACGGTTCTCCCGCCGACCTTTCTCAGGACGGCGACGGCATATGCATTGCGTACAAGTCTGATTTTGATGTGGAAATCCGCCTCGATACGGCGGACTACGCAAGTTCTTCTGTAGACAAGGATGTGCCTTTTGTGAGCTTGAATATGAAGGATTCCGGAAACGAAAGCCGTTGCGCATCTTGGGAAGATTTCAAGATGAAAAAATCGGCTAAAACGGATGGATCTGACATTGTCAAGAAGGTGCGTTCTGTGCAGCTGGTCTTTGTAGGCGAATCGGGTGCATCGGGCGAATTCACCATTCAGCGGTTGACGCCTTACGTCCGCTGGGAGATGTGGTGGTCCAAGAGGGATGGCGACCATGTAAACACGGGCTTCGACGAAGGCGACGAGGGAACATCTGGCAAATGGAGTCTTTTCGGAGATTCTACCAAAGCCTACATTGAATTCAGTTACGGTGAATTCGAACCTACGGATGGTGGCTATGAAGGAAACGTCTTTTTCGATGAATCCAGTTCAAATCCGGATGTGGGCCTTCAGTTCCTTGTTGCGGGAAAATCTACAAAAAATGGTAAGGAAGTTATTCATTCGGCAGATGTGTCGGAAAAATGGAAGGGTATATGTATCGAGTATGAATCCATGATGGATATCGAGATGCAGCTTGTTCCCGAGAATGCAGACGAAAACAACTTTCTCAAGTTGACTTTTGCCAAGAACGAAGACGAAAACGACATGACTCTCAGCTCTTATGACGATTCAAAGAGAGCCTCCCATATGGAAACCAGATGCTATCAATTTGCAGATGTGTCAAATTCTGATAATATCTTGAAGAAGTTGACGACCATCCGCCTGAAATTTGTAAAGGAAAATAATTCTGGTACGGAATTTACCATTAAACGGCTTAGCTACCTGATGCCAGAAAACCTTGCGGTAAAGGATGTCGGTGAATACAAGGATGTAAAGGCGACGGAGTCGTCCGATTACAAGTCCGGAAAGAGTTTCCTATGGGATGGCGCGGCTGACGGAGACCAGGTAGACCTTGGTATTTCCGGTGCAACGGCTGGCGGCGTTTGGACGAATACTTTTGAGTTAGAAGATGTCTTCAATTACAATTTCCCCGACGATGTGAAGTATGACGCTGACGGGAACGCTATTCCGTCCTTGGTGAGCAAGTATCATGAATTTACGATGTATGTGAAAACGGACGAAGGGACTATTGATTTGGACAGCATCGCTTCCATTGGATTCAATACCGTCAGTTCGAACATGGAACCGGCTGACATCAGTGCATGGGGAGGCTTCTGCATACATTACAGCACTTACAACTATATCAGGATTGTTATCGTCACCAACTATGACGCCAACAAGTACTGGTATGCCGATGTCGATTATTCCGATGACAAGGTGTGGGGCAAGGTCTCCTGGGATGCGTTCAGGAATATCGATGAGGAATCTAACGAAAAGATCGAAGATGTCCTTGGAAAAGTGGCTAGGGTTCAGCTCCAGTTCCTCACGGATGGCGAAAATATCATCGACAAGTTCGGATCTTACGACCAGTGCGGTAAGTAAAAAGTTTGGTGGTTAGAAAAAAGAATGGCCGCGAGAAATCGCGGCTATTCCTGTATGATTTAAATTTCTATCTTTGCCCGTATGAATACCGCTTTTTACGTCTTTATGAAGTTGTTGCCGAAGAATGCCGCTAGCCGTGCCTTCGGTGCGTTGACCCGTCTCAAGCTGCCCGTGATTTCCAAGAAGGCACGCAACGCTTTTGCCGCTTATTACAAGCTGAATATGGAAGAGTCGGAATATCCGCTGGAACATTACGCAAACATCGGCGAACTTTTTATCCGCAGACTCAAGCCGGGAATGCGCCCGATTGCTGATTCCGAAATTGTGTCGCCGGTAGACGGCGTGCTTTCGCAAACTGCTGTTTTTGACGGCAAGCAGGAACTGATCCAGGCGAAGGGCAAGACTTACACGCTCAAGGACCTGCTCCGCGACGAAGAAATGGCGATGCGCTTTGAAGGTGGCGCCTTCGCGACGATTTACTTGGCTCCGTTCAATTACCATCGCATTCATAGCCCGGCAAAGGCCGAAGTGGTTGATGCCAGCTACTGCCCGGGTACGCTTTGGCCGGTGAATGTGGGGAGCGTGGAACGCGTAGAAGGCCTGTTCTGCATTAACGAACGCCTTACGAGCCACTTGCGTTTGGACGACGGCTCCGAGATGTTGGTGGTAAAAGTCGGAGCCACGAACGTGGGCCGCATCGGAGTCGCCTACACGGATGAACTCCTTGTGAATGCGGGTAAGCTCCCCAGGGACTGCAAGCGCTACGACTGGAAACCTTCGCAAGAAATCCGCGTGGAAAAGGGCGGCGAACTGGGTCGCTTCGAAATGGGAAGTACCGTGATTCTCGTGGTTGACAAAAAAATCCGCGAAAGGAATCCGGGGCTTTTCCAGAGCCGCGTAGGAACAGCCGTGAAGGTGGGCGAGGCCCTCTAGTATTTTAGGTTTTGCCGATGGTTTCGGTCAAGCGATTTATTCACGACGAACCTGCGTTGTTCAAGGCAACGGCAGAGTTTGTGCGGTTGTTTGCCCGAATCGACGACCCGGTGCTTGCGGTGGCAAGGCAAGAAAAGGGCGCAAACGAACGCATCGCGTGGACTCTTTTAGGCACGGCGCTTTTTCAAGACGCGAGCTACTCGGAATTTGTGACGCTTTTGCAGGCGCTCAATGAAAAATTCCCTGGAGAAAAGCTCTGGACGTTGCCGGTGCCGAAGGCGCAGGATATTGAATCTTGCGTAGAATCAGCATTCGGTTGCCGCACCTGGAGTTTGTTTGAAAATGTAGCGGGAATTTTCTGGAGCGTTGGACTCTTTGTGCGCCGGCACGGGAATTTGCGGGAATGGCTTAAGTCCCGCACGCCCGAAGAACTTTGGCGTGACCTTGGAGAAATTTACTTTATGGGCAAGGGAAACCCGCGCCCGAAAGTTTGCGCAGCCATTTACCGCTTGCTCGCGCCTGCACCGGTGGGGCTTTCGCTGGACTGCGCGCCCTCGCCCAAATGGCCACCACTGCCTTTAACGATGGGCGCTCGCCGCTACCTTTCGATTCTTGGGCCAGCAAGCGACGGCTTTGCGGACCTGGAGCCTCTACAAAAGCAGAAACTCGCGACGGACATGTATGTGGCGCTTGTGCAGCGTTTGATGGAATGCTCCGACAACGTCGAGGTAAAAACATCGAAGGTGGATGCCTTGAGCGCCTATGTAGCTGCGCATGGCTTGCAGTTCTACCTGGAAGATGGAACTGACGGCTTTGTTTGCAGAATTTCTACTGATCATTGTCGCAAATGCCCCCTGCGTGAATATTGCAGCTACGCGGAATGATTTTTACTAAATTGTGACTATGCGTTTTTCTTCTCGATTCCTTAAGATGATTCTGCTTGCAAGTGTTGTAATGCTTGTTGCGGGCTGCCAAGAAGAAAAAGTGGTTCCTGTCGATTATTCCAAGATCGCATATAAGTTTCTGAAACCTGTATCCTTTGCGGTAGACTCTTCCAAAAATGCAGAGATTCCATCGCTGGAACGTCGGTTTGACTACCGCTATGCGGTGATGCTGGGCGATACGCTCGATGTGTCCATTTTGGAATTCCAGAGTGATGTGTATGCCTTGGACTACTATATGAATAGTGGACATTTTCAGGGAAGCATTCCTATCTTGAGAGGAAACTTCTTGGAACAGAGCTTTCGAGCCGACAGACACATCTTCATTTTCAAGCATGACAGCTACCGTCATTATGAAAGGGCTGATCTTGAAAATTACGTTCGCCGTTTCCCCGGTTTTCATGGAGGTTTTCCGCAGGCGTTCTTGAGCCTTCCGTTTGAATATCGAGAACAGGGACGTGCGTCCATTCAGACGAAATTCTTTTTAGGCGCCCGGAATAGTTTTCCGGTGCTGGTGCAAAGTTATCGCGACGGAAACCTTCGCTGGAATGTGGCTCGTAGCTGGGATCAGGTGGAACAGGATGTGTTCGATGCTTGGGCGTCCGATTTGAAAAAAGTCGAACCCCGCGACATTTTCACGGCGAATGACTGCATTTATTTCGAAGCGGGAGAAGGCTCCTATGGAATTGCGAGTCGGCTTGATGGTGGACGTGTGGCGGTCGTTTGGGGCTATATGTCGTGGCCGGACTTGGAACGTACGTTCTTTACCGCCAGCGACCGCATTTTCGAAGCGCGATACTAGCGTCTTCGGCGCGATTATTGCTGCTCATAGCTCAAAGGTGCGAAGCGCCGACCTCATACCCCATACCTGTTTTTATTATATTAAAGTCATGGCTATTGAAAAACTTGCAGAAACTCTTTTGGAAAAGCTCCGTTTTATTACGCAGGCGGAGACTGTTATCGGTAACCCCATTCAGGCCGGAGAATCCACGGTCGTGCCCGTGAGTCGCGTGTCGGTGGGCTTCGGTTTTGGTGGTCACCAGAACAAAGGGGACACCTCCGCTTCTGGTGGTGGTGCCTCGGTCGAACCGGTGGCCTTCCTCGTCATCAAGGGCGACGACGTGCGCGTAATGCCCATTAGCAAGGACAGTTCGCTTGTCAGTAAGGTCATGGACATCGTGCCCGACGTGGTGAACAAGTTCAGCAAGAAAACTGACGCAGAATAAATTTATCCGCATACGCCAAGGGCGTATGCCCATAAAAATAACCCGCCACCTAGAGAAAAAACTCAGAGTTAAGCGGGTTATTTTGTGTAAGGTAGGTTCTAGGGAGGGCGTAAGCCTTCCCTAATCTATATTAGCCGAGAACCTTTTTTTCGAAGTCGCCGAGGCAGTCAACGAGGGCCTGCACGCCTTCGACCGGCATCGCGTTGTAGATGGATGCGCGGAAGCCACCCACGGAGCGGTGACCCTTGAGCTGCTGCAAACCGCGGGCCTTTGCGAATTCGAGGAATTCCTTGGCGAGATCGTCAGCCTTGTCAGCGGCAACCACGTCCTTGTTGAACACGAACGGAACGTTCATGATGGAGCGGTCTTCCTTGGCAGCGGTACCGACGAACACCTTGGAGTTGTCGAGGGCGCTGTAAAGGAGAGCAGCCTTGCTGCGGTTCACCTTTTCGATAGCTTCGACACCACCGAATTCCTTGAGCCATTTGAGGGTGCGGTTCATCACGTACACGGCGAATACCGGAGGAGTGTTGAACATGTTGGCGGCGTCGATGTGGGTCTGGAAGTTGAGCATGGTCGGGATGGTGCGGTTCACCTTGCCGAGGAGGCCCTTCTTGATGATGGTAACAGTCACGCCAGCGCAGCTGATGTTCTTCTGGGCGCCGCCGTACACAACGCCGAAGTCGGACACGTTGATCTTGCGGGCGAGGAAGTCGGAGCTCACGTCAGCCATGAGGAAGCCGGACTTCGGCTTCGGGAAGTTGTGCCATTCGGTACCGTAGATGGTGTTGTTGGCCGTCACATGGAGGTAGCTGGCGTTGTCGCTGAGCTTGAGGTTCTTGTCGATGCGGCTGTAAGTTTCGGACTTGGTGTCGCAAGCGGCGAGAGCGTTACCGAACTGCTTGGCTTCCTTGTAAGCCTTGTTTGCCCAAACGCCAGTCAGAGCGTAGTCTGCCGTAGCGTCCTGGTCGAGGAAGTTCATCGGGAGCATGCAGAACAAAAGGGAGCAGCCACCACCGAGGAAAACGATGTCATAGTCTTCAGGGATGCCCATCAATTCACGGAGGTATTGTTCCGTCTGGGCGAACATGTTTTCAATCGGCTTTGAACGGTGACTCATGGAGAGAATGCTGATGCCGCTGTTTTCGAAGTCGATGCATGCAGCAGATGCTTCCTTGAGTGCCTGTTCGGGCAGGACAGACGGTCCTGCGCTAAAGTTATAGACTTTATTTGCCATGGTTGTGTTCCTTTTTGTTTTGCCCCGCATGGTTTACGGGGACTCTTAAATTACGCGCGTAAAAATAGCAAAATACGGCTTTTTCGGCTACATTGAAAGCAATAAAAAATTTTGATGAGCGGATATAAAAAAGCCCCGAATGGACGGGGCTTGATCAAAATTGATTGCTTTGCTATCAGTCGATAGCTTTGGACGTTAAACGCCGAGGGCTTCGATAGCGGCCTGGTACTTTTTCAGGCGGAACTTGGTCTTAAGTTCGCGGCGTTCCTGGCGCTTGATGTACTTGTCGTCCATGAGCACATTCAGAATGGCGCTCTTGGCCTTTGCCATCAGCGGGTTTGCCTTGAGCGTTTCCATGAACTTCACGAATTCTTTTTCGCGTGCTTCATAGTTGGCTTCTTCGGCAGGGACTCCTTCGGCCATTAGCTTGCAACTGTATTCATCGATCCAACCCTGATTCTTGTGGTAGGTCATCTTCTGGATCATGTCGACCATGTCTGCCGGCACGCCCATCGCAATGACTTCTTCCGGAGTCTTCTTGGTAGAAGAGGTAATCAAGTCCTGCAAAATAGCGAGCGTCTGCACTTCTTCGGATTCGCCCTTGTTCTTCAGGTAGTCGGCGACGTTCTGTAGAAAATCAATGTAGGGGCCACCTGCTTTGTCTGTCTGACCTTTGTGGACTTCGGCGGCGATTTTATAAGCTTCGGCGTAAGAAAGCATAATGATCCTTTTTAAAAACTTTGGGGTGCTACTCCGGCACCATACTCTCAATATATATAAACAAAACCTGTAAAAGTGTCACGTTTTTGTCAAATTTTCAAAAAATGGCACTTTTTTTCGTTTGTTTGGGCGGGTGCCGGAATAAAGCTCCTATTTGTTGTTCGCGCGGATGAGGTTGAGGGCCGAACCCGCCTTGAACCATGCCCACTGCTGTTCGTTGTAGGTGTGGCTGAGGGCGATGTTATCGACGGAGCCATCCTTGTGGTGGGCGACGAGCGTGAACTCGGAATCCGGGGCGAACTTGGTGAGACCGACGATATCGAACACGTCCTGTTCCTGGATTTTGTCGTAGTCGGCGGCGTTCTTGAAGGTGAGGGCGAGCATGCCCTGCTTCTTGAGGTTCGTCTCGTGGATGCGGGCGAAGCTCTTCACGATCACGGCCTTCACGCCGAGGAATCGCGGTTCCATGGCGGCGTGTTCGCGGCTGGAACCTTCACCGTAGTTTTCGTCACCGATGACGATGGAGCCCGTGCCCTTGGCCTTGTAAATCTTCGCAAGTTCGGGGACTTCCTTGTATTCGCCGCACTGGCAGAGGACCTTGTTCGTTTCGCCGTTGAAAGCGTTCACGGCGCCGATGAGCATGTTGTTCGAAATGTTTTCGAGGTGGCCGCGGTAGTTGAGCCATGGGCCGGCCATGGAGATGTGGTCGGTGGTGCACTTGCCCTTCGCCTTGATGAGGAGCGGGGCACCGGCGATGTCCTTGCCGTCCCAAGCCGCAAACGGAGCGAGGGCCTGGAGGCGCTTGCTTTCGGGGTTGATGGAAACGATAATCTTGGAACCGTCTTCGGCAGGAGCCTGGTAGCCGGCATCCTTGACTTCAAAACCCTTCGGCGGAAGTTCGCACTGTTCCGGCGGGTCGAGCTTCACGGCCTTGCCTTCGTTGTTCACGAGGGTGTCGGTCATCGGGTTGAAGCGGATGTCGCCGCTGAGCGCTGCAATCACGGCCATGAGCGGGGAGGCGACGAAGGCGTGAGTGTTCGGGTTGCCGTCGGCGCGCTTTGCGAAGTTGCGGTTGAAACTGTGGACGATGGTGTTGAGTTCCTTCTTGTCGGCTCCGGCACGGTCCCAGCGGCCAATGCAAGGACCGCAGGCGTTCGTCATGATCGTTGCACCGAACTGCTTGAACAGGTCGATGAGGCCGTCGCGTTCGGCGGTGTAGCGCACCTGTTCAGAACCCGGGTTGATGAGGAGCGGGCACTTAGGGCTGAGACCCTTCGCGAGGGCCTGCTTGATCATGTTCGCTGCCATGAACAGGTCTTCGTAGCTGGAGTTCGTGCAGCTACCGATGAGGGCGGCGCTTACGACCGGGGTAGATTCCGGCTTGGTTTCGGTGGCCTTGAGGCTTTCTGCCATGTCGGTCACGGCGTAGGCGCGGTCCGGGCTGAACGGGCCGTTGTAGTGCGGCACGAGTTCGCTCAAGTTGATTTCCACGACGCGGTCAAAGTACTTTTCCGGTTCGGCTTCGACTTCGGGGTCGGCCTTGAGGTGTTCTGCAATTTTGTCGGCGGCGGCGGCAACGTCGGCGCGGCCGGTGACCTTGAGGTAGCGGCTCATGGAATCGTCGTAGCTGAAGGTGGAGCAGGTAGCGCCCACTTCGGCACCCATGTTCGCAATCGTTGCCTTGCCTGTTGCGGAGAGGCTGCGTGCGCCTTCGCCGAAGTATTCGATAATGGCGTTGGTGCCGCCCTTCACGGTGAGGATGCCTGCGAGCTTGAGGATGATGTCCTTCGCGGTTGCGAAGCCCTGGAGCTTGCCGGTGAGCTTCACGCCGATCATCTTCGGGTACTTGAGTTCCCACGGGAGGCCGACCATCGCGTCAACAGCGTCTGCACCGCCCACGCCAATCGCGAGCATGCCGAGGCCGCCGGCGTTCACGGTGTGGGAGTCGGTACCGATCATCATTCCGCCCGGGAAGGCGTAGTTTTCGAGCACCACCTGGTGGATGATGCCAGCACCCGGGAGCCAGCAGTCAATGCCGTACTTGGCGGACACGGACTGGAGGAAATCGTAAACTTCCTTGCTTTCTTCCTTCGCGCGGGGCAAATCCTTTTCGACACCTTCGCGAGCGATAATCAAATGGTCGCAGTGCACGGAGCTCGGCACTGCCACGCGGGCCTTACCGGCGGTGGTGAACTGCAAAAGGGCCATCTGGGCGGTAGCGTCCTGCATGGCCACGCGGTCCGGGTGGAATTCGGCAAAATCCTTGCCGCGCTCGTAAGTCCTGTTCTCGGCGCCGTCGATCAGGTGGCTGTAGATAATCTTTTCGGCGAGGGTGAGCGGACGGCCCAGCTGCTTGCGGGCAGCTTCAACGCGGGCAGGAATGCGGGCATACACGCCCTGGATCATGTCGAAATTGAAAAGCATAATAGCGGTTAGTGGTTAGTGATTAGTGGTTAGTGATTAGTGGTTGGGATTGTAATAAGAATGTTCCTTTTACATTCCTGTTTACTGATCACTGTATACTGTTTACTTCTTTCGGGCGTAAAGATAGAAAAAAGTCCACACCATTTAGGTGCGGACTTATCTTGAATTGTCACGAACGGTCTTGTTTAGCCAGCTCGGTCTTCTGTGAGCCACAAAGCCCCATGCGTTAAGCTGGGGCGGTGGCGAGAGAGCTGGCTTCAGAGTAAGGACTCGGTTGAGTTTAGCCAGCTCGGTCTTTTGTGAGCCACAAAGCCCCTGTTATTAAACAGGGGCGGTGGCGAGAGGACTGGCTCCAGCGTAAGGAATCTGCAGGGATTAGCCAGTCCGGTCTTTATTCTCCTAGGCAAGAATCCATCGCGGCGATAATCTTTTTCTTGTCCATGTGCTGGCCGATGAAGACGAGGCGGATAATGCGGTCCCCGTACTTTTCGTCCCACACCTTGAGCAAGTCCGGATTTTCGCGCAGGATTCGCTTCTGTTCCGCTTCGCTTTCGCTAGCGAACCAAGGTCCGAAATTCTGGGCGGACGCCTGCTTGCCGGCCTGTTCGAACAGGTAGCTGTTGTCGCGTTCATCTTCGAACCACACGAGACCCTTGGTGCGGATAATGCTAGTCGGGTAGTCGTCAAGCAACACTTCAAAGCGTTCACGAATCAGCGGGCGGCGGCGTTCGTACACGAACGTGCTGATGCCGTATTCGTCACCATGCGGATGATCCTTGTCGTGGTGGTGGCCGCAATGGCACACGCCATGTTCGTGGTCGCAGTGGCTGTGGTCTTCATGATCGTGGTCGTCATGGTCGTGGTGATGATGTTCGTGTTCGTCATGATCGTCATCATCGTGATCATGGTGGTGCTCATGCTCGTCGTGGTCGTCTTCGTCTTCAGGAGACGTTTCTTTCATGAGTTCCTTGGCCCAGGCGGCGGAGTTGCCGACCTTTTCGAAGTCGAATTGCTTGGTGTCCAAGATATCCTTCATTTCGACCTTGCCGTAATTCGTCTCGATCATCTTGGCTTCGGGTTGCAAGGCGCGGACCACGGCCTTTACGTGTTCAAGGTCGGTTTTAGACAAACTATCAACCTTGTTCATCACAATCGTGTTGCAGAATTCAATCTGCTGGATGAGCAGGTTGGCGATGTCTTCTTCTTCGAGATCCTTGTCGAGTAGTTTCTGTCCGCCGGCGAATTCGTCGGCGAGACGAGCCACGTCAACAACGGAAACGATGTTGTCCAGGTGGCAGGGGAGCGGACGGCCGTCGCGGCTCTGCAACTGGGCGCCGGCCATGCAAATCGTTTGTGCGATAGGAATCGGTTCGCAAATACCGCTCGCTTCAATCAGAATGTAGTCGAACTTGTTCATTTCCAGAAGTTCGGCAATTTGTTCCAAAAGGTCGGTCTTCAGGGAGCAGCAAATGCAGCCGTTCGAAAGCGGAACGACCTTTCCAGAATCTTCCTTGGTGATGTTTCCGCCCTTTTCGATGAGCGTCTGGTCGATGTTCACTTCACCGATGTCGTTCACGATGACGGCGACATGGTAACCTTGCTGGTTGTTGAGAACAAAATTGAGAAGGGTGGTTTTTCCGGCTCCGAGGTAGCCGGTGAGCAGCGTAATAGGTACTGACTTTTTCATAATGCCCAAAATTTAGCTTTTTTTGCTTTTTTCGGCAAAATCCATAAAAAAACTAGCCCAGCAGAGCCGGACTAGTTTTTTGGGGGTTAGGAGGAGAACAAAGAGTTCTGATACATAAGATATAAAAATTTGAGGTTTGTGACAAGGTAATAGCTGGATATTTTCTTACTTTTTTCTTATTTTTGTCAAAAATGTGTGATATAAAAAGTTTGCATGGTACAAAAAGTTCCACTTTGCGTTTTAGGAGGCTTTCAAAGCCCCTTTTGTAATCAAAAGTTCATTTTTTTTGCTAAAAACGGCTATATTTGCTTGAAGAATGGAGTTTCTATGAATTCTCGAATACTGATGCGTTTTGTCGGAACCACCGATGAACTTTCCGCCGTTTATGATGCCCTGATGGAGCAGTATCCTGAAATGGACCTGCCTAGCGAAGATTCGGGCGAGTGGTATTCGGTTGACGACGTCATGATGGATGAATATGAATGCCGCTTCGAAGAATTGCCCGAAGGCGAACTCTTGGCAATGGATGGCTCCGTACTCATTGAAGATGAACTCCCCGAAGAATTCTTTGCCGACTTGATGGATCGCTTCGAACGCGTGTACGGCGCATTCAAATGGTCTTCGTTAGATGTGGGCGTGGGTTGCGGCGTCAGTGATGGCTGGGGCGAATTCAATCCCGACTACGCTGACGATTATTCCGACGAAGCTAACGAAATTTCCGAAGCCGTCCTCGGTTTTTAATTCTTTATTTGATTATTAATTTGTCGGTAATCTCGGCGAGCATGCGTTCGTGCGTGCAGACTTCAGGCGATACGCCTTCAATAGAACCCGTGCTGTAAAAGCTCGTGCAGGCGCATTCATGTGCGCAACAGCGGTAGCGAATGTCGCAACCCTCGCATTCCTTTTTGTCGTTGTCCAGGAACTGTCTAATTTGTTCGCAGGCGCCTTCGTCGAATCCGGTAAAGACGTTACCTTGTAAGTAAGGTGGTTTCTCGTTCGAGGTAATGAACCTAGTGCAAGGGAACATGTTGCCATTGGTCGCAACGCCAATAGCTCCGTTGTATACATGGCAAGAGTATTGCCTATACCGTAAATTCGCAAGGTATAACTTTATTTTGTCTTGAATCGTGCCAAGGAACATCTTGTCGCCTTTGTCGCGGCATTCCTTCCAGTACAAAGCCATCTTCTGGTATTGCAAGGCGAGTCTGTCAAAATCTTCGCCGGTCCATTTGCCGTCAAAGTCGACGCTCGTGGTAAGGCTTTTGAATCCCTGTTCGTGCAACCACTTGACGCTTTCGGCAAGGGTTTCTATGTGGGCGCGTGTTACCGTACTTAAGGCGATTGCGCCTAACTTTACGAATCGCGGAATGTTCTTTTCGATTTCCTTGAAACTTCCGCAGCCGTTTACGGTACGGCGGGCGATGTTGTGGTGGTGTTCCGGACCGTCAAGCGAAAGGTAAATGCGGAAATGCTCCCGCTCGCAAAATTCAAAGAAGGAATCGTCAAAGAGAGTGCCGTTGGTGTTGACGGCAAAATTGAGCTTGAAGTTGCTGGGCGCTTCGCCTTTGTCCATGGACTCGGCAAGGAATGCCTTGGCCATGTTTACGCCCTTGAAAATAGCGTCTTTGCGCAGCAAGGGTTCGCCACCGAAAAAGGTAATGTTCAGGTAAGTCTGCTTAAAAAACAGGCTGCGTTCAAGCCCCACGCGAATCGCCTGCTCAAGCGTTTTGTCGTCCATCACGTTGTGGCGAGCGGACTGCGTGTCTTTATAATAACAATAGGAACAGCGCAAGTTGCACTGTTCCGTAAGGCATAGAACTAAGTTCATCCGGCGATGTCGCTTCGTTCGTAAGTGGATACCATGCTGACTATCAAGTTGCAAGGACCGTCAGGATCTACGCAAAGTCGTACGTTGCAGTCAGGGCTTGCAGGACCGTTGGGACATTCGCCCTGATAGCGGTTGAAGGAACTGGACGAGGCGGGGTCTTCTGAATTTGAGGAGTTGACCGAACTTAAGGAGTCGTCGATAAAGATTGGGTCGCCTGCGAGCGGTACCGGTTCTTCAGCGGAGCTGCTTTGTGCTTCCTCTTCGGAAGAAGAACTGGAGTTCGGACCGTAAATGTCTTCGTCGGTGGGTGCGGCGATGGTACCCGCTTCAGGGGGTGGATACGGGTCTTCAAACGATGAACTGCTCAAAGGTTCTGCTGCAGACGACAGCGCTTCAACGGCCGAACTGCTAAGAGCCTCGTGGCTCAGGGGAATATCGACAACGCTTGAACTGCTCGGAGTTTCGTTTTCGGGAGCTCCTGTTTCAGGATTCTCGATATCGGTCTGATCAGGGGCCGCTGCGGTGCCACTTTCTTCGCAAGCGGTCAATGTAACGGCCGCA
Source organism: Fibrobacter sp. (assembly GCF_045601785.1). GTDB lineage: Bacteria > Fibrobacterota > Fibrobacteria > Fibrobacterales > Fibrobacteraceae > Fibrobacter. Next base: position 168,082 of record NZ_JAZSAF010000057.1, read on the forward strand.
ATACCAAGCGATGCAGCAATGGCGCTCTTGGCGGCCAAACTGAGCTTCGCGCTGTTTTTGACGATTTTCTTCTCGATTTTCATAGCAGAACTCCTTCCATCAAATCAAAATATATATAAACTAGCCCCCGATTTCTATAAGAAAAGCTGTTTTGCAAAAACCTGTGACCAAATACAAGAAAATCCGCCTTTTAAGGCGGATTTCTAATATGCATAAGAGCCGAACGGTCTCTGTGAGCCTCAAGCGACTCGTCTTAACGAGTCGTGGAGGCGAGAGCGAGGCGATATCACATTCTTGTTTTTGTGATAGAGCCGAGCGGTCTTTTCTTCGCTACGTCTGTTCTTCGCCGCGGAGCATGATGACCTTACCCGTGCGAATGTATTCGACGATTTCGAACTTCTGCAACAGGCTCTTGAGCGTGTCGACCTTCTGGCTGTTTCCGGTGATCTGGATAATCATCGAAGTGGCGGTCATGTCCACGGTGTTGGCGTGGAAGTGGTCGCAAAGCTGCAGAATTTCGGTACGCTGGTCCGGAGTGCAACGCACCTTGATAAGTGCGAGTTCCTTTTCCACGGCGTCGGTATCGGTATGGTCCTTGGCCTGCACCACGTCCACGAGCTTTTCGAGCTGCTTGATGATCTGCATCAAGATCTCGGGATTGCCGTGAGCGATGATGTTCATGCGGCTAAAGTTCGGGTCGAGCGTGGGGGAGACGACCAGGGAGTCGATGTTGTAACCACGGCGGGAGAACACGAGGGCGATGCGCACGAGCACGCCCGGGCGGTTTGCAACTAACAAACTAATAGAATGTGCTTTATCCTTTAACATGGCTTATCTCCTTAGGTCGATCCCGTGGGCTTTTCAAGTTGAGTCTTCGGCTGTTCGGTAATCATGCTCGTAATCGGAGCACCGGCCGGAATCATCGGGAACACGTTGTCTTCCTTTTCGCATTCGCAGTGAATGAGCACCGGGCCTTCGTTGTATTCCAGAGCCTTCTGAATCACGCGTTCGGCGTCGGCGCTACGCTTGATGCGCAGTCCCAGGATGCCGTAGGCTTCGGCGAGCTTCACGAAGTCGGGGTTACCCTTCATGTCCACGCAGCTGTAACGCTTGTCATAGAACATGTCCTGCCACTGGCGCACCATGCCCAGGTACTTGTTGTCCATCACGAAGATCTTGATGGGGAGCTTGTGGATGGCGGCCGTTGCAAGTTCTGCTTCGGTCATCTGGAAACCACCGTCACCGCAGAAGGTCACCACCGGCCAACCGGTCGTGTTGCCGAAAGCGGCGCCAATGCAAGACGGGAGGCCAAAGCCCATGGTGCCTGCGCCGCCACTGGAGTGGAGCTGGCGCGGATAATTGGTGTGGAAGAACTGAGCCACCCACATCTGGTGCTGGCCCACGTCAGTCGTGACGATCGCCTTGCCCTGCGTGAGGTCGCTAACCGTCTGAACAATGTGCTGCATACGGAGACCGCCCTGCTTCGGGTAGGTCAGCGGGAAACGCTTCTTCCAGGACTGGCAAGTCTTCACCCATTCGGCGGTGTCGAGCTTACCCACGAGCGGCAGGAGCTGTTCCAGAACGAGCTTTGCATCGCCGCACATGAACACATCCGGCTGCAACACCTTGCCTTCTTCGGCGGGGTCGATGTCGATGTGCATCTTGATGGCGTCCTTACAGAACACGTCAAGCTTACCGGTAATACGGTCGTCCCAGCGGCTACCGATCGAAAGAATCAAGTCGCAATCGAGAACTGCCTTGTTGGCGTACACGGTGCCGTGCATGCCGAGCATACCCAAAGAAAGTTCATGGTCGGTCGGGAAGGTGCCGAGGCCGAGCAAAGTGCAGCACACGGGGGCGTTCAACTTTTCGGCGAGTTCCTTCACCTGGCGGCTAGCACCCGAAATCATGGCGCCGTGGCCCACGAGCAAAAGCGGCTTCTTGGATTTCTTCAAGTATTCGGCGGCACGCTCCACACTTTCAGTAGAAGCGTAGCTCGGAATCCTGTAACCCGGAAGGTCCATCTTGTCGGTGAACGGAGCGGTGCAGGGGCCTGCGGTCACGTCCTTCGGCAAGTCGATCAGTACGGGGCCCGGACGGCCGCTGCGTGCGATGTGGAAGGCTTCTTTCATAATGCGCGGAAGGTCGTTGGAATCCTTCACCAAGTAAGAATGCTTCACGGCAGCAAAAGTCATACCGCTGGTATCGCATTCCTGGAAGGCGTCCTTACCCAGGTTCGGGGTAGTCGTCTGGGCGGCAAGAACCACGATCGGGCTAGAATCCATTAGGGCGGTGTAGATACCGGTAAAGGTGTTGGTGGCGCCCGGACCGCTGGTGACGAGAGCGACGCCGACCTTGCCGGTTTGGCGAGCGTAACCGTCGGCCATGTGGGTAGCGCCCTGTTCGTGGCGGGTCAACACGACTTTAATATTGGAATCCAGAATGGCGTCGAACATCGGGATGGCCGATCCACCGGGATAACCGAAAATGGTATCAATTCCTTCGCGCTTGAGGCATTCGATAATCACCTCTGCGCCACTTAATGGAGAATTTGCCATATAATTTCCTGTACTTAACGGGTTGTTGTTCAAAAAATATGGCAGAAATATAGAACGAATACCCCCCAGTGGCAAGAGATTTACTCTAAAATATCTGAAAATTTTAAAGTTTTTTTGAAAAGTTGTGCTTTTTTATAACTTGCACTCTAAAAAGTTTGCTGTTTTTTACTCTATTTTTGAAAAAGTCTTTGTTTTTTGTTTTTGAAAATGGTGTGTTTTGTGCTTAAATTTGCTAAAAATTAAATTTTGAATAAAGTAAATCGTGTGTTTTTGAAGCGAAACTTAAGTAAAAAGACCCTTTCGGAAGCCGAAAGAGTCTCGGAAAGGACGTTTTTTATGAAAAATAGACTTTTTTAGCCTTCAATCCAGCCGTAGCGGCCGTTAAACTTGGCTTCAGCCTTTAAAACCTGGAAGGTGCAGCTGATTTCGACTGCCACATTCTTGGGCAAATTCGATACTCCCACGGCGGTACGGGCATGCTTTCCGTTTTCGCCAAAAATTTTCACGGCAAGTTCGCTTGCGCCGTTCAGTACGGCCGGCTGTTCATGGAATCCGGCGGCAGACTGCACAAAACCCTGCATTTGCACGAGTCTAAGGGTCTCGTCTTCTTCAAGCAGCGTAAGTGCGGCGGCAACGTTGTTCATAAGGCAAATTGCAGCGCCTTCGGCAGCTTTTTCGACAGAGATTTCAGTCGGCACCGATCCGCAGAAAGCGGAAAAGTCTCCGTTGACCGACGGCAGCTGGCCTGATACATAGATTGTGTCACCGTTGCGGGTGGCGGGCACGTAGGCGGCCAGCGGTGCTGGGCACTTGGGGAGCGTGAGCCCCAGTTCCTGAACTTTTTTGACGATTTGATCCATGTAATCTCCTTGTTGTTCAACTCCTATGTTATTTAATATACAATTTTATCTATAAAAAAGAACGGCAATTTGTATTAAAAGTACAAATTGCCGTGCAAAAGCTTTTTTATGGATGTATGTTAGGCCTTCTTTTCGATCATTTCCAGGGCGAGTTTCTTCATCCCGTTGAAGTCCCATTTGCCGGAACCTAGCTTCGGAATTTGATCGACGCTGAATACGGTGCCGGGCTGCATGAGTGGCGGAATGCCCGATTTGCGGAGCGCGCGGGAGATTTCTTCGGCGTTGCCCTCCTTGACCAAGAGGACGATGCGTTCGCCCTTTGCGGAGTCGGGAACAGCGGTTACGGCGAATTCGTGTTCTCCCATAATGCCCGATTCTGCAATGCGCAGTTCCACGGCTGTCAAAGAAATCATTTCGCCGCCGAGCTTTGCAAAGCGGCTGTAACGACCGAGAATCTGTACGAATCCGTCCGGAGTAAGTTTGCACTTGTCGCCGGTTTTGTACCAACGTCGACCTTCGATATTGATGACCACGGAGTCAGTCTTTTCTTTGTCCTTCAGGTAGCCCTTCATTACCTGGGGGCCGGTCACCACCAACATGCCTTCTTCGCCGTTGGGCAGGAATTCGTTGGTTTCCGGGTCGATGATCGCGCAGACGGAGCCTGGCACTGACATGCCGATGCTTGAATTGTCGCTGCACTTTTCCATGGTCAGGAAGTCGTCCAACAATACGTTCGGGGCGTTGAGCGTTGCAAGCGGTGTGAGCTCGGTGCAACCGTAGCCTTCGTAAACATCCTTGCCGAACTTGAGTTTGAATGTTTCGCGCATTTCGGGGCGCAGCTTTTCGGCACCGGCAATGATGTAACGCAACGAATCCAAACACATGGGGTGGACCCAGCGGTTAATGGCAATGGCGCGCAGGAAAGTCGGAGTCCCCATCATAATGGTGGTCTTGTACTGGGCGCACACACGGGCGAGCGTCTTGATGTCGGTCGGGTCGGGGCAGAGCACCATGGGCACACCGTCCAAAAGCGGCATCATATATGTCATGGTAAAACCGAACGAATGAAACAGCGGAAGTAGCGATGTCATCACGTCGGTACGGCGGAGCTTAATAATGTGGTCGCCCTGCTGGGCGTTCGAGATCACGTTCTTGTGGGTGAGTTCAACACCCTTCGGTGTACCTTCGGAACCCGAACTGAAGAGGATGACCGCATCATCGTTCAGGTTGGCCGAAGTAAACCATAGATGGCGTAAAACCGCTGCCGGACAGAAATGGATGATAAATGTCGAAACTAGGCGACAGAAGGTCGATATTTTGGCTTCTTCTTCGTCCAGGTAAATCATCTGGCATTTGTCGGCGATTTGTCCGAAGGCAACATTCTTTCCACAGAGCTTGTCGAAGAAGGCGTGGGTTGTAACCACTGTAGAAATGTCTGCCTTTTCGATGCAGCCGAGAATCGTATCGACCGGGGCGGAATAGTTCAGGTTCACCGTCGTCTTGCCGGTACCGAGAATCGACATGATGCCAAGAGCGGCATCGCGGCTTGTTGAAAGCATAAAGCCCACGTTGCGGTCACCCTTCGCGACAGACTTGATGACTTTGCCGAAGTGGTGGCACAATCGAATCATGTCGTAGCCGTTGACATGGTTGCCGGCGGGGTCAATCAGCATCACGCGGGAACGGCGCTTGCGCATAGCCTTGAACCAAAGCGGGACTATCGATGCGGAATGGTCCATGGCGGCATTCCAAATATCGGTGTCCAGAAGTTCCAGGTCGTGGCGGATTTCTTTTTCGGTTGCGTTCGTAGGAAGCGGTTTTGAAAAACCGACGCTAATAATGCGGTTGAAAGACTGTGGACGGTTTACGCATTCCGAGGCGTGACTGTAACGGCTGCCCCAAAGACCTTGAATATAGAACGGGACAATCGGGGTGTCAGTACCTTCGATGGCCTTGGAATAATCGAGCGAGAAGGTTGATACGAACGGAGTTTTCGAAACTTCGCCTTCAGGGAAAATCACGACTGCTTCGCCATTCAAGAGAGCCCTGTGGATTTCTTCCATAGCGGGGCCTGGATCGCGGCGGTTAATGCTAATTAGGAAGTTTCCGTGGAAGAACCAACGCTGGTACCAGTCGGCGAATGTGTTGCGGTTGCTTGCAATGCGGAGAGGTCTCGGCGAAGCAATCTGGAGCACCGCCCAGTCGATAAAGCTGAAATGCGGACCCACCAAGAGAACAGGGCCCGTTTCGGGAATGTTCTGCACACCCATGACCTTGACGCGGTAACGGAATACGAAGGCGAATGCAAAGCGGAGTGTTGCTCGCAAAAGGGCCATCGGGTTGTTCTTGAGGGTTGCAATAAAGCAAAGTGCAAGAATTACCGCTAAAATCATAAAGCAGTAATCGAGCGTAATCGGCGTAAAGATGAGGAGCAATGTTTGGCCGCCCATAATCAGCACGAGTGCAGCCATCTGAATGCAGTTTGCCACTGCGTGAATGCGGCCTGCTGTATCGGGGCGGGTGTAGCTTTGAATGACCGTACGCAAAATTACGAAGGCGCAGCCGGCGCTCCAGCCGATAATGCCGTAGAGGATTGCCTGCAACCAGGCGTTATGTACGAACGGGAGTGCAAACATGGTAATAGCGGAGGCTACTGCTGCAAACGGGATCAGGCCTGTTTCGACAAAGCCCTTGGATGCCCAACTGGCAGAGAATGCTCCAACCACATAGCCGGCGGTCACGATGAACATGGAAATCGGAATCACGGCTGTGTTCAGCATGTTCGCCAAGTCTTGAATCAAAATCAAGAAAATCTGCGTCACGCCCCAAAAGGCGGCAAGACCAAGAATCGAAAGACGTACAATCGGGTGGCTCCAGGTGGCCGAGAAATTTCGCATGGGGGAACGCATTTTGAGGCTGTCGTGCTTTTCGCCAACCTTGATGCAGAATCCGGTGATGGTTGTGACGACACTTAGGCCAAGATAAATCCATAGCGTAAGATCGATGCTGATGGGCGAGTCGGGTCTGCCCGAAAGTCCCATGGCAAAAAATGCTGCTCCAGCAGTTCCCAAGACAGAAAGAGCCATGTACCATGAGTTAATCTTGACCAGGTCTTCGCTTTCTACCATTTCTTTCATGATGCCGAGCTTTGCGGGGCTAAGTACTGCAAGGAAAATGCCGTACAGCCCAAGAAGTCCGTAGGCCACCCATTCGGCTCCGGCCACGTAGCAGACTACGACGGCAATCACCGAGGCGAGCATTCCCACGGAACACCAGGCCATGACGCGACCCTTGTGGTAACGGCCGGCAAAGTAGCTGGCGGCGGGCATCATGAAAATGCTCGGCGCGAAAATGGCTACTTGCAGAAGCATGCTGCGCCACCAGAAGGCAGATCCCTCGAATGAAAACGAAAGCCACCTCTGGAAGTGTACAAACAAGCCCATCTGCACAAATATGCTACAAAAAACAAAAATCAAGTACGCAATGGAACTCTGGTACTTCGTAAGTTTCATATTAACCCTTCGTATGTAGGACTGTGTCCATTCTTTCGTCTATTTCTTCTTGAACACCTTGTAAAAGCAGAAGGTGCACATCCCGATAATACCTGCCCACGAAAGGACCATAAAAATCAGGCCGCTAGTAGAAAATTCCATGTTATGCCTCCTCGTCGGAATTGCCGACGGTCATATTCTGCTTGTGGAGAACGGTGGTCTTTCTGGCCGGGCCGTTCTTTTTCCAGGCGTAGTAGATGGCGATATTCAAGAGTACCACGAGAGCGAGCAGGAACCCGCGAACGCCCCAGGTAAAGCCAATCTGTGAGAATTCGCTACCGAGGAAGGTGACCTTGGCATCGGCCGGAACGTTGCTCAACAGGAGCACGCCCATGCCGTCGTGAATGATCCAGGCGACTAGCACGATTGCCAGGTAAATCGGGCACACGTACATAATGATTGGCCTAAAGAATCGGGGGAGTTTCAAGGCGGCGCCGTCGTTCATCAAGGCGAAAGCTTCGCATTCCGGCTTGCCGTCTTCGCCAATCACGTCGGACTTGCGGCGACCGAGCACGAACGAGAAGATGAAGGCCTGAATGGTGCCGAGAACCACCAGCAAGAAGCTTCCGCCCCAGAAATCGAGTTCATCGACCGCACCAGCTGCAAGACCGAAAATACCCACAAGGCCACCCAAGAAGGTTACTGTGCCCGTGGCGGTAATGGAGCCCTTGCGGCTAAACTTCAGGTCGTCTTCACAGAAGCTGATAAGCGGCTGGATAATCGAAATTGCGCTAGTGACGCCCGCGATAAAGAGCATCGCAAACCATAGCGTCTGGAAGAACCCGCCGAACGGCAGCTGGCCGAACACGAACGGCATAGTCTGGAAGCCGAGGCCGAAGGTGCCGAGTTTTGCACATTCTTCGATGTTGTTGCCGGCAATGAGCACTGCCATCGGAATCACGATGGTACCACCAAGAATGATTTCGGCAAAGCCGTTGGTGGCGCCCGCAGTCAAAGACGAAAGCACCAGATCTTCCTTGGGCTTCAGGTAGCTTGCGTAGCAGAAGACGATGCCCATACCGAGGCTCATGGTAAAGAACACCTGGCCGGAGGCGGCAAGCCAAACGGCGGGGTTAAGAATTTCGGAAAGGTTCGGGTTCCACACGAAGGCAAGACCCTTACCGATGTCGGAAATCGTAAGCACGCGCACCACAAGGATAATGCCCATGATCAAAAGAATCGGCATGGTAATCTTGTTCACGCGTTCGATTCCCTTGCGCACGCCGAACGACAGGAGTCCCATGTTGCAGGCGAAGGTGAGCAAGAAGAAGAGGATAGCGGCAGGAACAGGGCCGACCTTAGTGTTCAGCATGATGTAGTTGCCGAAGAATTCCTTCATCGGTTCGTAACCGCCCGCGACCACTTCCATGAGCTTGCCCGTGGCAGAGTAATAGGTAAATGCCAGAATCCAGGACTGGATAAAGATGTAGTAGAAGCTGATAAACAGCGGTGGCAAAAGTCCGAGTGAACCAAGGTGCTTGGCCCAGGGCTTGCCGTTAAAGATATAGTGGAAACCACCCGGGGCAGTACCGTGATGCTTGTTGCCGGCTGCGCGGCCAAGGGTCCATTCCATCCAGGAAAGGGGAATGCCCAGGAGCAGAAAGGCGATAAGGTAGGGAATGATGAATGCTCCGCCGCCATTTGTGGCTGCCTGCACCGGAAAACGCAAAAAGTTGCCGAGTCCGACAGCGGAACCCGCGACCGCGAGAATTACGCCGAACTTCGAACCCCAGTTGTCTCTAGAGTTTTTCATTTTTCGAATCCTTTCAAATTTTGGAACAAATTTAGCTTTTGTGCTTACCTCTGTATACAGATTTTCACGGGTTCGACGTTGTTTTTGGCCTGCGAAAGTTTATCTTTATGTCTAGAAACCGAGAGGGTGGGGTATCCCCTCGTCAAAAACAAAAAAGGATGAATCTATGATTGATGTAAAGGGCAAATGGACCTTGATTACAGGCGGCTGCCGCGGAGTTGGCCGTCTTACCGCTATTGAGATGGCTAAACTTGGTGCAAATATCATTTTGCAGGGCCGTGACAAGGTTCATGCCGAACCCGTGATTGCCGAACTCAAG
>NZ_JAZSAF010000058.1:0-13622 GCF_045601785.1 Fibrobacter sp.
TCTATCGAAGATCTCGAACTCGCCGGCAAGCGCGTGTTCATCCGTGTTGACTTCAACGTTCCGCAGGACAAGGTGACTGGCGAAATCACCAACACCAAGCGTATCGAAGCCGCCCTCCCGACCATCCAGTACGCTCTCGATCACGGTGCAGCCGTCGTGCTCGCTTCTCACCTGGGTCGTCCGAATGGCGAAAAGAACATGAAGTACACCCTCGCCCCGGTTGCAAAGAAGCTTGAAGAACTCATCAAGAAGCCGGTGAAGTTCCTCTCCGACTGCGTGGGTCCCGAAGTCGAAGCTGCCTGCGCCGCTATCAAGCCGGGTGAAATCATCCTCCTCGAAAACCTCCGCTTCCACATCGAAGAAGAAGGCAAGCGCAAGATCAAGAACGCCGATGGCACCGAAACGAAGGAAAAGGCCGACAAGGAAGCCGTCAAGGCATTCCGCGCAAGCCTCACCAAGCTCGCTGACGTCTATGTGAACGACGCTTTCGGTACCGCTCACCGTGACCACTCTTCCATGACTGGTGTTGAACTGCCGCAGCGCGCCGCCGGTTTCCTCATGAACAAGGAACTCAAGGCATTCGACCAGGTGCTCAACAATCCTCCGCGTCCGTTCCTCGCCATCCTCGGCGGTGCCAAGGTCGCTGACAAGATCCAGCTCATCAACAACCTCCTCGACAAGGCCGACAAGATCATCATCGGCGGTGGCATGGCTTTCACCTTCAAGAAGGTTCTGAACAACATCGAAATCGGTTCTTCTCTGTTTGACGAAGAAGGTGCCAAGCTCGTTCCGGATCTGATGGCCAAGGCCAAGGCTGCCGGCAAGGAAATCATCCTCCCGGTGGACTACATCGCTGCCGACAAGTTCGCTGCCGACGCTGCCACGAAGGCTGTCTCTGACGCCGAAGGCATTCCGGCTGGCTGGATGGGCCTCGATGTGGGCGCTGAATCCACCAAGCTCTTCGTGAACGCTATCAAGTCTGCAAAGACCATCGTCTGGAACGGCCCTGCTGGCGTGTTCGAATTCGAAGCTTTTGAAAAGGCTACCAAGGCTATGGCCGACGCTATCGTCGAAGCTACCGCTGCTGGCGCAATCACCGTGATCGGTGGTGGCGATACCGCTACGGCTGCCAAGAAGTACGGTGCCGACAAGAAGGTGACCCACACCTCTACGGGTGGTGGCGCTTCCCTCGAGCTCCTGGAAGGCAAAGTGCTTCCGGGCGTCGCTGTGCTTACCGACAAGTAACTTTTCCATTTGCTTCGCATAGCGGCGTTCTCGACCTCTCGCCGTACGTTTTGTACGGCTTCGGGTCTGCGGCCTTGCTCTGCTCGCAACTGAAAAAATTTCTGGATTTATCAACTCCGCAACATCGTTTGCGGAGTTTTTATTTCTAGACTAATTACAGTTTATTAATTAAAGGGTAACTTTGCACTTGTGCAAATTTCAAAATTTTAACCCTGCAAGTTTTTGCAGGGTCTTTTTATTTCTATGCGAAATCAGTTCGCATGACGCCGTATGGCGAAGTTTATAGGTGAATTTTAGCTGGACAGTTTCTTGTTGCGGTGAGCCTCGACCACGTTCACCACGTAGTCACCGAGCTTTTCGCAGTCGTTCACCACATCCATGTAGTGAACACCCATCTGGTAGCTGTACTTCTGCGATTCGATGTCGGCAATATTTTTCTCCTTGAGGAGCTTGCGATAATCGTTGATTTCGTTCTCCATATTCAGCGTACGGTTTGCGTCGGCAGTCACAGCATCGCTAATGACATCGATCATGTTCGTTAACGCCTTGTCGCAAAGCTGCATCATGTGCTTGATGCGGTTGTACTGCTCTTCGGTAAAGTCGTCGGTGCTCCTAAACTTGCGGTTGATGGCGCGGGCCATGTTATAGCAGGAATCCCCGATACTTTCGATTTCAGAAATTTCGCGGAGCATCGACTGGATATTCGTCTTACTTTCGGGACTCAAGCGGCCTTCGGACACCTGGTTCAGGTACTTGGCAATTTCGATTTCCATGTTGTCGCTGATGCCTTCGTACTTTTCGATGCGGGCAAAGAGCTTCACGAAATCGTTTTCGTCCTTCATCTCGAGCAGTTCGGGCACCATACGGAACATTTTCTGCGTGCGTGCTGCAAACAAGTTGATTTCCTTACGGGCTTCGAAGAGCGAAAGTTCTGCAGTACTCATGAGGCCCGCACTGATAAACTTGACCTTGAAATCTTCGCCGTCTTCCTTTTCGCGGATAATCTTGCAGATGATTTTTTCCATCGGCTTGATGAACCAGATGAGGATAAGTACGTTGCAGAGGTTGAATGACGTATGGAAGGCAGATAGCGCGTAGGTCACACGGACGCTCGCCTGGGCAACTTCTTCTTCGGTATGCGGCACGAACGTCGGGTCGAACCCTACAATGCTGCACACCATGTTCACGAACGGGCGGAACACTATCAATACCCACACCACGCCGAACACGTTGAACAGCATGTGGGCCAAGGCCGCGCGCCTTGCCTGCGTACTTGCCGAAAGAGCGGCGAGGTTTGATGTAACGGTCGTTCCGATGTTTTCGCCCATCACAAGCGCAATGCCCTGGTAAATCGGGAGCACTCCGCTACTGCAGAGGAGGAGCGTGATTGCCATGATGGCCGCAGACGACTGCACGCACATGGTCAGGATGCTACCCAGCAGCAAGAAGAGGAGCGTGCTGAAGATGCCCCAGCCGCCAGTCGTTGCAAAGAAGTTGATGACCGCCTGGTTGTGGGCCAAGTCCATGGCCACCGCATTTTCGCGCAGCGTGGTAAGACCCAGGAACATAAACGCAAAACCGAACACGAATTCGCCGATACTCTTGGTCGAGTTCTTCTTGGTGTAAGAAAGGATGATGCCGAGGGCGAAGAAGGGCCACACCACCGAACTCATGTTGAACTGGAACCCGAATATGGACATGATCCAGGCCGTGGCCGTGGTACCGATGTTTGCGCCCATAATAACAGGAATGGCCTGACTCAATGTGAGCAGGCCAGCATTAACGAAGCTTACGGTAAGGACGGTCGTAGCGGTAGAAGACTGCACCGAGGCCGTAACAAACGTGCCTGTGAGAAGGCCTCCGATACGGTGCTTGGTCATGGTGCCAAGGACAGCGCGCAGGTGACCGCCCGTGAGTTTCTGCAAGCCTTCGCTCATGGTCTTCATACCGAACATGAGCAGCGCAAGGCAACCAATCATTTTGAGAATCATTAAAACCATAGGGTATTCCTATATTGGCGCCACTTACCGGGGTCATCGTCGCTGCCTTTCAGCTAGTCCGGATTTACAGCGTAGTTGTTTTTGTTGTCAGAACTACCCCAAAAATAGAAATTCCCCCTTGAACCGTCAAAGGGGGAGCAAACAACTTTTTTCGCTACAAAACTACAGGCTGCGGACCATTGCAACCGCCTGGCTCGCAATGCCCTCGCCACGGCCTGTAAAACCGAGCTTTTCGGTGGTGGTTCCCTTGATGCCGACCTGCTTCACATCGAGGCCCAAGACGCGTGCGATGTTTGCCTTCATGGCATCCTTGTGCGGGTTCACCTTCGGGCGTTCGCACATCACGATGCTGTCGATATTGATGATTTCGTAGCCGGCTTTACGGACTTCCTCGCCCACCTTGCGCAACAGTTCCAGGCTGTCGGCGCCCTTGAATGCCGGGTCGGTGTCCGGGAAATAGGTACCGATGTCGCCGAGGCCCGCAGCACCCAGCAACGCATCGCTAATGGCATGCAACAGAACATCGGCATCGCTGTGGCCGAGGAGTCCTTTTTCGTATGGGATATCTACCCCGCCAATAATGCACTTGCGGCCTTCCACCAACTTGTGAACGTCAAAACCGATACCCGAACGATAAATCTTGTCCATAACTTGTTCCTTTTTTTCAACAGGAAAGATAAAAAAATTGCCCAGCTGTTAAGCCGAGCAATTCAAATAGCCATAGCGACAATTCGCCGAAACTTATGCAATCAGGGCAAGCTTCGGGAAAATACCCACCACAATCAGGGCGATTGCGGCAAGGGTCACGCCAAAGCGGAGCAGATAAGCATACACTGTGCTCTTCGCGCAGCAGCACTTGCACTCGCATTCAGCCTTGAGCGGCATGAAGAGCACAAAGGCGATGCGCAGGTAGAACACTGCGGCCACGAGCGAGAGGCCAAAGGCGATTGCCGCGATGATGCCGATTCCACCGGCGAGGGCGTCGGTAAAGAGCGTGAACTTGGCAAGGAAGCCTGCCACGGGCGGCATACCCGCAAGGCTTGCCAAGCAGACCGTCGTAGCGACAGCCACGTAGGGGCGCTTGCGACCACGTCCCTGGATGTCATCCAGGATTTCATACTTGTCGCCCCTACCCGAAAGGAAGGCGATACCGGTCAAGGCACCGGCGCTACCGATGGCGTAGGTCACCAGGAAGTAGTACATGGCACCCATCTGCACCGTACCTTCCATCGCATAGTCCGGAAGCAAAAGGCCGATGACGATGAAGCCCGCATTCATCACGGCGGAGTAAGCCATGATGCGGCGAATAGATTTTTGGGCAAGGCCACCAAAGGCGCCGATCGCCATCGAAAGCAGCGACACCACGACGATCACATAGAACAGGCTCTTGTTTTCGCTATGGATGGTCACCTGTTCGGCGAGGTTCCAAGCCGGAGCAGAACCGATGCGCGTCACCAAGGAACCGAGCCAAAGCGTTCCGATCGCAGCGAGGGCACCCACCTTGACGACCGCGGCCATGAAGCCCGTCACCGCAGAGGATGCACCCATGTAGACATCGGCCACCCAGAAGTGCAGCGGAGCGGCACCGGCCTTAAAGAGAAGTCCAAACAGGCAGAGCAGAACGCCCATGCCGTAGATCATGCCGCGGCCCGCAATGACCGCGCCAAATACATGCGTCGTTCCGGTCGCACCGTAAATGAGCGCCACGCCATAAAGGAACAGTGTGCTAAACACGGCACCCGACACAAAGTACTTGAACGCGGCTTCGCTTGCATTCAGGTCCTTGCGGCGAAGGCCGACCAGGGCGTAAATCGGGAAGCTGGCCAGTTCCATGCCCAGGAAAAGGGCGAGGAAATCGATGGCCTGGGTCATGAGCGTTGCACCACAGGTCGCAAGCAGCAGGAGCGCGTAGGCTTCGCCGCCCTTGAACTTTTCGTGACCAAGGGTCCACTGAAGACCCGCAACGCCAAGGAATGCGCACAGGAAAATCGACATGCCGAGAACGCGGCGAATCGGGTCCATCGCATACAGGTTCATGAACGTGTCGGTCGTCGTGAGGAAATAGGCCCCCATACCGAGCACCACGAAAAGGCTCGCCACCCAGGGGAGCACCTTGTGCTTGTTCTCGTCCTTCAGGAACGGTTCTGCGGCAAGCGTCACCAGCGCACCCACCGCCACCAAAATCACCGGCAAAAGATTGACGATATTACTCATTTTCAGAAGCCTCCTTTACATTGGCCTCGTTCGTTTCAGAAGCGCCATCGGGCTGTTCGACATCGGCAACTTCGGCTTCGCTCATTTCCTTGAGCTGGGCAATCAGCTGAGCGCGCTCTTCGTCGCTAAAACCGTTCGCCTTCAAGTTGGAATCCAACTGTTGCAAATCATCTTCGGTCATGGGCTGTGCCACCGCCGCGATGTTCTCGTCGGCAATCGCCTCGCCTGTCGTATCGTCGACAGCTTCAACCGTCTGCGACTCCTGCACTTCGGCGGGGTGCGTCACCTTGTCCATTTCCTGCACAGCCGATTCATCGAAAAGCTGCAGGGCGTTCGTGATGAAGGCCGGGTGCATGCCGAACACCAAAAGGAGAATTCCCATGATGCCGACAGAAGAACCTTCGAGTGCCGTCATACGCTTGCCATCTTCATATTCGCGAGCCGGCTTGCCGAAGATAACCTTCTGAACAAAGCGCAGCACGTAGGCGGCAGAAAGAATCAGGCAGAGGCCTGCGGCAAGGGCCGGAAGCGGACCCATGTCCCACAGGGACATCAGCACCGTGAATTCGCCAACGAATCCGGCTGTACCCGGAACCGCAAGCGAAAGCACCGCGATGAAACCGAAGGTGGAGCTGAACACAGGATTTCTCGAAGAAAGCCCGCCGAGCTGCTCGATGTCGCGCGTTCCGGCAAAGCGTTCGGCAATACCCATCAAGAAGAACTGGGCGCCAGCGCAAAGTCCGTGTGCGACCAAGAGCACAAGCACGGCCGGGAGCATCGATTCAGACAAGCTGAACACGCCCGCCACCGCAAGGCCCAAGTGACTCATGGAGCTAAACGCAAGGAGCTTCTTGCCGTCGGTTGCACGGAGCGCCATCAGGGCGCCATACACCGCCGTCAAAAGTCCAAGCCAGAGCATGGCATCGACAAGTTCCATCGAAAGCGGGAAAATCGGAAGAATCCAGGCGATGAACCCGAACACGCCCGCCTTGCTCATGGCACCCGTGAGAATTGCAGTGAGAGGAGCCGGGGCTTCGGCGTAAGTAATCGCCTGCCAGCCGTGGAACGGGAAAATCGGGGTCTTCACCATGAAGGCGAGCAAGAAGCAAGACAGGAGCATGGTCTGCATCGGAGTGTCGAGCCTCTGGAGTGCCACCGCCAAGGAAAGCACCAGGGAGTTGTCCGCAATCGAAATCAGGTACCAGAGGGCAACCATCATCGGGGCAGAACCCACCAGGGTATAGATTGCAAAGGTCATCGCAGCCTTACGGCGTTCCTTGCCACCAAAACCAGCAATGAGCACTGCTGCGGGGAACACCATCGCTTCAAAGAAGAAGAAGAACAGTACCGCGTCTGCCGCAAGGAAGGTGCCGTTCATGGCACCCATCAGGGCAAATATCGCGATGGCGAAGTTCCTGTAGTTCTTTTCGAAGGTATTGCGGCCCGTCACCAGGGCAACAAGGGAAAGTGCCGTAGAAAGGAACACCATCCAGGCGCCCAGTCCATGGCTGTAAAGGTAGTAGTAGACCGATCCCTTCGCACCGGGAATGCGGAACCACTCCACGGCTTCGGTCGCCTGGTTTCCGCCCGCAATCAAGGCGATCGACAAGGCCACAAAGGTAAAGCCGAACAGGAAGGCAAGCCTGGAAGAGGACTTGGAATCTTCCTTCGACGTAGCCATCATCAGGATGGCCGCCGCAAAGGGAGCAAGGACAAGAAGATGCAACAGCATTAGATCAATCCTCCAGTCAAAAGTACAACAGCGACCAGTGCGACGACACCCACCAGGCTAAGCGTAAGCTGCACGCGCACCTTGCGCGCCTGGAAAGAACTGAACCCGTCGCCGACAATTTCGATAATGGCGCCCACCGTCCACTGAATGCCCTGCAGGACCTTGTCGACAAACATGTCGGCAACGAACGCGGCAACCTTCGTCATGATAATGAAAATTTCATGGATGTAGTCAAAGAAGAACGTCCAGTCCGCCTTGAAGCCCTCGGGCGCGCTCCCCCACTTGGCGTGGAGATGCGGCAGAGCCTTGCGGCCGTAGAGCGCGTAGGCAATGATCATACCAAGCAGTGCTGCCGCCGTACCGAAGCAGGCAAACGTGAGAGCGTTCACGTGGTGAGATGCACCCGCCAGCGCGTAATTCTGAGCAGAGCCCACCACCGGAGCAAGCGTCTGTTCAAAGAACTTGATGCCCATGGAGTCAGCCCACAAGTAACCGGCAAACACGGCACCAAAGGCAAGGATCACCATCGGGATCAGCATGCTGGCCGGAGCCTCGTGAATGTGGGCTTCCTTTTCCTTGGGGCCACGGTATTCACCGAAGAACGTCATAATAATCAGGCGTCCCATGTAGACCGCCGTAATCACCGCTGTCAAGAGGCCTACAAAGTAGAAGAATTCACCGAACGGGGCGTTCGTGTAGAGGCGTTCCAAGATCAGGTCCTTGGACCAGAAACCGGCAAAGCCCGGGAAACCGATAATAGCGAGGAATGCAAAGATCATCACACAGGCAGTCACCGGAGTCTTCTTGATGAGGCCACCCATGCGGCGCATGTCCTGTTCGCCAGCGAGCGCGTGAATCACGGCACCGGCACCCAGGAAGAGGGCCGCCTTGAAGAAGGCGTGGGTAAACACATGGAAGATGGATGCATCAAAGGCAGATGCGCCAGCGGCCATGAACATGTAGCCGAGCTGGGAGATGGTCGAATAGGCAAGCACCTTCTTGATGTCGTTCTGGAACAGCCCTGCGACAGCCGCCCAGAAAGCCGTGAGCATGCCCACGATCAAGACGATGACAAGCACTTCGGGGACAATCGTGAACATGCGGGAAAGACGGGCAAGCAGATACACGCCAGACGTCACCATGGTTGCGGCATGGATGAGTGCCGACACAGGGGTCGGACCCGCCATAGCATCCGGAAGCCAGGTAAGGAGCGGAATCTGAGCGGACTTACCGGTGCAACCCACAAAGAAGAGCATGCCCGCAACGGCAATAATGGGTGCCGCGAGATCCACATGACCACCCGCAAGAAGCATTTCCACAAACTTGTTCAGGGCGTCGTAATTCAAAATTGCAGAACCACCGAGCGTCACAAGGCAGAGCATACCGAGCAGGAAACCGATGTCACCCACGCGGTTCACAATGAATGCCTTGTTCGCGGCCTTGCAGTTATTCAGGTCGTGGTTCCAGAAGCCGATGAGCAGGTAGGAGCAAAGTCCCACGCCTTCCCAACCCAAGAAGGTGAGAAGCAGGCTGTCGGAAAGCACCAGCACCACCATGCTGAACAGGAACAGGTTGATGTAGGCGAAGAAGCGGGCAAAGCCGCGGTCGCCATGCATGTAGCCGATCGAGTAGAGCGCAATCAGCGAACCGATGCCGGTCACGAACAGGAGCATCACGCGGGAAAGGCCATCGAACAAAAATCCGATATCGACCTTGAGCATCGGGATGTCGATCCAGTTGCAGAGCGTCTGACGGATGCCTTCTTCAGGCATGCCAAAGGCAAGCAGCACCACGGACACAAACGAAAGTGCCGGGAACAGCACCGAGAGCGCGCCCACGAACCCTTCGGAAGGTCCCTTCTTGCCTTCCGACGAGACAATGGCGATCGTCGCAAGGAGAGCCGTACCCAAGAGCGGGAAAAGAGGAATGATCCAAAGCGGTAAATTTGTCATTGCTTACCCCTTCATATTGGAATAGTTGTCGGAATCGACACTTTCACGGTTGCGGAAAATGAGGATGACAAGAGCAAGGCCCACGCAAGCTTCGGCTGCGGCAACCGCAATCGAGAACAGCGGGAAGATCTGGCCCGCGACACTTTCTGCCGCAGGGAGCGTCTTCGCAAACCCCACAAAGGAGAGGTTCACGGCGTTAAGCGCAAGTTCAATTCCCATGAGCACAAAGAACACGTTGCGGCGGGAAAGCGCCACGATGAGTCCGATGGAAAAAATCACCAGAGCAAGTATCTGGATGTAAAGCGGTTGGAGTTCCATTACTTATCCTCCTTTTCTTCGGAGACTTCGGAGCCCAGGTGCTTTTTCGCCATGAGAACGGCGGCACCCATCGAAGAAAGCAGCAAAAGGCCAAGCACTTCGAAAAGCACGAAGTAGCCGGGGCCCGTCTGCGTCGTATCAAACAGGTTCGAAGATGTCATCTCGACCGAGCCACGGAGAGCGGATACGTCGAAACCCATGGGCGAAAGCACCAGGGCAAAGCCCACAAGGCCAGCAAGCACCAGCACGGCGAGCACCACAAAGATCGAAGTTCCGTCGAACATCGGCGTCTTGGAATCCTTTGCGGCGTTCAGGACCGAGATCACGAACACGAGGAGCATCATGATGGCACCGGCGTAGACCATGATCTGCACCACCCCGATAAAGGGGCTACCCAGCAGGCCGTAAATGCCTGCGAGCGAAAGCATCGTCACCACGAGCGAGAGACCACCGTACAGCGGGTGCTTCGAGAGCAGCACGCAAAGAGCGCCACCCACGGCCACCACGGCGAGAATAATGAAATAGATCAAGGCAAGCATTACTTCACCTCCATTCCCCAGACCTTACGGGCCTCGGCGTTCAGGGTTCCACCCGGAGCCTTCTGGCTCTGAGCATCATCGGGGTAATCCTTCGGATCCCAAGCGGTAAGGGTCTCGAGGGTTGCCACGAATTCTTCGCGGGTGCGGTGTTCAAAGACGATTTCCTTGGTATCCATGCGGAGTGCATCTACCGGGCAGGCTTCGACGCAAAGGCCGCAGAACACGCAGGTCAAGTGGTCGATGTCGAAACGCTTCACCTTCTTTTCGATGCGCGGATCGTCACTCGCGGTCGCTTCGATATAAATGCAGTGGGCAGGGCAAGCTGCAGCGCACATGCCGCAGGCAACGCAACGAGGCGTTCCATCGGCACGAAGCATCAGGCGGTGCTTTGCACGGTAAGTGCTACGGACTTCGGGCTGACCTTCCGGGTAAGAAATCGTCGGCAAAGTCTCGTAGCGGAACAGGCCGCGGGCAGCGTGCTTGAGCGTCGTCCACAGGCCGCGAATGGCCTCAAAGATGTAGAGGCGTTCCACCCAGTTCATGGGTCTCTGTCTAATAACGCGAGCCATTAGTTACCTCCCATCAGCTTCGCGACCACGGCGGTCACGACGAGGTTCAAAATAGCGATGTTCAAGATGATCTTCCAGCCTAGATGCATGACGTGGTCATAGCGGAAGCGCGGGAGCGTCCAGCGGACCCAGATCCATACCCAGCAGAAGAGCACGCTCTTCACCAGGAGCACAAGCAGGTGGATGAGAGCAGTCCCCAGGGCAGCGCCAAGAGTGTTCACGGCAACGCCGTCGATCATAGTGACCTGCGGGTTGTAGAACATCCAGGATGCGACACCAGCGGCAATGAACACAGCCGTGGCGGCCCAGGCAACCATCTTATAAAGTTTGTATTCCTGCAAGATTTCCATCTTGTTGCTCTGCTTGGAAGCAGCAAGCTTACGAGAGTAGCGGTAGAGCATGTGGAGGAAAGCGAGGGCGAGGAAAGCGAGCACCCAGCAGAGGATAGCGAGAGAGCCACCCATGTGTGCCTGGATGGTCTCGGTCGTGACAAACGGGACCGAGTAGCCGCCCAAGAAGAGCGTTGCCACAAGAAGGCTGCTGATGCAAATGTGAGAGTATTCGCCCATGTAGAACAGGCCGAACTGCATGGCACCATATTCGGTGTGGTAGCCGGCAACAAGTTCAGGTTCACCTTCAGCCACGTCGAACGGGGCGCGGCCCGTTTCGGCAATCGTCGCAATCAAGAAGCAGAAGAAAGCCACCGGCTGGGCGACAATGCCCCACACGTGGGTTTCTTGCCAGCTCACAATGTCAGTCAAGCTGAAGGAACCGGCGAGCACCAGAAGGCCCATCATCGAAAGGCCCTGGCAGACTTCGTAGCTGATCGTCATCGCGGTCGTACGCAGAGAACCCAGGTAGCTGTACTTGGAACGGGAACCGATACCCGCAAGAACGGCACCATAGGCAGATAGCGAGCTGAAACCGAAGAGCAACAGGATACCCACTTCGGAATCCACGATCGGGCCCGCGATGCGGACGACCTTGCCGCCCCATTCAAAGACCATCGGGCCAAACCACGGAATCACGCACGGGCTAAGGAACACGATGGCAAACGGGATTGCCGGAGCCACATAGTAAAGCAGCTTCTGCGCGCCCTTCGGTGCAAACATTTCCTTGAAGAAAAGCTTGGTACCGTCGCACATGTTCTGCACATAGCCGAACAGGCGCACCTTGCCAAAGAACGGAACCTTGATATAGGAGCGGTTCGGCCCCTGACGGTCCTGCA
The DNA here is from genome assembly GCF_045601785.1 of Fibrobacter sp. Lineage (GTDB taxonomy): Bacteria > Fibrobacterota > Fibrobacteria > Fibrobacterales > Fibrobacteraceae > Fibrobacter. Next base: position 11,798 of record NZ_JAZSAF010000058.1, read on the forward strand.
TGAAGCCCGCACCGCGGCGTTCCATGGGAATCAGGAGCAGAATGTAGAGCACCGGTACGAAGCAGAAGCCAAACTTCGCAATCGTAATGGCCCATTCCACCCAGGTTTTGGATTCAATAATATCCATTAGGCGTTACCTCCTTCGAGTAACTTGCCAGTACTCTTGATGGTATCGTAAGAAAATCCTGCAAGCGCGCCTGCATACTCGCCCGCCTGTCTGAAAGCGTCGAAGGCGCTCTCGAAGCGGGATCCGGCGAGGTCAGAAAGCACATCGTATGCCGGGCGGAGCTTTTCGTCGGGGCAGACCGGGCAGGCGGAGAGCTTCTGCAGAATGTTCATGCAGTTCACCATGGTGCCCTGGACTTCGCTCCAGTGGCGAATACCGTAAGCGAGCGTCGCCTTGGAGGCAGTCGCGTCGTTGAACGGAGTCAGAGCGATGCGGGTCGGAATCTTTTCGAGAGCCGATGCTGCAGCGCCACCTTCACCGAAGATATCGTTGTTCACCGTGAGGAGCAACTTGAATTCACCTGCACGCTTTACCAGGTCTTCGAGGTTGTTGTCGGCGATGCCGAGCAGCTTGAAACCGGCGCGGTTTGCAAGCGGGTCGCCACTCATGGCAATGCCATCGGGGGCACCCACCTTCTTGAAGGTGCCGCCGAAAAGTTCGGCGGAGTCGCCCAAGGATTCCTTGAGCATGCGGAGTGCGGCGAGATCTTCGATGGTGCAAGAGCCACCGGCAACGAGGGCGACCTTGCCCCCGACCTTCTTGACTTCGGCAAGCGCTTCCTGAATCACGTGGAAGCCCATCGCCGGCAAGCGGTTCTTGTCGAAATTCTGGAACGCGAGGCGGCTCGTATTAGAGAGCCAGCTGCGGTTCACGACCGGGTTGCAACGCGGCATCACGCGGTAAATGTGACCGTCGGCGTAATCGAGCCAAATGTTTGCGCCGAGGGAATCGTCCATCGAAATCGTCGGCGTGTGGCTGAGCAGCCAGACGCGCTTCTGGAAGCGGAAGTACTTCGCGGTCATGGCGCCCACCGGGCAAACGTCGGTGACACACAAGTCGTATTCGTGGTCGAGCTTTTCGCCCGGGAATGTGGTAATGTAGGTATGGTCGGCGCGACCTGCGAGTTGCAGCTGTTCGGAACCGGCAATGGTACGCATAAAGCGCACGCAACGGTCGCACTGCACGCAGCGTTCTTCATCGAGCAACACGCGGGGGCCCAAGTCCACATGCTTACCGCCACGGAGCTGACCCTTGGCATCAATAAACTGATGAGCCGGATTGCCGTGGTAGTTCTTGCCGTATTCGGGGCGCATGCGGGATTCGTTCTGGCCCGCTTCCATGTAGTTTTCCTGCAGGGTGCATTCACCGGCCTTGTCGCAAATCGGGCAATCGAGCGGGTGGTTCACCAGCATGAATTCCTGAGTGGCCTTGCGTGCGTTCTTCACGCGGGCACTGGATGCCGGCGTGTAAATCTTCATACCCGGAGAAACCGGCGTGTAGCATGCAATCACGAGCATGCGGCCACGCGGGCCTTCTTGCTCCACCAGGCACTGGCGGCAGTTACCCGATACCGGGAGGTAAGGATGGTAACATACGTGAGGAGTTTCAATCCCGACGGCCTTGAGGGCCTCGAGCAGGTTCGTATCGCCAGGAACCATCACCGGCTTGTCGTCCACGAAGATTTCCACCTTCGGGCTGTTCTCGGTCGGGAGTTTCGGCATGTTGTAGTAGTTACTCATATTATTACCAGAAAATTCCAGGACGATAGTTTTCCTGAACACGCGGCTTGGCGTGGTCGGGGTTCTTTGCAATCAGTTC
>NZ_JAZSAF010000059.1:0-8119 GCF_045601785.1 Fibrobacter sp.
CGGCTGGCGTCAAGCATTGGCACGGGGCGGCTCCGGATTCCTGGTTCCAGCATTTGGCGATTGAAGTCCCTGGCGAAGGTGGTCGCAACGAATGGCTTGAGCCCGTGAGTGACGAAGACTATAGTAAATTACAATAGTAACCTTCACCGCGAGCAACCATTATGAAACGCATAATCCTCATCCTTCTAACCATTCTCATGGGGGTCACTATGGCTGCCGTAAAGAAAATCCTGGTCGCATATTATTCCCGCGCTGACGAAAACTATGGCGTCGGAACAATCACCAAGGGTTACGACGACTGTATCAATGTCGCTAAGAAGGAACTCGTGCAGAATGAACGCGAAAAGGCGCAGAAGGAAGTGGACAAGTGGGTAAAATAGCCCTGAAATTAAGGGTTATTCAACCCAGCGGAAGCTGTTTGTACCAGCCGTGAGGGGCTGCGGCACAGGATGTCAGGACTGTTGATACGATTTACCAGCATCAGATCGAGATTTTTGTGACGAAATACATTGAGATGGCAGGAAAAATGTGATTTTTTACTAAAAATAACCTATATTTTTGTGTATGGAATACACTCTCAGACGAAAGTTGGACTCTTTTTTGGTCGATTGGAAGGCAAATCCCGACCATTTGCCGCTCATTATAAAGGGTGCTAGGCAGGTCGGAAAAACTTCTTCCATTACGCATTTTGCGAAGAACTACAAGAGTTTCATCTCGATAAACTTTATCGAGGAACCCCAGTACAAGAGAATTTTCGAGAAGGGCTTCAAACCGGACACGGTTATCCGAGAAATTTCGTTCTTGAATTCGGATTGGGAGTTCATTCCGCACGATACGCTCATCTTGTTCGACGAAATGCAGGAGTGTCCCGATTGCACCACGTCGCTCAAGTTTTTCAAGTTGGATGGCCGCTTCGACGTCATCTGTTCGGGTTCGCTGCTTGGGGTGCACTACAAGGAAATTTCGTCAGTCAGTGTCGGCTTCAAGGAAGACTATGAAATGCATTCCCTGGATTTCGAGGAGTTCCTTTGGGCAAAAGGCTACAAGCAGGAGCAAATCGATTCCATCTACGAACATATGGTATCTCAGACGCCATTCTCTAACATCGAATACGATGTATGGATTGAAAATTTCAGGGAATACATGACCATCGGGGGAATGCCCGCCATTGTAGACAAATTTGTATCACAGAAAAATTTTTCAGGGGTGCTGGCGGCGCAGAAAAAGATTCTCCAGGACTACGAGGACGACATCACAAAATACGCCGAAGGACTAGACAAAGAAAAGATAAAGAATGTCTATAACCACATTCCCGTTTTCCTTGGCAAAGAGAACAAGAAATTCCAGATAACGAAGGTCGCCACCGGGGCGCGTTCCAGAGAATATGTGGGGACAGTCGAATGGCTGAACGATGCAGGCATCATCAACCGTTGCTACTGTCTGGATCAGCCAGAACTTCCGCTAAAAGGCAACTACAAGCCTAATGACTTCAAAATTTATTACCGCGATACGGGACTGCTGATTGCTTCGCTCGACGACGAAGCCCAAGAGGACTTGCGCGCAAACAAGAATTTCAATGCGTACAAAGGCGCTATCTACGAAAATGTCGTTGCCGACATTCTCGTAAAAGAAGGTTACGGGCTCTACTACTACAAGAACGAGAAATCCACCCTTGAAATGGATTTTTTCGTGCGGACGGCTAGTTCACTGGTACCCGTAGAAGTCAAGGCCACCGACGGGGCGACCGTTTCGCTAAACAACTTGATTACAAAGGAAAATTACGGCGACGTAAAGTTCGGCATTAAACTGGCGAACAAGAACATCGGCTTCAACGGAAAATTCTACACCATTCCGTACTTTTGCACATTCATGCTCAAGCGGTGGCTGAAAACGATTAAGGAATAGAAAGTCAGCATAGCCGCAAAGATTGCTAGTAATTTCATAATGACCTCATTAAGTGTTGTTAAAAATATTGTTAATATTGAGAGCTTCAAGGGATGCCGTTGCGTAAATTACAAGGATGCTGGAAAAATCGTTGGCAGGTAGTAAGTTTTCTGTGATGAGTTTTACTTGATATGCCTATTTCCGCCAAAATCAGAATGCCGCTTGATATCGCGATGACGGTCGCGACGCTCGTGCTGATGGGTGGCAATTACTTCTTTGAATCGACGGCCGTTCACGAGATTCTGGGCGTGGTGCTGCTTGTTCTGTGGGCGGTGCACATCACGCTGAATCGGCGATTTTTTCTTTCGCTGTTCAAGGGACGCTACAACACATTCCGTATTCTGCAGGCGGTCGTGAATTGCGGGATTCTTCTGTGCGCGATTTTCCTGATGGTGAGCGGTATCATGCTTTCGAACCACGTGTTTGCCTGGCTCGGGATTGAATCGGGAGCAAGTTTCGCCCGCACGGCGCACCTGCTCGCCAGTCACTGGTATTACGTGTTCATGTCGCTCCACATCGGGCTGCATGTGAGCCTGATTGCAAACCGCTTGGGACTTGCGGGTGCGTTCAAGTCAAAAACGGCCCTAATCGCAACTCGCGTGGTTGCCGCTCTCGTGGCGGGTTACGGAATTTACGCCTTCGCCATTCGCGGGCTTTGGAAATACTTGTTCCTGCAGCAGCCGTTTTTCTTCTTTGATGCGGAACGCGGCTACGCTCTCTTTTTCGCGGACTATATCGCCATCGTCGTGCTGTTTGCCGTCGCGGTGCATCTTTTTAATGCAATAATTTCAACCCGACAATCCCGGATAAGATAAGCAAAACGCAAATGGCTTTCGGGATAGAGAAATGCTCCTGAAATAGATAAACGCCCAGGGCGAAAGTTTCCACCGTGCCTAGTCCTGTCCATATCGCATAGGCGGTGCCGAGCGGCAGTTTCTTTACGGCGAGCGACAAGAATACGGCGCTCAAAAGGAAACCGATTACCGTGATGACTGAAGGGACTGTTTTGGAAAAGCCCTCCGAGTATTTCATGGCGCAGGCCCAAACCACTTCGAGAACGCCCGCCACGGCAAGCATAAACCATTCCATTTCTTTACCTCCAGGAATCTTTATCTTCAAAGACCTAACGATAAAGAATGCGTGTTCCCCTGTTACCCGGTGGCAGCAGGGCGCGGTTCAAATTATGAAACAAAGATAGTTATTCCGAAAAAAAAATTCTATCTTATTCAGCGATGAGGTCCGTTAAACAAAATGTTTCTTCGATGATTGCGGTCGCGTTGTTCGCGATTCTTGCTGCCGTTGTCGAAAGTTCGTTTGTTTACGATTACGGAACCGAAATGGGGCGGGCTTCGGAATATGGCAAGGTCTCCGCCGACAATGTGCATGCCGAAAGTCCGCTGTTCCTGTTGCGGGAATCGACTGCCGAGGCCATGCAGTTTACACGCAGGTCGGGCCAGCAGGTGTCCTTGCGTGCATCGCGCGGCAACGGCCTTCAAGGGGACGGCGGACGCAGTTCGACAACGTTCAAGCAGGCTACTCCATTTCCGACTAAGATCGCGCGGCCAACTGTTTGCGCCCAATGCGGCTTCCCTTTGTCGCTAGTTTATCAGAAATCAAAAGAGTATTACGTTTATACGCTAGAGCGAATGCTCTGTTAGCAAGTTCTTTCTCCAAGCCTTAAACACTAGTAAATGGCCGCGGCCCTTACCGGGTGCGCGACATCATTCATTTTAAAAAAGAGAAAGAACATGGAAAACATTTCCAAGATGAAGATGGCAAGCGCCCTCTTCAACAAGCCCTATATCAAGACCGAAAAGAAGTTTTTCGGTTTCAAAACCAATGTCACCTACACCAGGACGAATTCGCCCGTTGTGGGAATATGCCTGGACTACAGCCCTACGGAGGGCCAAAAGGTCAAGGAAATTGTCGAGGCTTCTTCAAACGCCCTGGATGCGGTCGTTCAAAAAAATGTCCATCCGAGAACAGGCGACAACGGGAACTTCCGCCTGAATCTCTGCTATTCGCAGGACCGCGAATTTGCGGCACTGCACCTGCAGCAGTTCTCGGGATTCGAGTACCATACCGTAGGTGAAATCCGTTTTGCCGAAGGCGACGAGGCGCATAAACTTCTCGCCGTTTTCGTTAAATAAACGGACATATTGTCAAAACAACGCTCTCTCGGGTAATCCGGGAGAGCACTGTTTGTAAATGATTTTGCAGTAAACCGCTATTTAATTTCGATTCTTGAACCGTCTTGCGGCAAATAAGCCCGTTTCAAAAAGAAGATATGTCGGTGCGCCCAGCAGTAGTTGGCTTATGATGTCGGGTGGAGTAAGGAATGCGGCGAACAACAGGATAGCCACCACCACGTAGGGGCGCTTGCTGCAGACGGTTTCGTAATTCACGATGCCCGCACGGATAAGCGCGTAGGTCACCAGCGGGAACTGGAACATGCATCCGAAGGCAAGCGAAAGCCATAGCGCGAGTGTTACCAGGTTGGAGACGCCGAATACGGGTTGCAGAGTCGTGCTTGCAAAGCTCATGCCGAACTGCACAATCAGCGGGAAGCAGACGACAAGGCAGAAGGCGACGCCTGCGATAAAGAGCATGCTAGTCAGCGCCACGATGGAGCGGATGAAGCGCTTTTCGTTGTCGTATAGGGCGGGAAGCACGAACTGCCACATGTTCCAGGCGATGTAGGGCGAAAACAGCACGCAGTCCAGGAGAGCCGAAATCTTGAGCTGCAGCAGGAACACTTCCATCGGGGAAAAGTAGTGGAGCGTGACGCCGCCCTGCAGGGCAATTTGCTTACAGAACCAGTCCAGAACGTAAGGCGAAACAAGGAACAGAGGCACGATGCCGATGGCAAGGGCGACAATAGAACGCAAAAGTGAGCGTCGGAGCGCTTCCAAATGCGAAATCAGCGTAGCTTCTTGATCCTGTTTGGAGGACATTAGCCTTTCTTTTCTTCTGCCTCGGCGGCTTTTTCCACAGTCTTCTGCAGGTCTTCGGCTTCTTCCTTCAGGGCGTCTTTCGCCTTCTTGTACTCGTTCTGGGCTTTGCCTAAAGAGCGAGCAAGTTCAGGAATGCGCTTTGCTCCGAACAAAAGGAGCACCACGACCACAATCAGGATTATTTCTGGAATTCCAATGGACATTTTTTACCTGCCTTTTCGTAGAAATATAACATAATTTCTTTGTATATTTTAGGCAAAAGACAAAGGAGTTTATCATGAAGGTTGTTTTATTCAACGGTAGCCGTCGCGAAAAGGGCTGCACTTATACGGCGCTGTGCCTCGTGGCTGGCGAACTCAAGGCCGCTGGCATCGAGACGGAAATCTTCTTCGTGGGAGGTCGCGTGCTGAAGGGCGAAACCGACGCCGTGGTTCACGAAGCCAAGGAAATCCTTAAAACGGCCGACGCCGTCGTTTATGGTTCTCCGGTGTACTACGCTTCCCCGAGTGGCGAGATGCTGATGTTCCTGGACAGGCTTTACGGCATTGCCGAAGCGGAACTGCTCTTTAAGCCCGCCGCAACGGTAGCTTCTGCCCGCCGCGCAGGGACCAGCGCTACTCTTGATGCACTGAACAAGTATCCGGCGTTTGCACAGCAGCCTATGGTGGCGTCGCGCTACTGGAACATGGTTCACGGTTCTAGTCCCGAAGATGTGCTGAAGGACGAGGAAGGCGTGCAGATTATGAAGGAACTGGGCCGCAACATGGCATGGATCCTGAAGAGCATCGAAGCGGGCAAGAAGGCGGGTGTAGAACAGCCCGTTGCCGAAAAGAAAATCTTCACGAACTTTATCCGCTAGAATGGGAACGATGCGCTTGCGTTTTGCAAAGAACAAGAAACTCATGATTACAGCGATTATCTTATCTGTGCTTTTTATTTTGGGAGATGTGGGCGTGTTGTTCTTATCGCAGGCGAGCTTCGGCCATATTCCGCAAGGCAAACGCCTTGAACGCATCAAGCAGTCGCCGAATTACGATGGCAAGCAGTTCGTGAACGAAGTCGAGACCGTCACCATGACGGGCGACAGGGGCGTGTTTGCCGTATGGAAGGATTTCCTGTTCGGCGACAAGAGTCAGACCGTTCCCGATACCGCATTGAACGTGCTCAAGACCGACCTGAAATCGCTGCCGCAGGACCGCGATTGGATTGTGTGGTTCGGACATTCCTCGTACCTGCTTAATTTATCTGGAAAGAGGGTGCTGGTGGATCCGGTTTTTTACCAGGGCTCGCCGGTGAGTTTCGTGAACAAGATGTTCAAGGGAACGGACGTCTACAAGCCTTCCGATATGCCGGATATTGACTATCTGGTGATTACGCACGACCACTGGGATCATCTAGATTACCAGGTGGTTACGGAACTGGAACCCCGCGTAAAGCGTGTGGTAACTGGCCTCGGCGTGGGCGAGCATTTTGAATACTGGAAGTATCCCGTTGAAAAACTTACGGAACTTGACTGGTGGGAATCTGTTGACCTGGGCGAAGGCTTTAATGTGACGGCGACTCCGGCAAGGCATTTTTCGGGCCGTGATTTGCACCAGAATAAGACTCTGTGGGCGTCGTTCGCGTTCAAGTCTCCTAAGCGCACTATATGGATTGGCGGTGATTCGGGTTACGGTCCGCATTTCGAAAAAATCGGAAAGAAATTTACCGACATCGATTTGGCGATTCTTGAAAACGGGCAGTATAACAAGGACTGGTCGCTTATCCACACCATGCCGGAATACCTGGGCAAGGAAATGGTGGAACTGGGCGCGAACCGCTACATGACTGTTCACCATTCCAAGTTCTGCCTGAGCAAGCATTCGTACACGGAACCGCTGGAAAATGCGAAACGTGCCGCCCAGGAATCGGGAAAGCCCGTGCTTATGCCGCAAATGGGCGAAGTCGTGTATCTGGAGTAAACCGCATTACCTATGTTAGCGCGTCGATGGCGATATAGTATTTTTCTATATTTGGGCGCGGATGAAAAGACTTTTAGATTTTGATAGCGAGCATTTGTGGCATCCATATGCGGCGCTGAAAAATACTCCCGCAAGATTTCTCGCCAAAACAGCTCACGGAACAACGATAGAAACGACTGACGGTCTGAAACTGATTGATGCCGTTTCGAGTTGGTGGTGTATGGCGCATGGGCATAACGCCCCTGAAATCGTTGAGGCGATTCAAAAACAAAGTGAAACGATGTGCCATGTGATGTTCGGCGGCTTTACGCACGAACCCGCGATTGAGCTTGGCGAAAAGTTGGTAAACTTTTTGCCCGAAGGATTGAATAAAATTTTCTTTGCGGACTCGGGAAGCATTGCCGTGGAATGCAGCGCCAAGATGGCGGTGCAGTACCAGTATTCCCTCGGACATCCCGAGCGTTGCAAGTTGGTCGCCTTGAAGGGCGGCTACCACGGCGATACCGCAGGCGCGATGGCGCTTAGCGACCCGGACGGCATGCATACGCTTTTCCGCGGAATCATGCCGCATCATTACTTTGCAGAACGTCCGAACTGCCGCTTTGACGAGGCTTGGAATTTATCTGATTTTGCTTCGATGGAACGCGTCGTCGAAGAACATAAGGATGAAATTGCTGCCGTAATTTGTGAGCCCGTATTCCAGGGCGGAAACGGCATGTGGCTTTACAATGCGGGTTACCTGAAGGCGCTTCGCGAACTTTGCGACCGTTACGGCATCTTGCTTGTTCTAGACGAAATTGCGTCGGGCTTTTACCGCACGGGGCCGCGCTTTGCGATGATGCATACCGCTGAAAATGGAGCGAATGCTGGTGAAAACCGCGCCGGGTTTATAAAGCCCGACATTATGTGCATCGGCAAGGCGCTCACGGGCGGAAGCATTACGATGGCGGCCTGCGTTGCGTCCGAGAAGGTGGCTGATACAATTACGAATAGCAAGATTCCTGCATTCATGCATGGTCCTACTTACATGGCGAACCCGCTCGCTTGTGCCGCAGGAATTGCTTCGCTTTCGCTGTTCGAAAGTCGCAATTACGAGGCTAGTGTTGCACGAATTGAAAAACGCCTCAAGCAGAATCTGGAGCCGCTCCGTGCGCTTGAAAATGCGGCGGACGTGCGCGTATTGGGTGCGATTGGCGTCTTGGAACTGAAAGCGAAACCTTCAGCGGATGATATCCTGCGCGTGATTCGCGAAACCGGCGT
>NZ_JAZSAF010000060.1:0-13197 GCF_045601785.1 Fibrobacter sp.
TAGGCAATTGTAAAAGTCGGCGCGGGAGCGCGAAATGGCAGCAAGAGCAAGCCGGACAAAGGATAAGAAGAAGGAACGGGGACAGAGACACAGAGAGAAAGGCAGCGCAAAGCAGGCGGGGTAAAAGCCGCCCAAAGGGGAAACTCAGGAAAGAGTCAGGCAATCAGTCTGCGAATGGACTTAATGAACTGAGGCTTATGCAAAGCATGAGCGAGAAGGACACCAACGAGTTGAGCGATACCGGCAAGGAATAAATCAGCCTTAACGGTAGCGGTACGGTGAGATTTACCGGAATCAAGCGAGAAGGAATCCTTGAAGATATTAATGGTTCTCTCAACGGTGACCCTGTATCGGTAGAGGTTGTTCCAATGGTCGGTGTTTCTGGGGATGCCGGGATAGAGGCGAAAGTCCTTGTCGGGATAGGTGTAGACACACTTGCCATAAGAGGAATCGGTGCAAGGATGTTCGCACATGCACACTCTGGAAGAGCCCTTGGGGACGGAAGCGGGGCAAACCCACTTAAAACGGGAAGAACGGTTTTTACCGCCGGACTTGCCGAGAAAAGTAAAGGGTTTCCCGGTAACGGGACAAATCGGAGTGCCAGAGGTGTCAAAGTCGGAGGATGAAGCCTTGGAGTTTCTGGGATTCATGGGGATACAGGCGCGCTCAAAGGAGAACTCGTTCTTGAGCATGGAGTAGATGTCGTAGGAATCGAAAGAAGAATCGCCGAGGAAAGACTTGAAGTGGATGTTCGGGTGAGCGGCCCGGAAATCGGAGAGGATGGGCCTGAGGGAGACGGAATCCCCGATTTCCTTATCTTTGTCGGGACAATCGGACTTGGGAGAGGAAACCTCTGGGTGGCGTTTTCTGAAATCATCGTCGAAGAAGGCGATGTGACGGCAGATGCCCAGGCCGTTGGTGACGATGCCGGCCTTGACGGCATAGCAGAAGTGACCGTTGATATACTGTTGGCGGGCGTCGGGATTGACCCTGGCAGCATCAGGCAGGAAGGAATAAACGGCCTTGTAAGGATCAAAGTTCGAGTAGGATTTAGCGAGCTTCTTGGCCTCCCTGAGCTTTGTGTTGAAGAACTTGGGGTTATTTTCTGCAACAGAGAGTTCGATGCCGGTGGTATCATAGATGAAGTAATCGGCTTTCCTGGGGTCAATCTCACGGCAGATCGGCTCGGTCAGATCGACAAGATGCTCAAACATCTGAGCGAGGAAGGAACAATACCGGTCCCTGAAGCGTGTAAGCTGGGAAGCGTCAGGGATCTTATCGAAGCCGCAGAAATCCCGAAGCTCTGCGCATAAACGCAGCAGCGAGAGTAAAAGGGTGTCTGTGGGAATGCCCAGCACCTTCTGAACGACGAAGGCCCGTATGAAGCTTTCAAGGTGATATTTGTGCTTTCTTCCCATGTGGCGGTAGAAGGCGAGCTTGAAACTGACAGGAATAAGCCTGTCAAAATCAATGTGTTCCTCCAGAAGGCGGATAAGCTGGGGCTTATGCTGCTCGATGGCTTCGGACACACCGTTGTAGATGTCCCACAAGGATATTTGCACGGCTGACTTTCGCATGGTTTTTCTCCCTTTTGTTGTACGATTGAAGTAGTGGTGTACTGATATTATACAGCAAAAGTGGAGAAAAATCAGTTGATAAATGTATCAAAATCACTTGTATTTGCGGGCTTTCTCGACTTTTACAAGTGGCTACTCAGAATAAAAAGAAAAGGAGGCTCTATTATGGGCGAGTATAAGGATGATCGGTTCAAGGGGAAGGATGAAAAGCTGCCCCCGATGGACCTGACGAACCTGTCTGACAATTCTCTGGATCATATCAACCGGATGGATGCTATGAACAAGGTTCAGGCTCTGAGGGCAATATCAGAGATCAATAACCACACTCTGGTTGCGATGGCCGGAATGATCTGCCAGGACAGGATCGAAGAATTGAGTGAACGTTTTTCCCAGAGGAATGGCTACGCGATGAGACGAATGCAGGAGCTGGCGACCAGAAGTATGATTTTTGTAGCGGATCGCATTTACGATCTCAACAAGAGAGGTGGTCGTTGATGTCACTATCAGGATGGACGGTGGTTGTTATCATATTATGGGTAATTATTTATGTGTTTACTACCTCTACTGGTGAACCTTGGGAAGGAATGTTTCAACGACAAACGCCTACCCCTGAAGAGAGAGAAAAGCGACGAAGGAAACGCCAACAACGACGCTGGAGACGAGGGCTTCGCTCACTGAAGCGTCAACAAGCCGCGCAGGAGAAGAAGGACAGGCAGACCCTTGAGGACGAAGTTGTCCATTCGCTCGCAATCTATCAGGAAATGGTTGACTATATGTACGATAATCCAGGCGCTACGGTTAGCGACACGGTAAGGCACGTCGGCAGGTCACGCCATTATCCTGCATACGACGAAGACCCGGAGTGGACCGGAAAGGGAAGGAGGTGAAAGCTATGTTTAATTTCTTCAATTCCCTGCAAGGCGAAAAGCTGAGTTCCAACACGGAACGTGGGGTTTATGAGCTGTTTGCGACCCGGTACAATGTTAAGACAGTCGACAAGATCGGCAACAACAAATTCCGGGTTTGGCTCTGTGACGGCAAGTGGATGACCGTCGACACCTGGCCGCACACGACGATGTTCGGCAACGAGGTCACTACCGTCCAGTATGTACATGAATGACCGACGACAGGGGCGGCTCGAAAGCGTCGTCCCACATTTTTTTGTTGCGCAGGTAGAGGAGTTTATGGTAAAATAAAATCGCCTAAAATAAAAGCTAAAGGGGGATACACCATGCCGCGCAGAAAGAAAGTTGAACTGTCTATCGAAGAGCGGATCGCTGCCGTTGAAGCCGAGTTGGAGGCGCTGACCGCGCAGACGAAAGCGAAGAAGCAGGAGCTGAAGGATCTGAAAGCAGAACAGGCTGAAGCGGACAAAGCGAAGCTGATCGACGCTTTCATCGCCAGCGGAAAGTCCATTGAAGAGGCTGTCAGCCTCCTGAAGCCGGAATAGGCTGGAACGCGCAGGGCGGCATCATGGTGGTGCCGCCCTTTGGTACATTTTGGGTTGCTAAACTACTTGTTGATGCAGTGGATAGAGCAATTGTTCATCTTGCCGTATCTATCTTGTTGATCTCATCATTGTACTGTTGAAAGTCAAGTCCTGTACCTCTGCTTCGAAGGAAAAGGTAATGTCACTTCAATAGTAGCCTGCATCGGAGTTGTAAAGAAGCTCTCCATTGAGATAGCTGTAGAAGCCCGCAAAAAAAGTAGTGGTATACCAGTAATAACCTTGTTCATATTCATCGTTAAGCTGCAGCAGTTCACTTCTGAGTAGAAGAGATATAATCACCAATGGTTTTTGTCGGATAGATCGGGGCGTGCTTATTAAGGATGATCTCTTTATTTCTAATTAATCTGACTGCTCTTGCGATACTGAGATCATTGATCTGGAATCCAATAATATCGAATTTGATTCTTTGAGCGATCTCGGCCAAAGGAAGTGATTTGTCCTCTGGATGCTGGCCAAGATACGAAACATAATCAGGGCTTTCTTTGATTGCATTCCTAAGGTGCAATTCGTTCTCGCAAAACGCCTTGTGGATGTCTTCAAAAGCTTGGTCACTTATTTTTTCAATGTAGATACTCTCATTTAGCGTTAATTCAGGGATAGGATTATTATATTGATCTCCCATTTTCGTCGACATAGTAATATGTGTTGCATCGCAGATAAATGGATTGAAGATTTCTGAATTGGCAGAATACTCACGTCTATCCCGAATGGGGGTTTCGGACCAAAATACATCATCCCTGAAGTATAAATTCAAAATATACAGAGCCCCCAAGGCATTTATCAAGTTCTCGATAGTCCCTTTGTTCGTGGAGTTAGCACGATCATGCTTAATGTTTTGATATGCCTGTTTCCACTTACTGCCACTTGTTCCACGCTTGTGAGCTTTATGAAGCGGAGTCAACACCGAGTTTTGCGGAGAAAAAATCATAATGGGCGAAACAATTTGAATCTTTTTTGTATTCAAATGCCAGGTGTTAGCTAGAAGATTTAAGCACTCAGTATCGAAGTATGGTGGCCTGGTTTCTCCCGTTGCGGGATCTGTAATCATCATTGCTCCACCCAGCAAAGAATACAATTCTTTTGATAAAGCTTCAATTTCAATTGCACAGCGTATGATAAGTTCGCCCATGTAAGGAGAATATGTTTTTAATTGCTTGTCATCAAATAGAATATACTTCGCCAAATCCAATACTTCTCTCTCTAACCTTTGATAGACAGGCCAAAAGGTATTCATAAGGTACGCCTCCTTTTTATTCACTATAACACGAAACAAAGAGGCGTGCAATCTTATAACGAAATATAATAAATTTGTTATGGAAAACTGCCTCCACTCGGAGGCAGTTTGAGGATGGCAGGCTAGTCGCGGTTGACGCAGCGGACGGCTAGACCATCCGACTTTCCAGAAACACCAGTTGTAGCGACAGATGTTGGACGATAATTGGGCCTGTAGGCACCCGCGCGACTGGATACGCTACCAGTCCAGTATGCTCCTTCTACTGTTACACCTCCACGAGTGCCTCTAGTATTGATGTAGCCTGCGCGGACGAACGAAAGTGGGAACTCGGACATTTTCAGTGATGCTCCTGTCGCACCATAAGTTGGATTATTTGATTCAGTTTGATTACCGTCTACAGAGATTAGTCCGTACCCATATGTAGTATTTTTGATTAGCTTTGCAAATGTTTTATCGGTTTCAGAGTCTCCATGAACCGGCAACTGCCACCCCTTAGGACATATTGAGTCGTTATAGGTTTTTGTCGCCGAATAATTTCCGCTTTCTGCTGTCGCGGCATACCAGTTAAAAATGCTTCCATCACTATAACTATACGAGCGTGGTATTTCAGCATTTGCATTATTAATAGGATTGCCGGTCAAATCCGTGTAGTTCCCATCATCGCTCTTCAGACTTCCCCACCAGTAGCCGATTTGGTCTTCGGATTGGAATTGAGCGGGCTGGGACTGACCGAGGACGCGGAGGGTAAAGTCAGAGAAAGTCTCGCCGGACTGGTATTTGGCGACAGTCGAAGCGGACGGGTCCCAAGCCTTTTTACCATTGCCAAGGTCAGTTAAATCGGTGCGGGAAGTCGAGAGGTCGGTGTTGTCGCTCGTCAAATTATTCGTTCCGGCGAAGTTAGCAAGTTCGAGGTTTAGGTTGTTGACCATCCAGCAGTTGCCGTCTTTGAGCTTACGGACGGCGTAGGTCTTTCCATCACGGTTATCGGTCAGGGCAACGGTTTCGTGCTCGCCGAGGGTGGAACAACCAGACCAGTTTTGCATCTCGCCAGCGGACGGAAGCCATTTAGCGTAGAGCTGGAGCCCTTCAGAGTTTAAAGTGCTTGGGGTCGTGATGGTTTCGTCAGCTTGATAAGTGGTTCCGAAACCGTTTTCCTGCGTGTTCCAGCCGACGAAGGCGTAGCCGAGTTTATTATAGGTCGGGGCGGTCAACATTACGTCGGAGCTCGCCGAGGCAGTTTGATCGCTCATCGTCCCAGTACCACCATTTCCGTCATAGCAAATCTTCCCAGCTTCGCAAGCGACAGCTTCTTCTTCATCTTCCTCGACGGTCGTGGCTTCTGTGTCGCGGGCGACGCAACGAACGGTTAAGCCGTAGGTCTTATCGTAGCCACCCTGGGGTTGGACGACCGTAGAATGGAAGCCGAGGTCGTGGGAGTTGGTATAGGCATATGGAGTAGAGGACCAGTAGACTCCGAGGGTACCACGATTGTACAGGTCACCGTTAACCCAGTAGTAGTCTCCTGAAAAGATAATAGAGAGAGGATAAGAACGTGTTTTTTGCGAACCTAGTGCATCATTAGTAATTCCATAGCTAGTTGTTAATAATTTACCCCAACTCTTATCGTTAGATGCACTATTAACCGGTAATTGCCACCCCGCCGGACAAATCGAGTCTTCCGCGCTTCCTGCGACGCTATCAGTCTTCATTTCCCAAGTTCCGCTTTCTGCCGTCGCCGCATACCAGTTATACCAGTTCCCCATATACTGCGTTTCTGGATTATCGCCTTTAACATTTGTCGGCGTCCCTGAGCTCTGATAATGTGATGCGTCCCCAGCTCCACCTTGGTCGCTATCGCTAATATACATATTCTCGTTCTTAACCCAATCGCTCCCGTTGTCATAGCTTCGCGGAATCGCAGCATTGGCGTTATTCGTTACATCTGCGAGCGGGGTTAGATTTCCGTCATCGCTCAATTTACTACCCCAATAACAGCCGGAGCCGGCATTTCCCTTAGATTGGAACTGTTCAGAACAAGTTTGGTCAGCTCCGAGCTTAGACTGAAGTTTTTCTGTTAAGGTCGAGCCAGAGAGAGTCATAACGGAAGCGCTTGGGTCCCAATAACCTCTTGTCTTTGATTCTTCCGAGTTAAGGTCAGTATTTGCTGGGGTTAACCCGCCATTAGTATCATCTTTCCCGGCAAAGTCGTCTAGTTCAAGATCGAGGTTTTGCACCATCCAACAGTTTCCGTCAGCGAGTCTCCTGACAAGATACTCCTTGTTGTCCCTTATATCTTCAAGTTGGAACGTTCCCGTACCTATTGCGAGGGAATCGGTTGCAGAATTAGCAAGGGCGACGCCAGTTCCGGTTCTATTATAAATCCTCGCGTCGAAGCCAACAGTCGCGCCCCAAACATTCGTCATCGCGCAGACGCCGGCTGTAATACCTTGCATGGTATCGACATAATAGTCGGTCGAGTTCTTCTTGGTTTGGAGGCCGACATAGCGAATTGCGCCTTCGTTTCCGCCTTCGGTTTTATAGCTGATATATCTTCTTGTTAGACCGCCGGTAATCGGAATCTCGACGATAAAATCATAGTCCGTTCCTTCGTTAAGTCCGAGATCTGGAAGAACGCAGCCGAAGTTAAGACTGCCGTCGCCAAGATCGAGGCTGTTGTTCGCAACTAAACAGGAACCGACGGAACTGTTGAGCGCAGAAGAGAGCTCCGATTCAGTGAACTTGCCGTCGCTATTACTGTCAGCGGTAGCGGCGTCGGAGTGTTTGACCATGCGTACAGTGATATTGCGTTCTTTGATATTTGCACCTTCAGCGTCAATATCCATATAGAGCGTCGCGAGGTCGGTCGGACCGCCGAGAGTAAGAGAGCTGACGATGTTCGTACTCGGAGTGTTGAGGTCGGAAGCGGAAGCGACGGCGGTATAAAGAATCTTACTGCCATAGTTTCCGGCAACGAGGTTGTTGTTGATCTTAACGCCATAGACAATGGTTTTGGTGTTGTTAGAATCGCCAGTATAAGTTTCTCCGCCAATAGTGGTCGTTCCGAAGCCGTTCGCGTTATTGGTATTGCCGGTCCAAATCACGTCTTCACTGCCAAAGAGAGGAACCGCTGCCCACTTCGCGTTATAGAGAGCAAGGTCAGCGGAGTTGGTCGTGGTCGAGGAGATGATGTCGCCAGAGAGGTTAATGTTAGAGTATGTTCCGGCAGAAGAGAAGCCGGTCTCGCCGTCGTTCAGGGCATAGCCCCAATCGTTGCCGGTCAAGGCGGCAGGGGAGCCGGAATTTTCTATGACGGGATTAACGCCCATCCCGGTATGGGTACAGGCACTCTTTAGAGGATCAGAAGCGTCAAAATCATAGCAGAGTTTGTTATTGTTGCCGACCGAGGAATCCATTGAGAGGTAAACGTTAAAGTGTTTCCCGGTCGTATTGACGGTCAGGGTTTTTGAGACGGTAGCGACCTTCCCGGCCTCGTCGGGCGTAATCGCGCCGCCATTGTTAAAGGCGACGTTGCCGGAGTTTGAACCGGTATCGAGCTCTAAGACGACCTTCGTCCAATCGAGTTCAACCTCCGCAGTCTCGGCATTGGCGTCCGCAACAATGTAAGGAATGAATACAAACGAAAAACATGAAAGGAAGAGAAGTAAAACTGACGTTTGCAGTTTCCTATAATAATCGTTTATCGTAGAAAGTTTTTTTGTCATTCGTTTTACCTCTCTTTATTAGTAATGGACCCTCGAGTGGTAAACCGAATTTGTTCTTTAACGGGAATATAGAATAAACTATTTGAACCATAGGAGTTTATTTCTTCTGACCCTTAACTAGCTGGGGGCTAGTTTGCTCTGAGGATTTATACCGAGCTAAAGGGCGGATATTCCCGTTGAACAAAAACGGCACCACGAGGGGTGTCTTAATCAATTTCAAACGTCTAACCGCATGCGCGACCAAAGCGTGAACTGAAATCCTCATGATGCCAGTTACGCACACTTTGTTCGTGCTATATACAAAATAATGTGCAGTTATAATCTGATAAATATCAGAAAATGACGTTTTTAATTGATTAAGACAATTCTAGTTTATCAAGCTAAAGCGTTTTTGTAAACCATTGACATTTTTAAAGAATATACTCAAAATAATCATAGATAATTTATTCTATTTTCGTAACTGTTCAGTCCACCCCGAATAACACCCCGACAGCGTTACCCCGAAAAGCAGCGACGATGGCATCAAAAGAAGAGACGCCATGAAGAGCCGCCGAGGAAATGAAGCTGAGGACGCATGCGAAATCATCTGCGCCGGACTTGGTGCGGAAGCACCCGGAAACCTTCTCCTTGACTCTTGCGCAGCGGATTGCCCGTTCAGCGGTATTATTGGTGTAGGGAACACGCCAGTCCCTTGCAAATCTCAGGATGTCATCCTTGAAGTCGCGGAAGCGCTCCAGCAAACACCTGAATTTGCCCTTGGCCTTGCGCCCGCGTTTTCCGGGAACGTGTTCCGGAATGGGATTGGCGGCAAGTCCCTCGTCGACCAGTCTGTCGTAGCGTTCCAGGTAACCCGCCAATTCCTGCTCCGGAAAGGCTTCTTTCCCTTCGGATTGAAGCACCTTGCGGCGATGGCACAGCGTTTGCAGCAACTCCCGCAGCAGTTTGGCCCAGGCCTGGTTGCCAGTCTCATGGGCGTAGACCAGTTCCCGCTCCAAGTGCGCACAGCACATGGCGTGATCGACGTTGTCGTACTTCTGGTAGGGCTTCCAGAAGTCATGCACTGCTACGCCGCTGGCGTTCGGCAGCACATCCATATCCGAGATGCCCTCCTGGCCGCGCTTTTCCTGTACGGTGTAATAGCGCCACTGCTCATTACAGGCGCAGTGCAGCCAATGCAGCTTCCCGGCGACACGCCAGCCGGTCTCGTCGTAGTGGGCAACCGGCAGCTGGGTTACCGTCTGGCGGATGCGTTCAACAGGTGCCTTTACCAGCTTCGCGGCTTTGACCAGCATGTCCTGGATTGCGCCGCTGCTGATGGGGATTCGCAGGCTCTTGAGCAGCTTCTGCACGCGGTCCACGCTCATGTATCCGATTGTCAGCAGGGACACTGCCAGCCCGGCCACTCCCGGACCGTACTGCTTGGCCCCGGTGATATGCCGGGGAAATGTGCCCTGCGCTGCCTTACCGGTCAGCGCACACGCCTCGCAGCCCAGCACCTTGTGCGCGATGAGCTTGGTCTCTACAATGGCTTCGTATTCATACCGCGTCTCGCAACACCGCAGCTTGCAGGCCCCGGCATGGGGACAGCCTTCGCACTGGATTGGCCGATGCTCTATGACTTTGTCCGGCTCCCGGTCGATCTTCATGCCGCTACCCTTGTGCCCCGGTTGACCGCCAGCCGACTTGCCACTCTTGGTCCTCAGACTCTTGGGCGCTGGCTTGTTCAGACGCTCGCTCGACGGTGGTTTTGAGCTGTTCCCACTGTTTTTCTTGTGGGTCAGTTCTTCGATTCGCGCCGTTAACGCTGCAATCTGCGCATCCTTCGCCGCGATGATCTCTTGCAGTTCTGTGAGTTGCTCGGTCTGTTGCTGGAGCTGTGCGCTCTGCTGCTGGAGCTGTATGCTCTGATATTGGAGTTGCTCGGTCAGTTCTTTCATCTGCTGTAGCATCTGATTGAACATTTCTTCCATGCCGAACACCTCCCCATAGCTTCTCTTGCTACGGTTTATTATTCGACATGACTTCGTAATTTCCTTTTGGAATTTTACGTTAACTTATGGAGGAACTGAACAGTTACATAAATTCTATCATTAAGCAGCGGCTTTGTCAAATTATTTGCGGGGAGTATTGCGCAATGAATTGATGGCGTGTTATAATACCAGTGTGTTTGAAAAGTATAACGCAGGGAGGAATGGACATGACGCCGAAATTCGACACCGATGTTCAGGAGTTGAAATATAAAGTATTGAAGGAAGTGGCCACCCTGGCCCTGGGCGACGCGCTGACGCCGGAAAACACCCTCGGCATCGCGGAAAAGATCATCCCCGACGGCGCGAAGCCCACCATGCGCTGCTGCATCTACAAGGAGCGGGCCATCATCAACCAGCGGGTGAAGCTGGCCCTGGGCGGCAATACCCGCAACCCCAACGTGGTCGAGGTGCTGCCCATCGCCTGTGACGAGTGCCCCGTGGACGGCATCACCGTCACCCAGGCATGCCGGGGCTGCATCGCCCACAACTGCATGAACGCCTGCCCGAAGAACGCCATCACCATCGTCAACCGCCACGCCACCATCGACAAGACGAAGTGCGTGGAGTGCGGGCGGTGCGCCGCCGCCTGCTCCTACGGCGCGATACTGAAGCTGGAGCGGCCCTGCATCAAGGCCTGCAAGATGAAGGCCATCAGCATCAACCCCGATAACCAGAAGGCCATGATCAAGCTGGAGAAGTGCGTCTCCTGCGGCGCCTGCGTGTACCAGTGCCCCTTCGGCGCGATCTCAGACAAGTCCTTCCTGACCAAGGCCATACAGATCATCAAGGACTCGCTGAACAACAAACTCTACCACACCTACGCCGTGGTGGCCCCGTCCATCGGCGCCCAGTACACCGACGTGAAGGCCGACCAGGTGTATGAAGCGCTGCTGAAGCTGGGCTTCTACCGGGTGGAGGAGGCCGCCTGGGGCGCGGACGCGGTGGCCTTCCACGAGGCCAAGGAGCTGGTGGAGGAGGGCTTCCTCACGTCCTCCTGCTGTCCGGCGTTCGTGAGCCTCGTGCAGAAGAACTATCCCGACATCGCGCCGCACGTGTCCAACAATCCATCGCCGATGGCGATGATGGCCTTCCAGATCCGCAAGAAGGACCCCACCGCCGAGATCGTGTTCATCGGGCCCTGCATCGCCAAGAAGTACGAGACGATCTACACCCGCAGCAAGAACGCGGTCAGCTGCGCCATCACCTTCGAGGAGATGCAGGCCTGGATCGACGCCGCCGACATCGACCTTCGGTCCCTGAAGGGCGTCCAGCTGACCAATTCCTCGACCTTCGGCCGGGGCTTTGCCCGCTGCGGCGGACTGGCGGACGCGGTCGCCGAGGCCATCAAGGAGATGGAGGGCGTGGAGAACTTCGATCTCCAGGCCGTGTCCTGCAACGGGCTGGCGGAGTGCAACGCGGCGCTTTTGAAGAAGAGCAAGGGCGTCTTGAAGGAGAACTTCATCGAGGGCATGGCCTGCGACGGCGGCTGCATTGGAGGCCCTGCCTGCCTGAGCCACAGCGCCCGCAACCGCGTGCAGTTCACCAAGTACGAAAAGCAGGAGAGCGAGCGCACCATCGTCAGCGCGCTGGGCGAGTTCGAACAGAAGTAGACAAGCTGACAGCAACGATAAGGCGCGGGGACGGAATGCATTCCGTCCCCGCGCCTTATTCTAATCCTTCTTTTCGTCCTGTATGATCTGCACCGAATTGAGCATGTACCGCATCACGCGCTCCATGGCGGCGTAATCCTCGTAGGAGGCGCTGAAGTGGAACACGTACAACACCCGTCCGATGGACTGGCCGATGATGAAGCCCTTGACCTCGGTCTCGCCGGAGTAGGCGAGATAGGTGTTGGAGAGGGCCTGCTTACCCATGAACGTGTCCTCTGAATTGGGCGTGCCCAGCTGGAAGGTGTTGGCGTCGTATTGCTTCCGGATGACCCGAACGAATTCGGTCAGCTCGTCTGATACCACCGTGCCCTCCGGCGAGTGCACCAGCCGCTTGGCGGAGATGGCGACCCTGGCCGGGAATTCGCCCTGCTCCGCCATCTCCCGGTAGCACACCGTAAATACCCCCGGCACGTTGATCCAATTCGAGGGGTAGTTGAAGGTGAGCTTCATGTCCGGGTCGCTGAGGGCGGTGTAGGACAGCGTGTTGGGGTCGATCAGGTTGCTGCCGGGCCTCGGCGTGCTGGTCGGCGCGGCGTCCTGGGCATCCGCCGGGGCTTCGGGGTCGTCCGGGGGATTCATCAGCGCTTCCATGCTGTAGTAATCCCCGTCGTCGTCATCGTCGTCGTCATCGTCGTCATCGTCGTCCGCGATCCCTTCGACGGGCTGGGCCGGGGCGAGGGTGGGCATGTTGGCCAGGACCTGGCTCTGGTCCTCCTCGCCATGACCGCCCTCCTCGGGCACAGGCGTGACATCCGCGTTCGCGGCGGGATCAGACTGGGCTGTTCCCGAGCCGTCCGACGCCGGCTTTTTGCCGCATGCCGCGAGCCCGCAGACGCACAGCGCGCATATCAGCAGCGCGCACAATAGCTTTTTCAAGTCCGTTTCCTCCGATAGGGGTTTATTTGGACGGGGTGTCGCCGTGGAGCGCGATCTGCTCGTTCAGCAGGTCGATGTCGCCGCAGCCGTGGCTGATCATCACGTCCCCGCTGTGCCAGTGGGCGCGCAGGTAGGCCTCGGCGTCGTCGAAGGTGGGCGTCAGCACCGCATCCACGCCTCTCTGGCGAAGGGGCTCGATCAGCATCTCCGACTTTATGTCACCGGGGTCGACCTCCCGCGCCCCCATGATGTCGGTGATCAGCACCTTGTCCGCCACGTCGAAGGTCTCCAGGAACCGGTTGAACAGCGTCTTGGTGCGGGAGTAGGTGTGGGGCTGGCAGACGGACCACAGGCTTTTGTGGGGCTGTAGCGCGGCGATCTTCAGCGCGTTCTTGATCTCAGCGGGGTTGTGGCCGTAGTCGGTGTAGCAGCGCACGCCGTCGGTGACGCTGGTCAGCTCGAAGCGCCGGTGGGCCCCGATGAAGCTGCCCAGGCCCTCGGCCACCTTCGCCATGTCCAGGCCGCGGATGTGGGCGGCGCAGATGACGGCCAGCGCGTCCAGCATGTTGGCCTCGCTG
>NZ_JAZSAF010000061.1:0-54870 GCF_045601785.1 Fibrobacter sp.
ATCAAGCGGCTCACACTGTGCTTTTCCATGTATTCGCTCATGTCGATACGCACCAGCGCGTTCTCGTCGTCGAACAGTTCCACGGCAAGCGCCTTCGCAAGTTCCGTCTTGCCCACACCCGTCGGGCCCAGGAACAAGAAACTACCGATCGGCGCATTCTCGCGGCTTAAACCGCTACGGTTACGGAGTATTGCTTCCGAAACCGCTTCCACGGCCTCGTCCTGGCCAATCACGCGGGCATGCAGGCGTTCGTCCAGGTGCAACAACTTGGCCTTTTCGCCTTCGCACAGCTTCGTGACAGGGATTCCCGTCCAGCGGCTCACCACAAGGGCGATGGTCTCTTCCGTCACCTCTTCGCTCAGGTCACTGTCGCTGGCGGACTTCTTGATTTCTTCGGTCTTCGCGGCGATTTCACGCTCCAAGTTCACAATCTTGTTGTACTTGAGTTCGGCAGCGCGGTTCAAGTCGTAGCGGGCTTCAGCCTGCTCCATCTCGTCTTTCGCCTGCTGCAAAGACTTTTTAAGACTCTGCAATTCGGCGTTTTTCGCGCGCCTCTCCTGCCAACGATCCTGCATCAGCTTTACAGCCGCATCCGTCGTCGCCAGCTCTTCACGCAACTCTTTCAGACGCTTTACGCTGGTGTCATCGGTTTCCTTCGCCAAGGCCTGCTCCTCGATTTTCATCTGGAGTTCCTTACGCTGCAAGGTGTCCAAAGCTTCCGGCACCGTATCCATCTGCGTCTTCACAAGGCTTGCGGCTTCATCAATCAGGTCAATAGCCTTGTCCGGCAAGAAACGGTCACTGATGTAGCGGTTCGAAAGTTTCACCGCCGCCACGAGCGCGTTGTCGTGCAGACGCACGCCATGGTGCGCATCAAAACCGTCCTTGATGCCACGGAGAATGGAAATCGATTCCTCTTCGCTGGGCTCGTCAACCTGCACGGGCTGGAAACGGCGTTCCAAGGCGGAATCCTTCTCGATGTACTTGCGGTATTCCTGCGTGGTGGTGGCACCGATGCAGTGCAGTTCACCACGGGCCAGTTTCGGCTTGAGCATGTTGCCCAAGTCCATAGAGCCTTCGGTCTTGCCCGCACCCACGATGGTGTGAATTTCATCGATAAACAGCAAGGTATTGCCGTCTTCTTCAAGCGCGTCCAGCACGGCTTTCAAACGTTCCTCAAAATCGCCACGGTATTTTGCACCCGCCATCAAGGCAGACAAATCCAGCGCAAACAACTTCTTGCCCTTCAGGGCGTCGGGCACATCGCCGCGGTAAATACGCTCGGCGAGCCCTTCCACAATGGCGGTCTTACCCACGCCCGGTTCACCGACCAGGCAGGGGTTGTTTTTCGTCTTACGGCTCAGAATCAAGATGACGCGGCGGATTTCCTCTTCACGGCCAATCACCGGCGAAAGCTTTCCGTCAGCGGCCATTTCCACGAGTTCACGGCCGTACAATTTTAGCGGAGACTGTTCCTCGGCATTCGCGGCACCCGCAAACGGATCCGAAAGCCACGTTTCCACGACCTCCACGCTGCCCAACGCATCTTCAAAAACCTTCGCAAGGCCACGGTCGCCCGAGAACTTCATCAATGCCACGAGCATATCGCCCGGGGTCACCATGCGGTTCACCTGACGCGCCGCCTGCACAGAGGCGCGCAAAATACGGTTCAAGTCGTTATCAGGTTCCACGTCGGGGTTCACGCCTTCCATGCGCGGAATCTTCTGCACAAACGGCTCCAGCTTGCCGCGGAGCTCATTCGTCTTCGCGCCCTTCGACTTGTAGAGTTTCTTCAAGGTGGCATCGGGGCCTTCTACCAGGCCCACCGCCAAATGCGCCGCACCCAGGTAGGAATGCGAGCAACGGTCGCGCAAGCTCTGCGCCTTCGCCAACACCTTTTCTGCATCGTTATTGAAATCGGACATAGTTGCCTCTTTTTTATTTTTACCGCTTTCCAGATGCAAAACCCGTGCCAAGGCCCTAAAAGCCCTAAAAATACCGAGATTTTCTTCCCGTGTTTAATAAAAAAATGCCTTTTTTTCAAAAAAAAACGCTTTTCCGGCTCTTTTTGATACGTCGGGGTGTTGTAAAACACAACAACACTTTGTCGCCGACCACTATACCTTTTCACCCCGTAGGAATCTATCTTATAGATACGAAACCAAACATCCCAAACACCAACGACGGCATCCCTTTGGGGGGGATGCCGTTTGTTATATTTGTGCCATGTATATTATCGTAGGTCTTGGAAATCCGGGTACACAGTACCAGAATACGCATCACAACGCCGGCTTCATGGCTTTAGATACGCTCGCCAGTTCCGACAAGGACTGGAAATCGGAGCATAAGGCTCTGACGATGAAGGTAAACATTGCGGGGGAGGAAGTTCTCCTGGCAAAGCCGCAAACCTACATGAACCTCTCAGGCGAAGCCGTGCAGGCCCTGATGACTTGGTACAAGGTGAAAACGGACCACCTGCTGGTTTTTAGCGATGATGTCAACTTGGATGTGGGCCGCATCCGTTGCCGCAAGGACGGCAGTCACGGCGGACAGAACGGACTCAGGAACATCATTGATCATGTGGGCGACAAGTTTCCGCGCATCCGCTTCGGAGTCGGCAAGTGTCCGCCAAAATTTGACCTTTCCAACTGGGTTTTGGCGAAGTTCTCTCCCGAAGACCGCCCCGTATTCAACGAGGCGATTGCAAAGGTCCCCGCCTTGGTAGAATGCTATTTTAAGCTGGGAATCGAGAAGTGCATGGAACGCTACAACGGAAAGTAGCGGGGCGCCTTATTCCCTGATTGTGAATCGGAGCTCGGCGAACGGAGTGCAGAAATCCAGGTTCTCGAGGTTGTTCGTCTCGATTCCTGTGAACATACGGTAGCCGCCGCCTATCGAAATTTCAAGCATCTTGGTGACGCGGTAGTTGAAGTGCGCCGCCATATCCGCCGTGAAGAAGTAGTCTTCGGATTCGAAGGATTCGTCTTCGGGTTCCATCACGTAGAGCGCACCGCCACCAATTTGGATAGGCACGGAAACAGAGAACTTGTCGAAGCGGAGCGGGAACAGTTCCACGAATCCGCCGAACGACATGTACTTGATCATCTGTTTTTCTTTGACATTGTAGTTGCGAACATCGCTCAGGAGCCTGGAGACCCAGACACCCGTAGAAAACAGCGGGTTGATGTCGAGACCGATGCGCAGGTTCGCGAAGATGGCGCCGTCGTCAGCCACAAGCACGTTTCCGCCGCTTACGCCGATGAATGCCTTCAGGCCGTCGTCGGATTTTTCTTCGGGGGTGAACTGCACGCTGCGGAGTTCGGCGTTTGCAACTGCCGCAATGGCAACAACGAGCAAGAGAATCTTCTTCATAGTCGGTCTCCTTCTGAAAGTTAATCTACAGCCTGTCCTTCGTCATGTTCAGCCCTTCGGTGGGGGCTCCTTCCCAGTTCCATATACGGTCTTTGGATTCGGGCCAGGTGCAAATCGTCCACACCACGGAATTTCCGCAGAGGACTATGGTCCAAATGCCGAATACCAAGAAAAGGATGAGAGGAATAAAGGCGAGCGAACCGTAGAAAATAGACATACGGGTCACGAGCATAGTCTGGATAAGCATCAGGATCTTCACGTAGATGATAATGCAAATCCATGCGAGAACGGTAATGCCGATTGAAGAGACAAGCAACTTTTTCTTGGTGTAGTTCTTGGGGTCCGGTCTGGCGGGGAGCGCGTACAGGGTCAAGAAGATAACCAAGAGGAATGCGCCGTGAACAGTCAAGTACCAGAAAGCGTTGATCAGGGTCTTTAGGACCGAGGGGTCGAAGTGGAGTCCGTCGACGACGATGACCGAAAGCACGTTCTGCACATGGTTCACAAAGCCGGCGTAAAGACCGATGATGCCTGCAAAAATGAGGAGGAGCGGGGTATAGATGCGGAGCTGCTTGTGGAGCGGGCGAGAGACCTTGTTTTCCCAAACCACGTTGAAGTTCGATTCGAGACTTCCGAAGGCGAGGATGAACGTGATAAAGAGACCCATGGCGCCGATAAAGCCGAGCTTTCCAATGGGGACGTGTTCGGCGTTTTTCACGATGGCGATAATGGGGTCAATGGGCCAGTCCAAGTCTAGGAACTTAAGCAGGTGCGGCAGGTAGTCCGAGGCGAAATTGCCAAATCCGACGGCGATGGTAATCGACGTCAAGAGGATCAGCAGCGGAACCACGGCAAGGAATGTCGTGTAGGTGAGTGCCGCCGCACGGGTCAGTCCATGGAAATAGAGGAAAGACTTGCCTGCGATGATGGCAACTTTAACCGGAGTTCCGGAGCGTTCGGCGATGGCGTCGAACAGTCTTTCCCAGGAAAAATCCTTAAACCAATTGGGCATTCCGCTAAGAAAACCTTACTTGATGGTGCTGGTCAGGCGGAAGGCGAGTCCCACATCGCTCAGTTCGTTTTCGCTGTAGACGCTGAGCTGGATCTTGGACTTGCCGATGCTTTTCACATAGGCAACGGTCCATGCCCAGTCATCGTAGGTGCCCTTCGTGGCGCCGTAGAGGTTGTCGCGCTTGTTGATGTATTCCCATTCCACCATCAGGTTGCTCAACAGCGTGTTCAAGATGCCTGTTTTCGGGGCGAAGTCCAGACCCAGGTAGAACGGCTGGTAGTAGATGCCCGGCTGGAAGTACTTGGATTCGGGAGCGATGTAGTTTTCGGCATTCTGGTCGACATCGTCGTCTTGGGTGTAGATGCAAGCGTATTCACCATAGGCGCGCAGGAAGGGGAGGAATCCGTAGCTTGCGTAAGCGGCCACGCGGTGGGTAATGTAGGCACTGTTCTGAACCACGTCCACGAGGTTGGCGCGGTAGGCGGCCTTGACTTCGAGCGGGAAGGTGAACTTCATGTCGTCTTCGATGCGGATGTAGCCCTGGTTGGCGGTTCCGTTCTTGGCGGCGACCATGGCATTCAGCTGGTTGAGGCCGCTCTTCCAGCCAAGCTCAACGGCGTTGTGGCTGTAGTCGCGCATCCAGAGGCCGCGCTTGGTCAAATCCTTGTCGACATAGGTACCGAAGTTGGTGGACTGCGACCAGTCGGTTTTCCAGCGACCGATCTTCAGGTTCATCTGATTTTCGTCGTTGAGTTTCCACTTGTAGTTCACCCAGTAGAGGTCGGCGAGAATCTTGTCATAGCTAGAGGTCTTGCCGTCGCCGTCCTTGATCTTGTTGCCGAATTCGGGGGCGAAGATGCGGAGCATGATGGTTCCGTCCAGGTTGTCGCTCTTGTACTGACCACCGATGTTTGCGCGAATCCAGCCACTGCTGAAGTTGTTGTCTTCGTCGGCGATGGACTTGGTGACTTGAGTCTGCACATTGCCCTTGAGGGTCATGTTGTCGGTGACATCTGCGGCGATTGCGGAAATGCTCATGGCAAGTGCTACCGTAGCGAATTTCCTGAAGTTCATAGATACTCCTTGAAGGATTAGTTCTCGTGCTAAAATTTAGAATTTGGATCTTTTTTTTCAAGGAACTCTGCCAGAATATTGCTATTTTTGGCGCGTTTTTTTAGGGAGTGCCCCCATGAATTCTTTTTTTAGCGCAATCGTTTCTGTCGCTTTTTTGTTTGTGTGCGGTGTATCATCAGCGTATGCCCGCGATATTGTCCCGAACAAGACGCATGCAGTGCTCACGGTGTCCTATACCAACTTTGACGATGTTCCGCAGGCAAGAAAAAAACTTGTCTTTGTGGGACAGAACGACCCAAAGAAAAAAGTAACGGTCGTAACTGATGCCGAAGGTGAAGCGACTTTCCATATTCCGCGCGAGGAAACCTATACCATTTTCTGTGAGAGCCTTACGGGTCTTTTTGAATGTGGGACGAGCCCTTATGTGTCTACGACGGCTAGCACGGGGGGCATCAATGTCGCTTTTGACGACACCCGAGTCGAGCTCACGGGGGTAAACTTCAAGGCGGGAAGCGCAGAACTGGATTCGAGCTCGCTGCAGACCCTTGATGCCGCTATTGTAGGACTCAAGAAGAACCCGAAGGCAATCGTGGAAATCCAGGGGCATACCAGTTCCGAAGGCGACGAGAACATGAACCAGAAGCTCTCGGAAGAGCGCGCCTTTGTGGTGCTGCAGTACATGACTGCTAACGGTATCGATCGTGGACGCCTTGCCGCTAGCGGTTACGGATCTTCGCAGCCCAAGGCGACGAACGCCACGGAGGCGGGCCGCAAGAAGAACCGCCGCATCGAGCTCGTTGTTCTTCGTGACGATGATGGGGAGAAAAACTAGTTGTAAAACTAGTTTTTCCTGAAGCCGTCTTCTTCGAGGACGATTTTCCCTTCGCGGAAAAGTGCTCCGAGAATTTTCTTGAAGGTCTTCTTGGACATGCCGAATTCGCGGCGGATGTCTTCGGGGTCGCTCTTGTCGCCGTAGGGGAGGAATCCGCCCGCTTCTTCAAGCTTCTGGAGTACTGCGGCGGGACTTTCACTTTTCATGAGCCCCTTGTACCCTACGGGGGTGAGGTTCAGCGTAATTTTTCCGTCTTCGGTGAATCGCTGGATGTAGCCCGCCATGGTATCGCCGATGTAGATCCGCGGCGTGCCGGGGGTGACCATGAGCCTGCCCGTGTAACGGTAATCGACGAGAAAGTCGATGTGGTCTCGGGTGACTTCGTAGGCGGCAAGCTGCACTTTTTGTCCTAGGTGGAGTTCTGTGGTGTCCTGGTCCAAAAAGCTCTTGATCTTTTCGGTCGCGACGATGCGGTTGCTCTTGTCGTCTTCAAGGACATAGACCACGCATCGGTCGCCGCGCCTAAGTTCGCCGAGCTGCTGCTTGAAGGGCAAAAACAGGTCCTTGTTGAGTCCCCAATCCAAAAAAGCGCCGTAGCGGTTCACGTCCTTGACTTCCAGGACGGCGAATTCGCCGACGGTGGCAAGCGGCTTGTCGAGCGTGGCGATGGGGCGGTCTTCGGAATCCATGTAGACAAATACGTCTAGAACTTCGCCCACTTCGAGGGAGAATTCTTCCTTTTTTCCGGGGAGCAGCACGCGCCCGCCCGTCTCAAGTTCCAGATAATAGCCCTGCGGCATGATTTCTTCGACGCGGGCGCGGTTGTATTTGCCGAGTTCCATGGGGACCTTCCGTTCAAGTATTTCCCAAAAATAAAAAAAATGGGGGTGTTCTTGTAGGTTTGGGAGCATTTTCTTGGAATTTGGCGTATAGATAATATGGACCTTTAAAAAAAGGATGTCAAATGTCATCAAATTTACCTGTCGAAAGCTCCCCAAAATCCGCCAACCTGCTGTACCGCAGCGCAGACGCCCCCTTGTTGCCCCGCGAAAAGCTCGAAAAGTGGGGGGCGGCTTCCATGACGAACGAAGAATTGCTCGCGTTGATCCTGGGTAGTGGAAACCATGAGTGTAGTGTGTTCGAACTGTCCCGAAGGCTTTCTGACTTTCTTTCGGTTCAGACCCAGGTGCCTCCCCTCGAAGAGCTGCGCCGCATTCGCGGACTTGGCCGCGTCAAGGCATCGCAAGTCCTTGCGTGTCTTGAACTTTCGGGACGCTACATATTAGGCAATTCGTCTTGCCCGGTGATGTCTCCCGAAGACATTTTGCCGCGTCTTTCGTTCTTGAAATATGAAGTCCAGGAACATCTGGTGGTCGTGACTCTCACTGCAGCAAATGGCGTCATTGGAATCCATGAAATCACGACGGGGCTAGTAAACCAGACTCCGGTGCACCCCCGCGAGGCTTTTGTGAAGGCCATCGAGGACCATGCTGTTTCGGTCGTTTTTGCGCATAATCATCCATCCGGATCAATTGAGCCCAGTGGCGAGGACATGGGGGTGACCCGCCTGCTCTGTGCTTCGGGACGGATTCTTCGGATTCCGGTGCTGGATCACATTATCGTGGGGAAGGGTGGGTATACGAGTTTTTGCAGGATGTATCCAGAAATGTTCGAGAAGACTTTTGAACCAGCGTAGGGGTAAAAAGGAATATGTTTTTTTTCTTACATGGCTCGTGTTGTGGCGATTTCATTGATTTTTGTCAAAAATTCCGCGCTTAATGATTGTTTTTGTTTTTTAAAAGTTATATTTAAATCAGTTAAATCGGGTCGCCTTGTTTGGTTGGCTTCCCACTATTAAGGAGTTGCTATGAAAAAAGTAGCTATGGGCATGGCCCTTGCGCTGGCGGCTGCCGCCTTTGCAGGACATCCCCAGACGATTAATAAGGAAGGCTTCGTGGGTGTGAATAAAACCCAGTCGGCCCAGTCCTTGGGACATTCAAAGTTGGTATTTACCCTTTTGGGCGACGCAACCTTCGGCAACGACATGTTCCCGAACAACGATGCCGGTTACGCATTGACCGAACACGATCTTACCGGTCAGGGTTCGGACAAGTATGCGGGTGTGGCGGACTTCCTGGGTGGAAGTGCCTATATGGGCTTTTCTATCGGCATTTGGCACTTCTTTGACTTGGGTGTCACCATTCCGGTCTACTACGACCAGCTGACAGCCGATGATATCAATGGCAATGGTGCTATCCCTGCCACAAAGCCGGGTTACATTGGAAACCTCAAGGTTGACTTGAAGGCCCGCTTCCCGCTCCCTGAAGATCAGATGTTTGACATTGCTGTCTTTGGCGGTATTTCTGCCGGTACGGCGAACGCCACCAAGCAGGGCCTGTGGGTCCGTGAAGTGGAATACATCAATAGGAATTCGGGTGCCGCCATGCCGTTCGGCACCAAGAACACGACCATCAAGGGCGGTCTTGCCGTCACGATGGACGTGAGCAAGCTCGACGGTGGCGAAGGCTTCCCGTTCTTGCTGCACTTGAACGGTGGTTACCGCTACACGACGAACAGCGACTACATGTCGCTTCCGTTCATGAGTGCAGCCGCCGAAGTCTACTTCATGGACTTTATGTCGGTATTCGTGGAATACTACTGGGATATCCAGCTGGATGACTTTGATTTCTGCGAACCGTACAACACTGCTTTTGCTACGGATAGGTGCAGCGGCAAGCTCGACATGAAGCAGCTGACCGGTGCCTTGGTGTTCCATCTGCCGGTCGGAGTCGATCTCCATATCGGTGCTTCCTACTACCTGGGTGGCGAAAAGTACCTGACGAACGTGGCCGTGCTTGAAAATGCCGACCGCACCACTGACGAATCTGCCAAGCAGGTCGTTACTGCCGATCAAATTCGCGTGAACCCGCAGTATACCGTGTATGGCGGTCTCACCTGGAGCGGCTTCTTGCTTGCCCAGGACCGCGACGGTGATGGTGTCAATGACGACGAAGACAAGTGCCCCGACGATGTCGGCCACCGTTTGAACCAGGGCTGCCCGCTCGGCAATCCTGATGCCGACGAAGATGGCGTTTGCGACTCTTGGGTTGCCGAAAAGGGTTTCGAATCTGAATTTACCGAAGTTTGCGAAGGCGTCGACCAGTGCCCGAACGAAGCGGGTGAAGGCGACGATGGCTGCCCGCTCGATGAACCGGATGCCGACAAGGACGGCGTCTGCGATCCGTGGGTGTCCCAGAAGAAGCTTTCCAAGAAGTTTGCCGATGTCTGCCAGGGCATTGACGAATGCCCGAGCCAGGCTGGTTCTCCGGCATTCAACGGATGCCCGACCAAGCAGCCGGACCCGGATAACGACGGTCTCTGCTCTCCGTGGGTCACCGACGAAGGCGTGATGAATGAATTTGCCGATGTCTGTAAGGGTTACGACATGTGTCCGGGCGAACCTGGTTCCAAGGCGAACAAGGGTTGTGCTTGGGATGATCCGGATGCCGACAACGATGGCCTCTGCGATCCGTGGGTAACCGAAAAGAAGATGGGCTTCTACTTCGAAAAGGCTGCAGAAGACCAGGCTATGGCTCAGGAATGGTTCATCGACAAGTCTTGTAAGGGTATCGACAAGTGCCCGACCGAATTTGGTCCGGCCGGCAACGAAGGCTGCCCGCTTGGCGATCCGGATACCGACAAGGATGGCCTCTGCGATCCGTGGGTGACCGAAAAGAATATGCTTGAACAGTACGACGGCATCTGCTCTGGCGTCGACAAGTGCCCGACCGAAGCCGGTGAAGCATTTGCCCAGGGCTGCCCGATGGAAAGCCCGGACCCGGATGGCGACTCCCTCTGCTCTCCGTGGGTCACGAAGCAGAAGATGCTTGACCAGTTCAAGGATATGTGCCATGGCTATGACCGTTGCGAACTTGAAAATGGTCCTGAATGGAATAAGGGCTGCCCGATTGAAGACGATCCGGACCCGGATAAGGACGGCGCCTGCTCTGAATGGGTTGCTACCAAGAAGCTCCAGAAGGAATTCGCTGAAGTCTGTACCGGGATTGACCGCTGTCCGGATGAACCGGGTGACGACGGCCACGGCTGCCCGAAGAAGGCTGTCGAAAAGCTCGACGGCGTGACCTTCAAGAGCGGCAAGGCAACGCTTGAATCGAACGCCAAGAAGATCCTCCAGAACGTGGCTAAGAAGCTCGTGAGCGAAGATAGCTACAAGGATCTGAAGATTGTGATCCAGGGTCACACCGACAACAAGGGTAAGGAAAAGACCAACCAGAAGCTTTCCGAAAAGCGCGCCAAGGAAGTGATGAAGGTGCTTACCAAGGCCGGCGTGAAGAAGGATCGCATCAAGGCTATCGGTATGGGTTCCAGCTGCCCGGTTGAAGACAACAGCACCGAAGAAGGCCGCGAAATGAACCGCCGTATTGAAATGCACTTCGTGACGCCGGATAACGACGGTACCAAGTGCGAAAGCAACCTGGTGCAGTAATACGCGCTAATCTTTGAAGAAAGTCCTCGGCAGACCGCCGGGGACTTTTTCTAATTTAAATGATGATCAACAAACTACTGTCTACTATTTCTATGACAAAACTTGATGAAATTCTCCAGTCCTTGAACGCATCGAACCATGACCTCGTGGAGATGCTTCCCGTGAATTTGAACCACAAAATGGTCCAGAAGGCGCGCCTCGGCAAGAAACCCGTGCCCAAGCATACCCAGGACTTGATCTTACAGGCGCTGAACAAGTACCTTGTGCAGAACGCCGTGACCGAAGACAAGAAAGTCAAGCAGTACAAACGGGTAGAGCTTTTTGAAGAAGTAGACAGTAAACAGTAGGCAGTAGACAGGGATGGTTAGGCGACTTTGCCGCAATTAAGACCCATCAACGACTAGCCACTGTAAACTTCCTACTTCCAACTTCCTACTTCCTACTTTTTTTATTAAATTAGAAACATGCAACAATATTTAGACCTGTTAAAAGATATCTTGGATAATGGCGTTGACCGTTCTGACCGTACGGGGACGGGGACGCGCTCCGTGTTTGGCCGCCAGTGCCGTTATGACCTGTCCAAGGGATTCCCTTGCCTGACGACGAAGAAACTCCACTTGCGCTCGATTATCCACGAACTTTTATGGTTCTTGAAGGGCGATACCAACATCAAGTACCTGCATGACAACAAGGTGACGATTTGGGACGAATGGGCCGACGAAAACGGCGACCTTGGCCCGGTGTATGGCCACCAGTGGCGCAGCTGGCCCACCCCTGATGGTGGTCACATCGACCAGATCCAGAACCTGGTGAACAGCCTCAAGAACAATCCGGATTCCCGCCGCCATTTGGTGTGTGCCTGGAATGTGGCCGAAGTGGACAAAATGGCGCTTCCGCCTTGCCACTGCCTGTTCCAATTCTATGTCGGTGGAGTTGGTGCATCCGGAAAGCGCAAGCTCAGCTGCCAGCTTTACCAGCGCAGTGCCGATACCTTCCTCGGGGTTCCGTTCAACATCGCCTCTTACGCTCTTTTGACTTTGATGCTTGCCCAGGTCTGCGACTACGAACCGGGTGAATTCATCCATACCCTGGGCGACACGCACCTGTATTCGAACCACTTTGAACAGGCTCGTGAACAGCTGACGCGCACACCGCGCAAGCTCCCGACCATGAAGCTGAACCCTGCCGTCAAGGATCTCTTTGAATTTAAGTTCGAAGACTTTGAACTCGTCGATTACGATCCGTGGCCGACCATCAAGGCTCCGATTGCGGTGTAAGCGGAAGGGGAGGCTAAGAGATGTTGATTTCTGCAATCGTTGCAATCTCCCGAAACAATGTCATCGGACGAGATGGACACCTGCCGTGGCACCTGTCCGCCGACCTCAAGCGTTTTAAGGCGATTACCACGGGACATTCGATTATACTGGGTCGAAAGAACTACGACGATATCGGGCGCCCGCTTCCGAACCGTACCAACTATGTGCTGACGCGCAATGCGGCTTTCGAAGCCCCCGGATGCATCGTGTGCGGTAATCTGTCGCAGGCGATTGAATCTGCCCGTGCCGCCCACGAATCGGAATGCTTTATCATTGGCGGCGCGGCCGTCTACCGTGAAGCCATGCCCCTGGTGCAAAAGCTTTATGTAACGCGCGTTCTTGCCGATGTGGACGGCGACGTGTTCTTTCCCGAATGGGGTGATGGCTGGCACAAGGTAAGCGAAGAAAAATTCGAAGCCGACGAAAAGAACGATTTCCCGACCATTTTCGAAGTTTGGGAACGATAGCCCATTTTTTTCGTTTTTTTGTCCGTCTTTAATATATATTAAAGGTATGTTAGACTTTAACGTCTTTTACCGCTTGGCTGCGGCAATTGGTATTGGCCTGATTATAGGCATGCAGCGTGAGCACACCTACTACGACCAGTCGGATAGGCATCCGGCTGGGGTGCGCACGTTTACGCTCGTCGGTCTTGCCGGTGCGATGGCCGCTCTCCTGTCTGACCAGATGGGGGGCGTTGCTCCGTTTGTCACAGGCTTTGTTGTCGTGGGCATGCTGCTCATGGCGATGCACATTTCTTTTGCGATTGGCCGCAAGCGTTCGGATACTTCTGTGGAAGGCGCTCCCGTGGGGGGCGACGGCATTACGACGAGTGTCTCGGTGGTGATTGTTTATTTGCTGGGAGGCGTTTGCTGGTATGGGCGCCTGCTGGAATCCTGCGTGATTATGGTGGTGCTCCTCTGGGTGCTTTCGGCAAAAGAACAACTGCACGCTTTTGCTCAGAAGCTTTCCAAGGAAGACGTGCTTGCGACGGTCAAGTTTGCGGTGATATCCGCTTTGATTTTGCCGTTCCTGCCGAACCAGGCTTATGGCCCGCCAGGCCTTGAAGTCCTGAATCCGCATACCATCTGGCTTTTCGTGGTGTTCATTTCGGGCATAGGCTTTGTGGGCTATGTGCTGATTAAGCTGGTGGGGCCCGGTAAGGGTATCTGGCTTACGGGACTCCTGGGTGGGCTTGCGAGCAGCACGGCTTTGACTCTGAACCTTGCGGGACGCAGCCGCGAAAACGAAGATTATGCTTCGGACTTCACGCTTGGCATTGTTCTCAGCTGGGCGGTGATGTATGTGCGCCTCTACCTGATTTGCATCTTCTTGAGTGGAGCCCTTGCAAGGCCGCTAATGGCGCCGCTCCTGTTGCCGGTGGTTCCTGCACTTTCCTATGCGCTGTATCTCAAGGTAAAGGAATTCCGTGACCATCGGCAAAAATCCGCCGACTTTACGAACCCTTTCAAGCTTTTACCCGCCATCAAGTTCGGCATCGTGTTCACCTGCGTGATGTTTGTCGCGAATGCGGCGCGAGTCTACTTGGGTTCGGGGGCGCTCCTCGCATGTAGTTTCTTGGGCGGTGCCGCCGAAATGGATGCGGTGGCGTTCTCCGTGATCGATATGAATTTGAAGTCGGGCCTTGCGGTTCGTGAACTGGTGCTCGCGTTTTTGTTTGCAAGCCTCGCCAATACGCTCACGAAAGGAATCCTGGTGTGCGTTCTCGGTGCCAAGGCGATGCGCCGTCCGATAATTCCAGCGGTGGTGCTGATTTGTATTGTGACTGGTGGACTCATTGCGTATTATATGATGTGAACAGGAGAATTGGGGATATGGGCGAAAAGTTGATTCACGCTTTGACGGTGGCTGGCTTTGACGGTTCTGCCGGAGCGGGCTTTATCTCGGACATCAAGACGATGGCGCATTTTGGCGTGTACGGCCAGGCGGTCTGCACCGCGCTCACGCAGCAGAACGAAGAAGAATTCGTGGCTCCCGGCTGGGTCATCTGGGACCGCATCGAGGCGCAGCTCGAGACCCTTTTTAGAAAGCATACCTTCAAGTTCGTGAAAATTGGACTTGTGGAAAAGTCGCGTACCCTAAAACGCATCGTTGAATTTGTCCGAGAAAAGTCTCCGGACGCATTCATCGTATGGGATCCCATTGCAAGTGCTTCGGCGGGTTTTCACTTTATGCGCGATGTCGAAAAGTTCCTGCCGATTATGAAGTCGATTGACCTTGTGACGCCGAATCAAGATGAGTACAGCTATCTGGGGCTCGGACTTGCGGAATCCCGCGGCGAAATCCGCATGGGCCATGATTTTGCGGTGCTGCTAAAAGGCGGCCATGCTCACGGCAAGGAATCAATCGATACCTTGTGGTACAAAGATGAACAATACAAGTTCCGGAGCCCAAGGCTCCCCGGCAAGGGCAAACACGGCACCGGCTGTGTGCTGAGTTCAGCAATCCTTGCAAACGTGGCTCTCGGTAAGGATGTTCCCACTGCCTGCGAAATCGCGAAGAACTACATGAATGAATACCTGCAAAGTGGCGAAGGTCGGCTGGGGTTCTTGGTATGAGAAAAATTTCGATTGCTTTGTTTGTATTTGCACTCGGTTTTGCAGCTTGCGGTGATGGCAGCAGCTCTACTTCATCAACCGAGTCCGATATAATTGCCGAGGCCCCCGATTCCGATGTCATTCTGAGCAGCGATAGCCGCGATGGATCCAGTGAATCGCGGACTGAAAACGACTCTTCCTCAGATTTCCTGAGTTCTTCTTCTGTAATTTTGAGCTCTTCTTCTGTCATCCAGAGCGACAGCGAAGGATCTAGCAGTTCTGTTGATGAGTCCAGTAGTTCTTCCCTAGATGATCGGTGGAGTTGGGATGTCCCGAAGGACGCTCGCTTTAATCAAGATATTACATATGATTCTATGACAGACTCACGTGACAATAAAGTCTACAGGATCGTAACGATTAAAAACCAGGTGTGGATGGCGGAGAATTTAGACTATGCCGATAGTTCCCAGACGCCGAGTCTGAATGGTAATAGCTGGTGCTTCAATGACGAATCGCAAAATTGTGCTGTGACCGGTCGCCTTTACACTTGGGCTGCAGCGATTCAGATTTGTCCCGATGGCTGGCATCTGCCGACAGACAAAGAATGGGAAGGTCTTTTTGCTGCTGTTAGCGGTCAATCGACTGCAGGTAAATATCTCAAGTCTAAGACAGGCTGGAATGGTAACGTCAAAGGAGTGGATGATGTCGGTTTTTCTGGGCTCCCTGCCGGTTACAGGGACAACGAAGGCGGCTTCAACTCCGATGGATACAGAGCTATCTTCTGGAGCTCTACTGAGAGCAGTAGTGACGGTGCCTATGACATGAACCTGTTCTTCGATAACGTCAATGCTGCCCTAGGGATCCACACTAAGGACTACGGGTTGTCGGTGCGTTGCCTAAAAGACTAACCGGCTGGATTATTCCAAGTTGGAATATGCGTTTGGCCAGTTGACATCTTTTTTTTGCCCTTTCTTGTAAATAAATTATAGATTGAAAGAAATTCATTTACGAAGAGGTGCTATATGGGTTGCAAAAATTCCCAAAATCTAGGAAAACGAATGCTTTGGTTGCTTCCAGCTGCAGCAGCCATCTTGTTTGCCGCCTGCGGTGATGATGGTAGCTCCACTAAGGGAGCTGATCCTGTCGATGATTTGACAAGCTCATCAGCTGTGTCCGACATTATGGCGGATACTTTCGCAGACTTGCCCGTCTGCGTCGATAAGCGCGAAGGCGCAATCGCTTATGTGAAGGATGAAAAGCTTGCTTACGTTTGCGAAAACGGTGACTGGACGTCCGATGCCGACGAATCCTCTTCCTCCGACAAGGACGAAGCGACCTCTAGCAGCAGTACTGACAAGCCGAATTCCTCCTCCGACACCCAGAGTGACGGCGAAGGATCTAGTAGTTCCAAGGTCCCTGCCAGCATTGAGCAAGGTCAAAGTGAGCCTGCCGAAGGGTCTTGCAGTAGCACAGATTCGTCGAATTCATCCTCCAGTGTAGGCAAGGACTCTAACAGCAGTTCTTCCCTCGTCATTCCTAGCAGTAACGAGGAATCCAGTAGCAGCATTGGAGAGGCTGCCTCTAGCAGTTCATCTGTTGAATTGAATTGTTCTGTTTTTTCAGAGGGTGAATCTGGCTGGAACTGGGATGTCCCCAAAGAATGTCGCTTCAATTCGACAATTACCTATGGCTCCATGACGGACCCCCGCGACAAGAAGGTCTACAAGACCGTCAAGATTGGTGACCAGACTTGGATGGCGGAAAACTTGAACTATGCCGACAGCACGAAGACTCCGAGTCTGTTGGAGCGCAGCTGGTGCTATAGCAACAAGGTTGAAAATTGTGATGTGGCGGGCCGCCTTTACACTTGGGCTGCGGCCATTGACTCGGTGAAACTGGCGACCGCTGCCGACAACCCGCAGGACTGCGGCTACGGCAAGACTTGTTCGCTCTCGGCAATGGTTCGGGGCATTTGCCCCGATGGCTGGCATTTGCCGACCAAAACCGAATGGGAAACCCTGTTTGACGAAGTGGGCAGACAATCAACTGCCGGTAAGATTCTCAAGTCGCAGACGGGGTGGTACAATAATGGCAACGGTACTGACGCCTATGGCTTTTCTGCGCTCCCTGCTGGCCTCAGGTACTACACTGGAATTTTCGATGGCGGTGGTGACTACGCTTACTTCTGGAGTGCCACAGAGAATTTTAACCAAGCCTACCATATGTACCTGTACAGCGACAACGAGGATGCGAACTTGTACGCCTACTACAAGGACTACGCCTACTCAGTTCGTTGCCTCAAGAACTAGTGGTGAGGCGAAGGGCTCCGTAGGAGTCCCTTAGTTTTTTTGAGGGGGTGTTGCGGGGGATTCCCCCGCAGTAGGGGTAATGGAAGACCCGGCGATAGCCTGTCCGCTAAGCGATGTCGGCCGAAGGCCGTAATTTGTTCACGTGCGGAGCAGGCTGAGTCGGGGCTGTAATTAGGGGGAGTCTTCCCCCTTTATAAAACAAAAAAGGCACCCCGCAGGGTGCCTTGAATTTTGTGGATTGCTTCGCCCCGTCGGGGCTCGCAATGACGTTGTTGATTAATCTTCTTCAGCCGGGCGCTTGGAGAGCTGCTTGCGCTTGATCGGGTCGAGCTCGGTCTTCCTCAGGCGCAGCACTTCCGGCGTGACTTCGATGCATTCGTCTTCGTTGATGAAGGTGACGCATTCTTCCAAAGTCAGGCGGCGGTACGGAGTCAGCTGGATCATGTCGTCGGCAGACTTGGAGCGCATGTTGGTCAGGTGCTTACCCTTGGTGACGTTCACGATGATATCGACATCGCGGTTGTGTTCACCCACGATCATGCCCGGATAAACTTCGGCACCCGGTCCGATGATGAGGTAACCACGGTCTTCCAAGTTGGAAAGAGCATAGCTTGCGGCTTCGCCCGGTTCCTTCGCGATGAGCACGCCGTTCACGCGGGCCGGAATTTCGCCCTTGTACGGTTCGTAGTCCTTGAAGATGGACTGGCTGACGGCGTAACCCTTGGAAAGGGACAACAGCTTCGGGCGTATTCCGATAAGGCCACGGGAGGGCACCAGGTATTCGAGAGTGACGCGGTCGTTTTCGTCGGTGGTCATGTTGACCATTTCGCCCTTACGGGTGTTGATTTCCTGGATGCAGGCGCCGCTGAATTCGTTCGGCACCTCGACCTTGAATTCTTCGATCGGTTCCAAAAGCTTGCCGTTTTCGTCGTTCTTGAAAATCACCTGCGGGCTCCCGATGGTGAATTCGTAGAGTTCACGACGCATGTTTTCGACGAGGATAGTGAGGTGCAGAATGCCTCGGCCGGACACCTTGAAGGTGGATGCACCGTCGACCTTTTCGACGAGGAGGGCGGGGTCTGCCATGTGGGCGCGTTCCAAGCGTTCCTGGAGCTGGTTACCCGTCATGAACTTTCCACCGTACTTGCCGGCCAGGGGCGAGGTGTTCACGGTGAAGAGCATAGAGATGGTCGGCGGGTCAATGTGGATGCGGGGGAGGTGCACCGGATTGTTCGTCGAAGAAAGGGTGTCACCGATGTCGAAGTTGTCGAGACCGGCAATCAAGATGATGTCGCCCGGGCCCGCTTCTTCGATCGGCTGTGGGGTCAGGCCTTCGTAGCGCAGAATCTTCTGGATGCGGATGTTTTTCACCTTGCCGTCGCTCATAGCCTGGGCAACGGTCATGTTCGGCTTGAAGGTACCCTGCTGCACGCGGCCCACGGCCAAGCGGCCAAGGAAGCCCGAGTATT
This sequence comes from Fibrobacter sp., assembly GCF_045601785.1. Taxonomy (GTDB): domain Bacteria; phylum Fibrobacterota; class Fibrobacteria; order Fibrobacterales; family Fibrobacteraceae; genus Fibrobacter. The sequence continues at coordinate 18,450 of NZ_JAZSAF010000061.1, forward strand.
CAAGCGATGCAATCTGCAGAAGCGGTTCTGCAGCCGGATCGCCCTTCGGGGCCGGGATGCGTTCGATAATCTTGTCCATCAAAATGTGGAAGTCGCCATCGGGGTCTTCCATTTCGGCCTTGCAGATGCCCTTACGGCCGGAACCGAACACCTTGTCGAAGTCCAGCTGCTGTTCGTTGGCGTCGAGTTCGCAGAACAGGTCGAACACCTTGTCCAACGCGCCGTGCGGGTTACAGCCGTCGCGGTCGATCTTGTTCACCACAACGATTGGAATGAGTCCCATTTCGAGGGCTTTCTGGGTCACGAAGCGGGTCTGAGCCATGGGGCCTTCGAAGGCGTCCACCACCAGAATCACACCGTCCACCGTGCCGAGCACGCGTTCCACCTGGCCGCCGAAGTCGGCGTGCCCCGGGGTATCGACGATGTTCACGCGATAGCCCTTGTACATGACGCTCGTGTTCTTGGAAAGGATGGTGATGCCGCGTTCGCGTTCCAAGTTGTCGCTGTCCATCACGCGTTCGTTCACTTCTTCGTTTTCGTGGAAGGTTCCGCACTGCTTGAGGAGCTGGTCCACCAGGGTAGTCTTACCGTGGTCAACGTGGGCGATAATGGCGACGTTTCTGATTTTAGATGTATCCATAATGGCTCTTTTGATTGACGTTTATTTTTGGGCGCAAATTTAGAAATTCTAGCCGACTATGGCAATGTTTTGGGGCCAAGTTTACTATATTTGGGGTACTATGGCAAAAGAATTCGACAATTTTGACGATGATGAAATGGACGAGGCCGCCCTCGAGAAGTTCGAATCCGAGGAAAGCTTAAACCAGACTCCCCAAATCCGCGACTACAGCGACCGCCGTATTCTGATTTGGGAAGAGGACGATTCCCATCGCGAGGCCTGTCTCGAAGTGCTTACCGACCTTTTGGTGGGTGCCACCATCAAGGCGGTAAAGACCGAAGCCGAAGCCCAGGAACAGCTCGAAAATGACGACTGGGACACATTCGTTGTCGATTTCTACACCGAAGGCGTTTCGTCCAGCGAATTCATCAAGAACGCGAACAACTATCCGGGTTCGATTCTTGTTGCAATCAACATGGGACCGCTGACTCTTTCCGAAGAGCGCGATCCCGTCCGTACGGAACTTCTGCGCAGGCTCTTCGACATCGAAAAAGCCAATACGCAGATTCACGCTTAACCTATTCGCAGAACTTTAGTTCACCGGGAGTGGGACTCCCCATGCACCACGCAGTGGAATCGCTGCGGGTTTTCCACGATTCGATGTTCAGCTGAGTGCTGATGCCGTTCTTGGAATTTGTAGGAACGACATTGGAATGCAGCGAGTCGGGGCTTGCTGAATAATAGAGCGAGTCAATCGTTGTTCCATTGCACTTGAGGACGATGCTGCTCTTGGTGCCCACCAGCGGTGTCCAGCCGTCGGTGTTGACGCTTAGCGGGGGAGTGTTTTCCTTGGAAGCGTCGCCCAGAACAAGGGCGCTTCGCGGTTCGATTTCGCTTACGGTCAGCGGCATGTACTTTAGGGTTGTCGACGTGCCCGAAGCTGAGATTCCGAGAGCGCAGTCATCCAAGATCAGTGTGTCGAGGCTTCCGTTGTAGATTTCTACGAATTCATACTGGGAACTGTCCTTGCTGTCTGGGCTTGCGAAGAATTCCGTAATCAGGATATCTTCGGTCCTGGGGCTGCGGTAGCCTGCCTTGAGCGGAACGGTCATTTCGACGAGGCGCTCTTCGGCGGCCTGAATCGATATCGAGACCGCACTTCGGAGCGAGTTCAGAGTAAGGGTGGGTACTGGGCTATCCTCGGTGAGCGAGAACTTGTCTGTCACCTTGTAGATTTCGTCGCCGCTCTTGTTGGAAAGCGTGATTTCTACGTTGTATTCGCGGTTGAGCGAGAGCATCCCGCTTTTGAAGAGGAATCCTTCGGCGGTTCTTTCCATCGGGACTATGTAGCGGTCGCTTCCCGAAGAGAGCGTCATGGAGCCACTTTCGACTCCGGCGTCGTTCTTGAGTCCGAGCGGCACTTCGACATACACGAAGCCCACGACAGGGTGCATCTGGATATTCAAATCGACGCTTGTTCCCGCTTCGAGCCTAGTCTCTAGTTCACCAAGCTGCATCAGGGCGCCGTTTGCGTAGATCTGCGCCTTGAATTTCCAGTGGTCGCTAGGGAAAAGGTCCATGCTGAATGTGGGATTGTTGGCAGAGCGGACATAGTGGAGCGTGTCGGTTCCGTAGCAGTCCAGCACCAGGCTGTCCAGCAGCGGGGGCGCCTTGTAGGCAAGGCTCAGTGCGACCGATGTCGTGCCCGACTTGCCGATGGCAGCACTTGTTTCGTTCGATTCGCTGCCACAGTTCCAGAGCGAAAGGGCGCACAGGAGCGATGTGGCGATTTTGGCGTGTTTTTTCATCATAGGACTCATGATACCTCCATTGGTTGAGTGGTCCTATTTACTATCACGCTGGAAATGCTGCAAATGTGGAAAGATATCCCCTTTTGGGGGAACTTTTTAGTGTAAAAATATGTTTAGAAAATTGGTGCGGACGTGAAGCTTTCGGCAACTGGGCTTGTGCACCTGCTATTTCAAGGGCTTCTTGCCGTTTTCCTTGCGGTTGCCTTGCAGCTTGGTGGCGCAGGCCTTGTCCTGCCGCAAAATTTTGACGAGGGCGCTTGGTGTCAGGTTGAATGCCGCTGCCGCAGCCTTGGTGTCGCCAGCCTTGGTTGCCATGATGTCGAACACGTGAGCGACAAACAGCGGAAAGAGCGCGTTGCTTGGCTGTAGGTGTCCGTTGCTTCCCGGAAAGGGAATTTCGGGAATTGCGGGGGCTTCGCGAACCTGGAGCGCTAGCGCCATCTGCATTCGGTGCAGTGCATGCACCTTGTTTTCGTGGGCGGATCTCGCTTCGCAGGCTTTGATTTCTAAATTGAATTCCCGAAGGGTGAGCAATACTCCCGTATTGGTCTTGTTGCGGTGTTGTCCGCCGGGGCCGGACCCCTGGTACCCTTTCAGGGTGCAGGCGCGGAGCAGCTCGTCCAAAGTCATTCTCAAGTAGGTATCGCGATGCATGTACTGAAAAATAAAATAGTTGTGGTGCTTTCGTCGGTTGCCTTGGCTGCGTTGGCCTGCCTAGGCGGTTGTGCGGGGTCGTCTGACCAATCGCAGGTGAAGGAATCTGCCGAAGTCAAGGACGCCAAGGTTCAGGACCGTGAGCAGGACAAGCAGCAAATGCTTGAAGACATGTTCCGTAACTTCCTGATGGCAATTCGCGAGGATACTCCCGCCGAAGATTTGTATGCGATGCTCACGGATTCCTCGGAATATTGGCTCGATACGCTGGAACACCATGCGCGCATCTATGGTCCCGAGGATCTAGATACCTGCCAGTTCTACGAAGCCTATGCCATTCTGCTCTACCGCCTCTATGAACGTGAGCACCTGTGGCAGGTTCCCGAGGACCGCATGCTTTGGCTTTTCTTGTCAAAAGCGGGGGTAATCCACAACTTTACCAAGCTGAAACTTGGTCCGATGAAGGTGAAGAACGACCGCGGAAGTATTGGTCTTGCGCAAAGTCCCGAGGTTCCCATCATGATTTTCGAGTGGGACGACAAGGCCTGGAAATTGGATCTTGTGGAAACGATTCCCCTGATTACGAAGGGTGTCGAGGCCATTGCGCTCAAGAAAAGCTGGAGCCACAAGAAACTTGCCCTCTACTGGCTTGATCGCGAATACCATATGCAGTACACTAGGCTTGACGATTCCCTTTGCGAACCTATTGGGTTCTAGCGATCCCCTATGAAAGTTTTTAGCGCGTTTTTGTTGAGCCTTGCCGTTGCGGTTTGCGCAGCACCGGTAAAAAAAACGGCCCAGTACACGGCAGGTTCTGCCAAGGTGATGGGGGCCGTTGAGTCGAAGGTCCCCTTTAGCGGCGACCGCCTTTTTGGTGTACTCGATTCGGTGGGCGGTACGGGTACCTGGATGGAGTGGGATATCAACGGAGTCAAGGACCCGTCGCTCATGGACGTGTTGAATCCGATGCTTTCGGGAGCGAACAAGCCCGAAATGGTGTGGGTTGTGACCGAGCGCTCTAAACCCCTGGTGGCGGTCCTTTTGCCCAAAGGTAATGGCGAGGTGATTCTTTTTTACGAACTGAATTCGCTGAATGCAAAGCCTGAACCGCTTTCGGTGAATCCGGTGCTGAGCCCAGACGTCGTCCTTCGCGATTACAGACAAATTTCTGAGACGGAATTTGTCCACCGCGACAGGGAAAATTTGAAGGTGAAACTTATGCCCAAGGGAATGAGCTTTACCTATGAAAAGAGGGGTGAAGATCCGCTACGCATGGAGCGTGATTACGCCTCGAAAACATTCGCCGAAAAGCAGTCTATCCTCCGCGACTACGAAGACTATTTCAAGTATGAATATTCGCTGATGCTCCGTGCGTTTGTTCAATCGACCCGCGGCATATTCAACTGGCAGGCATGGCACTGGTACATGCCCGAATGGAATGCGAAGTTTTTGATGAGCAGACGGGAGCTGGAAGCGATTCTTGTGCGTGGCGTAGCCCCTTCGATGTGGACCCTTTTTAAGACGAAAACAGCCCGTGGCGAAACCGTAGAATTCAAGTGCAATGGAAATGGCTTCTGGGAACTGGATGTGATTGGGTTCTAATAGCCAATTTTGCTATTTTAGAGCAGTGAATTTTTTCGTCGTTGCCATTCTTTTTTTGATTCTGGGCGTAGCATCCCCGTTTGCACGCGTAGTCGAAGACTCCAGGAACCGCTTTGTTCTCGATGATATCGTCTTGGAATCTAGTATCCATGCCTGCAATTCTAACAAAGACCGTGGGGCGATGTTTCTTCCGGAAAACGCAGCCTACCTCGATGGAAACTCGATGCCCTTCCGCCATTACCGTGTGGCGCTCCCGTCCAGACAGAAGCCTTCTGTGTCGGTGACGGACCAAAAGACCGTGCCTTTGAACAAGCCCCTTTGCAAAGGAGGTCCTGGCGGAGAAGCCGACGTGTTGAAGTTCCTGCCGGTCAGCGTGTCGGAACCCATGCTTCGCGATGGTCTTTGGATGACCGACATCCGGGTTCCGCTTTACGTGAAAAACGCGGGGTCGGTCTCCCTTCGCAAAAATTTTAGATTGACGGTTTCGTTTGCAGGTACTGCCCAGGGGGTGAATCCGGGCGACCGAGCCCTTTCACGGGTGAAAAACCCGAAGGCCGCTTCGCGCTTTGGAGTCTCGAAGGCAAATACCATTCGCGCGTTGCGGAAGAGCGCTTCGGCCTCGTCGTCCGATGCGACTTTCTTGGCGAAGTTCCAGGTGGGCGACAAGAATGTGGCGAACAACAGCGAAGACGGACTGTATGCCGTAGACTACAAGACCATTCGCAATGCTCTTCTGGCTTGGCAGCGGCAGGACGAACTGGACGGCATTCCGGTAGACCGAATCTGCCTTTATGGGGCATCTCCTGATACGCTTGCAGAAATGGGTCCCGGCACAAGGGCGCGCAATCCGAACCAGATTTTTGAGATTCCCATTGAGATTCGCGACCATTCGTCCAGCGGAAACAAGGCGGATGGCATTTTCGGTGATGGAGACACCTTGTTTTTTGTCGGTTACGGTAACGCCTTCTGGAAACGCGTGAATGTCGAGGATCCGACGCTCGAGAGTGGCAGGATGGATTACTTCCATTCCTATTCGCCCTACTCGTTCTACCAATATTTCTTGTTGGGGTATAAGGATTCCGGCAAGGGTTTCCGTTTTTCACAGAAGGTTTCTGCTCCGTCGGGCAGTGGAAAGGATGTTGCCTGGATGCGCTATGTCCGTGTCGAGCAGGACGCCCTTCTGCGAGACAGCTACTTTGGAAAGCCCCTCGACTGGGAATCGTCTTCGGGTAAGGAATGGTTCTGGCTGTGGCATTCCCGTTTCGATACGACGTCGGTTAACCTGAATGCGGATGGCGTTTCCCGTCTTCCGGGTTTGGTGGCGGGAGGCAAGCAGTTTGTATCCGTCTCCTATTTCCCGCATCGTTCTGTGTGGAAAGATACGGCTGTGCTGCCCCAAGACCAAAAAGCGGATGTTTACTTGTCGAGCCACAGCTATGAAGACCGTATGACATCGATCAACTTTACCATGGATGTCAACGGAACCAGGATGCATCGCTCCGAGATGACGCTCCTGCCCGGCGGAAACTTCCGTATGGACAATCCTCGCCTTAAGGAAAACGGCAACCGGTTCAATCTCGAAATGCTCCCGAACGACCGGCAGTATGACCGCTTTGACGGCTATAGCGTTGCCTACCAGTGGAATCCGGTTGTCGATTCTGCGGAGTGGCTTTTGCCTGGTGCAGTTTCTGGAATCATCAATGTTCCCGTTCCTTCGAATGTGCAGGTTCTCAAGTTCGTTGACATGAAACCGGTCGGCTTTCTGTCGGCGTCGAACGGTGTCGCCAAGGACGAAGTTTCTTTAGATACGGATGTGCGCTACTTGGCAGTTCGCAGCGGCGTATACCGCTCGGGCTTGAAGGTGGAGGGGCTCCCGCTTCACGATGCTGGGCTTTTGACAGATCTTTCGCGTCCAAACTCGAAGCTTGAATACCTGATCATAACGCCTGCCGAATTTGCTGCCCCAGCAAAGAGCCTTGCTGAATTCCGCTCGGACGGCTCCGCATCGGCGACTTACGCGACTTCGGTGGTGGCCGTCGAAGACATCTACAATCGCTATACGGGTGGGCGCATGTCTCCGGTCGCAATTCGCAACTACATTTCGTATGTCTACTCCGTGTGCCCGAACCTGCGCTACGTGCTGCTGATTGGTGCCGCCACCTACGACTATCGTGGTTTCAACAGCAAGTTGAGCGCTACCTATATGCCGTCGTTTGAAAAGGAAGACGCCGTGGTCGAAGACTTCTTTGCGGCTCTTGATTCGGGAGAAATCTGTCTCTATGGCAAATACGATCTGGATGTCGCTCTAGGACGTTTGCCGGTTTCTTCGGCAAGCGAACTTTCAGCCTACATCGAAAAGGTCAAGGACTACGAAAAGCGCGGAGTGATGGATTTTTCTGATTGGCGTTCCACTTTGTTGCATACGGCAGACGATGCGAGGAATAATGGCGCGACCGATAACACGGAACATACGAAGTTCCAGGAAGAAGTTGTCCGTTCCATCGATGAAATGTCGAAGCTCAAGGGCGAGCGCTGGAATTTCAAGAAAATATACCTGCTTGAATACCCCGAGGATGCTGCCGGTCAGAAGAAAGATGCCGCGGAAAATTTCATCAACATCCTGAACCAGGGAGCTCTCTTTACGACTTACTTTGGGCATGGCTCCAAGACTGACTGGGCTGCCGAAGGGCTTCTGAAACCAAGCTACATCTCGAAACTTTCCAACAAGGGACGCTACACCATTTTGGCTTCGTTCTCCTGCACGGTGGGACGTTTCGACGAGGGAAATGCGCGCTCCCTTTCGGAAGAATTTCTTTTGACTCCCCATGTGGGGTCGATTGCGTCGATTGGTGCTACCCGCGAAACATTTGCCGATTACAATTCGAAGTTTGGCAAGAATCTGTTGCTCAATGCCCTGACAAACAACGGGGAAACCATTGGCATGGCCATGCTCTCAACCAAGCGGGAAGTGGGCTTGGATACTTCAAGGCAACGCTACAACAACGAACGCTATGTTTTGTTGGGTGAACCTGTCATCCAGATGCCGAGTAAAGACCTGAAGATTACTTTGGATACACCAATCGATACGGTCAAGGCTCTCGACCGGATGACTCTTTCGGGTTCTGTCCAGGGAATGGATGATGGCTATATTAATCTGGTTCTTAGGGAGGGTCGCTTGAAGAGAAGGATTTCCCTTGAGGTTCGGGAAGACTCTCTCGACATTTTCTATGATGGAGCCTTAATCTATTCGGAAAAAATTCCTGTGAAGGGTGGACGCTTCACGACGGAATTTGTGACTCCGCGCAAGATTTCGATCGGGGACACGACTGCAGAATTTTCAGCTTGGGCTTATACCTCCAAGAGCCCGTCTGTAGGAAAGTCGTGGATTCGCGACCTGGTGATTGGAGGCATCTCGAATTATGCCGATTCGCTTGACGACACGATTCCGCCGTCCATAGAGGTGCGGTCTTGCTATGCGGGTGGAGTTTCGACGCCGTTCGCTGATGGTGAAACGGTCAAGCTGCAGTCGCCTGCCTGCCTAGAGGTGGTTGTCGAAGACTCCACGGCAATTGACTACAGGGAACAGGCCGATGAAGGTGTGACTTTCGAAGTGGTGGGGGTGCAGGATCCGTTCCATCCGTGGCCATTCCTGGAACAGACTTCCAAACGCGCCAAGGTCCGCATGAACTTTAGTACGGAGCAATACCCGGCGGGTAAGTATCTTTTCAAGGTGGCCGCAAGCGATGTGCTGGACAATCGTGCCGTTAAGACTTTGCAGTTGGAAATCACGGACGACATGAAGGCCGGCCTAGCCGATGTATTCAACGTGCCTAATCCGATGGGAAAGAAGGGAACCACTTTCTACTTCAAGAATCTTGCCGTGGATAGGGAATCTAAGGTGAACATCTTTATCTACAACCAGAACGGCAAGCTGGTGCGCGTGTTGAAGGATGCTGTATCGGGCGTAACCCATTGGAACGGCCATGACAACCACGGACGACTTTTGGCAAATGGATTGTATCATTATGTCGTTCGTAGCGAAGTGCCCGCTTCGGGGAGCTTTGGCAAGAAGACTTGGACTAAAAAACAAAAACTACTGATTTCGAGGTAATAATGGATTTGAGAGAAAAGCCGGGCAAGGTTCAGACTTTTTTGGAACTCATGTTGCGCTTCCGTCTGATTGCACTTGTGGCGATTGTGGTTGCAACTGTCACGTTTGTGGCAACAAGGTTGTCTGAAATCGTGAGCCTTCCGCTGGGGGCTTCCGAAGCGTTCGGTATGTGGTTTGCCGAAATAGAAAATGTGCAGGGAGTGTGGAACTCGACGCAGTACCTGACCGTTGCAGGCATTGCGTGCGTCGTGATGTTGTTCGTCTTTGGCGGAATCCGTGCAGGAATCGCTTCCATTGTATCGACGGTGCTTTCGCTTTTGGCCTTGCACATTTTGGGAGGTGCCGAAAGTATGCCGCTTCCGATGTTTGGAATCCTTACGCTGGTGTCTCTCGTTTTGATTCTTTTTGTCAAGTGGTCGGTAGCCTGCATGCTATTCCCGTTCGTGCTTGCGTGGGCGTTCTTGAGCGGAGTATTGAGTGTCGTGCCTTGGTCACCTGATGATCCTCCGTATTTGGTGTGGGCGGTTTTCTCGACTTTTGCATTTGCAAGCTCCATGGCTTTCGCGATGGTTGCGGGCAAACATCTTGGCGCCGGCGATCCCCAAGCGGGAGCCCTGGTGAAGGCCGCAAAGCAGATGCTCACTCCGGTTCTTGTAGGATCGCTTCTGCTGGTGGCTGCTATTTCAGTGGACATATCCGGTGGCGCGAATCTGCCTTATTCGGCCTTGTGGTTTGTCATTCTGGTACTCTGGTTCTTCGTGTTCCTGTTCTCGATATCGTCCTTTGCTCCGTGGGAACGCCTGCGTGCAGGTAGCCGCCGCGTTGAAATGAAGGACAAGAAGAAAAAGTCACCGGCAAAAAAGAAGAAGTAGGTTTAAGGAGCGCAAACGATAATCGCGCAACCGAAGCACATGAAAAAGGCTCGTCACTTGACGAGCCCCAATTTTTATGGAAAGATACCGCTTAGATTTTAGCGAGTTTTTTCAATGTGGCAGCTTTATCCGTTTTCTCCCAGGTGAAGCGTGCACCCGTGCGGCCGAAGTGGCCAAGCGCGGCGGTGGACTGGTAGCCCGGCTTTTTGAGGTCGAGCATCTTCACGATGCCGGCCGGAGAAAGGTCGAAGGTCTTGGAAACGATTGCTTCGATTTCGCGGTCGCTGATCTTGCCTGTGCCGAAGGTGTTCACGAGTACGGAAACCGGCTTGGAATAACCGATAGCGTAGGCGAGCTGTACTTCGCAACGGTAGGCGAGGTCTGCGGCGACAATGTTCTTTGCCACATAGCGTGCGGCGTAGGCGGCGCTGCGGTCCACCTTGCTCGGGTCCTTGCCGCTGAAGGCGCCACCACCGTGACGGCCCATGCCGCCGTAGGTGTCGACGATAATCTTACGACCGGTGAGGCCGCAGTCACCGTGCGGGCCACCGACCACGAACTTGCCGGTCGGGTTCACGAGGTAACGGGTCTTCTTGTCGAGGAGCTTCGCGGGAATCACCTTCTTGATGAGTTTTTCGATGATTTCCTTTTCTATGGTAGAATGCTTGAGTTCCTTGCCGTTCACGAATTCGTCGTGCTGGGTAGAAATCACGACCGTGTCCACGCGCACCGGCTTGTCGTTTTCGTCATATTCGACCGTCACCTGGGACTTGGCATCCGGGCGGAGCCACTTGATCTTACCCTTTTCGCGGAGGTTCTGGATTTCTTCCATGAGCTTGTGGGCGAGGCTGATCGGGAGCGGCATCAGTTCCTTGGTTTCCTTTACGGCGTAGCCGAACATCATGCCCTGGTCACCGGCACCCTGTTTGTCGTCTTCTTTACCGTCGGCAGCCTTGGCGTCCACGCCCTGGGCAATGTCGGGGGACTGCTTGTCCATGGCAACGAGCACGGAGCAACCCTTGTAATCGAAGGCGAGTTCCGGATTCACGTAGCCGATGCCCTTGATGGTCTTGCGGGCGATCTGCTGGTAGTCGATGACTGCCTTGGTGGTGATTTCGCCGGAAATCACGACGAGGCCCGTGTTCACGAGCGTTTCGCAAGCGACGCGGCTGTTCGGGTCCTGCGCAAGGCATGCGTCGAGGATAGCGTCAGAAATCTGGTCGCAGACCTTGTCCGGGTGTCCCTTGGACACCGATTCAGAAGTAAAAAGATAATGTGCCATGTAGGCTCCTTGATGTTTTCAGCACCGAAAAGAATGTCGCATTTTTGAGCATTCCCAAGCGTTGAAAAAACGGGTTTGAGTTTATTTATGCGTAAATGTACAAAAATGCATAAAGATTGACAACGTGAAATCTCATTTTGGCATAAAAAAATCAACAGCCCGCAAAAAGGAGTGATTTTTGGTCTTGGGAAAAACTTTTTTTGTATATTATTAAGAGTCCTTGAGACAAGGGCTTTTTTATATCCCGCGGCAGGGTCATTGCCTATCTAGAAGGTTTCCCTTTGACACGTGTTTTTTGGCGTACGCTCGTATGCCTGTTTTTCTGTTTGGGAACATGCTGCTTTGCGCATGGTGCGGAACCCCCTTCGCAAACGCTTTCGTTTGATTTTGTGGACACCCCCATTGCCGATGTCGTGCGGTCGGTTTCGCTGGCGTACGATACTCCGGTGCTTGTGGATGACGCCCTTGACATCAAGGTGACGTTCCATTTGGATGGTGTGGGGGTGCTTGAAGCCCTTTCTGCGTTGTGTTCCGCTTATGGTCTTGAGCTGGTGCAGGAAGGAGCCGTGTTGCACGTCCGTCGAGCAAGGCTTCGCGGCTCCCATGAATTCAGCTGGCATGATTCCCTGGTCTCTGTCTCCGTCAAGGACAAGGACGTGAACGAATTCATTAGGGAGTTCTCCCTGAATTCGGGGCTGAATATCTTAGCAGTTCCGGGGCTTGAAGGAAAAATTACAGGGACGCTTCGGCTTCTGAGCGCAGAAGAGGCTTTCCGTTCCATGATGGAAACGCACGGCTTTCGCGTAACGCGCATAGGCAAGAGCCTTCGTGTGGGACAGTCTCGTAGTAAGGATGCGGATGTTTTTGGAGGTGGTGCTTCCGGTAAGCTTCTGCTGGAGCGCGACGGGGATCTCTACTCGGCAGAGATCGAAGGGGCGCCCCTGTCAAAGGTGCTTGACGAGCTGGCTGAAGTATCGGGCTTGAGCCTTGCCGTGTACGGGGACATCCAGGAGAATGTTTTTTTGAAGATGAAAGGCGCTTCGCTCGAGGCCCTAATAAAGTCGTTGTTCGGTGCGCACCGTTACAGTTTTGTGCTTGATACAGGAATGCTGTTTGTTTCAGAAGGCGGGGCGCGGAACGCCCTGTCGACAACCGCACTCTATCCCTTGCGGCACATCCATTCCGAACGAGCCCTAGCTTATTTAGGAAAAGTCTCGACGGGCGGAGGATTTGTTTCGGCAGAAGTTAAGGAACAGAACGCATTACTCCTCGCTGGCTCCCCTGCAGAAATTCAGATGGCGAAGGATTTGCTGAGGCTTGTCGATGTTCCGGCGCTCCAGGTGACTCTATCGTGCATTGTCGTGGAATTCAAGAAGGGTAATTCCTTTGAAATGGGACTCCATAGCGGTGCGACCCGTAAGACGGCGGAACGCGATATTGGCGCACGGGGCTACTTTGATTTTATGGGGAAGGACTTTTCGGTGGCAGGTTCTTTTGGACGCATTGGATTGTTGCCCGACCGCTTTGAGGTGGAGCTTGCCTCAATGGAAGAGGACAATCGAGCCAAGGTTCTTGCGCGTCCACGCCTTACGACACTGAACGGCAACAAGGCGGAACTCAATGTGACAAATACGGTCTACTACCTGGTGAGTCAGGTATCGGCCGATGGTTATCCGATTACGGATTATCGCAGTTTCAACGACGGCATTTCCTTGGAACTCACTCCGTCGGTGACACAGGACGGTCGCATCACGTTAGAGGTGTCGCCGGAAATCAAAACGGCGGGGCGGAGTTCCGGCGACGGACCGCGCGATATTAGCACGCGTAACCTGAAGACGGTCGTGGTGCTCGAAGACGGCGAAAGCCTTTGCCTTGGAGGGCTCATTCGTAAGAGCAAGTCCGAGGTGCGCACGGCGGTGCCTTTCCTCGGAAGCCTTCCTCTGCTTGGTTTCTTGTTCAGCTACACGTCCGAAATTGAAGAAGAAAATGAGCTCGCCATATTCATTACGCCACATGTTGAAAAGGCTCAAAGATGACGTTTTCCCGTTTTTATCCCATAGACGCAAGGCTCTTTACCTGGGAATGGACTTCGTCCTTTGATGTTGCTCCTAACATGAAGGAGTTGCGTGCTTCGTTTGAGAAGGAGTTCCCGAAGCTGCGGATGCGCCTGGAACAAGTAGGAGGATTCTTTCGCCTGTTGCACATGGTGTCGTTCAATTCGACCGAAGGAAGACGCTCTCGTTACCTTGTCGTGGTCGCGGAGCAATCCTTGCCGAACGCGCGAAAACGCCTGCTGCCAAGGCAGGTGGCGGTTCTTTCGGCCGCGGATCGATTCCTGCGCAGGCTGGGGCCTGCAGGGGACAACAGCGGAAACTTTCTGTGCCATGGAATCGTTGGTGGACGCTTCTATGCGCTGGTATTCTTTGAGGGCAGGCTCTGCCATTGGAGCGAACTTTGTGCAGAGTCCTTCTCGCAAGAAAGGATTGAGTCTGAGCTTGTACGGTTTCGCCGCTTTCTGAAAAAAGACCCTCTGTTTTCAAGGGGCGATTCGTTTGAAGAAGTTTGTATCGACGGTTTGCTTCCGTGTGACATGAAAAGGGGCTCTCGCGACCCGTTCTGGAAACGCATCGACTTGCGGCGAGAGCACATGGTGCCGAAACGGAAGCGCTCGCATGTGCTTGCCGTGGTATCGTTGCTTTTTGCGGTGGCTTGTTGGAAACTTCTCCTTTCGAATTTGGTGGAACCTGGGACTGCACGGGTTGCATTCGATGTTTCGGCGGTAGAGCTTGAAGCGCCGCCGGCGTGGCAGGAATCTGTAGAGGATACGTTTGCGGCGAAACCCATACCGCAGAATATCGCAGTGGAATTACGACGGTGCGTGTTGCCGAATTTCCAATTGAAAGGAGTCATCGCGGCTAGGCTCATGATGGCCGAAGTGGAAGGGGTTCCTTTGACAGTACTTTTGGGAGATTCCCTCGGAAACTTCAAGTTGCTTTCGGTTCGCCGTGACGGAGTGGATCTGGTGTGCGGTGACTCACTTGTGCGTCGGGAGGTTGTCCATGCAACATTCTGATGCGAATTCTTCTGCGGCGAAAATCGGTGCGGTCGTTCCGCTCACGCTGGGCATTCTTCTGTCCGTCACGCTTCTGCTTACGGCGCTCTTGCAGGTGCGAGGAACGCTGCGCCGCGTCGCATTACGTAGCGAACAAACTCTGCTGCAGGTTTACGATGTAGAGTCTGCGTTGCTTGCGTATCTTGAGGAGTTGCCGATGGATTTTTTTTCGGGGGAGCCGTGGAACATCTCGCTTCCGAAAGTACACCGGGAAAGCCTTGGTCCGTGGGCGAGTCTTTCGGCTCCATTGCAGTCTGACGAAGGAACTTCTGCGAGAAGCATCCGTGTGCTTGCGGGGGTTGCCTGTGACAGTGCCTGCAACATGCTCAAGTCGCATAAGCTCCGGCACGAAATTTACGAGGGTTTTCGGCAGCAACTGAATCGTGAAATCACCATGGTGAAGCCTCCGCTCACCTTGGATGTCAAGTCGGGAAATCGTCGTCTTTTTGGACGCATCCCGTCCATGGCTCTCTGGGTTCAGGATGGAGACCTTTCGCTGGACCTGAAAGGGGAAATTTCCTCGTGCCGATTTATCACCGATGGCTCCGTCGAGGTCCGTGGACGAGCGGACTTTGATACGTTGCGGGTTTATGCGCGCGGGCCGCTAATGTTGCGTGGGCAGGCGAAGGTGCGTCATCTCGAAGCTTTTAGCGAGGATCGAATTGAAATCTCTCGAGGAGTGGAGTTCTCGGGGGTTGTCGTGGCGCGCAGTGAAGTCGCGTTTCCCCATGGCGCAGACAAAGTTTTGTTCAGGTATCCGTCGTTCGTGATGTCGCTTTCATCTTCCGATATGCCGCAGCTGGACTCGGTACTGGTGCCAGATTATGTTGTTGGTAAGTTGAAACCGTTTCAGTGGAGCTTGCGATGAATGCCGATGGGCGCAGTGGGTTCACCCTGATGGAAGTTTTCGTGGCGCTTGCGCTGCTGTCTTCTGGGGTGCTTGTTTTGGGGCACTTCGTGGACTCCTTTAACCGAGTCGCTTCGCTAGAACGCGAACAGGCGAAGGCGCTTGTGCAGGCGGCGTCTGCCATTGAGTTATTGGTACAAAGTCCGCCATCCTGTGCCGATGCGTCGCTTGAGATTGGTGGGGTGCAGGTGGTGGTTCGAAGTGTCCCCGGCGTAAGTCCTCTTGCCTGGGTGTGGAGCACTTCTTCGGCCGTTCATGAAGTCAGACTGCGGAGGCTTGTCCGGTGCAAAAAAGTCCGCTAAAACAGTCAATAATTCCGCTGTACCCCGCAAAAAATCCGCTTTATTGCGGTTTTACGTTGATAGAACTTCTGGTGGCCGTTGTAGCCGCATCGGTGGTGTCGCTTGCGGCGTTACAGGTGTATGCAGGATACCATTGGCTCTACCTGCATCTTTATGGGCAGTACCAAAAAGAAACCGCCGCAATCCTTGAGGAACTGCGGCGGTTAAATCCCTATTTTTCAGGAACTAGTCCAAGACGTTAGCTGTCTTTTTGTCTGCCTTGGCGGCGGCCTTTTCGGCAGCGCGGGCCTTGTGCATTTCGATGAGATTGCCGATGTAGTGCATAAAGCTAAGCACGCTCACCGAGAGGAAACCGACGGAATAGAGGGCGAGGAACGGTCCGATAATGAACTTCTGCGCACCGATGTATTCCAAAAGACCGAAGATGCAGTAGACGCCGACACCGAGTTCAACAACTGCCTGCCACGGGAATTTCTGGGCGTAGTGGCTCTTGGCCTTCTTCTTGGAACCGCCGCTCTTCGGGGTGCGGACAAAGCTGCCCTTGGCTCCGATCACGGCAGAGAACACGGCGCGGGAGTTGCTCACTGCAATGCCGACACCGAGAGCCATGAGGATCGGGAGGCTGAGCAGGCGGATTTTCCAACCGGTGTAGCCGGAGCAGCGCTGTGCCACAAAGTAAAGAACAGAAGGTGCGATTGCGGCGAGGAAGATAAAGCTGAAACCGACGGTGTAGGCCCAGGTCGGCAGGTGCGCGACCGGTTCAAAGAAGGCGAGCAACGGCCAAGCACAGAGGGCGGTAAAGAGCATGCAGGGGTGAATCGAGTAGTGCGTCGTGTGGAGGATGGCGCCGATCTTTACGCGGAGAGGAACCTTGGCCTTGAGCACGCGCGGCAAAATCTTGATGGCCGTCTGGATAGAACCCTTTGCCCAGCGGAACTGCTGCGCCTTGAAGGCGTTGATGTCGTTGGGGAGTTCGGCCGGAACGATCACGTCGAACACGAACTTCATCTTCCAACCGGCGAGCTGGCTGCGGTAAGAAAGGTCCATGTCTTCGGTCAGGGTGTCGCCTTCCCAGCCGCCACCGCCGTAGATGGCCTGCTTGCGCCACACGCCGGCGGTACCGTTGAAGTTCATGAAGAGCTTGCCCCAGCTGCGTGCCGACTGTTCCACCACGAAGTGGCCGTCGATACCGATAGACTGTGCAAGGGTTAGACCGGATTCGGTGCGGTTCAAGTGGCCCCAGCGACCCTGGACCAGGCCGATCTGTTCGTCCATCACCAGGTAGGGAATGGTCTTCAGGAGGAAGTCCTTTTCGGGGACGAAGTCGGCGTCGAAAATCGCGAGGAATTCGCCCTTGGCCACTTCCATGGCTTCTTTAAGGGCGCCGGCCTTGAATTCGGAGCGGTTCGTGCGGTGGATCAGCTTGATGTCGTAACCCTTGGCGGCAAGTTCTGCAACTTTCTTCTTGGCGACTTCGTAGCATTCGTCGGTGGAGTCGTCCAGCACCTGGATCTCGTGCTTGTCCTTGGGGTAGTCGATGGCGCACACGGCTTCGAGCAGGCGCTCGACGCAGTTTGCTTCGTTAAAGACGGGGAGCTGAGTGGTGACCTGCGGCAGTTCGTCCATCGAATGTTCGCGGTAGAACTGCAGGATTTTTTTGCGATCAGAAAGACGCGTGGTGCGGCTATTCTTCAAGAATAAGTAGATGCTATAGTAACAGCTAAAACCGTAAATGACCAGTCCGATGCCTGCGATGACGTAGACGACGAACATGATGTCGAGTAGGATTGTACTGATTGCCATAAAACCGTATAACCTATATGTAAAACTTTTTGCCCCTTTTCGGAACTTGGCGCCAAATATAGAAACCCTACACAAAGTTTGCTACATTATGAACGCTATTTCACAAAAATTTATCAAATAAAATGGGATTATGGCTCAAGATATTGAAAAAAGTCCCTTGGAAAAGTGGATTGATGCCCAGAAAGATAAACCGGACTTTACAGAGGCTCTGAAAAGGCTCGTTTCGTATGCCTGTGCGGAGTGGTTCAGGTTGGATAACGCCCTTCCGGTAGCTCCGGAAGAGGCTCTTTCCCGCGTGATTGCCTCTGACTTGCCCGACTATCCGCTTGGAAAATGGTTGGACTCGCCTGCGAGGTTCGCTCCCGAAATTGCCGATTTTTGCGAAAAAACGAAGATTTCGCCACTGCCGTCCGTTCTGAAAGGGGATTTCCCTTCTGTCTTGGACTTGCGTGGGGTCCGGTGCCCTGCCAATGCTGCCCGTAGCAGGCTTGTGATGTCGGGACTGCCAGAAGGGGCGTCGCTGGACATCTACCTGGACGAGGGATCTCCCATCGAAAATGTTCCGGGCGCCCTGGTCGCCGATGGCCATGTTGTCAAAAAAAGGCAAAAAAAAGAAAATTTTTGGGTGATTTCGGTGGTCAAACAGCCTGCAAGAGTGTAGATTATATATTAATGGAAAATAGGATACTGATCATAGGCGACGAACTTTTGGGAGAACAGGGCGAGGCTGCCAACCGCTTTGCTGAGATTATCCTTTGTCGCGAGGCCAATCGGCCCATCCAGTTTTCAATTAATGCGCCTGCCCCCCAGAGCTTGAAGCAGCTTTATGACCGAGCCTCTGCCGATATCATTGGCAAGAAGGCGGGGCGGATTATCGTGGGACTTGGTCTCAAGGAACTCAAGCGTGGCGGCACCGACTATAGCGGTGTGTTTTCCCTTTATGAATCGCTGGCCGGTGAAATCCTGTCCAAGACGCTTGCTCCGCTCCATTTCATGACCATTCCCGAAGACATGTTCCCGATAGCCCCTTCGCAGCTCACGGCTCTGAACGAATGCATCCGGGGCCTTGCCGGAAAGGACGAAAGGCGCATCAAGATTATGGATTTTGCCGCCTATGTGGCGGATTTCAAGGAAAAACAGCTGGAACGTGGCAAGTTCGGCCGCAGCCTTTATACCGAGGACGGGTCTCCTACTTCGATTTGCAACACGTTCATGGCGCTGTTCCTGTACGACTTTATAAAGAAAGAGTTAAAATAAAAAAGGAAGGAAAATTATGAGCTTGACAGATGACCACTTTGCACGCAAGATAGCTGCCCAGAGCAAGGCCTGGGAAGAAACCAGCGACGCCCCCAAGAAGGACCGTAGCCGCGAACCCGCCGCCCCCAAGATGGGCATTTGCGACAAGTGCAAGAAAGAAGCGCTGCTCCGTTCTTTCCGTTTCAAGGAAACGACTGTTTCCAATGGGGCGGCAAGCTTTGGCACGGTGACCAAGCACCTCTGCGAAGATTGCGCTCCCAAGTCGCGTGCCCAGAAGGATGCCGAAGTTCCCAAGATGAGCAACAAGCAGGTAAAAAACCTGATGCGCTTTGCCAAGAAGGGTCTCCTGTAAGGAATTTCTGGGGCTAAAACTATTTCATTTTCCCCCTACACAAAGAGTGTAAATTTTTCTAAATTTGGCGCCGTTCTTCAAGAACGGAGTGCCAATGCCTAATATTCACGCCAAAGAATCCTTCCAAAGTTTCCTTGCTGGCGTCAAGACGACGATTACCCCAGAGCTTTTCCGCACGGTTCGCAGGGGTTATACCAAGAAAAATTTAGTGAGTGACCTGATGTCGGGCCTCATCGTGGGCATTCTGGCTCTTCCGCTTGCCATTGCTTTCGCTATCGCCTCGGGCGTGGGTCCGGAACAAGGCCTTTATACGGCCATCATCGCGGGTTTTGCCATTTCGTTTCTGGGCGGTTCCCGCTTCCAGATTGGAGGTCCCACGGGTGCCTTCATCGTGATTGTCTACGGGATTGTATCGCAGTACGGTTACGACGGTCTCGCTTCGGCGACCCTGTTGGCGGGTATTTTGCTGATTATCTTTGGCCTCGCCAAGTTTGGTGCCATCATCAAGTTCATCCCTTTCCCGGTAACGGTGGGCTTTACTGCCGGTATCGCCATCATCATCGCCCTTGGCCAGGTGCCGAACTTCTTTGGCCTGCGTTTTTTGGCGAAGGACCCGGCCGATGCCGTGGGTAAAATTAAGCTTTATGCATCTTCGCTCGATACCATCAACATTTATGCCGTGATTGTGGGTCTTGTTGCCTTGGCCGTTTGTATTTTGTGGCCGAAAATCACCACCAAGGTTCCCGGCTCCCTGATTGCCATTATCGTTGCGACGGTCATGGTGAAGGTGCTGGGCTGGGACGACCCCATTACGGGGCACGGCGTGGTGACAATCGGCATGAAAAACCATATCCCGAGCGGATTCCCGGTGCCGCACCTGCCCAACATCAGCCTAGAGATGATGCAGAAGGTGTTCCAGCCCGCTTTGACGATTGCTATTCTCGGTGCCATCGAATCCCTTTTATCTGCCGTGGTGGCCGATGGTATGACATCTACCAAGCACCGCTCCAACACCGAACTTTTTGGCCAGGGGGTCGCTAACATCCTTTCCCCGATGTTTGGCGGTATTCCGGCAACAGGTGCAATTGCGCGTACGGCAACAAACATCCGTAACGGTGCCGTGAGCCCGGTATCTGGCCTTGTGCATGCGGTCGTGCTTCTCCTTATTATGCTTGTGCTCGGCAAGTACGCTGAAATGATTCCGATGGCAGCGCTTGCCGCGGTACTTTTCCAGGTGGCTTTCAATATGTGCGGCTACCGCAGCTTCATCAAGATGTTCAAGGCTCCGAAGAGCGACGTCATTGTGATGCTCGTGGCTTTCTTCCTGACGGTGCTGATAGACCTTACGGTGGCCATCGAAGTCGGTGTGCTTTTGGCTGCGGTGCTCTTCATTAAGCGCATGAGTGATGTGGCCGAAGTGGAAACGGTGACCGAAGCTCTTAAAGAAGATGATGAAGAGGCTGCCCACAATGAACTTTCTCGCCAGGTGCCGAAGGGAGTCGCTGTCTACGAACTTGCCGGTTCCCTGTTCTTTGGTGCCGTCGACAAGTTCAAGGATACGATGGCCCGCATCTCGGACAAGCCGAAGATCCTTATTCTGCGTATGCGCAGCGTCTCTAGCATCGATGCCGCCGGTATCCAGATGATCGAGGACCTGCTCAACCGTTGCAAACGCGAAGGCACGCAACTGCTGCTTTCGGGCGTGCATGCTCAGCCCGTGGTGGCGCTCACCCGTGCAGGTGTCTTGAGCCAGCTTGGCGAAGAAAATGCTCTCGGTAACATCGATGCCGCCCTCAACCGTGCCCGTGAACTCCTGGGGCTTCCGATAGTGGATACCTCGCACGAAGCGCAGCAGGCTCCGACGGTTTCTTGGGAAAAGAGTCTTGACAAGCCGTGGATGCCCGAAGAATCGAATGCTGCTATTGCCGAAGAGACTCCGGAAGTCATCGCCGAAAAGATGATGGACGAACCCGTCGTGAAAATCGAAGAAAAGTAAGTTTTTTGACGCTTTGTGACGCCCGTCGCAGTGTGATGTACATCTCTTTAAACACCCTTGACAGAATTCTAAATTGCCTGCCATGATAAAAAATCACACTGCTAAGTCTGTTGAAAATGGCGATCTCTTTTGGAATTTCGTATTCAACTACCTGGTAGCTTTTGGCGGGGTAAGTTGGGTTCTTTACCATTTCTGCTAGACAATTTTTCTATCTTTGCGCCATGTTTAAAATTGGCGTGATGGCTTCCGGCGGAGGAAGCAACTTTAAGGCGATTATAGACCGCATTGGGGAAGGCGATTTGGAAGCCCAGTGCAAGTTCCTGATTACCAATAACGGGAGTTGCGGGGCGGTTTCCCATGCGGAGTCCTACGGGATTCCCGTTTACCATATTTCAGGAAAGACTCACCCCGATGTAGCCGCCTACGAAGCGGCCCTTCTGGAAGTCATCGATCGTTACGACATCGACCTGTTGATTTTGGCGGGCTACATGAAGGCCTTGCCGGTAAGCATGATCAAGCGGCTTCCGAATCGAATTCTGAACATCCATCCGTCGCTTTTGCCAAAGTATGGTGGCAAGGGGTTCTGGGGAATCCACGTGCACGAGGCCGTGGTTGCCGCCCATGAAAAGGAATCGGGGCCGACAGTGCACCTGGTGAGCGAAGAAATCGACCAGGGCCGTATCTTGGCGCAGACGAAGGTCCCGGTGCTCGAAGGCGATACGCCTGAGGAACTTGCCGCACGCGTGCTGGTGCAGGAACACGATCTTTATTGGCGCACCATTCGCGATTATGCGAAGCAGATAGGCGTGTAGACAATGAAATTTAAGCTTCCTGCATTTTTAGAAGGTCTCGAGTCGCCGATTGAAGGCGAAGTTGCTATGCGCGGCTTTGCTGCGTCGGAAATCGGTGCCAATGCGGTTGTCGTAGGTATCGACGAAGTGGGCCGCGGCCCCCTGGCGGGCCCCGTGGTGGCCTGCGCCGCCGTGCTCAAGGCCCCCGATGTCATGGCAGCCCTGAACGACTCCAAGAAGCTGACCCGCGCAAAGCGCGAAGCGATGTACCAGGAAGTGCAGGATGCTTGCGAGTGCTTTGCCATTGCAAGTGCTTCGGTCGAAGAAATCGACCGCATGAACATCCTCGAAGCGGATTTTTTGGCGATGCGCCGTGCGCTACAGACCCTCGGCATGCCCGGCTTGCATGAATCCGCCCCTGAAATCCCAATCTTCCAGAAAGGCTCCTTTGCGTCCCTAACCACTAGCCACCAACCACTAACCACTTTAATTGCTGTCGACGGCAATCTAAAAATCCACGGGATTCCCGAGGAAATGCAGATTCCGGTAGTCAAGGGCGACGGACGCATCGCAAGCATTTCGGCGGCATCGATTTTGGCAAAAGTTTTCCGTGACCGTTATATGGATGATCTCGAAAAGAAATTCCCCGGCTACGGATTCGACAAGCATGCCGGTTACGGTACCAAGAAACATTTGGATGCAATTCGGCGTCTGGGCTATACGCCGGAACACCGGAAAAGTTTCCACCCTAAGAGTTTGCAGACGGAGCTGGATCTTTAAAAAAGGCTCCCGTAGGGGAACTGTTTTCATAGGTAAACAACGACAATAGAGAACTCCAAAAGGATTAGACAGTCGTTGTTTAACCTTCACTTCGACAACAGGCTACAGGCCTGTTGCCTTCGTTCGGCATGTTCTTAAGTGTTATCTTCTTTCGAACATCACGATGGTTTCGAGGTGCGGGGTGCCGGGGAACAAGTCAAGCGGCTGCACCTCGCGCACGCGGTATCCGTAGCGTTCCCATTCCTTGATGGATGCAGGTATTTCGTCGGTGCCGCAGAACACGTGGCATACGCGAATCGGCTTGCGCATCGCAAGCGTGTGGATGACGCCTGGTTCGCAGCCCTTGCGCGGCGGGTCCAAGAGAATTTTTTCCGGCTCGTTCGGGATCGGCCGCGGGAGTCTAGTCTGCACGAACATTTCGTCAATCTTGCCGGCAATGAAACGGTAGGACTTTTTAAGGTGCTTTGCCGAAGCCTTTGCACAGTCGATCGACGGGCCTTCCCATTCTACGCCGAGTACCGACTTGGCGGCTTCGCCGAGCGCAAAGCTGAAGAGCCCGTAACCGCAGTACAAATCCAGGAAATGGTCTTCCTTGGTAAGTGATAGCAGACGGCTTGCCGCTTTGATCAGGTTGTGTATCTGGCTTTCGTTAATCTGGCTGAACCCTGTAACGGGGTAGCGCAGGCTGAACTTGCCCAAGGAAAGGCTCAGTTCGCGTGGACCATAGAGCTGCTTGAAGTCGAGACCGTCGGTGGGCCGCTTCGATTCCAGGTAGTAATCCGATTCGGTCGTGTCCACATAGGCGTGTGCCGCAGTCACCTTGAAAGGCGTTTCCTTCAGGGCGTCCGAAATCAGCTTGAGCTTACGCACGATGCTTGCATCGATTTTCTTGATGTTGAAAATTACCACGCGGTACTGGTAGGTGCCGCGGATGATAATCCAGTTGAGCGCATAGGCGAGCGGCTTGTAGGCGGGCTGAATCAGCTTTTCGAAAAGGAAGGTGTAGATCTTGTTGTGTTCTTCGGGCTCGAGGA
This sequence comes from Fibrobacter sp., assembly GCF_045601785.1. Classification (GTDB taxonomy): domain Bacteria; phylum Fibrobacterota; class Fibrobacteria; order Fibrobacterales; family Fibrobacteraceae; genus Fibrobacter. Next base: position 41,735 of record NZ_JAZSAF010000061.1, read on the forward strand.
TGGAATCCTCGCGGTCGAACTGCAAGTTGCCCGGCTGCATATAGACGCGGCGCTTGCTCGTTGTGCGGTAAAAGCGCGGAAGCGGGCTTGCGATGACCTTCTGAGGAGTGCCCGCAAGGCGGTTCACGTCCCAGAATTCCTGGATGGCTAAGTCCTTGATGCGGAGCTCATCTTTGTAGTCGAGCATGGCGAGTGATTCGCCACGGAGGGAGTCGGCTTCACGGGTGTAGCCTGGAATCTGGTGTGCAATGGCTTGTTCGAAGAGCATGATGAATCTAACGGGTTCTGTTTTACGCAAATGTAGAAAAATACGAACGCCGCGGCACTATCCTTTTTTCTATCTTTACTATTATGGAAAAGAAGCATCCTCTCTATTTTACGATTCACGGTCACTTTTACCAGCCGCCGCGCGAAAATCCCTGGACAGGAGTCATCGAAAACCAGCCCAGCGCGCGCCCCTTCCACGACTGGAACGATCGCATCGCCAGCGAATGTTATAGCCCGAACTCTGCAAGCCGCATTTTGAGCCCGCAGGGCCGCATTGTCGATATTGTCAACAACTACGATTTTATGAGCTTCAACATGGGCCCGACTCTGATGGGTTGGATCCGCGTGAATGCTCCCGAAACATACAAGCGCATTCAGGAAGCCGATAAGCGGAGCATGGAGCGCCTGAACGGTCACGGCAACGCGATTGCCCAGGTGTACAACCATATCATCATGCCGCTTGCAAGCGCCGAAGACAAGAAAACGCAGATCCGTTGGGGCATCGAGGATTTCAAGTTCCACTTTGGCCGCATGCCCGAAGCCATGTGGCTCGCCGAGACCGCCATCAATTTCGAAACGGTGGTGGAGCTCATCAAGGCGGGCATCAAGTACACGATTCTTTCTCCGACTCAGGCGGACAAGTTCCGCAAGCTGGGTAGCTCGGAATGGACCGGCTGCAGCAATACCGATATCGACACGACGCGCCCCTACCGCATCTACCCGCGCGACAAGGACGGCGTGCTGGTTTGCGACGGTTACCTGGACGTGTTCTTCTACAATCCGTGGCTTTCTTCGGCCGTGGGTTTTGAACACCTGCTGAGAAACGCAGACACCTTCGGCAACCGCATCAAGGACGCCTGGGATGAAAATCGCAAGGATCCGCAGCTGGTGAGCATCGGTACCGATGGTGAATCTTATGGTCACCACGAACCGTTCGGTGACATGTGCGCCGCTTGGCTCTACAATCACTACGCACCGGAACACAACATGGTGCCGGTGAACTACGGCTGGTTCTTGGAAGAGTTCCCGCCCGAGCACGAAGTGATGCTCAAGAACTTCTACAGCGAAGGTTGCGCCTGGAGCTGCGCCCATGGTGTTGGCCGCTGGTACAGGGATTGCGGCTGCTCTACAGGCGGCGGCCCGGGTTGGAACCAGAAATGGCGCGGTCCGCTGCGCGATGCCTTCAATCATCTGAAGAAGCTCGCCGACGACGTGTTTGTCCGCGAATTTGAAAAAATTTCCGACATAAACCCCTGGGATGCCCGTAACGACTATGTGCAGGCCTTGGTCGCCCCCGAAGACGAATCCCGCATAAAGTCGTTCCTCGAAAGGACGGTGAAGAATCCTTCTGATGCCGACATGTGCGCCAAGGCGATCCGCCTTTTGGAGGTGCAGAAGTTCTGCCTGTTCAGCTTCACGAGCTGCGGCTGGTTCTTCAACGACATCGAAGGCCTTGAACCGGTGCAGAACATGCGTTACGCGCTCCGCGCGATGGAACTTCTGGAACCGTTCCTGCCCTTCGGCCACCATATCAAAAACGAAGTCATTAGCATCCTTGCCCGTGCCACGAGTAACGAACACAAGTGGAACGGCGCCGAGGTGTTTACGAACTATGCCGAAGAGAGAGTCCCCGTGGTCGTGAAGGAAATGGCGGAACAGGCTGCCATATTCCACTTGAACCTGGAAGACGACAACGAAAAGAATAAGAAAATTGTCGCCACCAAGATTGCATCTCGCAGGCGCCAGACTCTTGTGCGTACGGAATATTTCGACAAGTTCATCAACGAACGCCGCATCTCGACCGTCCTTGCCGTCACCGATATGCTCGGCCGCATCAACCTGGTCGTCGCCGATGGAGAAAACGAGAAGAACGGACTCAAGTTCGTCGAGAATCCGAACATGAGTACGCAGGAGCTGCAGTCAATTTACCCGACAGCCTACGTGGTGCGCATGCGCAACTTGATGAGTGACTCGCTCAAGCGCATCAACCAGATTTCGACCAAGAAGTACCTGAACGATCTGACACAGTCTTTCTCCAGCTTTGCCCTTTCGCACGGTCTTTCAATCGACAGCTTGGCCGACCCCGACCATACGCTGCCCGATACCATGCGCAAGATTCTTTCGCTTGAAATCAATTCCAGGATTCACCACTTGGCGCTGGAATACATGGAAAACGACGACCAGAACATCTTTGACGAAATCAAGGACCTGATTGACGAAGCAAACGCCCTGCGCACCCACTACTCCTTCGGTGGCACGGGCCGCATGTTCTATGCCAAGCTCACGGCGCTGATTGATTCTGTGTTTGAAAGTTTTGACAAGGATGCCGTCCATCATATTACGGGGCTTATCACGGTTGCCGACTGGCTCAGACTCGGTATCGACAAGACGAGCCTTGAAAACAAGGTGTTCCCGGCCTATCAGGAATATGTGAAGTATCCGACCAGCAAGATTTCTGCGCTCAAGCCCATGTTCCGCTGGCTGAACTTTGAGGTGTAGACATGTACAGAATGTCTGAAAAACCGCTGATTGGCGCCGATAAAATTTGCGAACGGGTGGCTACCCTCGCTCGCGAAATCGTAGCCGTCTACGATTACGACATCTTGCTTTCGGCCCTTACCGGGGCGTACATGTTTACCGCCGATTTGAGTCGCGAACTGGCGAAGGCTCAAGGGGTAAAGGCCCTGCAAAGAAAGATTGCCTTTATCAAGGCTTCCAGTTACGGCGTGTCTACGGAATCGAGTGGCAACCTCACGGTGACGGGGCTTGAAAAAGTCGATATTTCCGGAAAGAAGGTCCTGCTGGTCGATGACATCGCCGATACAGGGAGTACTCTGCTTGGACTTTTGAATATGCTTCGCGAAAGGGGCGCAAAGGAGGTCCGCTCCTGTGTGCTTCTAAACAAGCAGGAACGCAGGACGGTTGATTTCAAGGCCGACTTCGTGGGATTTGAAATTGCAAATGAATTTGTGGTCGGTTATGGACTCGACTTTGCCGATGACTACCGCACCCTACCCGAAATATGGACGCTACAGGAGACCGACTAGATGGCGAATAATGATTTTGATGACGTCCGACTCCATGCCACCCAGACTTTTGAGGCGGTGGAACGCAGCTACAACAAGATTGGTCGCGGGAAGCGATTCCTGATTAATCTGGTAGTCTGCCTGGTATTCTTTACGGCAGGTTTTGTCGTGTGCAGCGTATGCAACAGCGTGCCAAGCGAAGGCCTGATCGAACGCGTTGCCGCCCAGCCCGACATGCCGAACAAGTGCAAGTATCGCTACGACCGTGCCATGGAATACGCCATTATGCATGAGTGCGTTTTTGCGAAGGGAATGCCCGGCAACGAGAAAACGCTGATTCAGCGGGTCAACTATTGCACCTGCGCCCTTGAAAGCGTGCAGAAGAAGAAACCCTACCAGAAAATGTTCGAAAACAACCTGGTGGACTTTACCTTCAAGATTCGCGAAGAGAACCTGTGCCGCGAAAACAAGGTGATTCCCACTTTGGATGACGAAGAAGACCCGAAGGACAAGGCTAAGAAATGACCGTCGAAGAGATTGAACAGAAAATTCGCTGCGAAGCCGAAAAGCTGGTTCACGACGAACCGCTTTCGGTATTGATGATCACGGAGCAAGTTCTGAATAGCAAGAATTTTGCCGCGATGCTTTCGGTCACGCTTTCCTGTCAGCTTGCGGGCGAGGTGATTGACCGCACTGAACTCGAAAAGGTCTTCGGAATACTTTATCTCAAGTATCCGGAACTGGTAACCTGCGCCAGCAAGGACTTGTACGCCACGGTCCTTCGCGATCCGGCTTGCACGAGTTTTTTGGAGCCGCTGCTTTTCTTCAAGGGCTTCCAGGGACTACAGGCATATCGTGCCGCTCATGCCCTGTGGCTAGAAGGTCGCTCGTTCCCGGCCAAGATGCTCCAGAGCATTATCAGCCGCAAGTTCGGCATGGATATCCACCCGGCAGCAAAAATTGGCCATGGTCTCTTGATTGACCACGCCACAAATATTGTCATCGGTGAAACGGCCGTCGTAGGCAACAATGTAAGCTTCTTGCATGGTGTGACTCTTGGCGGTACCGGTAACGAAGTCGGCGACCGCCATCCAAAAATCGGAAACGGCGTGATGCTTGGCGCCCATGCGCAGCTGCTCGGCAACATCCACATCGGCGATGGTGCAAAGATCGGTGCTGGCGCTGTGGTGGTTTCGGACGTTCCGGCTCATACGACTTACGCAGGTGTGCCTGCGGTTCAGGTGGGTAAGCCGCACGACGATATGCCGAGCTTCAACATGCAGCAGGACTTTACGCAGGACTGCAAGTAGCAAGAACGGCGCAAACGCCTACAGACGAGAGATTTTCTAGGTGAAAAAAGCGGATAAAATAAAATTCATCAGCGAAACGCTCGATGGGCTGTTTCCCGATCCGCCGATTCCATTGGACTACAGCGATCCCTATACGCTTTTAGTCGCTGTGGTGCTGAGTGCTCAGTGTACCGATGCCCGCGTCAACCTGGTCACCAAGGAACTCTACAAAAAGGCCAAAACGCCCAAGGCGATGGTAAAGCTCGGCGTCGAAAGTATTACCGAAATCATCAAGCCCTGTGGACTTTCTGCAACGAAGGGCAAGAACATTTTCAACCTGTCGAAAATCCTTGTCGAAAAATACGGTGGCGAAGTTCCGCAAACTTTTGAAGAACTCGAAGCACTCCCTGGTGTTGGCCACAAGACGGCAAGTGTCATGATGATTCACGCGTTCAAGGTTCCCGCCTTCCCGGTGGACACGCATATTCACCGCCTTGCCAAGCGCTGGGGACTTTCCGACGGCAGCTCCGTCGAACAAACAGAAAAAGATCTCAAGAAAATTTTCCCCGAAAGCGAATGGGAAAAACGCCACCTGCAGATTATCCTCTTCGGTCGCACCTACTGCAAGGCGCTGGGACACAAGCCCGAAAATTGCCCCATTTGCGGCAAGCTATAATCAGTCCCGCTGGTAGAACCAGTAGTAGAATAGGCTCCAGGCTCCCCATAGTACGCAGAGCCACATTCCGATATAGCCTGCGGTATAGACCGCACTTGCAATGGTGTCGTACTTGAGCAGCAGTCCCATTTCCGACAAGATAAAGTTCCAGTCGTGAAAACCGTAAGGAGCTTCTGCTCCGGTTCCGCCACTAATCAGCATAAGCTTCATGTGCAGGGCGTCTTCTATGTAGACGCCGACATCGATGAAGTTTTCGAATGCCCACCAGAGAGCGACGGATGCCCCCAGTATGTCTCGTTGCCAAATCCACAAGGATATACAAAAGACAATTGGCATGATGATTTGAAAGAGGGAACCGCCTAGCGAATGGATGACCCTGTTTCCGAAAATGGAAAAGACGATGTGTCCAGATTCGTGTACAGGTAAATTCAGGCAGTGCAAATACTGCGCAATCCATGCGTCGTAGCCATTTGCCATGAGTTGGATGGTAAAGAAAATCATCGCGATCAGCAGCAAAACGCGAATGAAGAAAAACTGTGAACGCCCTAGGGGCTTGGGGTAAAACAGGAACTGGATGAAGATAGGCCACGTTCCCGCGTCTGTTAAGCGAAACTTCGATTCGTAGCGCTTTACGGTGACGATGTTTAGCGGAACTACGTCGGTAGCCTTTGTAGCTCGATGAACTTGCGTTGTTTGCTGTTCTTCGAGAATCCTTGGTTCTTTTTCATCCTTCATGCAGTAAAAGGTAGACTAGCCTTTCGATAATGTCAATAGGACGGCACCTGCAAGGATGATGAATGTCGCAAGAAGCAGCTTGATTCGTTCACGGGCGGTCTTGTATTCGCCGAAAACGAGAACGCCCCAGCCAAGGTTCACCAGAAGGTTTAGCTGCGTGAGCGGGTAACCGATGGCGTAGCCGAGTGCTCCGTTCACATCGATGGCCCAGAAACAACCGTGCATGCCCACCATCCACAGGATTCCCATCAAGATGGTAACGATGCTTGGAACGCGAAGGTATTCAAACATCTTTTTCCGCTTGATTTCTAGAATGGCGATGAGAATTTGGCTTCCTACAAAGAGACCGATGGTGAAGGGGCAGAGAAATTCTACGTCGGTCATAGAAAGTCCCGACTGGACAGACAGCTTGTAGGGAATCAGGTAGGTGCCAAAGGCGAACCCTCCCAAAAGGGATCGCCAGTTCTTGAAAACGGAACCGCCATGGGATGGGGAAAGCCTGGAAAGCCCGATCAGAAAGCAGGCGATGGCTGGAATGGAAAGTACGAATTTGGATTCTTCGCCGAACAGGAGCACGCCCGACAGGAACGACGCGAGGATGCTCACTCCCATAGAACGCACTCCGGCCCCTGCAAGGTCTGCTTCGGCCTGTACAGCCCAGAAACAGAAGGCTCCGCCTGCAACCCACAGGAGTCCGCACAGAAGCCCGATAGGGTGAACATTGAATGTTCCGGTGTTGAACGCAACGACAAGCGCGCTCAGGAGCGCACCCAAGGTCATCATCGAAAGATAAGCCCAGCTGGAATAATTAGGCCATTTCTTGAGGGGCACCATGTAGGAGCCGAACATGAAAATGGCGAGCAATGCACCTATGTAACTACTTTCCAATGCAGAACCCCGCAAAGATAGATTGTAAGACGTCTTCGGACGAAATTTCGCCCGTTATGCTTTGAAGAGCTCTGCGCACTAGCTGCATTTCGAACGCGAGCAGTTCCACGGCAGGGTTTGTCTTGAACAGGTCGAGTGCGCGGTCTATGCCGGCGATTGCGTCTTCGAGACATGCCTTTTCGCGTTCGCTGGTAATCCAGATATCTTCTTGTTTCTCAGTGGCCTTGAAGAGGGATGCATTCATGGCTCGCTTCAGTTCGGCAAGTCCTTCGCCGGACTTGGAGGAAATACAAAGAGAGCCTTCGACGCGCTTCGCTTGCTCCTTTGTTTGCTCGGCGCTTTGCAAGTCGCTCTTGGTGTAGACTATGATGTCTGCTTTAGTCGCATCGGCGCATTCTTCTAGAGATGTTGTGCTGCTTCCGTCCACGACCAGAATCTTCAAATCTGCTTCTTCAAGAATTTCCTTGCTCTTTTTCATGCTGAGCGCGTCGAGTTCGTCTGCGGCCTGCTCGGCGATTCCTGCCGTATCGACCAGGCGGATCTCGCCGCCATCTAGGAACAGCCGCACTTCTACAAAATCGCGGGTGGTGCCGGGAATGCTGCTTACGAGCAAGCGATCTTCGCCGAGGAGCGCATTCACCAGGCTCGACTTGCCTGCATTGGGCGCTCCGTACAAGACGGCGAGCGGAATACGGCTAAGGCTTGCCTTGCTGCGGAAGCTGTTTAAAAGAGTCTCGATGGATTGCCTGATGCCTTCGAACTTTTGCTGCCATCCGCTGTAGTCGGGGTCGGCTTCTTCTTCGGCGAAGTCAACGTCGAGTTCGAGCCGCGCCGAGATGTCCTTGACCTGTTCTGCAAGGGTTGCAATCTTTTTGGAAAGCGTTCCCGAAAGCAGCCGGTGAGCGTTCTCGAGTTCGGCGCGGTTGGCGCTGTGGATCACGTCGGCGACTGATTCCGCCTGGGTCAAATCCATCTTGCCGTTCAGGAAGGCGCGACGTGTGAATTCGCCCGGTTCGGCGAGGCGCACCCCTTCGATGCTGCGGATTGCTTGCAGCAGGTCGCGCACGATTAGCGGGTTTCCGTGCGGGTAGAGCTCCAGCGTGTCTTCGCCGGTGTAGGAGTTCGGGGCTTCAAAATAAATGTAGAGGAGGCTGTCGATGACCTTGCCCGTTTCCGGGTGGCGAGCTGTTCCAAGGCAAGCCTCTCTCGCCTTCAGCTTTTCAACCGCCTTTTTGCCAAACATCGCTGCGACAACACGACGGACGCTTGCTCCGCTAACGCGTAGCGCTGCAACGGCACTTACGCCCATGGGCGTCATCGGCGCAACAATGGTCTGGGAATCCATGGTGAAAAAGATAGCAAAATAGAAGCTACGGACTTTTTAGTGGATACATGGAATGGTACTTTGTTTTCTAATATTTTCTTACTTGATTGTTGCAAAGGCCCGTTTCGGAATTTTTTTATATATATTCGGTAGCCTATGAGCCAATTCAAACTTTTGTATCGCCCCCTGGGCACAATTCCCTGTTATGTATTGCAACGCGATGATGGCGCCGAATTTGAAGTCCTGAGCGGATTTGGTGGCGGTCTCAACGCCTGGCGGGTCCCTGTTGATGGTTCTTCTGATTCCCACGGCACGATCATGCTCGATTTGCTCTATGGCTATAGGGACGAGCCGACCCTTCGCAAGATTTCTCCTGACACGAATGCCGGTTGCAGGTTGACTCCGTTTCCGGGGCGCACCGCCTATGCGCAATTTAATTGGCTCGGAGAAACATACAAGTTGGTGAACAATGTGAGCTGGGCTCCGCATGCCTTGCACGGGTTCCTGCAGGACAAGGAATGGAAATTTGAAAGCTTCGAAAGCGACGGTGAAAGCTGCACTGCGGTGTTCAGCTGCGATTGGCCGGGTGCCTTTGCTGGATTCCCGTTCCCGTTCCGAGTAACCAATGTCATTACGTTTACCGGAGAAAGCGTTACCGTTACGGCAAGCGTAAAAAATATCGGGACATCGGACTTGCCGTATTCCGAAGGTTGGCACCCTTACTTTATGCTGGGCGAAAAGATCGACAACCTGGTGCTCAAGCTTCCGAAATGTTCCCTTGCCGTCTTGGACAGCGCCGACTTGCCGACGGGCAACTTCAAGGAAGAAACTCGCTTCGTGAGCGGTCGTCAAATTTATGATGAGTTTATCAATGACTGTTTCTGCCTTGAAAAGGAAATGACGCAGTTGCAATCGGGTGACGGCGATATCATCAACAACGCCCACGTGCTGCTCGAAGGCGAACGCTATGCGCTGGACATCTGGCAGAAGGCTGGCCTTGAACAGTATAACGCCATTCAAATTTATACGCCGCCCGACCGCATGAGTATCGCCATCGAGCCGATGTCTTCCGAACCCGATGCGTTGAATCATCATCGCGGATTGATTGTGATCCCCCCCGGAGAGGAACGCACGTTTACCTTTGGCTGCGATTTCCTAGTTCGCTAAGTTGCATAAAAAAACAGGGCTTTGGACAAACCCTGTTTTTTTATTTGAAAGGCTTTTGGCGCAAACCTTTGTGTGGAAATTCTGCGCCGTCGAAACCTTACTTGATGACGATTTTCTTTGATCCCTGGCCTTCGACCTTCACCATGTAGACCGCACTCTTTGCGGTGCTAAGGTCAAACGAGACGTGGCCTGCGTTCAGGAATCCCGACGCAATTTTTTTTCCGTCCAGTTGCAGGATGCGGACCTTGGCGTTACCCGAGGCGTTCACTTGCAGCGTCTTTCCGTACATTTCGGCGGAGAACTTCTTGCCTGCGGTAACCTTCGCGGGCTGGACGCTTGCCGGAACAACATTCACCGGCTTTTCGTCGTAGCGGGCGACAAGCGCGTTCATGAACCACGTGGTATGCGGCAGCCACTGTTCGTCCCAGCGCCACACCTGCCACGATTCCTTCATCGAATCAAATCCCACCGCAGAGACTCCGTCATCAGTCCAGGCGATTCCAGAACCATCTTCGTTCTTGCCGGTGATGCCGTTTGCGATACCGCCCTTGAGCGTAGCATCGAAATCTGACTGGCCGTTGTATACCGCAGGATTCTTTTTGCCGATGCCGTACATCATGCTCACGCCGTAGGGGTTCTTGCCCAGAATCCAGTCGAACTGGTCGGTTGCGAATTTCTGCACGCTATCAGCGACTGTCTCGTTCAAGGCGCGGTCGGCATACACTGCAGCAGCGGCAAGGCTTGCAAGTCGAGCGTCTTCGCCCTGCCACCAGTAGCCACTCTCGTTGTCGTGCGGGATAAAGAAACCATCCTTGATAGAGCCTTGCGTCTTGTATGTCTGGCGGGCATATCCGAACGGATTTGCGACCTTGTTCGTAATACCGACAAGCCAGCTCAGATGAGTCTGAATAGCATCCAGGGCTTCCATTGCATTGGTGTTGTAGCACGATGCCCCGATCATGTCTACGCAGTACCAATCAATAAGTTCACTTGGCGATGTCACTGTAATCTTGCTTTCGACTTCGGCATAGCGCACCAGGGCCACCAGCGGGAGGCCCGCATCGCTCGCATGCCAGAACGGGCGAGTCTTAGCGTCATCGCTCCAGAAATATCCATCATTGCTCAAGCGGTTAATAAGATTCTTCGCACGCGCGCGTGCATCCTTCAGGTAGTCTACCTTCTCGGTTGCGACATAAAGCTCTGTTGCGGCTAAAAGCGCCGTGTAATCGTCGATAATGTTTTCTTTGCCGTCGTCGCAGTAGGCGCAAGACTTGCCGATACCTTGCTTTTCGGAGAGGTGGGCGTATGCCTTTTCTGCTGCGGCGAGGTACTGTTCGCTAGTGTAGTCACCCTTCGCGCCGAGTTTCGAGACGCGGGCAAGGCCGGCAATGGCCATGCCGCCGCCTTCGCGGAATGCCGTCTGGTATTTGGCGCTCTTTTCTCCATCGGAACCACTAAAGGCGCACAAGTAGCGGCTACCTTGGCCCCAGTTGTCAAACACCGTCATGTAGAAGAACCCCTGCTCGTCGAGCATGCGCACCAGGAAGTCCGCACCGTAGGCGGCTTCGTCTGTGGTCGTGGCCTTGGTGCTTGTCGAGGCGAGCAGTGTCGGGATGCGTTCTGCTGCAAAGGCGAGCGACCAGACCGTCAGCGGAATCTGCTGCGGGTTCAAGTAGTTCGCGTAAGAAAGGTGACTCAGATACTTGCTCACGTCGCCGCTTGCATCGTACCAGCCACCGCGGACATCGCGGGTCACTCCGGAACTTCCGTATACGGAGACCTTCTGGTCCCAACCCATGATGGTCGAGTTGTTGGCACGGTCGTTGTAGAAGTAGTCCATGACCATCGCAAGGGTCTTCTTGGCAAGAGCCTGATCTCCGATGTAGAATTTTCCCGATGCAGAAGGGCTTCCTGTGGCAACTTCGACATGGAAGTTGCCCGACTGGGTGGGCTTTTTGTCTAGCGTGATGGTGTAGTACTTGCCACTTTTGGCCCATTTGTCGGGGTCTTCTCCTGCGCCGAACACGCCCGAGGCAACCGAAGCTCCTGTTGATCCACCGTCGGGGTCAAACCAGAGCGTCCAATTGGTACCTTCAAGGTTGTCGGTGCTCTGCACCACAATCGAAATGGGCTTGTCGGAGTCGTAGCCTGCTTCGTTGTAGAAAAAAGTGTTTGCCGCAAACGAACTTGCAGCTAGGGCCAAGGGTGGAAGAATCAGGAATGCATTTTTCATGGCTATAATATATTCTTTTGAGTGTTTGTTTTCAAATGCAGTGTGAGCCAAGTCATGCAAAAGCGGAGTAAACCAATATGTGTCGCTTTGCGGACGAAGGCTTGTCAAAAAAAAAGATTATCAACGCAAAATATGCGTAAAATAGGGATGGCTGGTTTGTCTGGACGTCGGCCCTTTTTTGGGGGTCGGGCCCCTTGAAGTGGAAATTACTAGTTTTAAAGGATAGCTAAAAGATTTTCTAAAGGTTTTGAATCGTTGAAATTTGTGAAATTGGCAGGCTTTTGATTAAAATGACGCAAAATTTGCGTTAAAAATACTCTTTTTTTGGGTGTTTTGTTCTGACGCTCTTGACCGGCGCGTTTACAGAACCTATCTTTGACTGCGAAAATAAAACATTCCGAAAAGGTAAAACAATGTACTACGAATCTATCAAAGTTTTGGACTGCACCATCCGCGATGGCGGCCTGGTGAACAAGCACGACTTCTCCCTCGAATTTGTGCGTCGCCTTTACACCCTCCTGTCTGCCGCCGGTGTGGACTATATGGAAATGGGTTACAAGAACTCTCCGGAACTTTTTGACCCCAAGGAATACGGCCCGTGGAAGTTCTGCGACGACGACCTGCTCTGGAAGGTGAAAGACGGTATCGATTCCAAGATCAAGATGGCCGTGATGGCTGACGTGGGCCGCGTGAACATGGATGCCGTGAAGCCCGCTAGCGAAAGCCCGTACCAGATGTTCCGCGTGGCAAGCTACGTGAAGAACATCGACAAGGGTATCGAAATGGTGAATGCCTTCCACGATATGGGTTACGAAACCACCCTCAACATCATGGCTGTGAGCCGTGACCGTGGTCCGGAACTCGACGAAGCCCTGCACCAGGTCAACGAAGAATGCAAGGCCGACGTGCTTTACCTCGTGGACAGCTTCGGCGCCTTCTACCAGGAAGACATCGATAAGGAAATTACCCGCTACCGCGGTATCGTGAAGGGCAAGAAGTTCGGCTTCCATGGCCACAACAACCAGCAGTTGGCCTTCTCCAACACGATTCAGGCGATCATCGACCACGTGGATTACCTCGATGGTTCCGTGTCCGGTATGGGCCGTGGCGCTGGTAACTGCACCACTGAGCTCTTGCTCGGCTTCTTGAAGAACCCGAAGTACGACTTGCGTCCGGTGCTCGACGCCTACCAGGAACTGTTCTTGCCGCTCAAGGAAAAGTACGAATGGGGTTACATCATCCCGCAGATGATTACGGGCATGCTGAACCGCCACCCGCAAGACGCCATCGCCGTCCGCAAGACCGAAGACCGCGACAACTACACCAAGTTCTATAATCATATGATGAATGACTAGGAGGCGAGCGTCGCAGGAACAAGCTAGCTTGTTCCTATGACATACTGTATTAAATGTCAAGAGGCTTTTGTACAAAAATTTGGTACATAGGCCTCTTTTTTCGTAAGGACTGCATAAAGTTGTCGAAGCAGCTTGTTCGCCACTGCAATCAAGGCTACTTTGCTAGGCTTGCCCGA
>NZ_JAZSAF010000062.1:0-60073 GCF_045601785.1 Fibrobacter sp.
CCCTTCATGAAGAACACGCGGCCACCGACCTTGAGCGAATTGGCGATTCGCGGAAGAGTCTTTTCCATGAGTTCGAAGGCGCGGCTGATAACGCCATCTACAGGGATGGTCATGCTGCGGCTTGTGACCTTGTGGCCGAAGACATCAATTCCCTTGAGTCCCATCTTTTCGATGACCATGTTCAGAAAATTGATGCGGTTCGGACGCGGTTCACAAAGCGTGAGGCGGATAGAAGGATTCACTAGCTTGAGAGGAATCCCGGGGAAGCCCGCTCCGCTGCCCACATCGATCATGCGGGCAGGCCACTTAGGCACATAGGCATTGATGAGCGTGCAGTCCGCATAATGGCGTTCCACCATCGTCTCAAAAGCATTTAGGCGGGTTAGATCCTGGTCGTCGTTGTTGGCACGGAGCAACTGGTGGAATTCCCAAATCTGCTTGAGCGTTTCGGGTTGGAGTTCCACGCCATAGTAATGCAGCAACTTGTCGAGTCCCGCGAGCGAAGGCGTGACACGCTTGCCGTTAAAGAGCGGAAAGTCGGTGCGGGGAGCCTTGAGATGAGGCACAAAATCGCGGCCGGCAGCGTTTGCCGAGCGAGCGGGAGTTTTCTTGGACCAGTTGGAATTTGCCATGACACAAAAGTAGAACTTTTTTGGAACGAAAAGGGCATAGTTCCGAAGAACTGGCGTATATAGTATAGAGGACCTCCATAATGCGCCATCTATACGACCGAAGAATTTCGCAACTCCTTTTCGTTTTACTGTGTATACTTACTTGTCTTGCACCCGTCTTTGCCGAAACGGATATTGGTTTTGCAGAGAATTCCCTAAGCGAAGCCCAAGTCTTTGAATGGTGGGACAACGGAATCATCGATGGAGAAGAAGCGCAGGAAATTCTAGACCTGCTCGAAGAAGGAAATGTCCAAGAAGCCTGTATCTTAACCGAAGTGTACGCCCTAGAAAAATGCTCGGAGAAAACACCCGAAAAGAAGCAACGCAAGAAACAAAACAAGGCGACACGTGCACAAAGAAGGCGGCTAGACCTTGCTCCGCACGGGTTTGTGGAATGGCGCGGCCGCACCGATTCGTTGGGGTATCTTGAAAGCCAGCGCACAGAACTGGAGTTGCATTTTTACCGATACACGCTAAGGCTCGGTTCGCAATCGCTGCTCACATACAAGGACGACGGCGCCGAGGCGCATCTCGGAGAAATTTCGACCAAGGAACTGCATAGTCTGATTCCGCTGGACACCTTGTGGGGTGCGGCAGGACTTTATCCGATTGGGATCTTTGGGCTAGGAGCGCTACTGGATACCGCCACAAATTCGCGGGCGAATTTGACAATCGCCCCGAGCCCGGAATTAGAATTGCAGCTAGCTTACTGGCACCGCAGACATCGTGAAGCCGAGTCCGAAAGGCATTCTTTTTTTGCGCAAGCCAAGGGAAGCTTTGGAGGCGTCGCCGCCTGGTGGATTCCCGAAAACCGCACGGACATTCCCCTGTTCAAAATCCAGCTGCGGCACCGCGAAAAGATGGAGCTAGGCAACCTATCTTGGAAGGCGGACGCCTACCTGCACGGAGACTTTCTTCCGCAGGAATCGCACCTGAGTTCGACCATCGAGAAAAGCCGGTTCTGGGGAAGTCAGACGGCAGGAATCTCGCTACGGGACGCATGGAAAAGCAACCTGTCGATAAACGCACGGACAATCATTCCGCTGAATTCCGACACCAGCAGGACGCGGTTCAAGGCCTCCTTAGAAACGGGGCCCGCCGCTCTGCGGGGCGGCGCGAGTGCCTCCTGCCTGCAGGCAGAGACGCACTGCCGCCAAAACGACCTCTCCCTAAAGGCAAGTTCGACTTGGCCTTTGGATATCGACGGTTTTAGCAAAGAGCATATCACCTTTGCCGGGAAAATCCGCGCAAGACACACACGGGGAGAGGGTTTTGGCGCGCCTCTATACGAGGCGGGCGCCGCCTATGCCGCAGGTTCATTCAACAGGGCAGGTGTCGCGCTGACGATTCCCAAGGGGAATCCTGCCCGCGAGCTCAGGCTACGGAGTTCCACCGAAATAGGTACCGAATCTTTGCGGCTGTCGCTCGCGGTCACATTCCGGCGTACCGCCGAGACACCGCTCCACCCGCTTCGGGCCGCAATCATGGCAAAGGTCCTATTCTAGGGTTCAGGAACCCGTACACGGGCGTGTTTACTCGAGTAAACAAGTTTTTGACGATTTTCTAGGCTAATCCAAGTTGGAATATCTATTTTATAGACACCCAAACACTCCCTGACGGCTCTAGGTCACCTCCTTTACCTGGAGCCGTCCTTTTTTATATTTGAACAGCAATGACCATTCCAGCAATCATCGGGGCAGCCACATTCCTGCCCGCCATCGCCCTGAACATAGCGCTCGCCTGCGGCGCCCCGCTTGGGGCCTACGCCATGAACGCGCGCTACAAGGTGATTCCGCCCGAAGTTCGCAAGGCATTCATCGTGCCGACCGCGATGCAGTTCGTCGCGCTCTTCGTGTTGCTTTCTGCCGGGGGGATCCTCCCCGAAATCATCCCGTTCCTGGTGACACGCATCCTGGTCTTCTTCTTTGCGCTCTACCTCACGTTCTACACCGCGACAGTACTTTTTAGCACCGCCCACAAGGAACGCACTGTCATGGGGAGTTTCGCAATCGTGACCAGCATCTGCTTCTGGGTCACGGCATTCGGGACGCTGAATTATTAAAAGGGGCCCTGACGGACCCCTTTCGTATACCCTTGATGCGATTGCACTCAAATCAACGATTTGAGTGCCAACCCTTCGGCTCGGAAATGGGCAAGCAAGCTTGCCCGCTTCGCTCGCCTTGCAGGGTTGTCGAACATTCCGTTCTCATCTGAATAAAAGAATAAATAAAATGTCCCCCAGAAGGGGGACATTTTATTTATACCCTTGATGCGATTCGAACGCATGACCTTCAACTTCGGAGGCTGACACTCTATCCAACTGAGCTACAAGGGCGATTGCGGATTAAAAATAGAAAATATTTCTCCCGACAAGCACTCCCGCTACATTCCATTACCTTGATGCGATTGTATTTAAATCTTCGATTTAAATACCCACCTTTCGGCTCGGAAATGGACAAACAAGTTTGTCCGCTTCTCTCGCCTCGCAGGTGGTCGAACGCATGACCTTCAACTTCGGAGGCTGACACTCTATCCAACTGAGCTACAAGGGCGATTGGCTCAAATATAGCAAAAAGGCCGGCAGCAGCCGACCTTTCTTCAATGTCTACGCAAGTCTTAGCGACCAGCCACGCCGGAGCGAGCTCTTGCCTTTTCACGTTCGCGGCGACGCTTTTCGGTGTCATCCGGGAAAAGTTCCGGCAGAGCGTAACCGATGGCGATGCCGAACACGATACCCGTCTTGCTCATGCCCTTCGGGTCCACCACGCGGGAAGCCCATTCACCTTCCCAGTCCATGTTCACATTACCTTCGTTGTCCGTGACCGGAGTTTCAAGCTTGTAGAAACTGGGGTTGTCGGTAGATTCATCACCGGTCTTCGTTTCAAGGTCGTAGTTCTGCGGAGTCTTGGCAAGCTTCGGTGCATAGTACATACCGATGGAGAACTGCAAATAGTACCATTCGTCCGACAGGTAGGTAATGAGTGCGTCGAACTGGAATCCATCCACCTTGATCAAGGCACGCAAGTTGCTGTCGTCCGGCTTGATGTCGTGGTCAAAGTACACCGTTCCATAAGAAACAGAGACACCCAAGTGGAGCGGGTTCTTCGGGAACAGGTAGTAGTTCAAGCCCACCTTGTAACCCGTACCACCTTCGAGATCCCAGTCTTCAAAGTCGCCGTCCGTTCCCTTGGGAACGAAGCCGAACGATCCGAACACAGCAAGGTGGAACGGCAAAATGTATTCAACACCGGCACCAAGTCCCATGCCCATACCGGTTTCGCCCATAATCGGGTAACGGGAACCCATGCCAATCTGGAAAATCAGGCGGTTACGCAACCAGTCACGGCGACGAAGCGAGTTCGCATATTCGTCCTGGCGCTGTTCTTCTTCAAACTTCTTACGTTCGGCCATTTCGCGGCGCTGGGCGGCAGACATACCGGCATCGGAGAAATCTTCTTCTTCATCACCGGCAGACGCCATAGATGCACGGGAGCCTTCGCCGTCAGAAGCAGATACAAATCCATCGTCGTCATCTTCTTGGGCAGCAGCAGGGGCAGAGACGAAGCCTTCATCATCGTCATCAAAGTCGTCTTGAGCCCAAGACATGAAGGTGGCCAGACAGAGAGTCAACAATACTTTTTTAAACATTCAAAGCCTCAGATTATAACAATCGCATTTGCGAATATAACTTTTAAGCACGCATTTTGCAAAAGCTCATGTGTAAAAAATACAAAATACGCCCTATTTTTCACCTTTTGACTCGATCCAAACCCTAAAAAACTCCTATTCAACCTTCAAAAGTTTCGCTTTTATACTCCCAAGGGCAATTTCACACTCCATGAGCACCGGAATGCGGCGATCGTCGTCGGTAAGCCAGATAAAGATACGCCCCTTGGAGTTGAAGATTCCGTCGCCGTCGAGCACGGGTTCCACCTTGATGCAGGGAACCATCCCGAGTACGCTCTCGATTGTCTCCTTGCCATGGACCAGCACCTTAAGCTCATAACGCTTCTTGCCGCTCACCGCTGAAAAACGGGAAGTCTCCCCCACCTTGAGCGGGAGCGTACGCACCAGGTAGAACGCAGACATGATGCTGTGTTCCATGCCCTGGATGGCGACCGCCGTATCGGCGGAGCGCTTGGTCTTGCGGGTCTTCATATCGGTAAAGACCGTATCCGAAAGCCAAGCCTTCTCGCCCTTACGGTCAAAACGGATGACAGACGTGTTGTGGAACGTACCCTCGTGGAGTCGCTTGCGGAAGACTTCGGTCATGAGGCCCTTGTTGCGCACGCGGGTGTACACCGTATCATTGACCGGATAGATTCGATTGATAGTCTTGTTGCCCGTCGCATGCGTCAGGAACTCCGTCTTGCCGTCTGCAATCGGCTTGACCTCGAGAGTCGCAGAACCTGCGGTAATGAACCCCCAACCAAGGCTGAAGGTCAGCTTTTCGCCCTTCATCCACGGAGCGTTGACCTCAGGAAGGTCGGGCTCACCGGCGAAAGACGCCGCCACGAGGAACGCCGCTAAATAGATGAATATGCGAGAGAGAGAATGCACGATACTTATTCAAGGTTATGAGGTGTGAGGTCGGTCGCCTACGGCGCCCTTTGAGGAATGAGGTTATAAATCGCACCGCAGGCGCATACTCAGAGGGAGCGGAACGCGACCGGCCTCAAAGCGAAGCGACCTGAGAGCGCGAAGCGCGGCCTCAGACCTCTATGTCTCCGAGGCTCTTGCGGTAGGCGACGAGCTTCTCGCGAACTGCGGGGTCTGCGATGGCGACGATGTGGGCGGCGAGGTAACCGGCATTCTTGCCGTTGCCGATGCCGACCGTGGCCACCGGGATTCCCGGGGGCATCTGCACGATAGAGTGCAGGGCATCGACGCCGTTGAGCGGGCCGCCGGCGCAGGGCAGACCGATAACGGGAAGAATGGTGTGCCCTGCGAGCACGCCCGGAAGGGCTGCAGCGAGGCCTGCGACACCGATGAGGACCTGGAGGCCTCGCCCGGCGGCTTCGCGAGCATACTTCGCGGTGGCGTTCGGGGTGCGGTGCGCGGAGAGGATGTTGAATTCCCACACGATGCCGAAGCTGTCGAGCACCGCGGTGATCTTATCTACAGTTTCCTGGTCGGACTTGCTACCCGCAACGATACCGACCTTTGCATTTTCTTTCAAATCCATTTTGTTACCTCTTATTTCGCCAGTCGAGCGAGACCTTTCTTGCCGATGTCCTTGCGGTAGAACTTGCCTTCAAACTGAACCTTTTCGGCGGCTTCGTAAGCGATGTCGAGAGCGGCCTGGAGCGTTTCGCCATGGCCCACTACGCCGAACACGCGGCCACCGTTGGTCACCAGCTTGCCGTCCACCATCTTGGTTCCGGCATGGAGCACCTGGGCGCCGTTCTTTTCGGCTTCTTCGATACCCGTCACAACCTTGCCCTTTTCGTAGGAACCCGGATAACCGGCACTTGCAAGCACCACGATTGCGGAGCTGCCCTTCGGGGCCTTCGGAGCACCGAGCTTTGCGAGTTCGCCCTTTTCGGCAGCATCGAACAACGCGAGCACGTCGCCGTCGTAGAGCGGGAGCACAATCTGGCATTCGGGGTCGCCCAAGCGGCAGTTGTATTCCACGACCTTCGGACCCTTTGCCGTCACCATGATGCCCACGTAGAGCACGCCCGTGTAGGGCTTGCCTTCGGCGGCCATGCCCTTGAGGGTCGGTTCGATAATCGTCTTCTTCACTTCGTCGAGGAGAGCGTCCGTCACCACCGGAGCCGGGCTGTAAGCGCCCATGCCACCCGTGTTCGGGCCCTTGTCGTCGTCAAAGACGCGCTTGTGGTCCTGGGCAGAAGAGAGGATCACGTAGTCCTTGCCGTCGCAAACCACGAAGATGGAGGCTTCTTCGCCGTCCATGAATTCTTCGATCACGACCGTCTTGCCAGATTCGCCAAAGACGGCCTTGTCGCCGAGCATTTCTTCGACTGCGTCGTTCGCTTCCTTGTCGGTCATGCAGACGATGGCGCCCTTGCCCGCAGCGAGGCCCGACGCCTTCACCACGATCGGAGCCGGGTGCTCGGCAAGGAACTTCTTGGCGGAGGCGAGATCGGTGAAGGTCTCGAAGGCTGCCGTCGGCACGTTGTACTTCTTCATGATATCCTTGCTGAAGGCCTTGGAGCCTTCGAGCGCGGCAGCAGCCGCAGTCGGGCCGAAAGCGCGCAGCCCGCGACGGCGGAATTCATCCACCACGCCAGCGACCAGCGGAATTTCGGGGCCGATGACCGCGAGGTCAATCTTTTCGGCAACCGCGAGGTCAGCGATCGCCTTCGGGTCGGCCACATCCACCGGCACGCACTTGCCGAGGTTAGCCATGCCCGGGTTGCCCGGAGCGCACACGAGAGTGTCGCACATCGGCGACTTCTTGACTGCAAGAGCGATGGCATGTTCGCGACCACCGCTACCAACGACGAGAATATTCATAAGCGAGTCCTTATCTTTGTACGGGGTATAATTTAGCAAAAATCCCTTATCAAAATGCCCAGTATAGGCCCAGGCCCCCTAAAGCAGTTATGCCCAAGCCTTCACCAAGCATCGCACCTCCACCATCACCCCCGTCCTTGAGTTCCTTTGCCCCCAGCACACCCCAAGAAAAACCGAAAATAACAAGCATAAACGAAATCACACCCACAAAGGGTTTAAAGAAACTGAAATCAGCCTCCGATCTTTCATTATAGTCAAAATCGTCGGAGGTCATAGTGCCCTCATATTCCTGCATCGACAGAACCAGCGGAGGGTTCAGCGACACAGCAAAAGAACTTGTCGCCACCAACGAAAGCGTCAAAAGGAATACTGCTAAAAATTTCATACTAAGACCGTCAATATTGTATAGTTCATCTTTATCAAATCTACTAAGTCACCTCGCTCTACGACAAGATCCATACTTACTTTTTATCGAACTTTAGCGGAAGTGTCACCGTCGTTTTATCATCCGCCTCTTCGAAAGTCCATGCGGAAACGGCATCGCATATTGCCTTATCGAATTCTTCATTTTCCGTAGTCGATGACAATTTTTCTATTTCACTAATTTTTCCATCCGGTGCAATGGTGAATTTCAACACGATTTCACATTGAATTTCTGCGTCAGGATGTTCACGATTCCTGACATCTTTTAAACGAGGCAGTTTATTCTGAAATTTTTTGCGTACGAATTCAAGCTTCGGTTTATTTTTATCAATCTCCACTTTTATTTGCGAAACTTTTCTTGTGTTAGCAGGCTTATTTGTAAAGTCCGGGTCACTTATCCCCCATTTAAACAATTTATAAGCAGAGTATGAAAGTTTTGAGTCCGTAATGTGCAACCATTGTTTATTACAAGAATTCTTGGAACTTTCCCACGATTCTATCTGTTTCTTACTGTATTTTTTGAGTTGAAGATTCTTATAAACCTTGTCGCTAAATTCTTCCTCTTTTGCAAGCAACCTTATCTTCGAGAATCCAGCAGCTTTTAGCTTAGCAAAAAATTTCTTGTACTTGTAGATACTCTCGTCTTGATACGGGAACGAGACGTTTATTTCATCGCGGTCGATTTTATCAGCATTTTTCTTGCGCATTTCTTTAAGGATGGCAATCACGGAATCTGGCGATGCCAGAGAAACGCCATAAACTCTAGTCCAAACGGGATGTTCGCGAGTTGTATCGCTTGTAAAAATACGGGTGGAACTAGCATCAACTTCAATCGAAGCAATTCTACCACCAACATGGCGGTCAACAACAAAGTAGCCATCAAGAATAAGAAGGTTAAGGCCAGTCGTATTCGCTTTACAGAACTCATTGCTTTTCACGTCATCACCAATTAATTCTGCAAGGTATTCTCCAATTTCTGTAAATGGGGAGCTCGGGGACTGCGCATATAAAACGGCAGTTAACGATAAAAGCAATGCATGAACAAACTTCATAGATTTAAAATACAATCTTTCCACGGGCTTTTTGTTTCTGTGAGCCTTCTTTTAAGCAAATTTACATTGATAATTTTGTAATTTACTTATATGTTTAAGCTAAAACAAAATTTCCTGCTCATTTTCACAGCATTTACAATTGCCGTCGGGATTGCCGCATGCGACTCCGATAAAAACGAGCCTCAGAACACTCCTGAAAACAAAGCCGCATTTGAAAAAGCCATCAAGAAAATATCTGAAGGTTTCCCCAAAGACGCCCCATGGATAAGCATCACGCAAACCCCGTATATCCTCGCAGGGACATTTCAAGTCGACACAAATGAATTTAAGAAAATCAAAAAAGAGAAAGGCGATTACATCGAAATCGACTTTGCGGTCGATACTATTTTAAAAGGGGACGTACCATCAAAAGAAATCATTATCAACAAATATATTTGCAGACAGAAGGATAAAGCACCCTACTGCAACGATTCTAATTTATTCTTATTCAATAGCAAAAAATCTGTTATTTTTCTAACTCTTGGACCCTCGGGCGGCTACTATTTTCCAAACAGATTGCCAAACTCAATTTTCCCTGAAGCAGACAAAGTCAAAATAAAGGAGGAAATTGCAAAGCAAAATGAAATCATCGCCAACAAAGCTCACGAGAACATCTGCCCGACAGTCCAACATTCTTCTGAAGTAAGAAGTCTCATAGAAGACATGTTGATTACGAGCAAAGCGACAGCGGCCTACGCCAAGCTGGAAAAAATGGGCATTCAGGCAGTTCCCGCCACCATATGCCTAATGGATGACCGAAGAGAACTCGCCGTTAAGGGGATTTCGTTAGAAAACAAGTCCCCAAAAGCTTGGGAAGCTATGCGGCATTATGGCCCCGAGGTTGTCGTTGATGTTCTTGAAGCCATTTTAAACCAAATAACCGGTAAAAGTTTTGGTTTCATTCACAACGGTGGCACAGAAGAAGAAAGAGCCAACACGGTCAACGGCTGGCGAATATATCTGTGGCACTTATTCAACGATTAATTTTTTTCACTCGTTTGGCCAGCCCGCGTAAATCTACTTTATATGTTCCCAAATTAATTTCTTCGTTTTTCAGGAACATCAGCATGTAGATGGGACAATACAAGACTTTCCCTTTGACGCAGACATTGTCGTTGCAGAAAACGGCCGCCTCTTGAACGGCGTAGTTTGTCGTTTCCAAGACGTTCTTTAAGGCATTGTGCCTTTTGTAATCCTTGCCCGACTTGATTTCTATGGGGAGTACGCGTCCATTCCGCTCAATGACAAAATCCAGTTCACCTTGTTTTTTGCTATTGAAATAATAAAGATCGAATCCGTGCGCTTTCAGTTCCATCGCGGCCACATTCTCATAAACGGAACCGAAATTGATGGCGTTTTCACCGTTCAAGATTTTCAACTGTATTCCGTTCGCGTATTGGCAAGTAAGGAGTCCGACGTCGTTCAAGAACAGTTTAAACAAGTTGCGCGAACGCGAAAGGAGCAACGGAATTTTGGGTTCATCCACATTGTAAACGGGGAGGGCCACCCCCGCTTCTTTTAACCAGATAAAGGAATTTTCGTGACGGGAAAACTTGATATTCTCGTTCAATTTTTTTAGAATGAATCTCTTGTTCTGGTTATTCAGTTCCGGCGGAATCAGGTCAAAAATTTCGTTCAGGTAAAGCTTGTTTTCTGGGTCGTACTTGGCAATGTCCTTCTTGTACAACTCGATGATGCCTTGCTGGATTTCCAATATGTTCTGAATATTGTTCGATTCCAGATACTCGGCAACTGCGGCGGGCATGCCGCCCACAACCATGTACAGGCGGAAAATCTCCATCATCTTTTCGTGGATGACAGAATCAACTTCTACCTTGTTCTCGAAAGCGGCTCGTACCGAATCCAGGACTTCGGCCTGAACACCCACCGCCCTCGCAAATTCCTCGAAATCCAGAGGGAACATTTCCTTGATAGTCAAAAAACCGACCGGAAGGGAACGGATGTCCTTGAGTTCAACACCAAGAAGCGAACCGCTCAAAATATAACGGTAAGACCCGTCCTCGACCAGAAACTTGATTGCGGTAACCGCATCGGGACATTCCTGAATTTCGTCCAGGAAAATCAGGGTTTCGCCCTTGACCAATTTTGTTTCGGCGTAGGCCGACAGGCGCAAAAGGATGTTCGAGCTATCGGCACCCTCGAATACGGACTTGGCTGCCGGAGATTCAAGAAAGTTGATTTCCACAAAATGCTTGAAATGAGTCCTTCCGTACTCCCGAATGGAACTGGTCTTGCCGATTTGCCTGGCCCCGGTCACAAGCAACGCGTTCTTGTGCTTGACATAGAAATCGGCCAAATATTTGTCGATTTTTCGTTGAATCATCTATTTTTCCGTTTATCCAACCTAAAAATAACTAATTTTGTCCGTTTTTCCAACTATTTTTACGACATTTTTGTCTGTTTTTCCAATTTTTAGCAAAAATCCCTGTTTTTAATGACATAACCATTTTGCCGACGTCGGCAAAATGGGAGCCGTAGTTTGTCATTTCTTCGCAACGGCTTTTTGCGTTCCTGCTTCAACTTTTTGGCACTGATTTTGGGCGTGGGGAGATTTTCAGGCATTGTTCCGCCAAGTTCCGCAATCGTTTGGCGAACCTTCTTGCCTACGGCATAATGGGTTTCGTTTGCCTGCTCCTTCCCCTTGATGTTTTCACGACGGAGTTTGTCGTCAGTCTGGGTGATGCGGAACAAGTTCGCTGCAAGTTCGGTAGCACCCATGTGGTCCAGGATCTGTTCGTTTTAACACCGGCCGCCTTTGCAGAACTGGCAAGGAATTTGTTGCGAATGGTCACTTCGTCACGAATAGCCAAGCGCTTTTCGTCTTCCGAAAGCTGTGCCGCAGAGTCCGAAATTTCCTTCTGCCGGGTTTTGACGGCAAAATATGTTTGACCAAGGGCAATCACTTCTTTGCGGGGGTCTCCGTTCATCACAATCAGGTAACAAGCGTAACGGGAAAGCTTGTAGCTATCCATTTTTCTTTCTGCACCACTTCCGATATTGACCATCTCGCTCACGTGGGCGAAATGGTTTCCTTCATCAAAGCCGGTTTTCCGACATGCTTCGATAGCCTTTCTTATCACGGGTAAGAACTTGCCATATTCGGTATATTCTAAGGCTTTTTGCAATTCCCTTGCAACACGACAAAACCAAATAAAGCAAAAGTGCATCATTCCTTTCTAGGGAATGACGCGCTGGGATGTAATGTACCTAATAATTGAAAAACTGGCAAGAGGGGCAAGAAAATTTTACATCTGGTTTTACTTTTGATTTGCACTTTATCACGCAAGCGTATAATAATCAAGAATCAGGTCAACCGCACTTGCGTCCTTGAGGATTCGGTTTTCGTAGCGAATCCGTTTGCTTCTTATTTGCTTCTTCGCTGCTCTTTCTTGCTTTTCATATTCCTGTCGATACATGATATCCGTCATAAAAGGGCGGCGTTGAACTTCAACCTCTGGCATTGGCTCGGGTTCGTTTCTTTTTTCAAAATCCTTGAGATCCAAATACGTCGAAATTCTTAGACGGTTCTGAGGAGACAAGCCCCTGGCCGTGGCATAGACCTTTGCGTTTCGAATAATCTCAGCACCACGAGGAATCCCTATAGATTCCAGATTATCCGGAATATAAGAGAATCCCATAAAATAGACTCGCTCCGCATTTTTCAGGAATCCTTGATACTTTTCTTTTTCGGATTGATTGAGATTCTTGCGTTTTTCCCAGACAGTTTCCATACCCTTGGCAATTTCTTGATACTTGCCATTTTCTACAGCACCAAAGGGAATTTCCTCAAGAGAGCCGATAAAGCCATTGACATGAAATATTTTCATATCTTTTATAAAAGCATGAGCATCAGCATCTGCATATTGCTTGTCGGATGTCAAATACAAGAAGATGCAATATTCCAGGACGCGGTCATAATTAAAGGTAAGAAACACCGTTTGTTTTAAGATTTCTTCCCAATTAGATTGTTGGTCTATCCGAGAAAGCAAATGCTGAATCCAGTCAATATTGCCAAGCCAAATCTTTTTTGAAATTCTTTTACCATCTTCGTAAGAAAATTGTTTTTCCGATTCCCGCTCCGCAACAAGAATCTCTCTAGCAATAAGACGTTTACCAAAGTCTGCCTCTTCTGATTTCTCTTGACTAAGACGATTCTTTAAGAATTCATCTGTCGAAACCATCATTGAATGACGAATACTGTTGGCAAAGGGAACTATAGTTTTACTTATCTTATTAGAAATTTCAAATTCAATATTTCCACCACGAAAAAAAACTTCTTTTCTTAAGTTGGCGTATTCTTGATATTTTCCAAAAAGTTCATAGTACAGATCAAATAGGTACGAAGGAGGGTGGAACGATGGACTCTCTACGTTATTATCTCCATAATTGAAATCCTTCAACTTCTGCATCAGCATAGCGCCCGTAGGGAATCCGTACGGAACACTGCAACCGGCACCTATGATAAAGACATCAGACATTATTCTTCACCCCGTTTACATATCGGCTTTTAACAGTTCTGCAACATTGGTCACGTCGTCTAAAAAATCGCCTTTTTTAGGTCAAAAACGTCATTTTCGTCTAAATCTCGTCCAAACCTCGTCTAAATTTCATCGGTTTAGACATCATTTTTTCAACGAGTACGTCCTATTCTTATTTGCCCCGTTGGAGACAATTTTGCCTTCTTCAACAAGTTCTGTTATGTAGTCCTTAGTTCGAGAAATCTTCAAGCCTATAACATCAGCAATTTCTCGTGAGCGGGCTTCTTCGTGTTCAGCAAGGTATTCGACAATCTTTTCCTTGAAATTTATCGCCGATTTATCGCCGATTTTTGAATTTATCGCCGATTTATCGCCGATTTTCGAATTCATCGCCACTTTTTCGTCGTTATTGTGGCGATAAAAGTTCACTCGGAACATGTCCCCGATTTCGGTGAATTCGGGGCGAGTCACGCCATATTCCTGACACAACGTATTAATCCGCTGGAAACCGGAACCCCATCCTTCTAGAACATGAACCTTTTCCAAAGTGCGGGCAAGAGTCTTGTTACGGACGGACGAGCGGCCACTCAAGGCCTCTTCCAAAGTCAGCGTTCCGTAAAGAGTGCCTGGCGAAGAAATCTCCACGCGGTCATCATATACCGCCACCTGCACGCTGGAATTCATTTGATAATTCCTATGGATTGCAGCATTGATTATTAGCTCTCGAATAGCTTTCGGCGGGAGTTCGTACTTTTCATCATGAACGACCCCGTTTATTTCGATGGCCATATTCAGGTGGTTGAGAACGAACTTGTAAGCATCGTCAATTTGCTTGCAGAGCGGGCCATTATAATCCTTTTTATCTAGAAAATCAGCCCGCATAGTTCCACGGAACCGGGCACACTGAATTCGCGAAGTATATTCATGCTTGCCCAAAAGAATCGCCAGAGCATTCGTCGCCTTGTCATGCGAACGACCTGCCAGAAGATGCAAGTTTTCTAAATCCGCTTTTGTAATTTTACGCTTGGCCCTTTTTGAAAAGTCCTTGCAAAGAAATGCTATATCGGCATCGGTCACCTTGAGCGAACGATACGGGAGTCCATCGTAAGAAACATTTCTCCCGCGATTTTCAAGTTCCGAAAGTGCCGCCAAATCAGCGTTACGAGTAGTGGCTCCAAGGCGGATATACGTTCCATTTTCTTTCCCCTGTGATTTTATATAATATGGCGTTGCCATTCCAGGGAAAACCTGCACAATCAGGAGCTGCGCCCCCTCAACAATCTCCGCCGTAATGTCGAACATTATCTGCGGTACGCACATCTGCGAAATCTTATCGGCAATACTATCCTTGAGTTCGAACAAGTCGGCCTTTTTAGGGATGCCAATAAACTCGCGACGATTATTCACGCCAACAACAAATTTGCCGCCCGCCCCATTCGCAAAGGCAACGATAGACTTGACCCATTTTTCGGAATCTTCGGGCAGCTCAACCTTGTATTCCAAGGTGCGGCTCTCGCCATTCAAGATTTCTTGCTGTAAAGACATTCGCATTTTCCTCTAGTCCATGGGATTCCTATTCTACCTAAATATAACTCCATCCACTTGACACAAAGTGACAAAATGCAACTATTTTCCGAGGCTTTTCAATTCCTTCCTTTCTTTATTCTTCCAGAAGGTGAGGCCGTTTCTAGCTCCTCCGGCAACGAAAGCTGCCGCCATCGACGGGGAATCGCATTCGACATCCTCGCGAAGCGTTCCATCAGCACCAACAGAAGCGTTCTTTCGGACATTCAGCCAACCCGAACCACGGAAGTCATATTTCAGCGAAAGTTTGCTACCGGTAAGAAGAACAAACTGCGAGCCAACACGCCGGACTTTTGCGATAATCGCCCCGCCTTTCGCGAAGTGATACAAGATATCATTATCGCCATTTTCAGGATGCGTCACCGCCGATGTCTTGCGAGATTTCTTTTTATGCTTTTTGCGTCTCGACGGTTGTTCAGCATCGTCACTCTTTTTAAGCAGGGCGTTCCACTTTTCTTCGAGGAACTTTCCATCGGCGGTTTTCCAGGTGACCCAGCCGTTCGTCGTTGTGCGCGATGGACTGATTTGCTGGATGCAACGCAAGGCAGAAACGCTAGCCGACGAAACGATTCCATCCACCTCGATTCCATCGGAACAGATTTTTCCTTCAAAATGCGTCTTGGGTTTGCCCTTCGGGCCATAATCGAAATGAACGATGTCGCCCACGTTTAAAAACCCCGCCTTCACAATCTCGTACAAAGCGTTGCTCTTGTCCGTCGTCTTCAAGGATTCCTTTTCCTGCGTCAATTCCAAATCCGGGAAGTCGTAAAGCACCTCGCCCTTGCCGTTCATGTATTTCTCGATATGCTGAATTTGCACTTCGACCTTCTGCATCGACGCCCATTCCTCAAGGTCGCTCGGGGAATAGTCTATCGGCAAAGAGACAATCGGGTCTTTTTCCAGAATCTTCTGGACAAAACCGTGCACATGGATTTGCTGGATTTTCAGGTCGGATTCAAGAAACTTCGAGAACTCCTTCTGCTTTCCGATTTCTGCAATGCAAAGTTCCGTAATCTTGTTCTTCGTCTCGCGATTCATCACCGCGACAAGCTGCTTGCTGATTTGCGGAGCGATGTGCCCCCACGTTTCGTGGTCGCCGCGCTCCACCTCCAGAATAAACCAACGATTTCCCTTGAAATCCACGATGATGCCATCGGGAACAGTCCCCTTGCCGCCAGAAGTCCGTATCAAGTTTTTAGGCAGCAAGATGGAATAGTCACCGAAGAGAAGCTTGAAGTTGTCAACGACAACCTTCTCGACCTCTTCTTCGGTCTTGAATTGAACCTTAGAGTAAACTGAACCAGACGATGTAAATATCATATGCAGAATCCTTGTATTGTCACTTCAAATGTATATTTTTTCACTTCAAGGGAATCAATCCATCCGCCACATCCCTCATTTCGCCTTCAACTTGCCTCAAATTAATCTCACTATTTCCTTTTCTCCTCAAATTATCCTATTTTAGCATTTAGAAATATGGCCGACCTAAAACCCGAAGAACAGGCCCGTGTATTAATAGATGAAAAGCTCGCCGAAGCCGGTTGGGCTGTTATTACTCGTTCGCAATTTTCAAATCAAGAAAATGCCCTAGCCGTAGAAGAAGCCTTGACCAAAGGCAACCACGAAGCGGATTACTTGCTTTTTCTGGATGGCAAAGCAATCGGTGTTCTTGAGGCAAAAAAGAAAGATAATTCGCTCGGCAACGTTGTAGCAGAACAAACAGCAAAGTATTCTGCAGGCGCACTTCCGTGGTACCAAACTTGGGCGAATCCACTGCCATTTCTTTTCATGAGCAATGGAGACATTCTGATGTTCAAGAATCTGCTTGACAAGTCAGGCAAATTTGAGCCCATCAAGAAAATGCTCACGCCAAAACAATTGGTAAAATTGGCAAGGGAATTCGGCGTAAAAATTGATAGCGAATTTGCATCATTGCCCTCACTCCCTCCTGTAGGGCCGAACGGATTGCGTCTTTGTCAGCGAGAAGCAATTACCGCCTTAGAAGTCTCCTTTAAGCATGGCGAACGACGGGCATTATTAGATATGGCTACCGGTGCAGGAAAGACCTTCACCGCCTGTATGATTTGCTACCGCGAATTGGCATACATGCCGATAAATCGCATTCTCTATCTCGTAGACCGCACTAATTTGGGAAAACAGACTGAAGGCGAATTTGGTTCTTTCCGTCTCACTGAAAATGGAGACCCCTTTAACAAAATTTATTCTGTTCTCCGTCCTCGTCATTTCGATGCTAATAACGCAGACAACATGCGCGAGCTTTCAGATGCTAGCGTTTGCATCTGCACTATCCAACGTCTCTTTTCAATTCTCAAAGGCGAGCCTGACAATGATGATGAATTAGACGAATCTCAGGAAGAAGAATCTTTCTTTAATGACGACGAGGACACAAAGCCTGCTGTAGAATTGGGCGATGACCTAAAACTGTCCAAGGATTTCTTTGACACCATCATCGTGGACGAATGTCACCGGTCCATTTACGGAAGGTGGCGCAAGGTGTTGGAATATTTCAACAAAGCACGAGTCATAGGACTTACAGCAACGCCCACACCGCAGGCCCTTGCGTTTTTCAACAATGTGAACAAGCCGACTTATAGGTATTCTAAGGAACGGTCCTATGTGGATGGAGTCAATGTCCCTCCGCGCATATACCGTATCAAAACCGAAGTTACCGAAGGTGGCGGCGTCATTGGCGCCGGCGAAAAGTATACCGAAGTCACACGAAAAACTGGCGAAAAGAAAAAGAAGAATCAAACGTTTTCTGCGGCATATACAAACACGGAACTCGACCGCAGTGTGGTAAACCCAGCTCAAATAGAAAAAGTGATAACGGAATTTCGTGATGTCGTTTTTGAACGACTCTTCCCAAATCGTATTCCTGAAAATGGTGAACCCGATTTCCGCCATATTCCCAAGACTCTTTTCTTTGCAAAGAACCGCCAGCACGCACGGAACATAATTGAAACTATTGAACGGGTTTTCGCAGAAAAATTTCCCGAAGGAAAGGTTCCTGATGGTTTTGTCCAGGAAATCACCTGCTCCGTAGAAAAGCCGGACGACCGCATAAAAGCGTTTAACAACGACAAGAATTTCAGAATTGCCGTAACCGTAACCCTTGTGGCAACCGGTACCGACGTAAAACCGCTCGAAATCGTCGTATTTATGCGCGATATTCACTCAGAAACCCTTTATACGCAAATGGTCGGCCGCGGATGCCGTAGTATAAACGATGACAAACTTCGCACAGTAACTCCCAATGCCGACACTAAGGAACATTTCGTATTGCTTGACGCAGTTGGCGTGACGCAGAGTGAAAAGAGAGTCCCGACAGCAACGGAAGACTCTACAGAACCCAAACCTCTAAAATTGGGAGAACTCATTGAGCATATTGCCCATGGCGAAGTAAGCGACGAAAATCTGGAACGGCTTGCCGAAAAGTGCGCAACGATATATAACCGGACCGTTGATGAGCATAACACAGAATTTCGTGAAATTGCAGGGTTTTCGCTACACGACTTCTCGGTTTCTATTTTCGATGCCTTTGAAAAGGGAGCCTTCCCCGAATATATTGACATAAACGAGCCTAATCTAGAACGCAAGCGTGTTGTTTCCCCATTAATCGACAATCTTTCCGCCCGTGAGAAACTTGCCGAACTCAATGCAGGTTATCAAGCCATACTGAACCCAGGTGAAGATCGCGTTATTTATTCAGAATTCCAAGAAGAAGATGCACTCAAGCACACCTCTGCTTTTGAGAAATACATAAATGACCACTGTGACGAAATTGAAGCACTTCGCATTATTTACCATGACGAATCCAAAAGTATCACGAACGCGATGCTGCAAGATTTAAAATTAAAGCTCCTTACAGAAAACAAGATGTTCCGCGTACCACTCCTGTGGGATTTCTATCATGTGTCTGCAACCGAAAATCACAAGGTCGTGATTCCGCTGAAAGGCAAGAACGAGATTGAGTCAATCACAAACCTGATTCAACTAGTGCGTTACGCCTATGGTCGCATCAATACTTTGCAATCTATGCAAGGATCCGCAGCCAAGCGCTTCGGCCTTTATCTTGGACAGCAGATGGGTAATGTTCCACGTAATTTTACACCCGCACAAGTTGAAATCCTTCGTAAAGTAGCGGAATACATCGCCCAGAATGGTTGCACCAGTCGTAAGGACCTTTTTGATTTTGACCAAAACCTGGCTATACAGGCCATCCAGATTTACACCCGTGAGAAAGCGGACTCGGAACTCGAATACCTTTCCAAGTTCCTACTTCAGATAAAGGCAGCATAATATGCCCAAGAAAACTACTGCTCCCGCTACGCAAAGTGGCAAGAATGAACAATCACTAGTCAAGAAAGTTTGGAATATGGCCGATGTGCTGGCCGCCAACGGTGTGGGGTTTACGGATTATATCACTCAACTCACTTATTTGCTGTTCCTTAAAATGGACAGCGAAAAAGTCGAGATGATTGGTGTTGAAAGCGCCCTCCCTAAGGGTTGCGAATGGAAAGATTTACTAGCTGTCCAAATGAAGGGATTGGACCTTGTCGAAAAATACAATTCCATTTTGGACAGATTGAGCAAACAGCAAGGTCTTATCGGAGCCATTTTCGTAGATGCACAAAATAAGGTAAACACACCTGTTTATCTGAGCAAACTCATTTCCATGGTCGACAACGAACAATGGCTATTGGAAGGCGACCTAAAGGGGGCTATTTACGAAAGCATTCTTGAAAAGAACGGACAAGACAAGAAGAGTGGTGCCGGGCAGTATTTTACCCCGCGTCCACTAATTCAGGCTATTGTGGACTGCGTTCAACCGCAGATTACCGAATCCGTATGTGACCCGGCTTGTGGAACGGGCGGCTTTCTGCTTGCTGCCCACGACTACATGGCTGCACAGAGTTCTGAAAAGGCGAAACTCAAGAAATTGAATACGGAGTTGCTGACCGGAAATGACAACACATCTTTGGTTGTAACGCTTGCGTCGATGAACATGTATTTACACGGAATCGGATCTGATTCAACGCCGATTCACAAGGCGGATTCCTTAGAGAACGAACCTGAAAAACTTGTTGATGTAGTTCTTGCAAACCCACCCTTTGGAACACGCCCAGCCGGAAGTGTTGACATCAGCACCAAACGAACCGATTTTTATGCAACGACGACAAACAACCAGTTGAACTTTTTACAGCATATAATGCTTTTGCTCAAGAACGGTGGACGCGCAGGTGTAGTGCTGCCTGATAACGTTCTCTTTGCTGATGGAGCTGGTGAAGTTCTCCGTAAAAAGTTGCTGACCGATTTTAATCTGCACACAATTCTTAGGCTTCCCACGGGTATTTTTTATGCGAATGGCGTAAAGACAAATGTTTTGTTCTTTGAAAAAGGGTCGCCAACCAAAGAAACCTGGTTCTACGACTATCGCACGGGCATAAAGCATACGCAGGCAACAAAGCCTTTAAAGCGTAGCGATCTTGACGATTTCGTTTCTTGTTACAATGCCAAAAAACGCAAGGAAACCTGGAGCGAAGAGAATCCCGACGGTCGCTGGCGTAAGTATAGCGTCAAGGAATTGCTTGCACGTGATAAGACGAGTCTTGATATCACTTGGATTAAAGACAAAGACGATATCGAAGATGTGACTCTTGCAGACCTTCTCTCCAATATCAAGGACGAGGCGAAAGAGATTGCAACTCATTCCGAAAAACTCGCCAAGATGCTCAAGGGAATCGCGGAATGAACACGAAACTCCTGAGACAGAAAATTCTTGACCTCGCCATCCGCGGAAAGCTTACCGATCAGCGCAAAAGCGACGGCTCTGCCGCTGACCTGTTGAAACAGATAGTCACGGAACGAGTTTCCCAAAACTCTCTGAATAGAAAAAAATCAATTGTCCCAAAATCAATTATTCCCATAAATAAGGGTGATGGCCCATTTGAAATTCCAAATAATTGGGAATGGATAAAATTGGGAAACGTATGCTTATTAAATCCGGCCGACAAATTGACAGATGATATGGAAGTATCATTTGTTCCTATGGCTAATATTGGAGCTGGATTTGAAAATAGATTTATATCAGAAGTCCGTTCGTGGAATTCTGTAAAATCAGGTTTTACGCGTTTTGCAAACGGAGATATTGCTGTTGCAAAAATAACACCTTGTTTTGAAAATAGAAAATCGGTAATATTTGAAAATTTGAAAAATGGTTTTGGAGCAGGAACCACTGAACTGCATATTTTAAGGACCTTTGAACCGGTTTTTAACAAATATATTTTTTGGTATGTCAAATCAGAATATTTTATTCAAAATGGTATAGGTCACTTTTCTGGTGCTGTAGGACAACAAAGAGTTGGCAAGGACGTTTTCTTTAACGCCTGTTTGCCACTTCCTCCTTTAGCAGAACAACAACGCATTGTTAAAAAAATTGAGGAAGCTTTTGCCGAAATTGACGCCGTTGAAAAGAACAAGGAACTCCTCAAAAACCACATCAGACAAACCCGTCAAAAAATCCTTGACCTCGCCATTCACGGGAAACTCGTTCCGCAAGATGCAAATGACGAACCCGCCAGCGTCCTGTTAGAAAAAATCCTACAAGAAAAAGACCAAACCGACAACAAAAAGTCTCCGAAAAAGAAAAAGACCGACGATATCGCAACAAGTGATAACCGCCCTTATGAGAAGATAACCGTTGAGAATGAACCTTTTGAGATTCCTAATTCATGGGAATGGGTTAAACTGGGTAATGTGTGCAATCCTATAAAGCGAGGAAAATCTCCCAAATATGCAGAAAAAAGTAATGTACTAGTTTTTGCACAAAAATGCAATCAGAAGAATGGGCCCATTTCTTCGGAAAAGGCGCTTTATTTAGATGAGACCACTTTAAGCAAATATCCTCAAGACGAGTTTTTGCAAATGGGCGATGTTGTGATAAATTCCACCGGTACAGGGACTTTGGGGCGAGTCGGTTTCTTTAATGAAGCCTTACCTCATGACGTAAAAGGAATTGTTCCGGATAGTCATGTGACAACAATACGTTCTTCCGTAGTGAATTCCCGTTATCTTTATTATTTCTTAAAAACTAGGCAACCATATTTGGAAGAAAATGGCGAAGGCTCTACAAACCAAAAAGAACTGAAACCCCATACAATTTATGATTTGGAGTTCCCGTTTCCACCTTTAGCAGAGCAGAAACGAATCGTAGACAAGGTCGAAGAGCTTTTCAAATCGCTAGATGAGATTTTGCTCCATCTGATCTAATGTGGAATACAATTCTTCAATCTTTGAAACAATACGAGATTGCTCATTTAAGGGCGGGATTGGTAATTCATATTTTTTTACTTCATATGGTTTTGCCCTAGTTAAAGAGCCGCCAACACCTGATGTGTTTGAAAGCATTTTATTCAAAAAATAATTAGATTGAAGTACATAAACTAGATATTGCGGATTCAATCTAGAATTTCTAATAATAACCCATTCTGAAGATGCAATCATCCGGTGTTCCGTAAATTGAGGAACGCGCCATACTCTGTTTAAGTGTGGATTTATTTTGCTAATTAAAACATCATCTTTTTTTACTAAAACTTTTGTAGATCCTATTTCTGATCCAGTTACAATTTCCGGATGCCTTACTTCAAAACACGGGACGCTATATAATTCATATACGCGATTCTTATTTTCTTTTAACATCGGATTTTCAGTATATGACTGAAAATCATTAATATCGTCCATTCTTACCCAACGCCAACTTTCTGGTATTTCAAAGGGAATGTTCTCTATCTTCTCATAAGGGCGGCAGTGTAAACTTGTAAAGTGATTCTTTGTTATAAATCGATATCATCATTTAAACAAAGGAATCAATATGCCTAAACAAAAACGCGAACAAACGCCTTTTGAACGATATCTGCGGAAGCAGAATCTTTCTGAAAATACGCTAACATCCTATTTATGGACTCTCAAATATTATTCCGACCATTATGAAGATTTTTCAAAGGAAAATCTTTTGGCATACAAGGAATATCTTGTTGAATTCTTTAAGCCCAAGACGGTAAATCTTCGCCTGCAAGGATTAAACAAGTATTTGATTTTTATCAAGAAAGGAAAATTGCAATTAAAATTCGTCAAGGAACAGCAGAAGAATTTCTTGGAGAATGTCATCAGCAATGCGGATTATCAGTTTTTCAAATCAATGCTCAAGGCTGATGGTAATTTGGAGTGGTATTTTGTGGTGTGGTTCCTGGCGGCAACGGGGGCGCGCGTTAGCGAATTGACGCAGATTAAGGTAGAACATGTGAAAATCGGCTGGTTTGATCTGTATTCCAAAGGCGGTAAACTTCGGCGGCTGTATATTCCCAAAACTCTCCGCAAAGAAGCTCTTGAATGGTTGTCAAGCATTGATCGACATTCTGGTTTTATCTTTTTGAATCGCTTTGGCAAGCGTATAACTACAAGGGGGATTGCGTCTCAACTAAAGACTTATGCCATCAAATATGGAATTAGCACCAAAGTCGTGTATCCACATTCGTTTCGCCATCGCTACGCAAAAAATTTTCTAGAGAAATTCAACGACATTTCACTACTCGCTGACTTGATGGGTCACGAAAGCATAGAAACGACTAGAATCTACTTGCGCAGAACCGCAAGCGAACAACAAGAAATTGTCGATACAGTCGTGACCTGGTGATTTAATCACATTCCTTTTCCATAGCATCAAGAATAGAAAAAAGCGACTCTATTTTTGATGCTATGCGTTTTTGTTCTGCAAGAGGGGGAAGAGGAAATTTCTTTGATGAGAATTTTTCCTGCGAGAATGTTGGAATTGCAGTACCATTTACTAAGTTTTCAAATTCTTTTCTAAAATAATTTGAATTCAGAAAGTCACACAGATAATTATGATTGCACTTGATTTGTTTTAAAACCATCAACTGAGGGTTTAATGTAGCCTTTTCTGGAAGTCTATCAACTATAGCATTCTTCCCATATGATGATCCTGTTTTGACAACAACAATATCTCCTATGTTCAACATTATTTCAGGAGATTCCTCATATTTAAACCATGATATATAGGTACATTTATCAAAGTTTAATCCCATATCAATAATATTCGATGGACTTAAACTAATTGCGCCTTGTCCTTTTTCCACCAAATCTTTTTTGGTGTAACCCCTAAAACCAATTCTTCCAAATGTTTCGCAAATATCTTTTATTTTAATCCATTCCCAAGAATTGGGTATATCAAAAGGCGCGTCTTCCGCTGAAACTGAATCATTCTTCTTGTAGGGGCGGTTATCAGAAAAATCCATCCTCTCTACCCTATTTTTGTAAATTACACCAGCACTAGAAAGTGGTACTATGGATCGTTTCCGCGTGAAGGCGGGACGGTCCTTTTTATGCAAGAGGAGCCGAAAAAAGGAAATTAGACCCCAAAGTAGTTGTCAAGGAATACTTGACAACTACTCTATACAATGCAGTTTTTCATACGAGGGCGTTGCAAAAACCCTGTAGCACTCGCCTTCGGGGGTGTTAGGGGGCGGAGCCCACTAGGAGAGAGGGTAGCGTATGCCACAAGGAGATCCCCGCCTGCGCGGGGATGACATGGGGCAGAAGCGAGGGGGAAACTTCCCCCACCAAAATAATTTTCAGAAAATCGCGCGGGCCTATTGACAAACTGGATTTTTGAATCTATATTTAGTGCACAAGTGAGTAGTCTTTGGCGTTTTGAACGCTTGTATGCCAGAGGAGTTGACGATGAAGAAAGATGTTGCGGCCAGTGCGGCCGGGGCCGAGAGTTATTTAGCAATCCCCCACATTGCCCTATTGACAATTTGTAGCCAATTGGCTACATTATAGGAGGGCGAATGCTTCAAATTAAGAAAACGGAATATTTTTCCAAGTGGCACGCCAATCTCAAGGATGCGCGCGCCCGTGCGAAAATAAACCTCAGAATTGAACAGGTTAAACTAGGTAACTTTGGAGATTTCAAATTTGTTGGCGACGGAATATACGAGATGCGCATTCACTATGGGCCAGGATACCGCATCTACTACACGAAAAAAGACGACATCGTTGTGCTGCTACTAGCAGGCGGCGACAAATCGACGCAACAAAAGGATATTGACAAGGCAAAGGAGTTGAACAATGAAAAAAAATGATGCAGAAGTTTCTGATCTGGATGTTGCCGATCTTCTTAAAACAGAAGAAGACGTGAAACTCTTTTTGGAAGAAGCACTTGCCGAAAACGACCCCGTCCTCTGGCAACATGCCATTGGAGATGCAGCCCGGTCAATCGGAATGGCAAAAATCGCCGAGTCTGCGGGCCTGAATCGAGAAAGCTTGTACAAGGCACTAAGAGAAGACGCGCATCCGAGATTCGACACCATCATGCGTGTGCTGAACGCCATGGGTTTAAAACTCTGCATAATCCCCTGTGCAGTCGCCGAGAAAAAGGCCATGTACAAAGTTTAACTCCCAACACCGTTGAACTTAGCGATGTTCGTGCCACGGGAAACGTGTTTCATGACAGATTCAACTACAGATGCTTTCCGTCGCACTTGCGCGTTTTCGCCTTCAGGGCTCTCCACCAGCTGACCAAATAGCGGATTCCGGCGATAGAAAGGGCGGCTCCGAGGCCGGGATAGAAGCCCGCAAAGAATTCCGAGGGGATTCCGGGGATAAGCTTGAGGGAAATTCCAAGCCCCATCATAAAAAAGATGAGGATATAACCCCGGAGGTCGAAAAAGGCGAACAGCGATTTCTTGCGTTCCGTAAAACCGAGGATGCGTTTTGTGTAACGGATGATAAATTTATGGAACATCGCCGAAAAGGCGACCGTCACCGCAATTGCAATCAGCGCAAGCCACCATATTCTTTCGGGATTTTCTGTTCCCACCTGCAGCAGGGCCTTTATACCGGTGACCAGGATTTTGATTCCGGGTGCAAGCCAGCACAGGACCTGCATCAACAGCAGGTGTTCACGATTAACAGGCAGTATGCGGTCTGTGTTCATATAAATTCGCAAGCGTTGTTTCAAAAAAAGTCCAGACGACTCGCAGGGCGCATGGACTTTTCGTTTTTATTTTTCTTGAAGGAGCTGCTGGACGCATCTCTCTACGTCCTTCATGTCGGCAGTGGGCTCAAACCTTGCCACCACGTTTCCTTTTCTGTCGATGACGAACTTGGTGAAATTCCACTTGATGTCCGGTTTCTTGTCCCAGTCGGGGTCCACGGCGGCGAACTTCTTTTCTAGAAGTTCCTTGTACTTGTGCTCACCGAACCCTTCGAACCCCTTCTGCGACTTGAGGTAGGTGTAGAGCGGCAGTTCGTTTTCGCCGTTTACATCGGCCTTTTTCATTTGGGGGAAGGTGGTGTTGAAGTGCATGGTGCAGAACTCGTGGATTTCTTCGTCCGTTCCAGGAGCCTGGCCGCCGAACTGGTTGCAGGGAATGTCGAGGATTTCAAGCCCTTGTCCATGGTAATCCTTGTACATCTGTTCAATCGGAGCATATTGGGGCGTAAAGCCGCAGCCCGTGGCGGTATTCACCACCATGATAACCTTGCCCTTAAAATCGGACAAATTAAGCGTCTCGCCCCTACCGGTTGTAATACTGTAATCGTAAATCATCTTGTGAATCCTTAGGCTGGTTGCCATTTGCAACGTACGGGGGACACGATGCTTCCGTCCTTTTTCATTTCGGCCATCGCCTTGTCCACAGCCTTGCGGTCAAGTCCCGTGAGTTCGGCAATTTTGCCTGCGTTCAGGGGTTCCCCCGCTTTTTTCATCGCACTTAAAATTTTGTCTTTTTCTGTCATAAATCCCCCTTACTCGCCCAGCATTTCGATGATGTAGTTTTCCATGCCAATCTGTTCAATCAGGCAGAGGTGGCCCTTGGCGAGTTCCTGCAAGAATTCAATTTTAATCATTGTGTTTCTCCTGGTAAAAGGTTGTTTTGAAATTTACTTTATTATTAAAGCTTTCTGATTAGTCTTCAATCACGTAAGCAGCGACGATTTCGCCAAAGAAACTGATGTGGTCGCCCCCTTCCCTGCTGTAAAACGAGCGGCGGATATCTTCGGGGAGCATCGAGGAATCCTGTTCCTGGCGATAAATCACCTTGCATTCAAGCGTCAACGGCATTTCCTTGAGGCCAGGAACCGAGATGCATTCCGGTTCAACGGGGGTGAGACCCAGTTCATGAATCTTGTCCATGTCGCGACCGCTTTTGGTGCCGCACACGGCGATAATGCGCCTGTCAAAGGGGCCAACCGGGATGTTTACCGTAAATTCGGGATTTTTGTCCAGAAGTTCACGGGTGTAGCGGGAGTCCCGGATGTAAGCCACGAACACGGGCCTGTTCCAGATGCGCCCTACATGGCCCCATTCGACAACCATGGAATTAACCTTGCCATCCGCCTTCGTGGTGACCAGAATGCCGTGTTCCAGAGCATGGGCAATGTCTGTCGCATAATCGGAAACCTTGATTTTTCTCTTTGTCATGACAAATCCCCTATGTTAAACGTTCTCTGCGCTTTTTCTCACCAGCTCCGCGCCTTTCTGGAAAGCTTTCTCGCATTCCTTGGGGAACACGTTCTCGTGACGGACTTTCTTGGCATCGGCATCAAAAAGGTTCCAGGGCCAGTCTGTCTTGCTGTAGTCCTTAAGCTGGAGCGTATCTCCGCAAACAAGCGTATCGGTAGGGCCGACAAAGCGGTCCAGCGTTTGCCTGTAGTTTTCGACCAAGCCCGTATAGTAGGTATCCGGGGCGTTGCTTGTCAAAATGAACAGGACCGGAACGGGGTGCGCGTTGCAGCAGTAGTGTTCAACGTTGTACGTAAGGTTCTGGAATATGAGCCGCTCGTACAGCGCCCGGAAGGATGCAGAAACTTCGGACAGGTAGTTGGGCGAGCCGATAATCAGGCCGTCCGATTCGCGAATGGCATCCAGCACGGGCGTAAGGCCGTCCCTGCAAATGCAGTGCCCCTTGTTTTTCTCCTTTTTGCACCCGAAGCAGGAGATGCAGCCGGTGTATTTTTCCAGGCGAAAAAGGTCGAACCTCTGGATGGTCGCCCCCTCGGACTCTGCCCCTCTGGAAGCGTGAGTCAGGAGCGTGTCTGTGTTCCAACCCTTACGCGGGCTCGCGTTTACGACGATGATATTTTTCATAGAAAGTCAGCAGGGTTAAGTCGTTTGTGCTAAGCCTTGTTGAATTTGTCCTTGCCTTTTTTGCAGCGGGGGCAGTGCCAGTCTTCGGGAAGTTCCTCGAAAGGAGTACCCGGAGCAATTCCGTTTTTCGGGTCGCCGACGGCGGGGTCATAGACGTAGCCGCAAACGGAACAGACGTATTTCCCGCTGGCAGTCTTGAAGACGATTTCTCCCGGGGGAATCGTCTCGACCGGCTTTTCCAGGTCAATCACCCGCTTCGCCTCAAGACTTTCGAAGCCCTGGGGCGTGTGGGTTCCGCAGTAGACGGTAGGGTGATTTTTGACAAATTCGCGGACACGGTCGAGAGTCTTGCGGGCTTCCGCCAGATCGTCGTATACGACAGAGAGCTTGTTCTGGTACAGGGCCTCGTCTACATAGGTGATATCGCCATGGAGCATGTAGAAAAGTCCGTCGTTTTCGACGATGACAAGGCTGTTGCCGTTGGTGTGCCCCTTCGCCTTGACAAAATAAATGCCGTCGCGGATTTTTTCGCTTTCGGGGAAGTTGTAGTAAGCCCCGCTTGCAAAGTGCACGGGAACGACATTCGAAAGCCCTTGCAGTTCGTCGGCAGATGTTTCTTCTGCGTTCACGTAGATTTTGGCGTTCGGGAAGGATTTCAGTTCGCCCGAATGGTCGGAATGCCTGTGGGTCAGAAGGATTTTCGTCACCTGTTCCGGCTTGTATCCCAATGCGGCGAAAGCCTCCATGTAGGTACAGATGTCGCGGCCGGTAAAGGCGATACTGTTTTCGTCGGGGGATTCCTCCGGCGTGCCCGCGGGGAGTCCCGTATCCACCAAGATAACCTCGTCGCCGGTATCTATCAGGTAGTTTTGCAGGCTCCCCCTGTAGCGGACATTCTTGTCAAACTTTTCAGCGCCCTCTTCGCCGCCAAAGGCAAAGGGCTGTGTATAGAATCCGTCTTTACGGAACTTGACTGCCTTGATTTCCATATAGTTTTCCTTTTTAGAAAATATAGTTCGGGGCAGCCGAAAGTCAATTTACACAATGGCCAAAGTGTAAAGAAAATTTGATTGGTCCGACATCAATCTTTCGCATGTCTCGGTTTCGCATCGCGAAGCAAAAACCGGTGGAGCGGCTGGGGCAGGCTTTCTTCGAAATACTTTGCCAAGTCCTCGACGGGAACGGGCATTCCATAGACAAGCCAGTCAAACAAAACGCGCACCGTTCCTGCACAATAGACCTTGATTGCATATTGAATGTCCAGGGGCAGGGTTTTCTTTTCAAACTTCTTTTTGATTTCCGCCGTCAGAAGTTCCTCGTTGATGCGTTCCACCCGGCGCAAGAACCCGTTATGTCCACCCGTATGGTTCAGGGCATTCAGCATAAAGTTCCTGTTCTTCGCAAAATAACGGAGGCCTTCCAGCAGCGTATTTTTCCATTCATACTTGCCGTTGATTTTCGCCATGATTTTCTTGGATTCCTTCACATGGAGCCAAATCGCAAGGTCGTACTTGTCGAGAAAGTAGTTGTAGAACGTAACGGTGGTAACGCCGCTTTTTGCCGCAATTTCCCGAACGGTAATTTTGTTGATGGGTTTTTGCTCGGTAAGGGCGACAAAGGCTTTCGCAATGTTCTCTTTTGTTTTGTTCGATGCAGTCATGGCACCATAAAAAATAAAAAAACATTCTATATTTAGCGTACATTCAACCCCGAGACACATATGGAAGAGACTTTCAAGACCAGAGGCGTTTGCGCGACGACCATCCAGTTCACGCGCGACGGAGACAAAATCAGGAACATCCGCTTTACGGGCGGATGCAACGGGAACTTGAAGGCAATCGCGAAGCTCTGCGAAGGCATGAGCGCCGAAGATATCGCGGCAAAGCTCTTGGGCAACACCTGCGGCGGGAAGCCCACATCGTGCGCCGACCAACTGGCCCGCGCCGTCCTCGGGAAGGAAGCTATTCCCAACACTTGAGGATCAATACTCACGCCATAGCTAAGAAAGTTTCTTTTCAAAACATTTATTTCATACTATCCGTATCTCGAATGCATCGAACCGCATAGCCCAACGATTTTGACGAATTGGCAATCTCAATCGGGCCACTAAATACTCTTAAACTATTGGCAGCAGATCCAGCATCTGTAGAAGACCAAAGAAAAACATAGTCTCCCCATTGATATTTACCATCTCCATAAAACCCATTACCTCTTAATTCAAAACCAAAGGTTTCCTTGCTTTCTATTAACTCCGTTTGATAGTAAACACCATTCTGCAAAATTCTCGTCGCCTCCGTGGCATCACCTGCAACAGTGAAAATTAGTGTTTGGAATTCTTTTGCAGAGGGAATGTGCCATCCGTCAGGACAAATCCCCTGAACCATAATAGAATCAGGAATATTGCATTTTTTTTCTGACGAACAATCAATTTGATATTTTTCCATTAAAGCCACCGTATCTACAGCAACCGTCCATGTATAAAGCCTGCTGTTGTACGGCCAACATTCAGGAGGATTATAGTAATCATATATTTCATCATTATAGCACCGGGACTCTCTTTCTGGAGGATCGGTCTGAAGATTTCTATTTAACCAAACCTGCGTTCCAATGGCTACAGCTTTGTAACTATGACCATTAACATCTTTTACGGTAAAAGTACTTGACGCAACCCCATTGACACATTGAAAGCTCTTCGGATTATAAGATGTCACGCCATGACATTTTTTGTATAAAGAAGATCCATAACAGAATTGCGTTGACGGATCATACTCTTCACCCGAACATTTACTATATAATTTCCCATAACTGCAAAAATAATTTGAATAAAACGGATCATATGGAGTTTTTCCACACAAGCCCTTATATACAGTTGTTTGCGTTGAACCACAAGTAATAACAACAGTCCCATTCTTATCGTCAGTTAAGCTGCAGGATTCTCCATCAGATCCATTTCGAACCACAGCCTGCGTCATGCCACATTCTATAAGGCTGTACTGGGAATAACTTTTTACGATACAATTTTTTCCATCTTCACCATTAGTTCCATTCCACAACACAGTCTGCAAGGTATCAGCACAATAAACTTTGTACCCAGAGGCTCCAGAGACGGCATTCACGGTATCAATTTCAGAAGC
The DNA here is from genome assembly GCF_045601785.1 of Fibrobacter sp. GTDB lineage: Bacteria > Fibrobacterota > Fibrobacteria > Fibrobacterales > Fibrobacteraceae > Fibrobacter. The sequence continues at coordinate 31,072 of NZ_JAZSAF010000062.1, forward strand.
CATCGAGCAACTGTTTCCATCCAAACCGGCCAAAACAAGGGAATCTTTGACATAAATCGTATCAACTCTTGCACGATAAGTACTATCGTACACGAACAGCGTATCAGTACCATGGATTGTATCATTCACAATCAGAGTATCATAACTATATACCGTATCTATTGAAAGCACCTTTACACTGTCTTTCACAACCAAGGTGTCCGGTTTAATATAAAGCGTATCCTTGGATCTCATTTCAACCCACATATCCCCATTACAGAAATACATACAGTTGGTTGATTCAACAATCGCCACAGTTCCTTTATCTTCTTCTTTGCAGTTTTGCAAGTCATCAGACGATTCAACCGAAATCGTTTCACGTGCCGAAGATGTCGCAGAGTCTTCACACCCGACTATTGCAATTAGGGCAAGAAGTATTCCCGTTGCCACAAACAACTTTGATCGTTTCATTTCTTTTCTCCTTATACTGACAACTTTTAATATAGCAGAATTCTGCTTTGGAATAGTTACTCGTTCAAGCCGTGTTGGGGAAAAAATTTCACCCGTTACCGTTTCTTGAATACGACGAGTTCGGCATCGCTTGATTTCCAGCGTTTGAGTGTCGGGAAATACTTGCGGAGTTCCACTTTGTATTGCTCGCGAGTAAAGTTCTTGCCGGTGTTCTTGTTGAATTCATCGACGAACTGCGAGCAGAATTCGACCATCTGCTCCATGTTGAAGTCGCCGGTGAAGGCACCGTCTTTGTAGCAGTAGATGCAGTATTCTTCGTTCTTGCTGCCGTCGGCATTTGTGCCGAGAATTTCTGGTGTGAGCGGCATTCCGCAGCTCTGACAAAATTTCATTTCCATAGGTTCTCCTTTTTTAGTTACGGTTCTGTCGGGCCAAAATCAATTCACTTAACAAATATCGGTTTTGCACCGACAATCTGCAAAACAACTGGTTGTTTGGGTCGCTTTAACCGTGAACCAAGTCTTCCCTGTTCAAGAACGCGGCCTTGCACATCCATTAAATAGTACGTGTGATTTTTGAATTGGTTAGGCGTTTGAATATATTCAGCGTCAACAACAATTTTATTTCCGGCTCCAGTTAAACTGACATTGCGCATTCCGTCCGATTTACACCTAGCATTGTACACCGAATCAATAACGCGACGAGAATCCTCATCTCCAGTTGAAGGATTACGATAGCAAGGACAATATGCAGAGGCATCGGAGCAGAAACTTTGCGCAAAATGTATTCCCACTAACTCATTTCGAGTTCTATAATCAGCGCTACAAGGATATTCATACCAAACAAAACTTCCATCCTTTAAAGTTCCAAGAGTTTCATCCATTTGAACAAACATCGAATCCAGTTTTTCTTTTGAATATGCGATATACCCACATTCTTGGTAATGATAAAATTCATCTTTTATTACATCGACAATCGTATGTTCACTTTGAGAAAACGCAAAGAATAAGAATATGTTGTCAGCATCCCACGAATTGACTATAAATATATTAGAATCCAAAACAGAGGGAAGAGCATCAACGCCTTCAAACCCCAAAAACCACCACGAAGGAATATAGGACGAGCACATCTTAGACATAGAAGAGTCTTGATAGCTATCAAGTCCTTCCCATTCACCATTTATTATATCTTCAGGGAATTCTAGACGCACATAACTTGTATTGCACGCAATGGATATTCCCATTCCTAGTAAAATGGCGATTATCCATTTTTTCGAAGCGGCAAAAGCAAAGTTTCCCATACCTCAATAAAATAACTTATTTTCAATCTAATACAATTGACAAAATCAAAAAACCTCATCCGTTTTTTCAAACGGATGAGGGATTATTTCATTTCAAAGAATCAGCAACTACTAATCTTCGTCGTTCCAAACATACTTGAACTTGAATTTCAGTCCGCCACGAGGTTCATGGCCGCAGGTACCGCTGCATGCATCGCTTCCCGAGTAAGACACGCCCTTGCTTCCAAAGTTGAACTTGGATTCAATCCAGTCATTCTTGGGAGCATCGCCACTCTTGCTTGTAGCAACGCCGGCCACCTTATTCAACGACTGGGCGATCTTTTCGTAGGGCCATTCGACGGTCTGCGAATTGGTTCCGACACCCTGACCGCGCACGCTCAAGTACAGAGTGAGTCCATCACGTCCAATATCGTAGGTGTACTTGGCCTGATCCATCGATACCGCATTGTCGTCTTTGCTTATCTTGGAATCGGACTTACTTTCGTAATGGATCGTGTTTCCCTTACTCACGCTGCCGCCCCTGCAGAAGTAATACTTGTATTCATGCAGATTACGGTCTCCGTTCTTGAACAAGCCCTTCAGCTCATGGTCCACGCGGGCTTCACCGGCCTTATACTGGTATTCGGTTCCGTGACCCACATTCTGGATTTTCATCTTGACACGTCCAACAGCACGGGTCTTGGCATCGGAGCCTTCGGAGAAGACATACTGCTTTCCGTCCCACGCATAGGCAAACACGCGGTAGGTGTAGTAGGGGCTTCCGCCACCCACCTTGTCGGTAAAGAACTTGTCGTTCCGGCCGTTCAGGGCAACTACGGTCATACCATTACCCCAGTTGTCACCGACCTTGGGCTGCACCGTAGTGGGCTTCTTAACATAGGATTCCAGGATCTTATTGTTCGGCTGAACCTTCGGCTCGTCTTTCTTTGAGCCTTTACCGAAAATGCTAGCTATCGTACTTGCAGTTTTCGCAACGACATGTTCAAACGCATGCACATCATCGTCAATCTTGTCATACTCCGCACGCACCACGGCGAATCCCAAGATGCGCGTATCCGAAGAATCAGGAATATAGTTCACGATAATGCTATTGCGTTCGGCATTGCGCCCCAGGACCATGTTACGGGGAGTGTTGAGGCTCGACGGAATATTCAGGTAGTAGGTGGTCTTTTTTCCGTTTTCGGCAGTCACCACCACCTGTACTTCTGCCGTTTCATACGGAACCAGTTTATCTACGGTAAACTTAAAGTTCCTGGCTTCGGCATATTTTCCAGCACCCTTCACTCCGCTTGGCATCACGGGAACCTGGACACCATTCTTGAACACTACCACACCTTCCTTGGCACTTACCGGATCGACCGTAGAAAGCTTCACCGTAGCCTGGGGTCCGTAAATTTCCTTTGTGGTAATCAGCGAATCCCCATTGGAAGCACATGCAGTTCCGTTCTTCTTGCATTCCTTGCGGAACTCCACATCCAGTTTCTGCGCTTCATCAAAGAAGCTCCAGGTATTGACAACGGAATTCGAAGATACCGGACGGGCGAGCGGGTTTTCATCCTTACTGTCGTCGATTCCATCTCCGTCGGTGTCCTTCAGGGTCGGGTCCGTCACAAAGGGTCCCTTTCCGTTTTTGGTCCAGCCGTTGATTTCATCGAAATCGCTGATTCCGTCGCCGTCAGTATCCTTGTTGTTGTCGCTTGTGCCCAGGAGCTTTTCCATGCTGGCAGGAACACCATCGTGATCACGATCTTCGTTGAAGATGAACTGCACCACGTCACCGGCACCCACCACAATGGAATCGATGTCGAAGTTTCCGATGGCAACGGAGTAGATGGTCACCTTTTCCGGCGTAGCGGCCTTGCTCACGGTTACAAACCACGCGGCGGTATCTTCCTTCGTTACGATATTTTCTACGTCATCCAGCGTAATTAGGCCAAATCGTTTGTCCTTCCCGACAAACACGGTGTCCTGTTCAAAGTCCATCTGGAGAATGTCCAGGAGCTCAGACAGATAAACCGGAGCACGGAGGTTTCTCTTGTTATTCGCGTTCCTATTGACCTTGAAATTTGTAGAAACCCTATAGTCCAGAACGCGAGTTTTCGGATCGGTATAATATACGCCCTTGTCAAAGGTCACCCTAGCCGTCGTCCCAGCCACTTTCGTGTATGCCTCCGTAAAATCGGTAGTCATCCCGACTGAACTCCTATCCAGGGTAATCTTGTAGTCGCTTGCCGAGAGGAAGATGGAACCGGGGTTGTAGATAAGCGGTTCGATTTTGTCCAGGGGAATATCGCTCTTGCAGAACAGGTGCTGCTTCTTGTCACCCGGCTTGAGCGTCATCGTCTTGACACCATCGTCCATGGAAAGATCCGCAATGACCACTTCCCCTTCGAGGGTGTGGATACTCGCCGTCAGGACCAGATTTTCGACAGTGTAGGCAACATCGCCCGGGTTGGAAATCTCAGCCTGCATGCAAAGTTCCGCACCACTGATGGTTTCTCCCTCTTCCAAGGCCTTTTCCGTTTCCTCGTTGTAGGATTTCGTCAAGGACTCGGATTCCGCTGCGGTTTTAGAAAAGCCCGTAGCGGTTGTATAGGAGCCTGAATAGTTGGCATGGAGGGTAAGATGCGCGCCATTCTGGCCTGTTTCCCAAGAATAGCCAGCTTCAAATCCGACTTCCCAACCATGCATCAGTTCTGCGCTGCTTTCCTCAGTTTTACTGATTTCGGAGCCACTGGAAACTTCGGTACCTTTGGCAATCGTAACCGATTCCGATTTCTGCGAGGACTTTTCCTTGATAAGGTTGATGGTCGGGGTCATGGACATCCGCACATCCAGCTTGGGCAAGTCCGCCACATTGGGGTTCCAGCGCGCCGGATTTTCGGGATTGAAGAGTTCGAAGAGTTCCTCGGCATCGTCAAACCCGTCACCATCGGTATCCTTGGCATAGGGATTCGTCTTGAAGTTGAAGATTTCTTCGTAATCCGGAATGCCGTCATTATCGCTGTCCAGCGAAGGATCTACCTCAGCAGTCTCCACCGACTTCACATCGGAAAGGTTGAAGGAATAGGCGCCCTTCAACGCGGTACTGGCCACATTCAGGTTCAACTTTTCGTTGTCGCCAAAACGGGAGTCGAAAGTCATTCCCTTGACATTTTTCAGAGCAATCGGCTTGAACGCCTTGAGTCCAAATCCCTGGATATTCAAGGTGTCGCCGTCCATATTACGCGTCTTGGGGAAGGTAATGGAATCGAGGCCCACAAGGCCAGCGGTATACACGGAGTCTTCTCCGATTTGAATATTCGCATGACCAGCCAATGCATAAGGTGCAACGAACATGGTGGTCAGCGCCGTTGCCGTTAAATACTTCGTAAACATGATAAGCTCCTTTACTTGGCGTTAACCGTCAGATTCTGTTGAATGGTTTTGCCGCCAATTACCAGCTTGACGACATAGCTGCCTCTCTTGAGGTCTTTGTTCTCGACCGGAACAACGGTAGAGCCCTTTGAGAGATAGACATTGCCCTTGACCACCGTCGAACCGATGGCGTCCATCATGTAAAAGCGGGCATCGCCGCCCTGTTCGGAGAAAAACTCCAGCGTCTGCTTGTCGGCATTGAAGGTCACCTTTACGGGCTGTTCCGTTTTTACCGGGACCACCTTCTTTTCAGTCTTTGGAGTAGACGGGCGTGACTTTACATAGGGATTGTCTTCTTCATCGGTGAGATTGGGCTCCGGCTCGCGCGTATCGGGCAGCACATAGGAGCTGTCCTCCTCGTTCGCGTCAAAAGTCATGTTCTGCACCGACTCCACCAGAAACTCGTGGATAGTTCCGTCGTTCATGGTGACGCGGATTACGCGGGGAGCTTCTTTGTCACCCGCAGCAACTGCCAGGGAAGCACCCATAAGGCAGGCAAGGAATGTAACGGATAATTTTTTCATGTTGACTCCTTTGTTAAGGTTTCACAGTTTGTTCTTTAACATCCCTAATATATTCTTCCAAATTGATATCGTCAAATGCACATTTTTTTAGTTTTTAATCAATTATTTTTATGAATAATTAAAAACGAGCACAACTTGGATGTTGCGCTCTGACATCTTTGATAAGGATGGAGACGTTATTTCAAGAACAGCGAGAGTTTGCCGAAGTCTAGAATCGTGATAAACACGAAGAAGCTGATGAAGAACGCGGCAGCCACATTCTGAATGACCGTCTGCGTCTTGGTGGAAAGCGGCTTGCCGCGCAGCTTTTCGATACCGAGGAACATGAGGAGGCCGCCGTCGGTAATCGCGAGCGGAAGCAAGTTCATAACGCCCAAGTTAATACTGATGAGGGCGAGCAACATCAAAAAGTCTTGGAAGCCGCTCATCCACACATTGCCCATCACAGCGACAATCGAAACCGGGCCGGAGAACGCATCTACCTTCACCTGCCCCTGGAACATGCGTTTGAAATAGCGGAAGATGCTCGTGGTCATTTTCCAGCTGGTCGCACAAGTTTTCGTAAAGGCTTCCACAGGACCGCGGCGCACAATTTTTGTTTCGCGGAAGAGCACATAGCCCATCTGGATGCCGACCATGTAGCGCTTGTAATCTTCGTTGTAAACCGGCGTGAGCGAATTGGTAAGCGTATCGCCGTTACGGATAACGGTAATGTTTACGGGTTCGCCCTTGCTGCCGTCGATAATGCGCACCACTTCTTCGTAGCGGGAAATATGTTCGCCGTTAATTTCAAAGATGGTGTCGCCCACGGCAAGGCCCGCCTTTTCGGCTGCAGAGCCCGCTACAGGAGGCAAGCGTACAATCACGCGGTTGCGCGGGTAAATACCGATGTCGCCAATGCCCATCGCAATTTCGGAGCTGGTAGAATCTTGCGCGGGAATCACGAGTTCTTCGGGGACTACCGTAATCGTTAGCGGTTCGCCGCCACGGTGCACGGTAAGCGGAACGCTCGCGCCAAGGCTTACGCCGATCTGTTCGCGGAAATCATCCCAGCCCTGAGTGGGCTTGCCGTTGATTTCGGTAATGGTGTCGCCCGGCTGAATGCCTGCGGTTACGGCCGGAGAATCTTTGGCGACAAAGCCCACGATCAAATCGTTCGTTGCCGGCTCTTCGACGCCGACCATATAAAGAACCATCAGCAGGATAAACGCAAAGACAATGTTGATGAACGGGCCCGCAAATGCAATCGCTGCGCGAGCGCCCACCGATTTCGCCACAAAATCACGTTCGTCCGGGACCTGGCCTTCCTTGAGCGTATCCGGGTTTTCGCCCGCCATGGCCACATAGCCACCAAACGGAATCGCCGAAATACAGTATTCCGTTTCGCCGTGACGGAACTTGATAAGTTTCTTTCCGAAACCGATGCTAAAAGTATTCACCTTGACATTATTCCACTTGGCCACCATAAAGTGGCCCAGTTCGTGAATAGTCACCAAAAAGCTCAAACCGATAAGGCCGAGAACAAACATCAAGACATTACTGAATATCGATTCCATCAAGAGTAAATTTAATAAAAAAGGAGATGCCGTCCCCGTTCCGAGGATTACATCCACTATGCAGCAGAGCTGCAAGTGGCTGTTAAGACCAATCCAGCATGACAATTTTAGCGTAGTCTTCTCAAGCCGCGGGGCATCGGGACTTCGGTGCCGTCTTCCTGCAACAGGTAAATGTTGTCGAGGCTGATGTAACCCGTGCCACTGTAGCGGGCGCGCCAAGAGAAGTTCTTGATTTGCTTCGGGTCAAGCTGCGGAATGGTCTTACCCCAGCCTTCTTGCGTCATGTTTTCCCAGATGAGCGTGTCGCGCACCCAGGAACCGCGGGTATTTTTAAGGCGCACCATAAATTCGTCGTAATCCTTGACCTGTTCGCTTGCGATTTGCACTTCGAAGTATCCGTCGGGATTACTGTGGTTCGTGGCGTAGTCGAATACGATGCCCACCGAGTTGTGAACTTCTTCAGGAATCACGTAGTAGGCGCCGGCAAAGTTCGGCCAGCCCTGCGCAGGCGGCTGTTCGATCATGAAGTCGTGGCGAATAAAGCCGCCGTGCGGAGGAGCTCCGTTAAAGACCTTCGCGCCGATGGTCGTCGCATTGTCTCCGTTTGCGACCGGGAACCAGTCGACCGCATCGATGCCGTTATCGTAATTCTGCATCACGCTGGTGGTGCGGTAGGCACCGCGAATACGGAACGGAATCTTGAACACCGATGACTTCTTACCAAGACCGGAAATTTTCAACACGGCCGTCGCCGAGCCCAGCTTAACATTGGCCGGGAAGGGCACCTTGACATGGAAACTTTCAATAGAAGCGTTCCACTTGCCGTCATCGGGAGTAATCACCTTTGAAATACCAAGTTCAGGAATCGAGAGTACACATCCGATCAGTTGACCATTTTCTTGAACAACCGTTCCAAACAGGTCGAGCGTGTCACCTGCAAGGAGCACCTTCTTTTCGAGAGCCGCAGCCAACACCTTGGGTTCCGCGGCAGCTTCGCCCGAAGTCACTTGCGGGTTAATTTGTACAACAGCGAGTCCAAACGGCGGCACCGTAATGTCCTTGCTCTTGCTCGGGTTAATGCGGCGGCCGCTCGGGCCCATTTTCGGGTACGGATACGCCTTCTGCGACGTGCCCACCCACTTGAACTGATCTTCGCCAAAGATTTCGACCTGCGTGCGCACCAGATCACCCTTGCCAACTTCGGTCGCGTCACCTGCAGCAGAAACGCTTGCGCGGTCAATCTGCACCACCTGCGGGGTTTCAGACAAATTCACAATCATCACGCGGGCAGAATCGCCCTTGCCAATTGCATAGGCGGCGACATCAGAAGTCGAACTTTCAACGGGCAACACCGCATAGCCATTTTCAAGGAAATCCATGTAGGTCATGTAAATGCCGTAGTATTCCGCCGTCGGCTCCAGAGACTTCCAATAATTCCAGGAGCCTTCCTTTACAAGAGCCGTCATGCTGATGGTACCCCAAGTGTCATCGGGGCCTTTGAACAAGTTGCCGAAAGCATCCCACGGAAGCACCTGCAAGCGATTTCCAAAGCGCATGGCATGCTGAGCAAAGATGCTTGCCACGGCGGACGCCTGCGGGTAATCCATCAGCAGGCTAAAGCCCTGCACGCAGGTGCTGAATTCCGAAAGGAACACGCCGCGTTCGCCCTCGAGATGACGTTTCATCCATACATTCAGCGTATCCATGTTCGGGCCCACATCGAGCATGGCCTTGAGCATATCGGCAGGCTTCGGATCGTTGGGCGTCCAGTACGGGTAATTGTGCAAGTCCACTACATCGAGGTAACGCTTGCCGTCTTTCTTTTCGGCCTCGCCCACAATGCGCAAGAATTCTTCCATCCAGTACTTGCCATCGAGCAAGCCGGCACCCTTCTGCTGCATTTTATGCGTGCTGAACAGCGGGCCGTGCAGAACGATTGTAGAATCCACCGCCTTCATGGCGCGGGCGTATTCCAGGTAGCGCGCAGCATAATGCCTTGCCGAAATCGGGCCGGATTCTTCCCATTCGCCGTCAAGTTCGTTGCCGATTTGCCACTGCTTAATGTTGTAGCCCTTTACTTTATTTGCATAACGCACCCAGGCGGCAGCTTCTTTCGAAGTTCCGGTACCCGCATTCACGCAAATGACCGCACGGGCATTCGGGAGCGTCTTGATGTACTTCATGAATTCTTCAAAATCCCACTTGATGTCGGTCCAATCGGTGCGGGCCTTGTCGCCATTGCGGGTAGACATCGCGTAGAACTTGTAGTTGTTACCGCCAAGCAAGTCGGTTTCGCCGCTATAAAGCTTCATTTCGCGAATCTGCACGCCCTTGCTAGGCAAATCAGCAGTCTTGAATCGAATGGCCACATAGCGGCTGCGGAATTTAGACTTGTACTTGGTAGTCGCACCATTCACCTTGACCACTTTTTCAAGCTTCAACTTGTTTTCGAGCGCCTGGTGCACACCCGGATATTCGGCGTAATCTTCGGTCCAATAGGCAATTTCAAAAGCCTTCGGGCGCAGCGTTCCCCAGCTAATTTCCAAAGAATCGACATTCACCTTTTCGGGGAATTCCACTACGACCCAAGGCGGATCCACCGGGTCCAGGATTTCGCCCCACCACATGGTTTCCATATTGCCGTCAGCCAGGTGACTGCGACGCACAAAGCCGTAGTTGTCCTTGGTGGTGCCGCGGTAAATCGTTTCGCCCAAGAAACCGCGTGCCCACCTGTTCTCGTCGGCGGTCCAGAGGCCCGTGCTATCGTAACTACCGATACCATTCCAGTGGTAATCATTGGAAAGGCTGCCATTCGGGAAACGGAACAGCGTGTAACCGCCATCGACCAATGCAGACGTCATATCGTAATAACGACTCGGCGGATTCCAAATGGCGAGGTCCGCAGACATCATATTTTCTTTATTGATGACGACACCCGGATGCAAGTCATCGACCTTGATGACATTCTGGGCGGCAAACGCGGCGGAACCCAGAGAAAGCCCCGCTAAAGCGGCAAAAACAAAACGATTTTTCATAGGAACCTCTCAGGGTAAATATAACGAAAAATGCCAGATTATGTCCAGCATTTTGCCCAATGGGAGATTGCTTCGCTCCTATGGAGCTCGCAATGACGTGGGAGCCGAATACAGCGAACAAGTTTACTTGTTCATTTTTGAGCCGAACCTGTCATGCGCTCTGCGCAATGACGTCGCAACTATTTGATTCTGTGGCCATTCAGGTTGAAGCGCTTGCCGTTCTTTTCGATGTAGAGCTTCTGGTCTACAAAGCGAAGCTTCGGAGCATCGCTCACCTTGGCCCTGCGAGAAAGCGGACGGGCTTCAATTCCTGCAGCAACGCCATCCACAGCAAAGCTCGGAGCATACCCGGCGTTGATGGCCTCGATAGCACCCGCAAGGTAGGCAAACGGAGCATTCCAGTTAATCGCCACCTCGTTTGTCGCATAACTGCAGCGGTTGTCCGTATAGGATGTCGCCGGCTTGCCTGTCCTGTAGTCCTTGCATTCCCAGGTCTGGGAGCCAATGTCTTCGCCACCGGGCTGCGGGCCGCCAACAATCATGCCAGGGACCGGGTCCTTCACGCCATCAGCCGTACTCGGGCGGTGGTGAGGCATCATCGGGGATTTCGTGCCATAACCCGTCAGGAAGGACATGTCGAGCGGGTTCTTGCCGAGCAGGTAGTCGAGCACCTTGGTCGCCGCGACATAGTACTTCTTGTCGCCAGTCAGGTAGTAGGCATGCAAAAGCCACACGCCCTGGTTACCGGCCACGGAGTTGGAACCCCAGTAAAAGTCGTTATCGCCCATCACGACACCAAAACCTGTCGTAGAGCGCGCTTCAAAATCATCGGCCACGCTCAGCAACGTATCTTTCGCCACCTGAGCCACATTACCAAATTCAGTGGCATGAGTCGCCTTGCCGTAGGTAGCAAGGCCCGAAACGTCGGCCCAGCCCGGCAGGTTGTGAGATGCTCCGGAAGTCTTGTAAGAGGCATCGCCCGTAGTCACGAAAAGTTCCGTACCGGCAAAGTCCTTCTCGTCGCCAAGCGAACCGTCGGCATAGGAACCCGTACCGACATCGGAAGGATTGTTGAACTTGACATTCGGATTCTGTGCACCCCAGGCATAGGCCTTCTTGGCAGCCTCCAGGCACTTATCTGCGTAAGAGGCATCGAAGGGCCTGTACACGCGGGCGGCCACGGCCATCACGGCAGCAAAATCAAACGTGGCGGCAGTACCCTTACCGATAACATAGAGTTGTTCCGTATCTTTATTGGGCATCACGTCGCCCGGGAACTGGAGCGTGGTCAGCTTGTGGTAAACTGCGCCGTCGCTCGCCTGCATGGTAAGCATCCAGTCCAGGTTATACTTGATTTCGGCAAGCAGGTCCGGCAGGTTTCCATCGGCAGGGATGTTCCACTTGAGCGTCTTGAAATAATCCGGGAAGTGCTCGTACAAAGAAAGGAGCGTGTAGGTGGTAATGCCCGAATTCACGATATAGCGGCCGTAGTCACCGGCATCGTACCAGCCCTTGCTCGACTGGAGCGAGCCCGAACCGGCGGACTTATGGAGCTGGGCAGTTTCGTTCGTATGGCCCGCTGCACGCTTCCACTGGCCCGCGTAAGTTTCCTCAAGAGCCATGGAGGCACGCTGGTAATAATACCACTTGAGGCTCGCCTTCGCCACATCTTCAAAAGGCTTGTCTGTAACTTTCAAGTCCGAGCGGAGCACCTGTCCACCCACCTTGATAGAGTATGTACCGGGAGTCTTCAATTCCGAGAAATCCACCAGCTGCACATTCTGCCCGCTCGGTGCCCAAGTCGAGGATTCGCCTGGAGTCACGGTCAAGACAGTAGAACCAGAAGCATTGACAATTTCAACATTACCGGACCCATCGACCAAGGCAAACTCCTTGGAATCGCCAGAACGGTAACCGACCTGGTTGATGTAGGCCGTCGCAGAGAAAGCCGCCGTCGAAAGCGAAAGCAGCGCAATCGTCATAGGAACATACTGTTTTAAGCCAAATTTGGTCATCTCAGGCACTCCTTTCTTAGTACATCCATAAATCTACCCTAAAAAACAAGAAAAACGTCCACCTTTGAACCCAAAAGTGGACACAAGTGTACCCATTGCGCTTTATTTTGCGCTTTTTTCGCTATTTGCTACTTGATCAACGCGGCAGTCAGCTTACGGGCTTCGGCGTCGGCTTCGAGCACCTGGTCGAGCGTCAGGTGACCCGTCACGTTCGGAGCACCGGCCATAATGGTTTCCACATGGCGCGGAATGTCGGTAAACTTGAGGTTACCTTTAAGGAAGGCGTCCACGAGAACTTCGTTCGCGGCATTCATCATCGAAGGCACGATACCGCCGCGGCGGCCCGCTTCAAATGCCAAAGCAAGGCAGCGGAACTTGTTGAAGTCCGGTTCGAAGAAGGTCAGTTTCGCGAGCGTCGGCAGGTCGATGCGCTTGGTATCGAGCGGCAGACGGTCGGGCCACGTGAGCGCCACCTGAATCGGGATGCGCATGTCAGGAGCGCCGAGCTGGGCCATGAGGGAACCGTCGCGGAACTGCACCAAGGAATGTACCATGGACTGCGGGTGAACCACCACCTTGATCTGATCATACGGAATGTGGAAGAGGAAGTGAGCTTCGAGCACTTCGAGGCCCTTGTTCATCATGGAGGCAGAGTCGATGGTAATCTTCTTGCCCATGCTCCACACCGGGTGATTCAAGGCATCTGCCACGGTGATGTTTTCAAACTTTTCAATGGGCCATTCGCGGAACGGGCCACCGGATGCCGTGATTTCGAGGAATTCCACTTCGTGTTCGCGCTTACCGCCTTCGAGGCACTGGAAGATGGCGCTGTGTTCGGAATCGATCGGCGTAATAAAGGACTTCGGATTTTCGGCAAGCTTGTCCCAAATGACAGGGCCTGCCATGACCATGGTTTCTTTGTTTGCAAGAGCCACATGCTTGCCGTGTTCGATAGCGGTAATGGTCGGGAGGCAGCCCACGGCACCCATCAGCGAGTTAATGATGATATCGGCCTTCGGGTCGGCAGCGAGTTCGCAAAGGCCTTCCATGCCCACGAGCACCTTCATGCCGAGTACACTCTCGAGTTCCTTCGCTGCATTCGGGTCGAACATGCACACGCGTTCCACCTTGTACTTGCGCACGATTTCGGCAACTTTGGCCACACTGCTGTTGGCGGCAACGGCGTAAAGATTGAAAATGTCGGAATGCTGGTGGATGACATCGACGCTAGAAGTACCGATAGAACCGGTCGCACCGAGAAGAACTACGTTTTTCATTTTGAAGCCTCTTTTTTATACAGCTAAAAAGATAAAAAATATCTATAATTTAAACATGCTCGCAAACGAAGTTAACGCCCTGATTAAAAAGCTCTCCCCGTTCATGGAAGAGAATTCGGAAATTTTCCGCGAGCTCATGACGTTTTTCGGGCAAGGTTCCAGGATTGACGTTCACCACGGCGACCTTTCAAAGTTCCTAGGCCACAAGCGGCTTTACCGCGTAATTCGCCTGAAGGGCGATAGCTACAAGGACTGCGTTTACCAGCTGGTAGACAACTATCCCGAATCGATGGAAGCGCTCGGAATGCTGCGCTACTACAAAGCGCCAACAGGTCCCGTGCGCTGGGAAGAGGTAGAAGCCGCCGAAATTGCCATCGGCAAAGAACTCACCATGGCTGCCTACGGCTGGATGCCAGATGCATGGACTTTGTTCGAAAAAGGCCCAAATACAGAAGGCAATGAAGGCGGCGAGCACACTAACGCGGGCGAGCACGAACTCGTCGCGATTCTTGCGTTTGACTTAGGCGAATAATCGCGACTTATAAAAGGAGATGCCGGGTCAAGCCCGGCATGACAAAGAAAGCACACTTGTTTTATTGTTTCAGGAATTCGAATAGCGTGATTCCCGGAAGTTTGCCTTTGCGGCTTGCCAAGTAGTCCTTCAGCGGAAGTTCCAGCACCCGCTTTTTGAAGGCGGCATGGCGCAGCACAGGCAGTTCTCCGTCGCGGAAAACAACAAAGCCTGTATGAGTCGCATCCAGGTTATCCATGTTGGCGACAAAGGCAACACCCGTTACCATCAGCGGACCATCGTAGGGCTTAGATGCCAGTTCCACGGCGCGGTCGTATGGCAAGTAGCGCAAATCCATCGGAGCATCGGGAGTGCTGAACTTGATTTTCTTCGCCTTGAAGAAACTCTGCCTGGGCATAGTGCGTTTGACAACCGTGTCTCCCGGCACCTGCATCACGCGGGCAAACTTGCCTTCGCCGACCCAGTCGGCAAGCAGATAATGCTTGCGGTGAACATAGTCGATGATACCATCCTTGTAGCGAATCTTTTGAAGCAACGGCGCAATCGCATTTTCATTCGGAGCAATCGCCATCGCAAGCACATGTTCCAAGTAGGTCACGCAATCTACCGAATCCATGTAGACAATCGGCTTGTTCTCGATCGAATCCAGGTAGCTCTCGCCCATGGGACCAAGCCTATAGGGAGTTCCCTTCATCATGCGGGAGAAATATTCGAGCCTTGCGGCAAGTCCCGCCACGTTCTGCGCCGAGAGCCACATCTGTTTCATCTTCATCAGCGAGGCGTAGCTGTCGTTCGCCTTGAGCACTAGGCGGGTCCACAAGGTGTCCAGCACATCCTTGAGCTGCGCATCGGAATTTTTCCCTGTTTCGTTCAGGTACATTGCCACAGCAAGCGTGTCGCCGTCGAGCGCATAGATGTACCCTACCAGTCCGTGCACCTCGCCGATAAAGCCAGTCTTGAAGCGCGTTAGCCACGGGTACGGCAATTCCAGCATACGCTTGCCACCCGTACCTAGGCCTGGGCCTGCAAAGCTGTTGATGTAAAAGCGGCCCTTGGGGTGGCGCGCCATCTTTGCAAGCAGCGCAGTTTCGGTAGAGGGCTTCACCTTGTTCTTTGGAGAAAGCCCGCAGCCGTCCCACACTTCAAAGTCGGCGGAATCCAAGCCCATCTCGGCAAGGAACTTCATTTCTAGGGCACGGCCACTTTCGACGCTGCCCTTGCCCGTCTTTTGTGCACCCATGTTGCGGAACAGGGTCTCTGCATGCATGTTCTGGCTGCGCTGGTTGATTTCGTCAAGAATGCTTAAAAGCGGCGCCGCCGTAAACATAAAATTCTTAATCTGAATTCCCGCAGCGACATTCTTCTTTTCTGCATACGCCACGCCCCGTTCCTTGAGCGCATGGATAAAGGCCGCCTTGAAGTACGCAATCGGATTACGCACCGGGAGCACCAACTGACTGGAATCTACGCCTATTCCAATGGCCCCGCCAATCGTAATTTCTGGCTTTGCGGAATCCAGCGCCCAGGTCCACTTGCGTTTCTTGCCGGGAACCGTCAGCATTTCATTTTTCAGAACCACGTAGCCCACATCGGGGAGAATTTCTGCAATGGCCGTATCCCCCACATTTGCTCCGGGCTTAAAGCGAATCATCGTGCAGTTGTCGTTAAATCCGAGCGGAGCGATTTCGGCTCCGTACCACGCATCGTAAAAATTCTTGCGCCAGTGTTCTGCGCGCCACGGGCCCGCATAGTAACTAGTGTCCAAGGCCAGTTCGCCCGCAATCGAATCGATTCCTAGCGCATGGATCGAATCCGCCATGGCATAGAGCATGTGGAATGGGTCGGCGTAGTAGCGTCCCGAAAAGTTCGGATCCCCCGCGCCGTGGATGTTCACCGTTCCCACAAAAGTCCTCTTCTGAACGCTTCCATTCAACGAGACTTCTGTCTGCGGAGCATAATCGAGCGGCAAGTAATGAATCGCCGTTGCCGTGGTAAGCGTCTTCAAGGTGCTTGCGGGGGTAAACTTTTCGACACCACGGATATTACCCAGTTCAAGGCCCGTCTTCACGGAACGGATCGAAAGCCCGTAACGCGAACCAGGAACCATCGAATCCACATACACCTGGAACGAATCCAGTTCAAAATGAGCCAGGGCAAGCGAAGCAAACAGACAGATAAAACAGAAAATTCTTTGCATAAGCCCTAGCGTTTACGGACACGCACGATATAGACAAACAGCAACACGACCGCGATAACACCCAAAGCGGAGACAATCACCAGACGCAAACTGATTTCGGAGTTTCTTTCAGGAACGCCCAAATCCTTAGCATACTTGATCTCTTCGACAGGTTGCATCAAAGACTCTTCCACCTTCGACGAAAGGTCCTTTACAGCAGACTCCTTGTGCTTCAGGATACCATTGATTTTTTCATGTGTTTCCACGACAAGCCTTGCCGTCATGCGCTGAACATCGGAACCACCCCGGGCAATGTTTCTGGCAATCGCATTCACCATGTCATTGACAACCATTTCGATTTCACTCCACTCGGGAATGTTCTCACAGCTGCGGCCATTGTGTTCCAGGCCATTGATCAAGTTGTTATAGCGAGAATCCTGCATCCAGATGCGAATCAGACTTCCATCTGGAGGAATAAATCCACTCTGTCTGGAGTAATAGTCGATATTGTCGGCTCGAACCATGAACAGGAAAAGATCACGGGCCGCTGCGCGCTTTGCGGGATTCGCGTTCTTCGGCAGCGTCAGGTGGCTACCGCCGACAAAAGTAAAATTGCCGACCGGCCCCTTAGGCGACGTCACCGAAATCAAGCCGTCCTTAGCAAGGGGACTTTCCTTGAGGCCTCCCACTTCTGTATCAAACTCAACCTTGCGGATGAATTCCGATGTACCAAAAAGAATCAGCTGCTCAGACCGTACAAAACGATTCGCGGCTTCGCTGGAATTTTCCTTAAGGTTGTATGGCGATATGTCCTGATCGTAGAGCAGCTTCAAATAATGGCGGAGCCCCACAAGAGAAAGAGAATCCACCAGGGCGCTGCGATATCCCTGTTCCGTTTCCGTCACGAAATCTCCACCAAAGTTCCAGAGGAAGGGAGAGAGCTGCTGGTAGCCCGTCCAGTCATCCTTGACGCCGAACTCGAACGGAACCACAGGCACACCATCTCCATTGACCACCTTGGCCTCGGCCACGGCTCGCAGCACACCAAAGAACTGCGAATAGGTTTCAATTTCGCTATCATGGAGGCCAAGCTCTAGCCAAAGGCGCTCGTTGACAAAGAGGCCTCGGACATCCAGGAACCAGGGCAGCGAATATACCGTGATGTCACGGCCAATGTGCGCCGACTTCATTGCCTCGGGATAAAAACGGCTAGTGTCGACCGCATCAAGCAGGTCGCCAAGCGGAGCAATCAGGCCCGCCTTGGCAAAGTAGGGGACCCAGCTCGATCCGAGCTGCACGACATCGGGGAAATCTGTGCCAGGGAGAGCTTCGGTCGAAAGCACCTTGTTGAGTTCCACAAATGCAGAGCTCCAATCCAGAAAACGAATCTTGACAGGCTGGCCGCTCTGGCGCGTATACTTTTGCATCAGGTTCTGCAAGATGGAGCCCGTATTGATATCCTGGTCCATTACCCACAGCATAAGCGTATCGGGCATCGGGGACGCGGCGCGAAGTTCTGGCACGGCATAGGAACGATTCACTCCGCAAAGAGCGAACACCATTGCAAACACGATGCCAAACAGACTTCTCAACATAGGCTCCATTCTTACGACAACATAACTAATATACAAACAAGTTTACTTTGCAATCCGCAAGAAGTCTTCGAAATACTTCGGATAGGTCTTGTTGATGCAGGCAGGGTCCATAATCTTTATCGGAACGCCACCTAAAGCGACCAAGCTAAAGCACATTGCCATGCGGTGGTCATTGTAGGTCTCGATGGTTGCCGGCTGCAGCTTTGCCGGCGGCGTAATCGTAATGGAATCGGTCGTTTCGCGGACTTCGGCGCCCACCTTGCGGAGTTCTGCCGCCATCGCGGCAATGCGGTCAGTTTCCTTGACGCGCCAGCTCGCAATGCCCGAAATCGTCATCGGGGCATCGGCAAACAGCGCAAGCACCGCAATCGTCATCGCCGCATCGGGAATCTCTATTGCATTGAACTCGCCTAGGCTCTTGAGCTTGCCCTGCGGCCCCGCACATTCCACCCAGTCGGGCCCCATCGTCACCGTAGCGCCCATTTTCTTAAGGACTTCTACAAAGGCGACATCGCCCTGACGGCAATCGCTACCCACGCCGAGCACGCGGACGCGGCCCCCTGCAATGGTAGCTGCGGCAAGCGGGTAGCTCGCAGAGCTCGCATCACCTTCGACCATGTAGTCGCCCGGAGACTTATAGACTCCCTTGGGCACATAGAAATTCGTCAGGTCGCTATGCTTCACCTCGATACCGAAATGTTTCATGACATCGAGAGTCAAAAGGATGTACGGGGCAGAAATCAGTTCACCTTCTACATGGATGTGTAGAGGAGTTTCTGCATAGGGAGCGCAAATCAGAAGCGCCGTCAGGTACTGGCTCGAAATGTTTCCGCGAACCGAAACAGAACCTCCCCTTAAGCCGTGGGCATTGATGCACACCGGCGGAAACCCGTCCGTTTCCATGTAGTCAATATCAGCTCCCAGCGAGCGCAAGGCATCCACCAGGTCTCGGATGGGACGTTCCTTCATGCGTTCTTCGCCACTCAGGTGAAATACGCCGCGACCAAGGGCAAGGGCCGCACACAGAGACCGCATCGCCGTTCCCGCATTGCCCAGGTAGAGCCCGTCGAAGGATTTGCCTTCGTCGAGCAATTCCGAAGGAGCGTCAATCGGCCCGGCGTTACCTTCGACAACAGCCTCGGTAAAGTCCTCGGACATTTCCACATGGATCCCGAGCGACTTCAAAGCCTCGCCCATGTAACGGGTATCGTCGCTTTTCAGCAGGTTATGCAGACGCGTCGTACCTTCGGCCAAGGCCGATATCAAAAGGACTCTATTCGTAATACTTTTGGAGCCGGGAACGCGAAGTTCTCCGTCATAAGACGACAATGCGGGAATCTGAATATGATTGGGGCGAAAAAAAGGTTCTTCCATAGGCGTAAATTTATAAATTAAATAGAGTATAGACCAAACGGAGTTCCAAATGACAAGCGAAATCACCGACCTCAAATTTACCGTGCGCTTTTCGGACTGCGACGAACACGGCAGACTCAAGCTGTCGCGCCTGTTCCAGTTTATGGAAGAAGCGGCCATCGCCGATGCCGAACGGAACGGCTTTGGAATATGGCAGATGATGAAGGCCGGCTACACTTCCGCCATCACGCGCATGAAGGTTCGGCTCAACCACACGCCGCTCATGGGAGAAACCCTGAGCGTGTCCACCTGGATCAAGGAAATCTACAAGGACAAGGTCGTTCTCAAGGACTACGCCGTCGTCGACAGCCAGGGCCACGCCCTTGCCGAAGGGACTTCGTCCTGGATCCTTGTGAACCTGAAGACGGGCTATGCCGAAAACCCTTCGCGAAGCCCCTACCCCTTCCCGGTGCAGCTCGAAAAGAGTGCGCTCCCTGAAATGCTCCAGGTTTTGCCGATGGGCGAAGACCCTAGATTAGTTTATACGGAACAGGCCCGGAACAGCGACCTCGACGTAAACCACCATGTGAACCACTGCCGCTACGTGGACTGGATCATGGACTGCCTTTCCAAGCAGGAAATCAAGGAAAGGGGAATCCGCTCGCTCCAGCTGAATTTCGTGAACCAGGTGCCGCTCGGCGGCCGAGTCGACATCATCCGCTTCAAGGATACCAACCACCACGCGGTATTCTTCGGAATGAACGCCGACATGGAAAAGACCCCGACCGCGAACCGCTGCCACTTTCAGGCGCGAGTCGGTTTCAGCGGGTAATGACGCCGACATTGGGCCACATTTCAAAAGCGATGCTTCCGTGCAAATCGGTGCGGAACACCGACGACGAGTCCCCTGTCACAAGCTCAAGCTTTCGAAGGACCTCTGCCGTCGGGTGACCGTAGCGGTTGCCCTTTCCGACACTAACCGCCGCAAACCGAGGCGAAACCTGCGACAGGAACGGAAGCGTGCTGCTTCCCGAGGAACCGTGGTGCCCTACCTGCAGCAGTTCCGCAGACAATTTCGGCGAGAGCTCGAGTAGGAGGCGCTCCCCAAGCGAATCCAGGTCGCCCGTCAACAGAAGCGAGGCTTCGCTCTCCTGGTCAAGCGAGACCTTCATCACGACACTTGCGCGGTTTTCGCCAAAGCGGCCATATTCGGGCGGCCACTGAACCGAAAGATTCAGGCAGTCCGAAAACCAGACCGAATCCCCGCGCACAAGCGTATCGACGCGAAGTCCCAAACGCCGAGCAAGCACAAGCACGCTGTCGCTGATGGCAGTCGATGCCGTATCGGGCCCCACCAAAAGGCGCCCTATGTGCAGGCGACCCGCCATAACCGCCGCCCCCATCTCCAGGAACCCGCCCACATGGTCGCGGTGCCCGTGGCTCAAGAGAATCCAGGAAAGCGAATCGATCCCGCGGGCAAGCAAGGAATCGACCACCCCCACTGAATCTGGACCCGTGTCGTACAGCGCAAACCGTCCCCCATTTTCCAGCAGCACGGCAAGCCCCTGCCCCACATCCAAAAAAGTCACCCGGACAGGCTCCGGATCGGCGCTCCCCGAAGATTCGTAGGTGCAGCCCGAAAACAGGATTCCCAGGGCCACCGACCAAGCCAAGCCGCAAATAAACACCCAGAAGAACACCCAACCATTGGCATTTCGATACGAAACCATAAGCAAATCCTTCATCTAAAAGAGGTTCCTCTTTATATATACGCCGTTTTTTATTATATTTACCCATAACGCGAGGTTTTTTATGCAATTACCCAAGTACAAGAAGAAAAAGCGTATCAAGCTGAAAGTCTGTCAAGAACCCGGCTGCGGCCGCGAATTCTGGGGCCACCCGATCGCCAAGTACTGCGAATTGCACCGCGACATCAAGCAGCGCCAGAAGCAGAAAAAGGATGTGGACAACATCGAGTCCAAGAACATCATTTTCCGCCACAACTACACGGAATCTATGGATCTCACCTTCAAGTGCTGCCTCGAAGGCTGCAACGAAATGTTCACCATCCGCGTGTTCCCGAAACAGTACATTTACCCCCGCTTCTGCGAAGAACACCGCAATGATTTCAGGCGCGCAAACTTCCTGCGCCTGACGTCCAAGCTTAAAAACGGCTAAAAATACGACTTTTTCGAAAAAAATTGACATGCCACCCTTGAAATTTGGGGTGGCTTTTTTATATTTGGGCTCACACTCATGGTGGGTGTAGCTCAATTGGTTAGAGTCCCAGATTGTGATTCTGGATGTTGTCGGTTCGAGTCCGGTCACCCACCCTTAAAAAAGACCCTGCGAAAGCGGGGTCTTTTTTTGTTCCAGTCCGCAACGCCCTGGCTAGGGGACCACTACGTAGTCCCTCGCTAATCGGCTCGGCAATGCAGAAATGCCAGCATTTCTGCGCAGCTCTCGCCTCATTGCTAGTCTTTTACACAACGAACTGAATATCCGTAGGACTTGTTGAAGTCGACCACGAGCGCATCCTCGAAGTTGTACTTCATGTACATGTCGTACGCGTATTTGCTAGCGTACTCAGTCGAACTCCAGAAGTCCGCGAAGAGGCCAGCATCGTAGAAGTGATCTTTGTCGATACTGTAACCAGCAGGCAAGGCGCTGAACCCGAAAGCATCCGTGCCGTTTCCATCATTGTACCAGCCAACCTGCGACTTGAGAACCACACCCGCGGTCGATTGATTGCCCACCGCCGTAAACAAAGCTTTCCATTCCATTCGTGTTGGCAGATGCCAGCCCTTGTCGCAAATGCCCTGTACCGTCGAAGAAAGGTAACAAGCCTTGCCGTCACCGCAATTCCGCGGGTTTTCCGCATCGTTCGCCAACTTCACCGAGTCTATGGCCGCCGCCCAAGTGTACAAGCGACCTGCCACATCGCAATTCTTAGGTTCATTATTGAAGCACCACGACCAATCGTATTTCGCATCGTCAGAACCACCCTGTCCTGGGTCATAGTTCAAGTTTTCAGCCATCCAAGTCTGGTCTCCAATCTTCACAGTTTTATAAACCTTCCCATCACGAGAATCAACAATGGAATCATATTCAATATTTGGATTCAAGTAAGTTTCTTTCGGCAAGCTCCAATCAAAACTACCCGAAGAACTCGACGAAGATATAGAACTCGAAGATGCTACAGAGCTGCTAGAATTAGGCATAACCAAGCCGCCATCCTTCACGCAACGGACAGAGTACGCATTATCCTTATTATTATCGTATATTTCCACATCGTAGTCTTCTGCATCGAAACTGATATAAGCGATCATCGTAGCATAATTATAGGTCCAACCATAAAAAGTCGAATCACCGGGTCGCTCATATACATACAAAAAACCAGCCGTATTCCCTGGCTCCATGTAATAGGGAGTACCTCCGTCAAGAACCATTGCAAGAGCACCAACTCTATAACCGGCGGGCAATACCGAAAATCCAAAATCATCCGTTCCAATATTCTTTAGATCACCCATAATGTAACTAACATGTCCCCAGCCGCTTTTCGACATAAGCTTATCAGCAACTTTAAATGTTTGGTGTACATTCATATCTGGGCGGAGCGGATTCTCACTCTTGACATCCGCCCCCGCCGTAATGAATAAAGCCTTCCATTCATCGGCATCAGGCAAATGCCAACCACTCGGACATGCGCCTCGCACAGTCCCCTCAAGTGAACACTTTACACCAAGACCACAGCCCTTGCCCGCCGAGCCAAAAGCTCCAATACTATCTACAGCAGCAGCAATCGTGTAAAGACGTCCATACGTTTCGCAATATTCCGCACTATCGTTGTAACAGTAACTGTTCGGCGTTTCATAATTCAGGTTCTCAGCCATCCAAACTCGACCACCGATATTCGTTGTTCTATAAGTCTTTCCGTCGCGCAGGTCCTTGAGCGTGTTCGCAGTTGCATCATACCTACTGCCCGCATCCGCCTTTGCGGAACTGCTGCTGGGGCCCTTGCTGGACGAAGATGTAACACTAGAAGACGATGAAGGGGCTTCCCCGCTCGAGCCGGGAACGACATCAGCCGAAGAGCTGCTAGATGTTTCAGCAGAATCAACATCCTTGGAACTGCTAGACCGTGTTTCTAAAACGGAGTCCGGGATGGCAGCGACAATGTATTTCTCGAACGCAGGGATGGTATCGGCAATGCCCAGGCCTTCAAGATTCTTGCGAATGTTTTCAAGCCCGTCACCTACCACAGTAGCGACAATCCATTCCGCAATTGCCTTCTTCGTTTCGGCATCATTCCACTCGCCGCTTTCGGCAAAGGAATCTTCAAACCTTTCTATGCGCTTTGCAAGTGCGGCAACATCGGCATCGCCCTGCATCATCACGCTTACGGCCAAAAGTGCGGCGTTACCATCACCCGGGCCGAAGATGTTCAAGTCTTCGGAATTGTCGAAGTCGCCCGCAATGCCGAATGCAGCAAGCACCTCCTTCTCGGCCTGCGCCTTCGCTTCCTCGAACTTTTTGTCCTTTTCGGTCACGAGGTACATCAGGCGTTCGTATTCCAATTCCGTGAGTACGTTGATGTTCACATTCTTGCGGTCCTTCAAGTCGGTCAGTGCATGGAGCGTAATCTCGCCCGCAGACTTCTTGCCGGTAACTTCATTGCGGTATTTACCCGTTACCTCGAACAACGCGCACGAAGACGAAAGCGTCACGTTGTCAAGTGCAAAGTCGCCCTTGTCGCTATTGACCTGGCCCTCGAAATATTCGTCCGAGATTTCCAGCGTCTTGCAGTCAATCCCCTGCACCGTCACGGCGGAACCCTTCACGAACGGGCCCTTTTGCGTAAGCCCAGCCACGTCCAAATCCTTGACAGCGACAACACCCGCATCTCCCGAAGCGCCGCCGGCGACACTCTTGTCGTCGGAACCGGAGCATGCGACCAAGAACGCCATAGACGCAAGCGCACAAACTGGCACCAGGCGCGACCCTAAAATGCCATTCATCCTTTTTCTCATTTCCTTTCTCCCTTTTTATTCATATTCTCGTTTTTAAACTCAAGCCGTTCACTCAACGGGAACAACTGCACGTTCAGGCGGTAGACCTGTTCCGTTTCGTCTTCCTCCGTCGCAATCGCCACCACGCGGCGGTAATAATCTTCAGTCTCTTTCTTGATACGTTCGTACGCACGACGCGTAAGACCAAGCGTGTACCCCGACATCATGCGCTCCGAAATCGGCAGGTCGATTGCCTTGACGGCAAACTCCCCCATCTGGCGCTGCAAATCGCGAGCGGCCAGCGGCACGGCCTCCACAGGCGCCATTTTAATCGTCTTGTCTGTCTGGCGGTAATTGCCGTCGCGATCCTTTTTCAGGAGCTTCGCCTTCACCAAAAAGTCGAGCGTTTCGGAAACTTCCGCCGCCGAAATTTTCGGCTTACAGGCATGCGCAATTTCTAGTGGCTTTGCTCCCGGCATGTGCGGCGCCAATTCGCGAATCACGGAATTTTTCCAGGACTTAAAATACTTGAACTCTTCGTCACCCAGCACGCGAACCTTGTGAGCATTGGCCAAAGCGCAGCGTTCCTCAAAAGCGGCCTTTTTAGCCTCGCTGCTCTTTGCATGCGCGTACGAAACCATCAAGACAAAATATTCGTATTCAAAACCGACAAGCCCCATGGCATTTGCCACCGAGCCTGCCGAGCCGACGCTCAAATTCTTTTTCCCTTCGCAGACATACTGCAGGAACACCGCCGACGAAAATCCGGCTTCCTGGGCAAACTTCTGCCACGAAAACACAGAACTGCGCTTGCGCTCTTCGTAGTAGTCCCGGATATACTTACGGTAGTCCGTATATTCAACGATTTCCTTCATGGGTACAAATATACCTACTTTCGCTAAATTTAGGATATAAACATTGCGTTTTTAGCTAAATTTTACCAATTTCTATTAAATTCACAAAAATTAAGTATTTTTAGAACATGATTTCATATTCTAGGAACATGATTACGATAAAGCCAAACGGTCAGCCGAACGGTCATGCGTGAGCCGCAAGCGGCATAGCGTAAGCATGCCGTGACGGCGAGAGTGAGGCGATATCACATTTTTATGAATACAATAGAGCCGAACGGTCATAAAAAGAACCCTGCTGATTACTCTGCAGGGTTCTCTCCTAACCATCCCCCAGCCCGAATCCCTCGGGTCCAAATCAGGGGATTATTTCCTTTCCCAATCCTTCACGCAACGAATCGGATAATATTCAGAAATATGAATTACCGAATCATCCTCGTTCCAGTTCCATATATTCCTGACGCGGAAACGGTAAGGCGATCCACCTTCTAGGAGAGAGAACGCATATTCAAAATCAACATAATAACCCACATGCTTTGTATCAAGCGACACCTTTGTCCCCGAGTCCACATACTGCAAGTATACCAGAAGTTCCCGGGTCTCATAGTCGTCCCTCAACACATCCCATAGGTAATCCCATTCTTCATAATAGGGAAGGTGCCAACCGTCAGGACAAACGCCTTGAATAAATTCATCGTAGAGCATTTTATTCCAAATTTCCGCATCTTCATCCTCGCTAACAAGATTCCTATCAATCGGCCACCCCAACGCCTGATAGCCGAAGTATTCCCTGCCAACTCCAGGAACATAGCGAGTTTCCTCTTTGACGCCGTTTGTGGGTTCATATTCCAAAAGGCTCGCCATCCAAGTCGCAATCCGGCCACTCTCCATTTTGATATCCAGAGTTTTGTACACATGGCCATCTCGTTCATCGACCAAGGTGCCATATTTCCCAGTGGTATCCACAGGAGGATCCCCTTCATCTCTCGGACCCCTATAGAATTTCCAGATACCATCACGGCAAATGACATGGCTATAGAGGCTATCATTAAAATGTGTCGTCCGACGGACTTCATCCTGATTATCACAGCGTTTCCATGTCGAATCCCAAGGAGAAGCAAACTGGTCCAGATACCTTTGGAAATCGGGAATATCCGCCGCACCCAATTTTGCAAGGTTATTCTTTACCTTTTTGTAGACTCCATCATGACTATCCATGGACACAAAACCCTTCAATTGACGGATCAACGTTGAATCATCCCAGACGCCGTCCTCTTCCAAGTCCATCGCAATAGACGCCAGGCGACTCGTCACTTCGCCGACATTGGCCGCAGTAAGCATCATCACAGAAATTGCAAGAAGCTTCGAATCGTCAATGTCAGTACCCATGATATCAAGCTGATCAAAGGACTCCGTAACATCGGAAAAACCAAATGCAGCCATCACTTCATTTTCGGCCTGGTGTTTTGCCTCGTCGACAGGCACGCCTTCCTTGACCAAATAGCGAATACGGTTAAACGACAAATGAGTCAGAACATTGATATTGACTTGGTCACGATTTTGCAAATCGACAAGACTGTTCAGCGATATTTTCTGAGTCGAAGTATCGCCCGTCATTTCATCGATGTAGTAGCCGTTTGCCACAAGCCAGGCATAGCGATCATCCAGCTTGATTCTTTTCAGGGAGTATTCCCCTCGGTTATTGTCTATTTCCGTGGAAAAATGCGTTCCCGTCTGAATCAGCCCCTCATCCATTCCATAAAGGGTTACTTCGGTTCCCTTTACGAAAGGCCCCTTTTGCGATGTTCCGTAAATAGTTCTGCTTCCTTCTGACATTGCGGAACTTGAATCGTTCTGACTGCATGCCGCAAGGAGCATTCCTAGAACAAACAAAACGCTAATTTGTTTATATCCCTTAGACATATTAATCCTCCATAAACCAGCCATTCAAAACATCATGCAACATCTGTGAATCAAACCGTTCATAGTCATCTCCCGCAAGGATGTCAGCAAAATTGTCTAGATAATTCTGAACTTCTTCACAGTATTTTTCGGGATCCTCTTCATACTGTGTATAATAAGTTTTATAGTCTCTAGAATGCCAATGAGCAGTCCCATACTCCTCACCAAAGAGGATATGGTCGACAAAGGTGCTGATTTTTTTCAGAGCCTTGTCGGCATCCCCGCTATTGTTGATATTCAGATTTTCAGAATCTTCCACCAAATCATCGTAGTAGAACGTCTTCATCAATTCTTGACGGGCCTGTTTCTTGGCTTCGGTAAAGGTCATTCCTTTCTTTATCAAAGCAAGCGTGCGATCGTATTCCAAATGCGTCAGCACATTCACGTTAACCTGATCTCGATTGCTGATATCCGACAGCGCGTTCAGGCTGATTTGACACGCCGAATTTTCGCCCGTCTGTTCTCTTTTATAGTAACCGGTAGCCGTAATTCTCACATACTGGCTTTCCAAATTGATACCATCAATCTTGAAGTCGCCCTTGTCACTACGGGTGGTCGCAAAGAACTCCCTACCCGTCGGCTTAAAGTTTCCCGACGCCGAAGTTTCCTTGAGGACGATGCTGGAACCCGTCACGAACGGGCCCTTCTGTACGACGCCTGCAAGATTCTTGTCCACAATAGCAACAACGCCTTCTGCCTCTTCGCTCGTGCCGGCGGTTTCAAAAGTAGAACAGGCCCAGAACGCCCCACCAAAAGCGAGAGCGGCAAGACTCGCAAAAAACTTTCTCATACCATCCAAACTATTACGCATTTTCAGCCTCCTTTTTTCCCATAACAGGCGCCCTATTCAAATTTTCAGATAGCGGGAAAAGCTGCATGTTCAAGCGGCAAACTTTTTCCACCTTTTTGTCAGCCGAGACAATCGACACAATGCGTTTGCGGCACTCCGTGAGTTCCTCGACGACCTTCTCGTAGCTTTCGGCAGTCACGCCCATGGTAACGCCGCTAAAGTGGCGTTCCGAAATAGGCAACTTGTCCAAAGCCTCGAGCGCGAATTCGCCCATCTGGCGCAGCAACGAATGCACCGCCACCGAGACAACCTTTAGGCGCCCCGTGGTGAGAGAACGATTCGTCTGCTGGTAATGGCCCTCCGCATCCACAGTCAAGAATCCCGCATTCAACAGAAAACGCAAACTATTGCTCACATCCGCCGCCGAAATCGGGAGCCTACAGGCCTTCGCAATCTCGTGTGGCTTGGCCCCCGGCATCGCCACGGCCAATTCACGGACCACAGAATGTTTCCACGTTTCGTAGAACGTGTACATTTCACTGCCGAGGATTTTCACATGGTGCGCCGAACTCAATGACTGCATTTCTTCGAAACACTTTTTCTTTTCCCGGTCCGTCTTTGCGCTTTCGTATCGAACCATCAAGACGAAGTAGTCGAACTCAAACCCCAGCAACCCCATTGCCAAGGCCGTCTTCTTTGCTCCTTCCTCCCGAAGCCTTGTCTTGCCATCGCAAACCAGCTTCAGGTATGAACCCGATGCGAAACCAGCAATCTTTGCAAACTCGCGCCAGGTAAACGCCGACGTGCGCTTGCGTTCGCGGTAGTAGTCGAGTACGTACTCGCGATAGTCCTTGTATTCAATAACTGATTTCATCATGATTATAAAATAGAATTTCAAAGAGCACTATGCGACATTATTGCTAAAACAAAAATGGCGATTTTAAGCAAATTTAAGCACTTTGCAATTCAAGATTAAAATTTTTAGTGATTCATAAAACAAAATTTGGGTTTTATAAAACAAAAAAAGGAACCCACCCGCACAGCGGGTGGTTCTTCATATACGGGCCCTGCCCTAGGTTACTAGCGACGCGTTCGACGCGTTGCGCAGTCTGACACCTGCGTGCGGTCCTTACCGGCGAGCCCGTAAACGGGCTACATCT
>NZ_JAZSAF010000063.1:0-6561 GCF_045601785.1 Fibrobacter sp.
ATTCCACATTCCATATTTCACATTGCTTGGTTTGTGGGTGGTGAAAATTTTTACAGGAGATAATGGTATGAAGTGTGTCAAGGGTCTTGGTTTCTTGTGGGTGGCGGTGCTCGCGGCATTCTTCGCCCTTTCCGCCTGTGACGATTCTTCGTCTGCCTCTAGCAACGAACCTGATGAAAATGCCGCTGTCGATTCTTCATCTTCTATTTGTAAAGATTGTGATGACGAATCAAGTAGTTCTGCTAAAAAGATTGAATCCTCTGCTGAGAAGAATGTAGAATCATCGGATGATGCTGAAACAGGTAAGTCTTCTTCAAGTAAGGAAAACAGAACAAGTAGTAGTTCCATAAAGTCAGGAGATTCTTCTAGCAGCAAGAAGGATGAATCTAGTTCGTCGGTTAGTTCGTCTTCGAGTGAAATAACCGACTATGTTGGGTTGCCCTGTGAAGGCATACTTTCAGATGGAAATACGGGAAAAATATATTTGTGCGTGGATGGACGATATGTGCTTTATGTGCCTACGGAAAGTTCCAGTTCTGGGCCCTATGAACCGTTCGACCAAACTCTGCCTTTGAAAAAGTTTGAGGAAGAGCGCTACAAGACATTTACTGACTCGCGCAATGACCGTGTCTATTATTACCTGACAATCATGGGCAAAGATGAAGATGGTGTCAAGGATACCATAGACGTTATGGCACAGAACTTGAATATCGCCGATGTCACCTTGAAGGCTGGCGAAAACATGACCGACGACACGAAAATCGAACGCTACTGCTACAACGACGACACCACCAAGTGCGACCGTTACGGCGGCCTTTACCAGTGGGCAGAGATGATGGGTTTCAACGATAGTTGCAATACCAAGAGTTGTGCCGACCTTATACAGCCAAACCACCAGGGAATTTGCCCAAAAGGCTGGCGTTTGATGACGCGGCATGATTTTGAAGTTGCCCGAAGCAGTACGGAATACGGGGTCTATGGCTTGCGTTCTGAATATAATTTTACAGGAAACAATGAAAGCGGACTATCTCTTACTGGGGCGGGTGTCTATGATCATCAGAATGGCTTTGATGACATAGACGAGGCGTTTTATATGTATTATCCCGTAGAATATCTGTATCATGGTTCTCTCAGGGCTCTTAGCCAATGCATTAGCCGTGATAGCGATATGTCGGGAATTTCGGGAAATCCAAGATTGGACGCACTTTCTGTTCGTTGTGTAAAATTAAAATAAATTTCAACAAAGACATCCAAGATGAAAAACATATCTAAGAAATCTTCCAAGAAGAACTCTCAAAATAATTTCAATATTGAACCCCTTGAACCGCGCCTGCTTTTGGCTGCCGTCGAATAATCATTCCACACCCCACACTTCACATTACACACTCGCGTCTGCGTTAGGGGGCGTCGCACCGCCACGCGGTGGCGAGACTTGCGATAGATCCATCGACTTCGCCCTGACGGGCTTCGCTCAGGATGACACATCGCAAGGCTCGATGAGCCGAGGGTGCTCGGCGAGCAGCACCCGCCCCGGCCCCTGGCCGGGGAACGCCCAAGGAAGGAGTGTTTTTAGAAACCTGTCCGCTTGCTTTAATACCGGAAATTGTATATATTTAGATTAGATGAATAAGGAGGTGCAGTATGTCTGATGTCGCTTTTGCCGATTTTACCGAGCAGGTGCTGTCTCTTTCCTATGAGCAGACCCTTACGCTGATGAGCAAGATGTTGGAATCGTTGAAGACCAAACGGCGCGAAGAAAGTTTCGCCGAACTGGAAAAAGACGTCGCGCGCAGTTCCATGAATTCCATGTGGGAGGAATTGAAGAATGACACATGGTGAAGTCTGGCTAATCGATTTTGGCGACCCAGTTGGCAGCCTTCCGTCCAAGATTCGCCCTGCGGTCGTGATGCAAAATGATCTGCTCGGCATAAAGAATCTGAACACTGTCGTTGCGATTCCTTTTACTTCGAATCTCGAAAGGGCTGGCCACGAGCCGAACATTCTGTTCCGAAAGGAAGAAACGGGTCTCCCGAAGGATTCTGTTGCGGTTATTCACCTTATCGGTGCGGTCAACAAGTTCTGTTTTGACAGAAAGGTTTCTGCGATGTCGGAACTGAACTACCGCAGGCTTGTAGACGCCGTGACGAAATTAATTGACAGCGAGAAGTAGGAAAAGCCTTATTCGTCAGATAAGTTTGGCCAATCAGAACCCCTTTTCCGCAACGACATTCTTTTGCTTCTGCTGCAAGATGATGTCGAAAGCCTTGGCGAAGAATTCCGCTTCTTCTGCCGATGCCGCGCTTTCGATAACATCGGAAGTTTCCGAAAGACCGATGTGCTTGCATTCTTCGTAAAGTTCGTGCATTCTTTTCGCTTGCTGAGTCATATCATAAATATACAAACGTTTTTGAAAAAAAACACTTTGAATTTTCATTCCATACCCCACACTTCACATTTCACATTGCTTCTGCGTTAGGGATAGTCACCCGTAAGGGCCGAGACTACAGGCTCGGCGAGCGAAGCGAGTATAGCCCGACCCGGCCCCCGCCGGGGAACGCCCAATAGTGTGCTATACTTACTTTTACTGCTTTAGGTTATTTACTTGTTCTCGCCGAAGAATCCGTGTTCCGAATGCTGAGACCACATTTCGAACATTGTCAAGTAGTTGTTCTTGATGTATTTCTGGATGGTCAGAAGATCCTTGTCGGAAAGAGAGCCGCGTTTCTGGACAACGGTGTCGCCGTTTGATTTGATGAAAAGTTTTGCGGAACCGGCTTCAGTCAATTTTGAGTCGCTCGCATGTGCGTGGATGCATTCGACTATGCAGGCCATGGTAAAATACAGATAGTAACCGGCGATCTTGAATGGGAAATATTTCGGCATTAGTCGTTCCCGATCAAATCTTTGTTTTTCAGGTAGTAGGCCTGGACGAGGGCTAACTGTGCGTCGCACATGGAGGACTTGATCATGTCTCCATCCTTGTTCAGGACGCAGGCTTGCTCCGGGTTGCTTAAATAGAGGATCTTGACATCGCCGTTGTCTGTAACGGTGAAACTGTAGTTGGCGATAATCATGTCGGCCTTGTCGGCGATTTCATTAAGCTGTTGCTCGGACATTGTCCACCTCGACAGATGTTATCGGTTGCAAGAAAATTTTCGGGTCGATGTAAAGGTCTTCAAGGATGGGAACCAGGTCGATATAGTCCTCGACGAGTTTGTCCTTGTTCTGGCTATATACGGCATCGACCACCAGGTAGCCGTTGTCCCATTCCTTCACCTTTGCAATCTTGACAAGGCTATACGGCCCCTTGAACCGTATAGTCCGCCCGTTAAAGGAGAAGGATATGTAACATCCGTCATTTGACAGGATTGCCTTAGAATTGACCATGTCCACAATATACATTATTCTGTCGCCAAAGGCAACCTGGGCTGGCTCGGTTTTACAAGGGGAACGCCCAAAAAGTCGTTATGTGTTGTTTTCACTATGCGTTTCACGCATACTGAGCATGAAAAAATGGTATTTTGCGGGGTTTGCGCATTTATTTATATTAAAGGCGTAGATAAAAAAGGAACAAACCATGAAACTAGGGACGATTATGACGATGCTTGGTATGGGTGCGGTGCTTGCCGCGTGTGATTGCTGCCCGCAGGGCGAGGCGAAGGTGCTTTCGCAGGACAAGGAACTGCGTGCCGTGATGGACAACTTCACGCAGAACGAGGTTCCGGCGGCGACCCCGCTTGTGGAAAAGCGCGAGGTGGAATTGATTCGCCTGGTGTCGCTTGTGACGCAGCAGTCGGGCGCTCTTTTGCAAGAAGAAGTGGCGACGGCGCTTGCGCAGGGGCTTACTCCCGAAGAGATTCTCGAGGCGATTTACCAGTGCGCCCCCTACACCGGGTTCCCGCGGACGGTGGATGCGGTTGAAATTGCCCGCAGCGTGTTCAAGGCGAAGAACGTGAAGGTGGACGAAAACCGTGGGACGGTGACAGCGCAGTCCCGCCTGGATGCGGGTGCCGACGCGCAGGGAACGCTGTTCGGCCAGTCTTTCCGCGACATGGCGAAGAACGGCAAGAGCGGGATGCCGACTATCAATTACTTCTTGGCGAGCAACTGCTTTGGCGATTACTACACCCGCAAGGGGCTCGACCTGAATACCCGCGAACTCTTGACGATGGCGATTCTCGTGAACTTGGGAACGGAGCCGCAGCTCAAGGCGCATATCGGCGCGAACCTGAAGATTCGCACGGCCGACTACGTGGAACAGGCGATTTACAACTGCTTGCCGTATTGCGGTTACCCGCGCACGCTGAACGCGTTGCGACTGCTCAAGGAAACGGTGGCGGAGGCGAAGGTCGCTGAGCCTGCCGAAGCGACGACGGGTGCGACGGCTGGTGCTGTAAACGCGACGGTCGCAAAAAGCATGCCAGATAAGGACTGGAGCGTGTTCCCGGTGGGCAAGCCGAACGACGCCTATGCCAAGTATTTCGTGGGCAAGAGCTATCTCGACATGATCAGCAAGGAACAGGTGGGTGTCGGGAACGTGACTTTTGAGCCGGCGTGCCGCAACAACTGGCATATCCATCATGCAAAGAAGGGCGGTGGTCAGATTCTCATTGCGACGGCGGGCCGCGGCTACTATCAGGAATGGGGCAAGCCGGCGGTGGAACTGAAGCCCGGCGACGTGGTGAACATTCCGGCTGGCGTCAAGCATTGGCACGGGGCGGCTCCGGATTCCTGGTTCCAGCATTTGGCGATTGAAGTTCCCGGCGAAGGAACAAGCAACGAATGGCTTGAGCCCGTGAGCGACGAAGACTACGGGAAGTTGAAATAATGTTTGCTAAACTTTTATCTTGTGCAATTTTGTGGTTCTCGGCGGTGTCGCTTGCGGCGGCACCTGCGCCCGAGGGCTTCGTGCTTATCAAGGGCGGGACCTTCGACATGGGAAGCCCCGTAAACGAGGACTGGCGTGTCAACGACGAGACGCTGCACAAGGTGAAAGTCTCCGATTTTTACCTGGGCAAATACGAGGTGACGCAAAAGCTTTACCGCGAAGTGATGGGCGATAATCCCTCCAGTTTCAAGGGTGACGATTTGCCCGTCGAAAACATCACGTGGCTCGATGCGGCGCGTTTTTGCAACAAGTTAAGCGAACGCGACGGACGCACTCCCGTTTACGCTATCGAAGGCGATGCGGTCAGCTGGAATCGCGAGGCGAACGGCTACAGGCTCCCTACCGAAGCGGAATGGGAATACGCGGCCCGAGGCGGCACGACCACGCCGTTCTACACAAAGAAGGCGCCCGGTGCCGACGATGTGAATTTTTACGGGCATTATCCGTATCAAATCGAGCAGAACTATTTCAACGACGAGGTTCTGGAAACACGCCTCGGCGTTTATCGCGGGAACACGCTCCCCGTGGGCAACTTCAAGCCCAATCCCTTCGGGCTTTACGACATTTACGGGAACGTGGGCGAATGGTGCTTTGACTTTTACGGCGATTACGGTGTTTCTGCGGGTTCGACAAGCGTGACGGTCGATCCGGCGGGCAAACCTTCGGGCACGAGGCGCGTGCATCGCGGTGGCGGCTGGAACGATTTCGGCAAGAACCTCCGCAGCGCCTATCGCGGGGCCATGCAGCAATCCAGCAAGAGTTACAATGTGGGGCTCAGGCTCGCCATGAATGCGGGTGCAGGCGTCAAGGGAACATTTGTGACCCAGGAAGCGGCGGGCTTTAAGGGCGAAAAGGCGCAAGCGGCGTCGAACCCGAAAAGCGGATCCAGTGTGCTGATTGTTTTCTATTCCTGGAGCGGGAATACCCGCGGTGTCGCACGCGAAATCAAGAAGCAGACCGGTTTCGACATGGTGGAAATTGAACTCGTGAAGCCCTATTCCGATGACTACAATACCGTCTTGAAGCAGGCGCAGAACGACCAGCACAAACAAGCGCGCCCTGCCCTCAAGAAAAAGCCCGACGCAAAGAAGTGGGCCGACTACGAAACGATTATCATCGGTTACCCCAACTGGTGGGCGAGTATCCCGATGCCTATTGCGACTTTGCTCGAAAGTTACGACTTTACGGGCAAGCGGATTCTGCCGTTCTGCTCCCACGGTGGCGGGCGCTTTGGCCAGAGCATCACCGCGATTGCGAAACTTGCGCCCAACGCAAAAATCGGCGAAGGCCTTTCGGTGCATTACTCCGGCGGTTCGAGCCTCTCGAAAGATGTGGCCAAGTGGCTTGAGAAAAACGGCGTGAAGACGAAATAATGTATATTCCTTGATATGCCTATTTCCGCCAAAATCCGTATGCCGCTTGATATCGCGATGACTGTCGCGACGCTTGTGCTGATGGGCGGCAACTACTTCTTTGAATCGACGGCCGTTCACGAGATTCTGGGCGTGGTGCTGCTCGCTTTGTGGGCGGTGCACATCACGCTGAACCGGCGCTTTTTCCTTTCGCTGTTCAAGGGCCGCTACAACGCATTCCGCATCTTGCAGGCGGTCGTGAATTGCGGAATCCTTTTGTGCGCGATTTTCCTGATGGTGAGCGGCATAATGCTTTCGAAC